>NZ_JBDNRK010000004.1:0-126915 GCF_047718555.1 Clostridium sp. | reverse complement strand
TAAAATTCAGATGGGGTAAAAGAATCCCCACCTGAATTAAGAACTTGCTTCAAAACTGAAGATAAGAGCAACACGTCTTTGGATAATTCATTTAAGCTTAATTGAAATACAAATTTTTATTAAATAAGATTTGTTAATAAATATAGTAGATAAATCTTATAGATACAACAAGAGACTTATATGTTGATGGAGGTTTTTTTATGTTTTTTATAGGTATATTTGGAATGGGAACTAAAGATGTGGATATAAGAACTATAAATAATATGATTTGCAAATCCTGTGGAAGAATGACTTCCTATAAACTCGTAAAAACTTATAATTATTTTCAATTATTTTTTATTCCTATTTTTAGATGGGGAGAAAAATATTATTTAATTTCAAAATGCTGCGGAAGTTTATTCGAATTATCAAGACAAGATGGGGAAGATTTAGCAAATGGAAATAACTCTATATTGTCAAATCTGAATATTAATATAGTAGAAGATAATTCACAATGTGGAAAACTTGTATGTCATAGATGTGGAAAAGAAGTAGATGAAAGCTTTGAATTTTGCCCATATTGTGGTACAAAGTTAAAATAGAAGGATTATCTTATTGACTTTATAAAATTTATGTATTATAATATCTAATGTCAGTAACCATTACGGCAGAAATAGTTAAAATTGCTGTAATCACTGATATATCAAAGGGGTATGGCTCAACGGTAGAGTAGTGGTCTCCAAAACCATTGGTTGTAGGTTCAAATCCTACTACCCCTGCCATTTATAAAGCCTGTGAATTCAACGGTTCACAGGCTTTTACATAATAAAAATTTATTCAGTGATTTTAGTGTTTTGGTTGTCTTTTGGTTGTCTAATTAAAAACACATAATAAAATCACTATTTTTTTATAAAAAATCTTCTGCCTTAGCAACTTCTTCTCTTTGCATTTCTGTATTTACATGTGTATATGTTTTTAAGGTAAAAGCTACATCAGCATGACCTAATCTCTCACTTATTACTTTAGCATCAACTTTTAATTTTCTTAATAAAGTGGCATGAGTATGTCTTAGATCATGAAATCTAATTTGAGGTATTTTATAGTCAGATAATATAAAAGGAAATTTTTTAGAAACATAGTTAGGATCTATTGGTCTACCATCTTCCCAGTGGAAAATATAATTTAATTCAAGTCCTGTTTCTAACTTAAGAGCTTTATCTTTATTCTTTAATGCTTTTAAAAATTTGGCAGTGCTATCAAATAGGGTAACTATCCTTGTTGATTTTTTAGTTTTAGTTATCTTTGGTTTTAGCACACTATTTATTCTTTGTAATGTTTTGTTAACTGTAAGTGTTTTTTCTATTATATCAAAATCTTCCCATTTAAGAGCGCAAAGTTCACCCTCACGTAATCCTGTATGAGCAGCTAAATATATAATTGGGTATAAAAAATCATCTTTTAAAATGTCTAAATACATACTAATGTCGTCAGGTTCCCAGTATTTCATTTCAATAGGATCGCTTGTAGGTGGTGTAGCTAAATCACATGGATTAACAAAGATAAGCTGCCATTTTTGAGCGTGTTTTAATGCGAGGTGAAACATTCTATGTGTTTTGATTATAGTATTATTAGATACGCCTTGTATTGGCTGTTCTTTAAGTTTATTTAACTTATCCTTTAAAGCCTTAGCTTCTTTGGAATTTTTTAATGCCTTATCATAAGTAGCCTGTAATTCAGATAATTTTTGCTTTTTTAATTGCTCTTTTATAGTACCATTTTTTAAATCTTCATAAAACTTTTGAATTAACAAAGGATTAAGCTTTGTGAGCCTATAATTACCTAAACCGCAAACGATATCCCTACAAAAGAATTCATATCTTTTATATGTTGCTGGTTGACAATTATTTTTAGGATAAGTTTCAAGCCAATATTCCAAGTAATCTTTAACTGTCATTTTATCATTGTTTACAGCAGTACCTTTTTCAATTTCAGTAATAAATTTGGCCAGTGCAGCTTCACATTCTTTTTGTTTTTTAAAACCTCGCTTTCTTTTATATTTTTTCTTGTCATTCTCATCTACACCCATATAGACTAAGTAACCCCAAGTTACTGTTCCATCTTTATGGATATATTTCCTCACAGTTCCTTTCATAAAATTCCTTCTTTATAATGTATTTAAAACAACCTATTTATTATAGGTGTTGTTTTACTATTTACTTTTCAGCATCATTTAGTATTTTCATCATATCTTTTATAGCTTTCTCTTTTTTATCTTTAGGAAGCTTATCTAATTTAGATTTTATTAAAATTTGAAGGTCTTCTGTTATCCCATCAATTTCATTTGGGAACTTTTCAACTGTTTTCCCTAATATGTAATCAATAGATACATTAAAAATTTCACTTAATTTATTTAATGTATCTAGATTCAATTCTCTATCTTCTCGTTCAATCATTCCAATAGCAGAACCGCTCTTAAAATTAATAAGCTTTGCTAATTGTTCTTGGGTTAATTTATTTTCTTTCCTAAGTTTTTTAATTATTTTTCCATACATTTAACACACCTCAATATTATTTTAGCACAATATGTGCGAAAGTCAACGATAAATTAAGTAATCATAATAATAGCACATTATGTGCGATTTAATTTAATGCCATAAGTGCTCATAGCACAATATGTGCTAATTTACAACTATATAAATAGCACATATTGTGCTATTATGTATTTAAAGGGAGGGAAACAAGATGATACAAAGTCAAATAAGAAATCTAAGAATTAAAACTGGTTTGCAGTCAGAAGAAGCCGCAGAAAAATTAAAAATAAGTTATAGCTTCCTTAATAAAATAGAGAGAGGAGATAGGCATCCAGGAAGATATCTGATTAAAAGAATGAGTAAAATATATGCTTGTTCTGTAGATGATATATACAAGGCTATAGACGAAGAGGTGTATGAAAAATGCTAACTCCAAGAAATTTTGCCAATAAAACAGGACTATCTTACAACCAAGTTTTAGAAATGTGTAAAGATGGTGAATTGAAAACAGTAAGAACTAATAGAGGACATTTTAAAATTTCTGATATTGAACTAGATAAATTTATAAAAAATGATAATTATATTTCTAAAGAAAAATATGAAGAATTAATTAGAGAAAATGAAAAGTTAAAATTCTCTTTAGCACAACTCAAAAAATATGTTGAGAACTTAACCATATAACTCATTTCAAAATTTGTCCAAGCTATTCTAAGCGTAAAACACATATCTATAGTGCCGCAATGGCTAAGTAAAAGGAAGGTGAGAAAAATGTTTACAACTAAAAATGAAATCACAGGTAAATTGCTAGACAAAGTGATAGAAAGATTAATAGCATCTTGGTTAAAAGAAGGTAGATAAGCTAGAAAGCTTAATTCTTACAAGTGTAAGAAGTCTAAAAGTAAAGGGAAGGTGTAATAAATGAGTAAAGATAAATCAATAGAATCATTAGAAGAATTATGTAAGCCAGTGGTAGAGTACCTTAAAAATAATTATAATCCACACTGCACAGTGGTTATTACAGATAGTCAGATTAAATTAGTAGAAGATGTAATAAGTATACCAGAAGAAGCTGCTCCTGAAGGGCAAGTTCAAGAGCAAGCTCCAAAATTTATTTCTAGTACATCAAATGGAATATGCATTGGTGGTTCATGCAAGAGACCAGATTAAAATAAATTTTCGATATAAGGCCAATGATCTTTATCCAATACACCAGCGTAATTTTCTTTAATTTCACAAATAAATATATTGTCGTTTGCGTCTAATGCAGCAGATAAATGATCATGAATCTGCTTAGATGTTTTATTAGATTGAACAATGTAAGTTGAATCTAATGCGTGTGACCATCTATTATTAGACACTTCCACTATCAATTTATGAAGTTTTTCATATTTTTGCCCAGGGTTAGATAAATCATAAGAAATATTATATACCATAAATTATCACCTCACTTTCATGGTGATATGAATTCTACAAAATAATGTAAAAACCTTTAGAAAAATATGTAAGGGAGGTTATGAATTGCAAGACTTTAGTTATGAAGAAGCAGTAAAAATTGATATTAATGCTTTAAAAACGCATCCTAAGAACTCTGAAATATATGGAGAAGATGATATTGAAGAATTAGCAGAAAAAATTAAAAAGAGTGGATATGTAAAACCATTATATACTAATTCTGATTATGTTGTTATAAGCGGTCATAGACGATTGAAGGCATGTTTTAGTTTAGGTTATAAAACAGTACCTATAGTAATTAAACAGTTTAAGGACAAGCAGGAAGAACTAGAAATATTACTACTAGAAAATATGTATAGAGAAAAGACCACAGAGCAGAAAGTTAGAGAAGCTGAAATATGGGAAGCCATAGAAAAAGAAAAAGCAGAGAAAAGAAGACTAGCTACCCAAAATAATAATACCGCAAAAGCAGTTAAGGAAAATTTTCCTACACAGGTTGAGAGCGGTCAAACAAGAGATATAGTAGCTAAGAAAGTAGGAATAGGCAGCGGTAAAACCTTAGAAGTAGCTAAAAAGGTAGTTACAAAAATTGATGAATACAAAGTTAAAGGAGAAATTGAAAAGGCTGAAAACTTAAGTAAGGTGCTAAATAAATCGGTATCTGGGGCCAAGAAAATAATTGATGAAAATCTGCCGCCTAATGTTACATCACTATCTAAGGTTAGAGAAATAAAAGAAGATGAAAAGCCTATAGAAGAACCGGAAGATTTCAAAGAGTTTTGTGATTATGTTGACACTGCTGGAGAAATTTCAAAGAAATATAGAAACTTCTTTCATGAATGTTACTTTATAAAGTCAGATGACAAAACACTCAATCAGTGGAAAGTACTACTTACTAATGAAATTGATATTGAGGAATATATAAGGACAATTGAATCAACAATACCTAAACTTTTGAAAATTCAAAAATTCCTTAAGGAGGTGCAAGGGGATGGGAAAAAGACTATTTGATAAGAAGGTCAAGGAAATAATCAATAGAAAAATGGAAGCTTTAGGCGGTGAAATAACGCAAGAAGATATCTTAAAAATAATAAGACCTTATCTTAAAAGTGAAATAGACAAGAACAAATTGGTACTATCTTATGAAAAAACTATAGCTAATAGGTTAATGACAAGCTTTAAAGATGATAAAGGTATTAGAGATTGCTTTGTGGTTCGCAAAAAATCAGATTCAAAATATGTGAATATAGGTTTGTCTAAGAATATTGAAGATTTAAAGGCTATAAATAAAAAGCTTGCCGATAACATTCAAGGTCTTAAAATATCTCAAATTAAAGTATATAAGCAGCAAAGGAAACTAGAAGGTCAAATATCCATTAAAGATATTGTAAAGTGAGGTGAATTAATTGAAACATGGTAAAAGATTAATCTTAAGAGAAAAGATACTGTTAGAAGATCAGGGATATGATCCAGAGAAATACTTAAGGACTAAAAGAACAGCAGAATGTCTTAGCTTTGTGAATATAGAAACAGGAGTAGAAATTGAAATTAGGTATTAGACAAAGTTATAAAGGAAGGTGAAAGAAATGATAGATCCTAGAGAACATATAGGACTAGCAAAAAGTCAAGCAGGCAAACTGTATAAGTCATTTAAACTAAAAGATAAATATTCCTTTGAGGATATATTACAGCAGTGTTATTTATCTTTAGTAAATGCAGCTAAGAATTTTGATGAAACAACAGGCAACCAATTCAGCACCTATGCTTATAATTGCATACACCATGATTTATTTAAGTTTGTATCAAGAGATAAGTTTTACCCTTATACAAGAGAAGAAAGAGTAAATAATAAACTTCCATTATTAAGCTTAGATGCAAAGAGTAATGACCATAAGAAGAAATATTCATATTCAGAAATCATGGCAGATACAAAGGTAGATGATACAGATTTATTCAATGTGGTTTTAATAAGAACAGCAGTAAGTAAACTGTCAGAGAGATACCAAAAGGTTATAACGCTTATATACTTTAAAGAAAAAAATAAGGTGGAAGTTGCCAGAATGTTTGGTGTAACTCCTACATCAATTGCAAGATGGGAAAAAGAAGCTCTTACTCAATTAAAGCAATATGTAAGTTAGGTGTTAGATATGGAGCGTAGAGAGAATATAGCCTATATTTGGGGCTTGATTAGTGGAATATGTTTTATGAGTGTAGTATGGGCTGTTATAGACGCTATGAGTAAATAAAAAAGAGCTACTAAGAAAGTAGCCATACAAAATAAACGATATTCCTATTCTATATTAGGATAGGTAAAAAGTCAAATGGAGGAATAGAAATGAAAAAGTTAAGTATAGTATCAGAAAATTGTTTATTAGAAAAAAATTCATATGGAGTTAAATTCGATGGGGAGGAAATTGATAAATTAATTCAAAAAAATTTACCTAGTGATTTACAAAATTATAGAGATTATCCAGTGAAGGTTGAAATAAATATTGAGTTTTTAGGTAGTGAAGGATTACAAATTAATACTAATGGCTATGAGGTTGCTGAAGAAGAAAGTGAGGTCGAAGAATAATGTTAAATGCTTTATTAGAAAATGAGATAAATGAAATAAATGAGGTTATGGAAGAACAAATTACAAATTTCAAGGTTACTGACGTGGATAGTGCTAACTGGTGCTTTAGAAAGATTACAGCTTTAAATGCACAGATTGAGGAAACTAAAAGACTTGCAGATAAAGAGAGATTAAGAATTGACACTTGGGAGAAAAAAGAGAATGAAGTTGCAGAGAACTCTATTGACTATTTCAAATCCTTACTTTCAGCTTATTTTATGAAATTAAGAGAAGAAGATCCAAAGGCTAAACTTTCCACACCATACGGAAAAGTAAGCAGTAGAAAAGCTACTAAGTGGAATTATCAGGATGAAGAATCACTTCTTAAGTATCTGAAAGAGAATGATTCAAGTTTAGTAAGGACTAAGGAAGAAGTAATTAAAACAGACCTTAAGAAAAAATACAAAGATGGGGTAAATAAAGAAACTGGTGAATTGCTTCCTGGTATTGAAATTACTACAGAAGAAAGCATAACCGTAAAGGCTGAATAGCATGAGATATTTCTTAAATACACGTAATCTTAATAAATATGCCACTAAAAATAAAAATGTAATAAGCACATTTAAAAAGGCTGGTTACTGGGAGATAAGCAAGAAAATCTATGATTTATTGGAGGGAATATTCTAATGGCTGCATTGAATTTATTTCAAAAATTAATACAAATCAGACAAGAAGTTGTTAATTTTAGCAAAGATACAGAGGGATATGGTTATAAATATGTTAGTGGGAGCCAAGCTATAGCAAAGATAAGAGATAAAATGGATGAATTAAATCTTTTATTAGTGCCTAGCATGGAGGAAATTGTTAACGACACTTTCACCTATATAAACAGTAAGGGAAAGGAAGTTACTGACCATATAGTTAAGGGCAATATGTCTTATGAATGGATAAATGCAGACAATCCAGAGGAAAAATACAGGGTGCCTTGGAAACTTTATGGACAGCAAGATGATATTTCTAAGGCTTATGGAAGTGGTTTAACTTATTCAGAGAGGTATTTTATCTTAAAGTTTTTTCAAGCTCCTACAGATGAAGCAGATCCCGATAAAAACGATACAACTGGTCGAGGTAAGGGTAAATTAGGTAATAAAGATTTAAGTGAAGCACAAGTTAAAAGATTATTTGCAATAGCAAGATCTATAGGAAAAACAGCAGATAAAGTAAAGGCAGAAATATTAGCTAGGTATGGGGTGACAGAGGTAGCCAAGCTTACTAAAGAGCAGTATGACCATATATGCCAAGGCTATGAGAGTTTAAAGAAATAGGGTGATAATGTGGCAGAAAAGAAATACTATTTTTTCAAATTAGAAGATGGATTTTTTAACTCTTTAGAAATAAAAAAGCTCCGTAGAATAGCTGGTGGTGATACACATACAATAATATATTTAAAAATGATTTTAGAGAGTTTAAAGTATGGTGGAAAATTATACTATGAAGGTATAGACACAGACTTTACAAGTGAAATTGCATTAAGACTTGATGAAGCTGTAGAAAATGTAAGTTTAACAATAAGCTATTTATTGAATCATGGATTAATGGAACAATGCACAAGTGATGAATATATCTTAAATCAAGTTGAATCAAATATATTAGGTGAAACTAGTTCTGCTGAACGTGTAAGAAGATATAGAGCAAGACAAAAAGCGTTACATTGTAACAATGCTGTAACTGATGAAAAGTTACAAGAGTTACCGAGTAACACAATTGTTAACGGAGATATAGATAAAGATATAGATATAGATATAGAATTAGATAAAGATATAGAGTTAGATAAAGAAAAACCTACTCCAAAAACTAAATCTAAGAAAGAACTTAAACATAAATATGGAGAATATAAACATATTCTCCTAACTACTAAGGAATATGAAAAGCTTATTGAGGACTTTAATGAAAAGTTAATAAAAGAATTCATAACTAAGATGGATGAATATATAGAACTCCATGGAAAGACATATAAAAACTATAACCTAGCTATAAGAAACTGGATAAAGAGGGAAAAGAACTTTAGTAACTCTAATAAAAAGCCAGACCATAAGGTAACTACTTTCAATAACTATGAGCAACGAGAATATGACTATGACGATCTTGAAAAAAAATTATTAGGATGGGATAAAGAAGGTAAAAAATAGGAGTGAGTATATTGGGGAAAAGGAGAATAGTAACAGATAAAAAGATAAAGGAAGTATTGAATTTAAGAAAGCAAGGTAAATCTTATAGAGATATCATGTTAGCAGCTAGAATAAGTCAAAATAGTGTAATTGAAATAATTAAGGAGCATGAGAATAAAAATGTTTAATTTAAGCTTTTGGATAGAAGAAGTAGAGCGGTTAGTAAGAGAAGGCAAGAGTATTAGAAAGACTTGTTGGATGGTTAAAAGATGGAGGAATTTATATGAATAAAGAAAAGGCAATAAAAATTATAGTGGCTATATTAAGTCTAGTAGTTGGATATAGCTTAGGGAAAATAATCGGAATATGAAAATAGTACACATCAAAGGTAGGTGAAAATATGAAAATAGGGATTCTTGATGTTGATGGTCATAACTTCCCCAACTTAGCATTAATGAAAATATCAGCTTGGCATAAGAAACAAGGTGATGAAGTTGAAATGTTCTTTCCTCTAATGCACTATGACAGAGTCTATATGAGTAAGGTATTTACCTTTACAAAAGACTTTGATACTTGCATCAATGCTGATGAAATAATTAAAGGCGGTACAGGCTATGGATTAGGGAATAAACTAGCAGATGAAATAGAACATATATATCCTGACTATAGTTTATATGGAATAAAAGACACTGCTTATGGGTTCCTTACAAGAGGTTGCCCTAGAAACTGCGACTTTTGTATAGTGGGTAAAAAAGAAGGTACATGCAGTCATAAAGTAGCTGATTTAAAAGAGTTTTGGAATGGTCAAAAGGAAATTAAACTATTAGATCCTAACTTATTAGCAGCTAAAGAACATTTAGAATTGTTGGATCAGCTTATAAATAGTAAAGCATGGATAGATATAACACAGGGATTTGATATTAGGCTAACAGGTCCTGAAAATATAGAGAAAATAAAACAGATGAAAATTAAAATGCTACATTTTGCTTGGGATAAAGAAAAAGATGAAAAAATTATAGTTGAAAAATTAAAGCAGTTTAAGGAACTGACAGGATTTAACCGAAGGAAGCTAGGAGTTTATATGTTAACTAATTTTGATACTACTTTTGAGTATGACCTATATAGAATATATAAACTTAAAGAACTTGGCTACGATCCATACATTATGATTTATAACAAGTGGAAAGCACCACAGAAAATAAGATACCTACAAAGATGGGTTAATAATAAAATTATATTTATGTCTTGCCAAAAATTTGAGGACTATGACAGTAAACTAGGTTAAGGATATAGTGCATGGGCCAGAGTGATTAGTTCAGACTACAAATATATTAAGAACTAAACACTAATACACCTATAGTTATACTTTAAGTGTATTAGTGTAATAAATAAGTAGGTGATAAAGTGAATAAAGAAATACATTTCTGCGAAATATGCGGTACAAGTTATGCAGAAGACCACCATATTGTATTCAAGTCAGAATGTAAGCCACTAGATAAATGTTATTTTAATCATGCTTATCTATGTGGATATCATCATAGAGATCATAGAGCAGGAGCACACTTCAATAAAGAATTAAATCTAAAGCTAAAATTGCGTGTAAAGGCTAAATTAGAAGAATTATTTAATAAGGAGACATATACCACTACTGAAATAAAAGACAAGCTTAAAATCAGCTATGGAGCGTGCAAATCATTATGTAAGTTAATGACTTCTCATGTAGGACTATATAAACGTGAGGATATTATACATGTGTGTATGGGAAAATGCAAAGGGGTTTGGTAATAATATGATTATTATTTGTGAAAATTGTGGTAAAAAAGTGGATAAAAAGGTCAATAAAGAATCTAAACATTTATTTTGTTCAATTAAATGTGCATATGAATGGAGAAAAAATAATCCAGAATGGTTAAAGAAAATGCATAACAGACCTAAGAGAAAAAGAAAATTAAATAAGTATGTGGCTAAAGGAGATACCACAATAGTTATAACAACTAAAGGCGAAGAAATAATCATTGATTCAGAAGATTTTAATAAAATCAAAGATTATACATGGAGAGTTAATAATAACGGATATGCGATAACTGAATTTACTGAAAGTGTAAACAAAATTAAGATGATACAAATGCATAGACTTATAAACAACACGCCTGCAAATAAAATAACTGACCACAAAAATGGTAATAGGTTGGATAATAGAAAAACAAATTTACGAGATTGCAACTACTCTGAAAATGCTAGAAATTGCAAAACTCCATCTACTTCAAGTTCTGGAATTGCGGGAGTTCAATATGCAAAAAGAGAAAAAAGATGGAGAGCAAGAATATATACGGATGGCAAGGAAATAAGTCTGGGATATTACGAAACAAAAGAAGAAGCTATACTAGCTAGAATGAATGGAGAGCAAGAATATTTTGGAGAATTTAGTCCAAGTCTTAGGAGGAAAGATATATGAGTAAATACAATTCAAAAAAAATAACAGTAGATGGAATATGCTTTGATTCTAAAGATGAAGCTGAATACTATAAATATCTTAAAATGCGAAAAGCCAAAGGCGATATATTAAATTTTGAGTTACAACCTAAATTTGTAATTATCCCAAAGTTTAAATATAAGGATAAGACTGAACGTGAAGCTACGTATACGCTTGATTTTACAGTATATAACCTTGATGGAACAATAGAGTATATAGATATTAAAGGATTTGCCACTCATGATGGGTTGCTAAAATATAAATTATTAAAATCGTTACATCAAGATTTAAATTTTAAATGGATAGCAAGGTCATTAAAATACGGTATTAATGGTTGGATAGATTATAAGGAATTACAGAAAAAGCGAAGGGAGAATAAGAAATGCAAGAATTAAGTGAAAAAGTAGACTTATCAAAGAGAGTTTTGGGTGTAGATATAAATAGCCCAATATTTGCTAATGTACTTGGTGAATTAAATGAGCAGATAGTGGAAGTAATTAAAAAGGTTTATGATGGAGAATTTGCAAGTGGAGATATATCTTTAAAATTCACTTTATCTGTTCCAAGCTATATTAAAGAGTTTCCAGCAGTTAATGAAATAGGAGAAGATGTTGTCAAGGAGTATAAATACAAAGCATTGCATTTTAAAAATGATATAACTACTACTCTTAAGAAGGTTGGTAAAACCAAAGGCGAATATTACGGAGAAAAAGAGCTTAAGAAAAATAATAATGGTGAATTTGTAGAAGTTCCAGTAACTAATCCACAAATAGGCATTTTTGATGAAGAAGGTGAATAACATGGAAGATTGTATTTATAGTTATTGCCATATATGTCCATATGATAGCAATGATATTGGTTGTACAGCGGATTTCTGTCCTTGTTATCATTGTGGTCATGAATGTGACGAATCAAATTATGAAGATGGCCCTATAGCAGATTTTTACACAAGAGAGGTAAATTAAATGGCAGTAGAAACAACAGACATAGCACAAGCAATCTGGAATAACAATAAAAGGCTAGACAAAGGAGCTGATTTATTAGCTGACCATGCTAAGAAATATGCAGAAGAAGAAAGTAAATATAGAAAAGCTCTTAGTATAGAAATAATGAAACTTAGGGATGCAAAAATCCCTGTTTCATTGATAAGTGATGTAGCCCGAGGGAATCTATCAAAAGAACTATTTGACCGAAACTTAGCAGAATTTGAATATAAGGCATGTAGAGATAAGTTAAATTCTATACAGGTAGAAACTAATGCCCTTCAAAGTTTATTGAGAGTATATAGCAATATAGGGGAGTGATTTTATTATGAAATATAAAGTCGGAGATGAAGTTTATATTAAGAAAGACTTAATGGCAGGCGAGATATATGAAGATTATTATTTTGTCACAGAAATGAGCAATTATGTAGGACAAAAAGCAGTTATAAAAAAGGTTGTTGATGATGGCTATAAATTAGATATTGACAACAGTAAGTATATATTTACAAATAAAATGCTTACCAAAAATCCATTATTATATTCAACAAGTGAAATACTTGTAGAACTTAAAAAAGATCATCATAAAACATTTAAACTTGTTAAGGGTAGTGGATATGGAAATGATTTTCTTATTAATACTATAGCTAGCAATGAAATTGAACATTTTATTCTAAGAAATAATAAAGGCATGAAAATGGATTTAAATTATTTTGATTTAGCACTATTTGAAGGAATATGGATTGAAATAAAAAAAGAATATATGACTTTTATTGAAGCTATAAAGACAGGTGCAAAATTCAAATATAAATCATGGGATAATTACGATACATTGGAAGAAGCAATATATGACCTATCGAATTTATCAAATGAACAAATTGGCGAAATGATAAAAGAGAAGGCTTGGGAGGTACAGGAATAATGTTAGATTTAAAAAAGCTTTTAGATATGCAAAAGGAATTAGATAAAACTATATTAGATAATGCAGGAATTAAGGAATATCCTTTAGAGAATATAAAACTAGCTCTATTGGTAGAACTGGGTGAATTGGCTAATGAGTGGAAAGGCTTTAAGCACTGGAAGAAACATAAGGATATAAACAGAGATAAGCTACTAGAAGAATTTGCAGATTGCCTTTCTTTTGCCCTTAGTTTAGAGAATGAATTACATCAAGCTAAAAAATATGGTTATGAAGACTTAATTACCATAATTGAAGATGTTAAAAAAATATTGGTTGGATATGATTTAAATGCTAAAGAAGCAATGAGAATGTCTGCATTTGAATTAGCATTTAGTCAAGTATCTAACCTTAAAAATGTAATTTCAAATACCTTAAGTGTAGGTATATATCTAGATTTAACTTTTGAAGAAATGGAACAGGCTTATTTAGCTAAAAACAAGGTGAACTATGAGCGTCAAAACAATGGATATTAAGGAATTAACTACTTTAGAGAGATTAAAACTCTCTCTAAAGTACAGTATATCTAAAAAGCACCAGAAGGACTTGAAGAAAAGGATAGCAGAGTTGGAAGAAGGTCAGATTAGTATGTTTGGAGGGAAAGAAAATGATTAATTACGAGAAAAAATTGAGAATTATTGTGGTGAAGTACTTGTGACAAATATTGTTAGTGATGATGAACTAGAATTAAAAATATCATCTTCAGAAGATAATTATAACTGGCTAATAATTGAGGATATAGATAATGATGAGGATTCAGAAAATTATGTAGCAATTCCAAAGTCAGAAAAAGGAATAGAAAGTCTTATCAAATTACTTGAAAAAGCCAAAGATAAACTTTTAAAATAGGTGATTCTTCATGAAATTAATGATAATGAAAACTAAAAATAAAGATAGCTGGTATAAACCAGGAGAAAGATATACAGTAGTAGATCAAACAAGTATAACTTATATAGTTAAAGTAGGTAAGGAGTTTAAGAGTGTGGATAAAGATGATTGCTCTATTATAGGATAATTTAAAAGAGATGGGAGGAATTAAAATGGCATTGAGAACAGATGATCCTGTTTATTACAAAATTAAATTGAGTGATTTAATCAAACAAGCTTTAAATAAAGGGTTGAAAGTTGAATGTCAGCACTTAAAGGATGGAGTAATGGTTTCTTTTGTAGCAGATAACGGAGATATTGCAAGTGTTAGTTTAACAGAGAATGTGAAAGGAGAGTGAATAATATGGAAGAACCTATAATAATCCATATGCCCAGTGTTAAAGAATGGAATATAACTCAACTTAGATATGCATGTAAAAAGAATAAGGTAAAAGGCTATACAAAAATGAATAGAGATCAATTGATTGTTGCTGTAGAGAATATAATAAAAAATTATGGTAAATAGGTTGTGATATAAGTGATAGATAAAGAAACCTTTAGAAAGACAGAAAAGAAGCTTTATAACTACTTTAAAAAGGATAAAAAGATAAATAGCTTAAAGCAAAAAATAACCTTGCTAAATAAACATATAGATCAAATAGAGTATAAATTAAAGCATACCGATATATCCATTCCAGAAGAATCTAAAAGTATGACATTTGAGGAAAGAGTACAAACAAGCTCCACAGGTGAAAGCTATGCAGAAAGAACAGCATTAAGGATAACAGATAGGTTAATAAAAGAAGAATCAAGGAAGTTTGATGAGATATCAGAGATAGAAGAAGAAATAAGAAATATAGAAGCTGATAATATAATTATTGAGGAAAATATAAAGTTACTTAGAAAAGAAGATATTGAATTCTTAAAATCTAAATATGATAAAGAGTTACCAGACTGGGAGGTAGGACTTAATTTAAATATGTCACAAAGCAAAGTGACAAGAAAAAGGCAAAGGCTAGTAGATAATATAGCTAATTGGGAAGCATGGACAAAAATCGTGCATTAAATTTGCATTAAAGATGAATTATTTTTCCTATAAATCCATGTTAATATAGTATTGTACCAAAAATTACTAAGGGCAAATGATTTAAGCGTAGTGGGGATTACAATTAATCAATCGCTATAGTAAAGAATGGTAACAATAAAAATAAAATATCTTGTATAAAAAAGCATCTAGTTTAATTACTGGGTGCTTTTTTATTATACATAAGGAGTTGAGTATCATGGCTAAGAAAAAAGCAATGTGGCTAAGTGAATTCCTAGAAAAACATATATTTAAAGATTTATATAAAAAAGTTAAGAAATAGAAAATATTTTAATAAATTATGAAGGGTATTATCTTCTTTTGTAGAAATATAAGGCAAAAGGAGGTGATATTTATGTATATAGAAAATGAAGATGAAATAACAAAAAAAGTAGCTAATGAATTAATAAAAGAAAAAGAGAACAAAATATTGCAAATAGAAAAGCAAAAAACTGATTTAATAGAAAAAACGATTAGACTAAAAATTGAAGACAGAGTTGCTTATGGAACAACTGGCAGTAGTCCGAGTTTTGAAGAAAATACTAAAGAAATTTTAGAATTAGGTAAACAATTTGACCAGTTAGAAAAAGACATTAGTCTAACTAAAAGAGAAATTAAGATATTAGAACAGATAGAACAATATTAAAAAGTTTAATTTAGTTTAATAAAAGGGAGGTGTAATCATGCTATCTAAAAAGCAGCTAAAGTGCATAAAATTAATGGTTGAGACTGATTTAAAACAGAAGGAAATTGCAGAAGAAATTAAAGTGTCTGAACAAAGCATTTCTAAATGGAAAAGAGATGTAGAATTTAAAAATGAATATGATAGATGTTTAAAGGAAAGTATTGATTATGCTTCCAAGGATGCAGCTAAAACCATGACTAAGCTTTTAAAGGCCAGAAGTGAAATGGTAAGGTATTATGCTGCTAAAGATATTCTTGATAGAACTGGATTAAAACCTATTGATAAGGTAGAACATAGCGGAAATGTAACAGTAAATAATCCATATAAAGATTTGTCTACAGAAGAGCTTAAGAAACTAGCAGCTCTTGGTGATGATGATGGATAAAAAGGAAATAGCCTTAGGTGCAAAGTTAGAACTCGCAAGACGTGAGTTCTTTTCTTTTTGCAATTTAATGGCTCCTGACTTCTATAAGAGAGATAGAAAATATCTTATAGGGTTATGCAATGATATGCAGAAGTTTTATGAATCTGATGATGAAGTGCTCGTATTAAACCTTCCACCTAGACATGGAAAGTCAAGAACAGCTTCAAACTTTGTGGAATGGGTATTTGGTAATAACCAAAATGAAAAGGTAATGACAGGATCATATAATGAAACTCTATCAACATCATTCTCAAAGGCTGTTAGGAATGGTATATCTGAGGGAAAAGCTGATAAGGATAAAATAGTTTATTCAGATATATTCCCAGGTGTAAATATTAAAAAAGGTGATGGAGCTATGAATCTGTGGTCTTTAGAAGATGGTTACAACAATTACCTTGCTACTTCACCTACAGGTACTGCAACAGGGTTTGGTTGTTCTTTAATGATTATAGATGACTTAATTAAAAACTCTGAGGAAGCCAACAATGAAAACACCTTAGAAAAGCACTGGGATTGGTTTACTAATACTAT
Organism: Clostridium sp.; assembly: GCF_047718555.1. Classification (GTDB taxonomy): domain Bacteria; phylum Bacillota; class Clostridia; order Clostridiales; family Clostridiaceae; genus Clostridium_I. The sequence goes on along the minus strand of NZ_JBDNRK010000004.1, from coordinate 110,229 downwards.
GCTTTCAAGGCTTGAAGAAGGTGGCAAAATAATAATTATTATGACTAGATGGGCCACTGGAGATTTAGCAGGAAGAGCATTAGAACACTTCATTGAAGAAGGTAAGAAAATAAAGCATATAAGCATGAAAGCCCTTCAAGATGATGGAACTATGCTTTGCAATGAAATATTATCACTTAGAACTTATAAGTCAAAAATAAGGGCTATGGGTGAGGATATTGCCAGTGCAAACTATCAGCAGATACCTATAGATCTAAAAGGTAAATTGTACGAGGATTTTAAAACCTATATTGAAATACCTAAGGATCATAGTGGCAACCCTTTATTTACTGAAATATTCAGCTACACAGATACAGCAGATGAAGGAGCTGACTATCTATGCAATATTATATGGGGTGCATATAATCATGAAGCCTATGTACTTGATGTTATATATACTAAAAATCCTATGAGTGTTACTGAGAAGGCAGTTGCTGAAGCTCTTACAAAGCATGAAGTAAATAGGAGTAGGGTAGAAGGTAATAACGGTGGTAGTGGTTTTGCAAGGGCTGTTATAAGAATAATGGAGGAAATCTTTAAGAACTTTAGAACCAGTGTTAAATGGTTTCATCAATCCAAGAATAAAAATGCAAGAATACTTTCACACAGTACCTGGGTAATGGACCATATTTATTATCCTGTGAATTGGCGAGACAGATGGCCTGATTATTATAAGGCTATGACAACTTACCAAAGAGAAGGAGACAACAAACATGATGATGCTCCAGATGCAACTACAGGAGTAGCGGAAACAATGATTATGTTAGGAGGTTAAGAATGGGGTGGTTAAAGAATATGGCAACAAAAGTAATGAAACTATTAAATATAAGACCTGCACCTGATAAAACAATAAATATAATAGAGCCTTTAAGTTTTCAAGGGAATGTGCTTAAAAACAGAATATGGTACCGCGGTGATCCATCAGAGCTGGACCAATTTTTTAAACAGTCTGCAAGAGATTTAGTTAGCCAATCAAGGTTTTGGAGTGCAGTACCTAGCAATAAATTAAATATAAGAAAGATACATTCAGGAATTCCAGCTATGATAGTAGAAAGACTAGGAGATATTATCGTAGCAGATATTGAGGGCATAGATGTTGGTTCAGATGAATTAAATACCCTATTTGAAGAAATAAGCGCCAATAATAATTTTAATAAAGTTATTGGTGAGGCTATAGTTGAAACTCTTGTAACCGGTGATGGAGCTTTCAAGATAACTGTAGATACCGATATAACAATATATCCTATTATCGATTATTATGGTGGTGAAAGAGTAGATTACACAGTAAAGCGTGGCAGGATTCAGGAGATAATATTTTATACTAGTTATGCCAAAGAGAATAGGAATTATACTCTACAAGAAACTTTTGGTAAGGGATATATAAAGTATTTACTGTATGATGATAGTGGCAAAGAAGTACCTATTAATACTGTGGAAGAGACGGCAGAATTAAAAGACACAACCTTTGATGGAAACTTTATTATGGCGGTGCCTATGATGTTCTTTAAAAGTCAAAAGTTTGATGGTAGAGGTAAGTCAATATTTGACAGTAAGAGTGATTCCTTTGATGCACTGGATGAAACTATAAGCCAGTGGGTAGATGCTATTAGAGCTGGAAGAGTACAGAAATATATCCCTAAGGAGCTGCTTCCTATAAATCCTTCTACAGGTGAAGTTTTGGAACCTAATCCTTTTGATAATCAATTCATTTCAAGAAAAACTGTTTTAAGCGAAAATGCAATTGATAAGATGGATGTAGTTCAAGCTGAAATAAATTACAGTGCTTTTGTTGAGACCTATGCCAGTAACTTGGATATGTGCTTGCAAGGTATAATAAGTCCTGCAACCCTTGGTATTGATTTAAAAAAGACAGATAATGCTGAAGCACAAAGAGAAAAGGAAAAGACCACATTATACACCAGGGGAAAAATAATTGATGTATTAACAGAGGTTATTCCTAATGTAGTTTCAATAGCATTACAGGTTAATGATTTACTTCATAGCAAAGCTCCAGGAGAATATGAAGCTACAATTAACTTTGGTGAATATGCTTCACCTTCCTTTGATACTGTAGTTGATACTGTAGGTAAAGCTAAATTGAATGGAATTATGTCCATAGAGCAGTGTGTTGAAGAGTTGTATGGAGATACTTGGACAGATGAAGACAAGGCCCTTGAAGTACAAAGGTTGAAAGAAGAGCAGGGATTAACAACCGTAGATCCACCAGCGGTAAATGGTGCTGATCCTCCACCTGAAGATATAGTTCCACCTGCGGGTGAATAGTTATGGCTGATGAAATTAAAAGTCCTTATGACCTTAGAGAGATATTTCAACGAATGGAATTGGACCTTATTGCTTCACTGAAAAGGAATTTCTATAGGCATAAGAATGAAGAATTAAAAGAAGGATTTCAGTGGGAACAGTGGCAGCTGTCAAAGCTTAGAAATATTGAGAAGTTTAGAAAAGCAAACAGAGAATTGGTTGATAAGTACAGTGAGCCTATACAAAATGCTATAGATTCAGTATTGCAGGAAAGCTTTAAAGCTGGGGAAAATAGAGTAATAAAGCTTATAAATCAAATAAAGAGTTGGTTAGTTAAGTATATTAAGAAAGAAGCTGTAATTGAGTTTCCTACAGATATTTCAAAGAATACAAGCCCACAAGGTATGGAAAAGTTAAAGGATATTGTATCAAGGGTAATAAATAATCCTAAGAACAATCCACCACCACAGGAAAATAATTTCTTTGGGATGAATGACAAAAAGCTTAAAGCTCTTACAGATTCAGTACAGCATGATATCAATGTAGCTCAGCATTCAGTTTTAAGAAAAATGGATGATGTATACAGGCAGACAATATTTAAGACACAAGTATATATGCAGAGTGGAGCTACAAGTTTAAACCAGGCTATAGATATGGCCACTAAGGACTTCTTAGACAAAGGTATTAACTCAATAGTGTATAAAGATGGTAAGAGGGTAAATATTGCATCATATGCTGAAATGGCTCTTAGAACAGCAAGCCAAAGGGCAACCTTCCTAGGAGAAGGGAAAAAGCGTGATGAATGGGGCTTGCATTTAGTTGTTGTGTCAGCTCATGCAAATACCTGTAAGTTATGTGTACCTTGGCAGGGAAAAATCTTAATTGATGATGTATTCAGTAATGGAACTAAGGCAGATGGTGATTATCCATTACTTAGTGAAGCTATGAAAGCAGGACTTTTGCACCCTAACTGTAGACATACATTAGCAACTTACTTCCCAGGTATAACAAAACTGCCAAAGGTACCTAAGGATGATGTAATTAATGCTAATTATAAGGCAGAACAGCAGCAGAGAGCCATTGAAAGAGAAATAAGAAGATGGAAAAGACGTGAAGCTGGTTCGTTAGACGATAAGAATGTGCAGATGGCTAGTGATAAGGTTAAAGAATTACAGGATAAGCTAAGACAGCACTTAAAGGATAATCCTCAGCTTAGAAGGGATTATTCAAGGGAAAAACCTGGACCAGGAATAAGTAATAAAGATGTAAAAGTAAATAGGGAAACATTGAAAACTAATACTGAAAATGCTAAGATAAAAGAAATAAGAGATTTAATTAAGTCAGGTAAGCAGCCATTAAATATTGAACATGGTAAGCAAGGTAAACACATTCTTGGCCATAATAATTATATAGAAGGTAGAAGTTATTTGACTATCCCTGAAAAAGAAGTGCAGGAACTTGTAAACAAATATGCTGGTAAAGGAACTATAAGACTAAACCAAAATGGTAAGTGGGATAAAAAAGAAATTATAACGGTAAATAAAGACATAGGAGTTAATGTTAATAACATTACAAAAGTAGAATCAACAACGAATAGGTTTAAACTACATTATTCTAAAAAAGGTGTTCATATAGTGCCTATGATAAGGGAGTGATTAAATGAATTTATGGGAGTATGTAGGTAAAAGAATAAGGGTGAGATGTTTAAGTGGTAAAGTATTTGAAGGTAAATGCACAGACTTTACGCAAGCATTAGATAATGAACCCGAAATTGATAGCATAGGATTAGAAACAGACAAATTGAGTTATGAGTTGTATGAAAATGAAATAGAGTCTATAGAAGTAATATAAAAGCACTTACTAAGTAAAGATAGTAGGTGCTTTTATTATGTCTGAAAATAAGGGGTGAGATAAATGGCTAAATATAGAAAAAAACCAGTTGTAATAGAAGCAGTACAATTTACGGGTGAAAACTGTAGGAGTATAGTGGATTTCTGCAAAGGATCTAAAGACTGGGTTCGTGCAGATAAAGAAAAAGTTATAATCCAGACGCTCGAGGGAGATATGACAGCAAATATAGGAGATTACATCATAAAGGGTGTAAACGGAGAGTTTTATCCATGTAAACCTGATGTATTTGAGAAAACTTATGAACTTGTAGAGTCTTAGTAATAAGGCTTTTTATTTTGTCCTGAATAAGACTATAAACTGTTTAAATTTATATGAAAGGATTGATTCATAAGTGAATAAAGAACAATTTATAGCACTAGGGCTTACAGAGGAACAGGCTAAAAAGGCGGCAGAAGCTTCACAGGAGGAATTGAAGGCTTATGTTGAAAAACAAAAGTTTGATACTGTTTCAGAGGAAAATAAGAACCTCAAAACCACCGTAAAGGAAAATGCTACTCAACTTGAAAATCTTAAGAAGTCTGCTGGGGATAATGAAGAGCTTAAAAATCAGATAGATAATTTACAGACTGAGAATCAAGAGAAAGAAACAAAATACCAGGAACAATTTAAGGACTTACAATTAAGTAGCGCTATTAAGTTATCCATAGCTGGTAAGGTCCAGGATGAGGATATAGTTTCAGGACTTATAGATAAATCAAAGCTTATTTTAGGTGATGATGGCAAGGTTACTGGACTTGATGAACAGCTTAATGGATTGAAAGAATCTAAGGCTTTCTTATTTAAGCAGGAAGATACAACAAAAACAAATACAGATCCATTACCAGGCTTTCATGTTGGTGGAGATGGTAAAAGTAAAACAGAAACTTCAAAACCAACCAATTTATTTGGAGCTGTAGCAGCACATTTTCAAAATATGGCAAATACACAAAAATAGAAAGGATGATGAATTATGCCTATAACATTAGCAGAAGCAAGTAAAAACGTACAAGATGATTTACAAATGGGTGTTATTGATGAGTTTAGAAAGTCAAATTTCTTACTTAATGCTCTTACTTTTGATGATGCAATATCACCTACAGGTGGCGGAGCAACATTAACTTATTCATATACAAGATTATTAACCCAGCCAACAGCCCAATTCAGAGATGTAAACACCGAATATACTCCACAAGAAGTTACTAAAGAAAGAGCTTCATGTGATTTAAAGGTATTTGGTGGAAGTTTTCAATTAGATAGAATTATAGCTGGTATGGGTGGAATTATAAATGAAGTTACATTACAAATGCAGCAGAAGATTAAAGCAGCTCAAGCACTGTTTAATGATACTGTAATAAATGGAGATAGTGCTGTAGATGCCAAAGCCTTTGATGGATTAGAAAAAGCTTTAGCGGGTTCTAGTACTGAATACACTCCAGCAGCTACACTTGATTTATCTACATCTGCCGCAATTGATACAAACTATGAGGTTTTCATTGATGAATTAGATGAATTCTTAATGGGGCTTGATGGAGCACCAAGTTTTATTGGCGGTAACTTAAAGCTAATTGCCAAGATAAGAGCATGTGCAAGAAGAGCAGGTATGTATCAGGTAACTAAAAATGATTTTGGTTCACAAATAGAATCTTATAATAATATCCCATTAGTTGATTTTGGAGCTAAAGCAGGATCAAATACCAATGTTGTTTCTACAGATGGTACAACTGGTGAAACCTCACTTTATGTTGCGAGACTTGGATTAGATGGATTCCATGGTGTTTCAATGGCTGGTCAATCACCTGTAAATACTTGGCTTCCTGATTTCACTACAAGTGGAGCTGTAAAAACTGGTGAAGTTGAAATGGTTGCAGCAGTAGCATTAAAGGCTACAAAGAGTGCTGGAGTAATGCGTAAAATAAAAGTACAGTAGGAGGGATGATTTATGTTTAAGATAAGTTCACCTAATAAAGACTACACTGGTGTTTCTGCTAGTGTAGCTTTTAGTAATGGTGTTGGTTTAACTGGTAGAAAGGAATTAATTCCTTGGTTTAAAGATCATAAATATGAAGTTGAAGAAATAAAAGATGATGTAAAGAGTGTAGATGATATGACAGTAGATGAATTAAAAGCTTATGCAGAAGGTAAAGGAATAGAGCTTACTGGATTAACTAAGAAGGATGATATTTTAAAAAAGATAAAGGATTCAACTCCTGATCCTGAGGGTAAATAGTTATGGCTTATGTAGATTCAGATTATTATAAGAACACTTACAAAGGTATTCTTATCCCAGATGGTGAGCTTGATAATAAATTAGAGCTTGCCAGTGATGATATAAACTCCCTAACTTATAACAGAATTATAGGATTAGATTTTGATAATCTTACACCATTTCAGCAGGATAAAATCAAGAAAGCTGTATGTATTCAAGCTGAATTTAATTATCAATATGGAGATTATATGGACTTACCTGTAGATAGCTACAGCGCTGGAAGTGTTAATGTAAGTTTTGGTAATAGCACTAATGGAGTAAAGACACCTAATAGTGTAGTGCATTATCTTCAGCAAACAGGATTAACCTGCAGGATATTGTGAGGTGGTTATATGAAAGGTAAATTACCATTTCCAAAGTGGATATTAAATACTGACCTTAAGATATTTCAAACTAAAACTGGTGAAGATGGTGGGCCTGAGGAAACTATTTTATTTGATGATAAAGCTTTCTATGAGGAAAAAACAAGGCAAACCTTGGATAAAGATAGAAAGCTTGTAACTCTTTCAGGTAAAGTAATAGTACCAGGTGACATTAATCCGGGGAAAATAATAGAGGGCTGTGTCCAGATAGGTGAGGTTAAGAGGGATATATTTAGATCTTCAAGACCAAAGAATCCTGATGGCACAGTCTTTTCTACTGAATTGGATTTGATGTAATGAAAGCTAGAATAAAAATAAAGCTTAATAATTCTGCTATAGGTACCTTGGAAAAAGCACAGCAACAGGCACTAGAAATGACTATGGATGCTGTTTTAAGTGATATAAAAACAAGTGCAGTAGTACCAAAACGAAATAATCCACTTGAAACTAGTGGCTATGTAGACACATCAAGACTAAGAGATATGATAGTATCTATAGTATTTGATACACCATACGCACGTAGGCTGTACTGGCACCCCGAATATAATTTTAGGCATGATAAAAATGCAAATGCCCAGGGTAAATGGATGCAGGCTTATATTGATGGGGATAAAAAAGATTTTATAAAAGATACTTACATGAAATTCTTTAAACAATTAAGTAAGGGGCTGGTTGGATAATGTTATTAAGTGAAATAAAAGACTGGCTTAAAACTAAAATAACAGATTGCCCTAATTGGTATGTAAGTAAGATAGATGGAAGTGTAGACCAATGTATAGGAATCTACTCTATACCAGGTGGAAAGCCTAACATAGCTGTAGGTGGGCTAGATAATACATCTTATGCTAAAAAATCTATATCAATACTAATCCATTGGGGCAATCAAACTACTCCGGCAGAGCAAAAGGCACAGGCAGTATATGACGTACTCTTTGGTCAAAGTGATGTGATAGCAGGCAAGAGAGTTATTATGTTTGATATGAGAACCCCAGAGCCTATAGGAGTAGGAACAGATGATAATGGTATTTATGAATTTGTAATAGAAACAACAATAATTTATGAAAGGTAGGTAATGAATAATGGCAACAGTTACGAGTGGAGTATATCCCGTCTATGGGATAGGATTTAAAGTTGGAAAAAATGGTCTTGCAAGCGCAGAAGCTGACATGGTCGGTATTAAAGACATGGAAACTCTAACATTTAAGATATCCGGTAAAACAGAAGATTGGAATCCTTTGGATGCAGGGGGATGGGCTAGACATCTAATGACATCTAAAGATCTAACAATAACTTTAAAAGGAAAAAGAAGTGTGGGCGACCCCGGTAATGACTATATTGCTGGGGTAGCGTGGAAAGATGGTCTTGATTGCAGCTCTAAGTTTGAAATAGACTTCCCAGACGGAAGTAAATTAGAATTTCCTTGCATTATTGATGTAACTAATCCAGGTGGTGGTGATAGTGCGAGTGCATCAGGACTTGAATTTGACGCAAAATGTGATGGTAAACCAACATATACAGCAGCACCAGTAGGACCATAATAGAGGGGAGATAATATAAATGGGAAAATTTTATGATATATCCAATCGAATGGATAATACAAAATCAACAGTGAAAATTGATGCAGATCATGAGTTTAAGATAAATACTCATAAAGCTGTAGGATTAGAAATAAACAGTTTGTACAAAGATGAATCCTTAGATAGTTTTGAAAAACTTGATAAAACAATTAAAGTAGCATTGGGAGAAAAAGCTTTTGAATATATAGAAAGTCTTGAGCTTAATATGTCCAGTTACGAAGCAATTGTTAATGTTATAATGGCGGCACTAAATGGATCAGAGTTAGAGGAAATAGAGAAAGTAGCTGAGGAAGAAAAGAATAAAAAAAAGTAACAGAGTGGTACGATATATATGATGATTGGGGGCTTATTGAAGCTTCATTTACAGCTCAATATGGAATAAGACTTAGAAATGAACCTGATATGTCTTGGGATGAATTCTGTACTCTTCTAGCTGGAATAATGCCCAAAACTCCACTTGGTCAAATAGTTAGTATTAGAAGTGAAGAGGATAAGGATATGCTTAAAAACTTTACACCTGAACAGAATCGTATTAGGGATGAGTGGAGAAATAGACAAATAGAATCCATGACAGATGAAGAGAAAGAAGCTAAGGTTAAAGAAATAGAGGAATTATTTGCGAAAGCTTTTGGCTAATCTATACAAATACTCCTAAAAATATAGTATAATTGTGCTAAAAAGAGGGGGTATTTGTGTGGGATTCTGGGATGATGTAAAAAAGGAAAGGAAAAAATATACTTTTGGTGCTATGGCACAAAAGGAAAAAGATAAACAAGATGCTAAAAAAGCAGAGAAAGAGTACCAAAAAGAAAGATTAGAGCAGCTCAAAAAAGATCACGTTCCTTTCTGCCCTAAGTGTAAAAGCACTAATATTCATGCGGAAAAGCGTGGATGGAAACTTATGACGGGCTTTATAGGTTCAAGTAAAATAATAATAACATGCTTAAACTGTGGGCATAAATGGAAACCATAAATTTTATAATATGCATATCAAGCACTTAGTTAATTACTAGGTGCTTTTATTATGCCTAAAAGGAGGTGTAACTGTGGCAGATAACAATTCAGTAGGTAAAATCAGTCTTGATATGGAGCTAACAAGCGACTTAGGTAAGCAGATAGAACAGGCAGCTAATAAAATAGGAGATCAACTAAAAGCTTCTCTTGAAAGTTTAGGTAATCTAAGTTTCAAAGGACTTGGTGACAATATAGGCAAACAAATGACAAGTTCTATAGAGAGATCTATGGAAACTATGCAGCAGATCATAGAGCAAAGATTATCTAAAGCGCTTGAAGCGGCTTTGGCTAATATGAAGGCAATAAGAATTCCGGTAGAATTTGATATACCAGGTAATATGCCTATGCCTAATCAAAATATGGATACACAAATACCACAGCCTAGAGGGCCACCAGCACCTAATATTCCTACATCTAAGATGCCTAAAATAGATATGGGTAATCCAGAGGTTTTGAAAGCTACGATTGATAATCTAGCTCAAAGCTTAGATATAGTTAATGCAAAAATAGAACAGCAGCAGGCTAAACTATCAGATTTAAAATTGTCGTATAGTCAAGCTTTTGACGGAGCTAGAAAAAATAAGCTTTTAGAACAAATTTTAAATACGGAAGCTGCAATAAATAAGCTTACTGGCCAATCTGATAGATTAGGATTTCAATTAGCTGATCTAGATAAACAATTTGAAATGTTAGGTAGTGCTGCTAAGAATGCAGGTTCAGGTATGAGTGAAGCTGATAAAAAAATAAGAGATGTTGGAAACTCAGCAAGTAAAGCCAACACTCATATGCATAATATGAGTAATTCCACCAAGGAAATGAACAACAATATGAATCATGCCTATGGAGGTATAGGTATGTTTATAAACAGCATGTTTACATGGGGGCTAATATTCCCTATGATAATCGGGGGTATTACTTCTCTCGGTAAGTTTCTTGGTTCTACCCTAATGGTAAATGCACAGTTTGCAAATAGTTTGAATCAGATTAAAAGCAACCTTTACACAGCGTTTATGCCTATATATGAAGCTATTCTTCCAGCACTAAATAGTCTAATGAGTTCACTAGCTACTGCTACGGCTTATATTGCAAGCTTTATAAGCCAATTATTTGGTAAAACATATCAACAAAGTTTTACAGCTGCACAGGCAATGCAAAGCCAAATAGGTGCAATGACCATTGCTGATAAACAAGCACAGAAAGCTGCTAATAGTCTGGGTGGAGTAGGAAAGTCTGCTACCAATTCAGCAGATGCAACTAAAAAAGCATCTAAGGAAATTCAAGGTGCTCTAGCAGGTTTTGACCAAATAAATAAATTGCAGATGAATAAAGATACTACACCTAAGACACCAACACCAGCAGGCAGCGGAGTAACTACTCCAATAACTCCTATGGCCAATATGGCACCTATTGAAGCGGCAACAAGTGGATGGGCTGATAGATTTAAAAATATATTAGCTAATCTGTGGAAACCGTTCCAACAGGCATGGGCAGCAGAAGGACAGAATACTATTAATGCTGCTAGACATGCTTTGCAAGGTATTGAAGATTTACTTGGAGCCATAGGGAGAAGCTTTTATATTGTATGGACTAACGGTACCGGAGAAAGGATACTCGTTAACCTTTTAAAGATTCTCCAGGATATCTTAAATATTATTGGAGATATAGGAGTAACTTTTGCTAATGCTTGGAATAAAGGCGGTATAGGAACACAGGTTATACAATCTTTAGCCAATGCACTTAATAATGTGCTTTCTCTTATAGATAAAATGTTACAGTCTGTAAGAAGAGTATGGGGGCAAGAAGGCCCTACATTTGCTAATATGTTTATGCAGGCTTTACAAGCTGGTAGTGGTGTTATAGAAAATATAACTCAAAAGCTAGGATTAATTTGGGCTAATGGTGGTCAACATGCCTTTGAGGGCCTCGTTAGACTAGGTCTTAAAGTCGGAGAGCTAGCACTATTTATATTCACAAATTTTGTAGCGCCTTTTGTTAACTGGTTTGTAAATATGATAGCGCCAGCCATTGCCCCAGTACTTAATGTACTTGGCAAACTTTTTGATAAGTTGAGCAGTGTTATTAATTGGCTTATGGGGAGTGGTAAACCTATATTGGATATCATAATAATTGTATTAGGCAGTTTTGCTTTGGCATGGGGAGCGGTTACAATTGCTATAAAAGCTTATGTAGCAATGCAGAATATAGTTGAAATAGCAACTATAGCAATGAAAACAGCAATTGGATTTTGCACATCAACAGTTGGCATATGGGTAATTGGAATTGCTGCTGCTATAGCAATAGGAATTCTACTATATAAAAACTGGGATACTATAAAAGCCAAAGCTACAGAAGTGTGGAACGGTGTAAAAAATACATTTGATGCATTTAAAAACTGGTTAGGTTCTGTATTCTCAACTGATTGGTCACAAAAGTTTGGTTGGATGGGAGATATACTAAACGGTTTTCTAGCTAATATAAGAAATATATTTAATGCAGTAAGGCAAATTTTTGGAGGAATTATTGATTTTGTAGCTGGTGTATTCACAGGAAACTGGTCAAGAGCATGGCAGGGAGTTAGAGAAATCTTTGACGGTATAATGAGTGGATTAGCGGCTATAGTGAAGTCACCTTTAAATGCTGTAATATCACTTGTTAACGCTGCTATAGGTGCTTTAAATAGACTTCATGTTACTATTCCAGATTGGGTTCCTGAATTTGGTGGAAGAAGTTTCGGTATTGATATACCTAGAATTCCATATCTAGCTCAGGGTGGTATAGTAGATAAGCCGACTACTGCAATGATCGGTGAAGCTGGTCCTGAAGCAGTAGTCCCATTAAAAAATAACACCCAAGGGCTTAATATGCTTGCTAGTATGTTATCACAGAGAATAAGTACTATACAGCAGCCACAGCTTTCTATGACAGGAACTAGCAGCTCTGATACTTCTAATGAAATAAATAAATTAATAGCAGAAATTAAGGAATTAGTTGAAGCTATTAAAAATATAAAAGGTGATTCTCCTGGAGGAAATAGTCAGCCTATTCCTGATATTAACTTAGATTTATTAATCAGAATTGGCGATACTGACTTTGGAAAAGCGGTAATCAAAGCCTTAAATAAAATAAAGAAACAATACGGTAGAATACCGTTAGATATATAGGAGTGGTGACATGGCTTTATCAATAAATGGAGTGGCGGTTGCTGCTCCTAAAACTTTTCAAGTTGACCTGGTTGACCTAGATTCAGATACTACACAGAGAAATGCTAAAGGTGTCTTGATGCGTGATAGATTAAGGCAAATGAGAAAGCTGGAATGTGAATGGGGGCCTTTAACCAATGCCGAGATAAGTACAATATTGCAGGCTGTGAATCCAGTAAATTTTCCAGTAGTCTATCCGGATCCATACACAGGGAATGATCAGACAAGAACATTTTATGCCGGAGATAGATCAGCACCTAAGTATGACTTTAATAAGGATCTGTGGCTGGGTTTGAAATTTGATTTAATAGAAGTATAAATAAGGAGGACAATATTATGATAGAAAAATTAAATGAACGTAGTACTGTACCAGAGGTTATTAACAAGATTAATGAAATAATTGATACCGTTAATAAAAAAGGATTCATTCATACATCTAACTATGAAGCAACAATATGCGATTTGTCTGCATCTACAGCGGCAGACAATATTACAAGTGGCACAATAGATGCTAGTAAAATAGAAAATATAGTAGCTTCAAAGGCAGATATTTCAGATTTAAATTGTAGTTCAACAAGCATAGATAGCTTAAATAGAGCTTAGAGATAGGTTCTTTTTTAATACAAAAAATAATATAAGGAATGGTGATTAATAATGAATATAAACGAAACAGTTAATTTAAGTGCAAACATAACAGTGAAAGATGCTAACAACAATGACACTGTGGTAGCTAATTTAAGCGTTAATAGCTTAGATGCTAGTAATATGAATCTATCTATAAATGTTAATACCTATAATAAGGCTTTACTTACACAGGAAGGTGCGGCTAATGTAGCTGGTGAAACTGTAGCAGAGCAATACACACAGTTTGAAACAGCAGTTAAAACAAAAGCTAAATCATTAGGATATGTAATATTTGGTGCAGCGCAATAAAATATAAACTGAGAGGATGATTTTAAATGAAAATAAGTAATCAAAAGTTAATAGAAAATATACAAAAATTAAGTGGGGTTGCTCAAAAGCAACTTCCTGTAAAGGTCAGTTACGCCATATCTAAAAATATCTCTAAAATTGAATCAGAGCTTAAGGTATATGATAAGGAAAGACAAAAATTAATAGAAAAATATGCGGAGAAAGATGAAAAAGGCAAGGCAATTGCAGATGAGAAAGGACAAATTAAATTTAAGGATAAAGATGAATGGGATAAAGATATAAAGGCTTTATTGGATATAGAAAATGAAATTGAAGTTCATAAATTCTCTATAAATGAATTAAATGGTTTCAATATATCTCCTGTAGAACTGCAAGCTATTGAATACATGATTGATGAAAAATAAACCTCGTAAGGAGGTATGCTAGATGTATAATGTATCACAAAACTTTTTAAATAATATAAAACAAAATGGAAGAACTTTTAAGGCTTCTGTAACTATAAGGAGCACTGTATTTGATGATAACAGTATAATTGATATAGATTTAGAAGAGAATGTAAATCCGTCTGACACTTTTATGCTTGGTGGGGTTGGCAGTGCTAAACTTGAAGTTGCTGTAGTCAATCCTCCAGGTAGTCTTATTATAGAGGATGCTCCAGTAACAGCTACAATAAGTTTACTTGTTAATGGTAATTATGAAGATGTTCCATTAGGAGTTTTTACGGTAGATGATATAGACGTTGAGAAAAATACTGTAAAAATAACATGCTATGACAACATGGTAAAACTTGAAAAGGCTTATTTTAGTGATTTGAGTTATCCATCCAATATTAATTCTGTGGCACAGGAGATATGTTCTAAGGCTGGAGTTCAGCTTGCCACAACTCTTCCAAGCACACAAATAAATAAAATAGAAGGGTATACCTATAGGGAAGCTATTGGATTTATAGCTTCTTTTTTAGGTGGCTTTTGCAGATTTAATAGAGCTGGAAAGCTTGAAATAATTTCTTATGTAGATACTGGATTTAGTGTAACCGGGGATAATTATTTTAAATTAAATACAAACCAAAATGCATTTACTATAGGTAGGCTGTCCTGTAAGGCTGGCCAAAAGAAAGATTCTGAGGGAAATGCAGTTGATAATATATTAACAGCGGGATCCAGTGGCAATGAAATACAATTTGAAAATCCTATAATGACGCAGACACAATTAAATAACATTTATAATGTGCTTAAGAATTTATCCTACATGCCTTACAGTATGGATTGGCAAGGAAACCAGGCATTACAGGCAGGAGATAAAATTACTATAACTGATGTAGATAACAATGTTTATATTACTTTGGTAATGGATAATAAGATTACTTACAAAGGTGCTATAACTGGAAGTTGTTCTGCTGTTGGAAAAACTGAAACATCCCAGGAATTCAGTTCTAGTGGAAGTTTAAAAAATACTGTGGATAGAATGGTGGTAGAGCAGGCTAATATAAATTATTTACTTGCCAATACTGCTACTATTGATAATTTAACTGCTACTAATGCTAGGATTGATAATTTATACGCTACTTCAGCTACAATAGATAATCTAACTGCTACCAATGCAAGAATAGATAATTTAAGTACTGTTTATGCAACTATAGATAACTTAACTGCCACTAATGCTAAAATAGATAATTTAGTGGTTGGTACAGCTCAAATAGAAAATGCTTCAATAACTAGTGCAAAGATAGTAGATGCATCCATAGTAACTGCCAAAATAGCTGATGCTCAAATTACTTCTGCAAAAATATTAGATGCAACTATAACAAGTGCTAAAATTGCTTTAGCTGCCATTGATACTGCATGGATAAAAGATGCAGCTATTACTAACGCAAAGATAGGTTCAGCTGCAATAGATACAGCTAATATAAAAACTGCTTCTATAACAAGTGCACTTATAGGAAGTGGGCAAATTATAACTGCTCATATAGCTGACGCACAAATTACCAGTACTAAAATTGCTAGTGCAACAATAACATCAGCTAATATAGCAAGTGCAACAATAGATGATGCTAATATAAAAAATGGAACTATTACTAATGCTTCTATAAAAGATGCTACAATTACTACTGCTAAAATTGCATTAGCAACAATAACTGATGCAAATATTGCCAGTTTGAATGCCAACAAAATTACTGCTGGTACAATAGATGCTAGCCAAATAACTGTATCAAATATCAATGCTTCCAATATTACTACTGGAACTCTAACAGCTAATGTATTACAAGCAAATAGTATAACTGCTGATAAAATAAGAACTGGTACTATTACAGCAGCTAGTGGAATTATAGCAGACGCCACTATAACTACGGCTTTAATTGCTGATGGTCAAATTACTACTGCAAAAATAGGAGACGCACAAATAACAGGAGCCAAAATTGCTAATGCTACAATAGGTAATGCACAAATTGGGAGTGCAGCTATAGGAACAGCTAATATACAAACAGGTGCCATAACCAATGCCCTTATAGGAACAGCGGCAGTTAAAACAACTCAAATAGCTGATGGTAGTATTACAGACGCTAAAATTGTTGGATTAACTGCTGGTAAGATTACCGCCGGTACAATAGATGCTGCTAATATAGAAGTTATAAACCTTAAAGCAGCAAATATAACCGTTGGAACTATAAATGGTCTCCAAATATCTTCTGGAGCAATTACAGCAGATAAGATAAAGAATGGTGAAGTTGGCTCAGATGAATTAACAACAACTATAAATAACACTATAAACACTGCTTATTCTAATGCTAGTACAGCTTTAACAAATGCTTCAAATGCCCAAACTACTGCAAATGGTAAGAATACAACTTTTTATGGGTCAGCCACTCCTACAGGAACATTTAAAACTGGTGATCTATGGATGAAGTCAGTTACTGGTGGAATTTCACCAATGCAATGGAATGGTTCAGCCTGGGTAAGTACAACTGATATTGCTACAATCAATGCTCAAAGTAGCATTGATAATTTACAAGTTGGTGGAGTAAACTTGCTATCAAATACTTCAAGTGATTTTAGGTCAGTTACATTTGGTGGTTGGGATAGTTATTTTTCACAAATTGCATGTAATCCAGGAGACACTTTTACTGGTAGAATCTACTTAAAACCTACAAATCAAGATGCGAGAGCTATGATGGAATTTAGGTCTGCTGACCAATCAGTATATAGTCAATTTTTATCCGATACAGTTATATCAGCTGGTTCTGAAGGATATGTCACTGTCACAGCAACGTGTCCTGCTAATAGATACAATGTGCATATATCTATTAGACATTTGTCAGGAACTACACCATCAGATACAGTTCAATATAAAGAAGCTAAACTTGAGAGTGGGAATAGGGCTACAGACTGGAGTCCAGCAATAGATGACGTACAATCACAAATTGATACAGTAAGTAGCACAGCTGATGGAAAGAGTACGGTATATAGACAAGTAACAACACCAACTGGAGGAACTTATAAAGTAAATGATACATGGTTTGATACTGCAAATGGTAATAGAATTAGCATATGGACAGGTTCAGGTTGGTCATTAACTCAGTTAGGTAATGCAGCAGTAGCAAATTTAGACGCTGGCAACATAACAAGTGGTTATATATGTGCAAGTAGAATTAATGCAGGCACAATAACAAGTTCAATGATTGCTTCAAGAACAATTGCAGCAGATAGAATAGCTAGTGGTGTTATAACTGCTAATGAAATTGCTGGTGGAACTATCACAGCAAACAAGATTGCATCTGGTACAATTACCTCAGCAAGCGGAGTAATAGGCGCTTTAGATGCTGGTGATATTACCACTGGGACACTAAATGCTAACAGAATTGAAGCAAATTCTATAACAGTAGATAAAATTATGATTGGAGACTTTACAAATTTAGCAACTTTAAATGAAGTAATAGGTGCAAATGTTACTAATGCTTGGACAAATACAACTATAGCTAATGGGTATGCTACTAATAGTAATACAGCTTGGTTTTTCTTTATGGACGATGTTCAGCCATTGTCTGGAAGTCCAAATGAGCAATATTATGTAGAATTTTATGCTGTTAGTAATACTGGTGCAAATGTTACTACTCAATTATATTCCCATACGTGGGCTGCAAACAATGGCTCTAGCAGTAATGCTTCATTAGGTGGAAGTTCTTTTACAATTACTACAACCGAACAAAAATTTACAGGTTATGTAAGTTTGCCTAACTTCAACCCGGCCACAACTTTTTATTATAATATAGGTTTAGGCGGTAGTTTAGCTGCTAATTCTATTAAAGTTAGAAAAGTATTTATTAGGAAAGTCACCCCAGCTGTTTTAATTCAAGATGGAGCAATTACAGCAAGTAAAATAACTGCTGCAACAATAACAGGAGATAAAATTGCTGCAAATACTATCGCGTCTAATAATATTCAAGCAAATACCATAACAGCGTCAGATATTGCTGCAAATACTATTACCTCAACTCAGATAGCTTCAAGAACTATAACAGCAGATAGGATTGTAACGGGGGCTATAACAGCAAACGAAATAGCTGCAAGCACAATTACAACTAATCAAATTGCTGCAAATACTATTACTGGAGGCGATATTGCAAGTGGAACAATAACTGCAACTAATATATCAGCAGGAACTATTACAACAAGTCAGTTAGCAAGTAGTGTTGGAAGTGGTTTGGATATAAGTACAAATAGTTCTATAACAATTAAAGCTGATACTAATTATGTAAATGCTGGTGAAAATTTGATATTAAACGGTGATTTTAGTCAGGGCACTAATCCTAGTTCAACAACTGCCCCTTATAAGTGGAGTTTTTGGGGAAGCGGTGTTTTCGTATATGTAAATCAAGGTACATCTAATTATTCAATTCCACGTATGCTATATATTGGACATGGAACAACTAATTGCGGAATAAGCTCTGGTTCAATACCTGGACTTTTAGCTAATACACAATACACAATAAGTTTTAAATCAGGAAAAGAAGGAAGCATAACTTCAATTTACACGCAATTAGAATGTCATTTAACAGACAGTACCACTTCTAATATTGTATTTAATTATGACTATGCAAAAACAGACACAGTTCAAAGCTTTACATTCACAACACCTAGTAACTTAAGCCATGCAAGTTTTGTACAAGGTGCTACAAGTAGTTCAACGTCAGGTGGATATTTAACACATTTAGGTAGCGTAAAATTAGAAAAAGGAAATACAGCTACAGTCTGGATAGCAAATCCAGACGATAGAGTTGGTGGAAATAATGTAATTTCGACTATAAATATATCACCAGAATCTATAGGCATTAGTGCAAGTAAGATTCAAATATCCGGAACAGTTTATTTAAGTGGCTGGGCACATAGTAGTGATACAACTAAAATAGACGGTGGAGATATTTATACAAGATCTATTGATGCAAATAGTTTAAAAGTAAACACAATTACTGCTACTAGTGGAGTAATTGCAACAGAAGCCATTACAGATGCAATGATTGCTAATGCAACAATAACTAATGCAAGTATTAAAACTGGTACAATAACCAATGCCCTAATAGCAAGTGGCACAATTACAAATGCGAGCATAGCAAGTAGTACAATAACCAATGCACAGATAGCTGATGGTACAATAACCAATGCAGAAATTGCAAATGGAACTATTCAAGATGCTAAAATAGCAAACTTAAATGCTACTAAAATAAATGCTGGTACAATAAGTGCTGACAGAATAGGTGCTATGTCAATAACAACAGACAAAATATTGATAGGTGATTTTACAAACTATTTTCCGAATCCTTCAATGAATACAAATATGGGTGGTTTCGGTTTAGGTGCGGTAAGGGCAGATTCACACGCTGGAACACCTTTTGTATTAACATTAACTACAAGAGATAGTATAGCTAATGATGGAATAAATCAAATACCACTTAGACCTGGAGATCAATTTACAATTGAAGCTGACGTTTATAGATATCAAAATGATAGAGGTCAATTGTCAGCTGGGTTTCAACTATTGAAAAACGGAACTACATCAGCAACACCTACATGGTGGAATGTAAGTGGACCAGTAACTAATTCTGTATACATGTCTTGGTCACATTGTGTATGGAATGTAACAATAGGAAATGGAGGAGTAACTGGTAGTGATGATGTAACAGGTGGCTGGATTTACTTTCAAATGAACCAACTTGATTCAGATACAAATAAAATGATAACATTAATTTCAAATCTAACAGTAAAAAAGAAAGTTGGTAATACACTAATCCAAGACGATTCAATAACAACAAGTAAAATAGCTGCAAATGCAGTAACAGCTAATGAGATTGCTTCAAATACAATAACAGCAGATAAGTTAAAGGCAAATACTATCACCGCACAAAGCGGTACTATTTTAAGTATAGATGCTAGTAAAATAACCACTGGTACTTTAGATGCAAGTAAGATTACTGTTACCAATTTAAGTGCTTCTAGTATTAATACAGGTACACTAAGCGGTAGAACAATAACTGGGGGTACTATATCAGGAACTACTATTTCCGGAAGCACTATAACAAGTACAAATTCAACTTCTAGTTTAACAATAAGCGGTGCTTCTATAATAGGAAAAGTTAATAGTGTACAAGGGCTAGTTGTGGGCGACCATTCAATAGGTTTTCAGGATTATGAAAATACTGGAGCGGTAGCCGCGGGTATGTTTTTATCCTATGGAAGTGATTTAACTAAAACTAGTGACATAGGCTTGTGTGTTGGTACTGCAAAGGGATATTTAGGATTTGGAAAAGAAGCTGCAGACGGAAGCTATATAACCACAGATTTTGTAATAAACTATGGTAATAATCCTAGTGGTAATACAGAAAAATTCTGCTTTTTCGGTGATGGCAATTGGAATGGGCATTCTTTGAAAAATGTACATTATATTAATAATTCTGGTAATTATATAACAGAATTTGATTATGGCATTGGTATAGGTACTAATCAATTTAAAATGTGGAGTACGGGAAAGGATGGTAGTAGTTATTCTACACATAATGTAACTATGAGTTGTTGGGATAGTTTTACAATAGGTTCAGATGCCCCATTCGATTCGCCTCCAACAAATTTAGTTAAACAGACTTTCCTATTTAATTGTCGTAGTGGTAATTTAACTATGGCTGGTAATTTAGTTGTAGGTGGTTCTAAGAATAGAGCAGTTAAGACAGACAGTTATGGTGTTAGGGCATTTAATGCATATGAAATGACTGAATGCTATTTTGGAGATATGAAGAGAAACTATATCACTAATGGTATGTGTATCATTAATATAGACCCTATGTTTTTAGAAGCTGTAACCGCTAATATGCAGTATGAAGTATTTGTTAGCCCTTATGGTAATGGTAACGTGTGGGTAGATCCTGCTGAGATGTATCCAACATACTTTATTGTAAGAGGAACAGCAGATATACCTTTTGTATGGGAAATAAAAGTTAAACAGAAAGGCTATGAATTTGATAGATTAAAATCAATCGATATGCCTTCATCAGAGAAACAGGCATCCTAATTTTAGGGTGCTTTTTTATATAGAAATTTTAGGAGGTGCAGTATGAGTGAAAGCTATGATGCAAAGCTATGTGAGGAAAGACACAAGACCATCGATACAAAATTAAAAGATCAGAAAGATAGATTAGATAGTCATTCTAAAAGGCTTGATATTCTAGAACAAAATGAAGTAGCAAATAGGACAGAAATTAAAAATCTAATAAAGAAAATGGATACCTTTATAACAGTAATAATGTGGGGGCTTGGCATATTTGTCACAGTCTCCATTTTTATTTTAAGTACCTTATTAAAAAAATAGAAAGGATATGATTATCAATGGGATTCAAAGGAATAGACATTTACAGCGGAACTATCATAACAGATTGGAATGCAGTCAAAGCAGATGGGGTGGCAGTAGTTTATATTAAGGCCACAGAGGGTGTAACTTATGTAAATCCATTAATGGATAGCCAGTACAAAAATGCTAAGGACAGAGGATTAAAGGTAGGATTCTATCACTTTGCAGCTAGAAATGCACCAGCACAAGAATATCAGCACTTTATTAATACTATAGGTAAGTATGAACAGGACTTAAAACCTTGCTTAGACTATGAAGTAGCTAATCCCGACATGAATTTCGTTACTGCGTTTATGGCCCTTAATTCTGGTTTATTGTTATATGCTGCTCACAATGTAGCTGATAAATCAGGACTTCCTAAAAATAAGATATGGATTGCAGAACCGGGAGCAACTCCAGCAGATACCAAAGGTTATGCCGGAATACAGCATAGTTGGACTGGAAGAATACCTGGAATGACAGGTGATGTAGATGTAGACTTATTCAGTAATGATGTATTAATAGATTCTAATAATGTAGTTTTAACAGCTTCACAGGTACAACAGCCAGTACAGCAAGGAGATCCAGCAGTAAGAATAATTCAGCTGCAACTTAATACTCTTCTTAAAAAAGGTATAGTAGTAGACAGCTTTAATGGTCCAGTAACTACAGCAGCTATTAAAGAATTTCAAGGCATTATGGGACTTTTGCAAGATGGAATTTGGGGACCAAAAACAGCAGGAGCAGTAGGAGAGATTTATTCAAGACCAGTAGATGGAGTTCCAAACCCTCACTATGAATATGCTACCAGGTACATTCAATTCAGAGTTGGTGCTAGTGTAGACGGAACATTTGGCAACGGTACTAAAGTATCAGTTCAGAATTGGCAGGCATCTCATGGTTTAAATCCGGATGGAGTAGTTGGCCCAGCAACCTGGTCAAAATTGCTTGATGAAAATGTATAGGATTATAGGAAACTATAGTCCTTTTTTAATATAAAAATATTGGAGGAATGAGAAATGTTAAGTCAAACAATTGTAAATGAAATTATTATACCTGTAGTTGGTGCTGGAGTTGCTACCATATTAGAGATAGGAAGAAGGCAAGTGAAGTATTTTTTAGATTCTAAGCAGGATTTAATCAATAAACAGAAAGAAGCTCTTAAGCAGACAATGGGCATAGAACTCTACAACAAGGATATTGCTATAGTTAAGAGTACAGTAAAAACTGTAGAGCAGTTAGGTAAAGAATTTGATTGGACTGGAACTTTTAAACATAGTAAAGTTTTAGAGATTATAGCAGGCAAGACAGGTCTTACAGATGAGCAGATTTTTAATGTAATTAAGGAGACTGTTTTGGAAGTTAATAATTTGAAATATACTGGATCTACTACTATTAATGCTACAGTACAGAAATAATATTTTAATTATCCTCCTGTAAAAGGGAGGATTTTTTTATTTTTTAGAATTATTTTTTTGCTAATCGTGGGAATATTTAGGCTTATATAGTATAATTAACTAAAGATCGAAAGATAAATATTTAGGGGGCAATTAAATATGAGAAAAACGAAAAGAATTGTGTTTGAATGTATGCATGGATTAAACTTACAATTTTCAAATAGCATGGATAAAATAAATTTTATAATCACATCTAATCAGACTAAATTTCCTAATGTTAATTTTAATCCATCTACAAATTTATTACATCTTAGCAATCCAAATATTAAAGGCAATTTATTAATAGACAGTAATAGAATGGTTATGGATATTCAAGACCCTATTGACATAGATGAAATTTACAAAAATTATATGCAGTCAATTAACATGTTAATTGAAAATTTTAACATTAATCAATTTATGAGAGTAGGAATAAGAATTTTTATTGGCGAAGAGAAGGATAATCCAAAAGATATAGAGAAGATAATTTTAAATAAATTTATAAATAAAAATAATATTAGTGTTTCTGAATATGGTGAAGATATAATTGATGTTCGTTTTGGCTTTGGTACAAGCTATGGTGAGTATAAAATTAATCATAACTTTTCTAAATTGATTAACCAGAATATAACTGTTAGTTACGGGAGAACAGAAACAAAAACAAATTATTTTATTATTTATGATATAGATTTTTACAAGGATGTTCCAAGTCCAAGTAATAGTTTAGACAGTATATTTAAAGATGCTAAAGATAGAATTAGTGTATGTTCTGATAAGTTTTTTTCTAGTATAGGAGATGCTAAATAATGGAATTTACACATGAATGTTTACAAAATTATTCTGGAACAGGAGCATCAATTAATGATAAATGCAAAGGCTCTGGAACACAAACAATACAGACTCTAAAAAACGACAATTACAATTATGATGAGGAAATT
Source organism: Clostridium sp. (assembly GCF_047718555.1). GTDB lineage: Bacteria > Bacillota > Clostridia > Clostridiales > Clostridiaceae > Clostridium_I. The sequence goes on along the minus strand of NZ_JBDNRK010000004.1, from coordinate 86,443 downwards.
CTACCTTTTGGACATATTTTTAAAGGTACTGCATATGATATATTGGCAAATGATATAAAAGGTGAATGGATGATTGGAGGAATAAATATGAAACAAGATAATTTAATAAGTGGTAATGTTTATAAGAAATTAGAAAAGTACCATAATACATTTATTTTAACTTTTTTTATATTAGGTATATTGCTTTCAATTACATTGTTTATACAAGTGCCATTCTTACCTAAGATAGCTTCTATAGCTGGTATAATAATGTTTATACTAGGGATGTTTGGAATGCACATGGATAAATTGTTATTGAAGGAGAGATTAAAATGATATTAATTCTCAGTGAAATAGGTGAATCCAGTGCTGAAACACAAAAGAAAACAATAACGGATGTTTTTGGATTTGGTAAAGCTGTAGATAGTTTAGCTAAAAGTTTTGGTAAACTACTGGAAAAAATTCCATCGAATAAATTAAGCCCAGGAATGGCATTTGTTGTTATTGTACTTATTTTATTTATAATATTTATTTGTGTAATGTTTAAAATAGACACTACCGACGCACCAATGGTAAGTATATGTGTAGGTATATTTTTTGCTATGTTTGCTGGTCCTTTTGTGTTCCTTGAAATTTACAAAGAAATGAAAAAAATTAAGTAACGAAATACATATTATATACATAGTAAAAGGAGTAGCTTATATAGTTACTCCTTCCATATTTTTATGGACTTTTTATCTTTCTTATCTGGTATAAATTCAATCAATTCGTCTAATTTGCAATCTAATACTGTACATATTTTATTTAAATGATCTAAGCTGACTCTTTCAACTAATTCGTGATACAACTCATTTATAGTGGCCGGCCTTATTCCAGTTTTTCTAGAGAGATCTCTTTGAGTCATTTTTCGTTCCCCTAACAACCTATATAAGTATATTCTAATCATAAAGTTACACCTCTAACAACATATTCATTTAGATTGTAACGTCATTTGTTATTCGTTGTATTAGTTTCGTAATTTAATTACAATATACGTAATTTTTAATTGGATACAATTACACCTTTTATAAAACTATTTCCAAATTCTATATTTAATTTAATCTTATTTAACCAATCCTTAAAATGTACAAATATTTAACTAAGAAATAAATGAATTATAAAAAATATTTACCTAATATTTTCTGTTTTAAAATAAGACTTAGAAATATTTCTATATTATGGGTGTCGAATGTGTTCGATAGAAAAATTTGCAGAATATGAATAAAAGTTGTACAATAAAAATACAAATTGATGCGAACGTTTGTTCTGTAAAATATTGTTATTTAAAAGGCGCTAAATAAAAAATATAAAATAATTTGTCATATTTATGTTTAAATGACATATATAAAGTATATAACAATAATATAAGGATTATTGTTAGAGGGGGATAAAATAATGAATGAAATTGAAATACTAAAAGAAGAAATTAAGGAACTAAAAATACATAATGAAGAATTATTAAAAGAAAACTCTAAGCTAAAATCAGTAATTGAGAAACTAAAATTATTTATTTCAGAACTATAAATTGGTTGTCTTTTGGTTGTCATATTTTAAAAATTAACTGAAATGATAAGAAATGATTAATAACAGTAATACATTGAAAGGCTAGTAAAACAGACGTTTAAGAACATTTTGAAATGCTCAATATATATGAATTATAGAACTCCAAAACCATTGGTTGTAGGTTCAAATCCTACTACCCCTGCCAAAAACGTTGAAATAAGAGGGTTTACAGAAATGTAGATTCTCTTATTTTTTTATTTTCCCACACTTTTTCCCACATAAGTTTCAGAAACTTTTAGTTTCTGACAGAAGGTAATAGTTAACAAATTAAATGACATCAATAGTTACAGCAAATTATAAACATCTATAATCTGCTTTTGAACTAATTAGTTGGTTGTGGGTTCAATTTTTTTTTAACATTTTTCTCGCAAAAATTATAGATAGAATAGTTTATTTTATTATTATCTTAATTAAGATAAAATTTCACAATTTCATGCTGGTTTTGTGAATTTAACAAAAAAGTAGTTTTGTTTCTATTGCTATTATTGTTCCATTGCTACAGGTACCCCTTAAATTTAGCATTATATATGTAACTCGTAATAAATACTATTATATATGCACCTGCTATATCAGAAGGAAAGTGATGACCCACATATACTCTTGAAAATCCCACTATGAGTGACAACATTGTTAATACTATTCCAAGAGCTTTATTATATTTGTTTATACCCAATGCAATACTCATTGTTACTGTAGCATGGTCGCTTGGAAATGATGAATCAACTGCATGAGGATAAAGTAAATTAACCTTATTATGAATAAACGGTCGTTTGTTTTACTTAGCTTAGCGTACAATTTCCGCTATTCCCTGCCCATACCCCTATGTGTAAATAGGTTCATATGGGGGGCCGGATGCCTTAATTGGGCACGTCCGGTTCTGAGAGGGCCGGCACTTGTAAGAGTCGCCGGCTACTCACCCAAAAACCGGTAACTTGATGTTAATTCCTTCCATCAAGTTACCGGTTTTTGCACGTATCTCGGCTTCCACCCTAGAGGATGTCGTTGGTAATGACTCTAATCAAATTATTACATAAAAACCTAAACCCAGAACAAAAAAATTACTTATCCGTCTTATGTTCTTCAATAAAATGTGGTTTTGTTTTTGCCCTATCAAGAAATCTTGTCTCATCTTCAATTACCCCAGTATCTGGTGCATACATTTTATCTACCCAAGCTTCATAAGCCTCTCGATCCTGAAAAGACATTTCGGTTATTACGTCAAAATCTTCTTCTGTACCCCCAATAATATAGTTTCTTTTATATCCATCCGGAACAGGAGCAATACTTGCAATTAAAGGTACGTGATTATTCTCGTAATAATCAATAAATTCTTTTGTATTCAACCCTTCTTTTTTCGTAAGAAAAGACATCACTTTAAACATTTTTAGTTCCTCCCTAATTTTAATTTCAATCGATTCACTAGTATTGTCTCGATTTGCTATGCTCAATATAGCATAAAAAAAATACAAAATGAACTAAATTAACAATTTTGTATAATTTTATATATATTACCACTACCGCATTCAATTTGGTCTGCTGGTTGAACAATCATGGCGCTTCGGTCTGCTACGTAGAAGCCAACACCAGCTGTCACCAGGTGCAAAGTAAAGTTTAAAACGAGTAATATCAACGATTTGATATAGATATGCACTTCTAAAAATATTGAAAAAATGTAATAATAAAAACTCTTCAAAAATGGCTATTTTGCTGGCTTTTTAATGTTACTTTGCACTTCATGACACGTTTGCTGGTATTGGTCTATTAGCAAAATATTTTATTAATATTTATAGAGTGGCACTAAGGTATTTCTTTTACGTCTTATGATATCATTTATTACATTATTAATATATATAACATAATAAATTGCATTAGGTGACACGGATGCTCCCACTATCCCTTCATGGGATAGTGGGAGCATTATACCGAAATGGAGGGCTTTATGAGGTAAGTATATCTCCATATGGTTTATATCATAAAACTACTTGTTTTATTCAACTACCGAGCAGATCCGGATGAGTTAAGATTCGTATGGAAAAATTCTGTGAGCTTTGAAACCGCAGGCTTAACGTACTCATCCTTATCGTAAAGGTCGACGTGAGTGGCTCCATCAATCCAGAATAGTTCCTTGGGCTCTTGTGCTTTCTCAAACGCTTCGGTTGTCATCCAAGATGTAACTGCTTGAGTTCCAACGATCATAAGTAGCGGGCGCGGTGCAATCAGATCAATAAACCGGAAAGCGTCAAAATATACGATACGATCAACGCTATTCCATGTAAAGACTTTAGCTCCGCGCGAATGCTGTGCACGGTTAGTACAGTAATATTCCCAACCTTCGAATACGTGTTGTCCACCAGCACGGGCTTGCTCCTCAGTCTCCGGAAAAATCTGAAATACACCTACACCCTCACCCCGAGCCTCGGAGGTACGGGCTGCTGCTGCGGCATCCAGCATATTCTGTATAACGGTGGGGTCCTGTTTTGCATCGGCACCGACACGAAATTGACGGCTCATATCGACACCACTGACAGTAGCGACAGCTTTGATACGATGGTCGGTTGCTGTAGCAGGAATCACATAGCCGCCAGAAGCACAGATTCCGAGAGCACCTATGCGGTTCGGATCGACCTCTTTGTTTACACTGAGGAACGAGACGGCTGCCTTGAAGTCATCGACGCGTTGAGCTGGATCTTCTAATCCACGCGGTTCGCCTTCACTTTCGCCTTGATAGGCAGCATCGAAGGTAAGAGTAACGAAGCCTTGTTCAGACAGTCTTTTTGCATAGAGGCCAGCAGTTTGCTCCTTAACACCACCGCCGGGATGTCCGACAACGATTGCAGGGCGTGGTCCGCTAAATTCGCCATCTGGTGTGTAAAGGTTCCCGGCAATTTTTATACCGGCACTATCAAAATTTACATTTGTTTTCATTTATTAATCCTCCTAAAGTTATTTTATTTGTCACATGTTGCAATTCTTTTATTATATGCAACATGTGACAAGCGCTAATAGTTGCTTTGTTCATTGAAATCAAAACCTGGAGCCCATTCGTTCACATCTCTCTGTGAATTGATAGTTTCATCTTCGCCTACGGCGAATTCGTTTCCGCATTCATAATTCCCATTTTCGACTTCAAATTTATAATTCCCCCTTTTTATACTTGATTTTAATAAATAAATTACTATATAATCATAACATAATAGATTTCAATCGATTTCTCTATTTGGCCCAAATACATTTGATATTTTGGTCCAATATTATTGATTTCTATTCCCTTAAATCCTTTAATGTGATAAAGATTAATTATGTATACACGAGAGTTTATGTGTGTTGAGATTATACTTTGAAATTCGTAAACAGGATGGAGGACGGTTTGATATGGGCGAGAGAATTATAAGAGCACCGCAGGGGGTAACCCCAGTGCCAAACAAACAAAGTATTTTGAAATTGAATGGATTTACCGTAGTTGGTTCCTGTACTTTTATAAAAAAAGCAAGAGGCTCATTTTTTTTAGAGGACCATCTCATATTATTAGTACAGCATGGGGTTTTTTCCATCAGCTATGGAGGTAAGATATATGTCGTTCATAAAAATGAGATGGTATTATTGAAAAAGGCTATTGTTATTCAGTATCAAAAATCTGGAGATCCTGAAGAGAAGAGCCTGCTGGAATATACAATGTTTTTTTTGAAAGATGATCTTTTGAGAGAATTTGCCAAAATGGCAAATGTCAAGCTGACAAAACCCAGAACCTCAGTACCTATTTCAGTAATGCCAATCAATGAGCGCCTGTTAAAATATTTTGACTCGTTAAAACCGTATTTTAACGAGTGTGAAACTATCAGTGGAAATTTAATGAAAATCAAATTATTGGAGCTGTTATATGATTTAGCTGCCGCTGATAATGATCTTATGCAGCAATTACTTCAGCTAAAGCAGCAGACACGTTCAGATATTCCTAAAATTGTTGAAGAAAATATTCTTAATCCCATTTCCGTAAGTGATTTGGCATACTTATCAGGCAGAAGTCTTTCGAGTTTTAAAAGAGACTTTCAAACTATTTACAATATGTCCCCTCATCAATGGATTCGAGAAAGAAGACTTGATCGGGCAAAAGAACTCTTGATGAATACTCCCATGTCAGTAACAGATATCTGCTTTATGACGGGATTTGAAAACGTAGCACATTTTTCTAGAGCCTTCAAAGAGCGCTACGGGTGTTCTCCAATTTCTTATAAACAGCAGCATAGTTTTACGTGATTTTGTGATATTTTATTAACTCCGGAACGATATTTCGTACAGGGGTTTTTACATTCAACTTATATACTAAATTTTCATTATGCGTTATGATAAATGAACCAAAAAAGCAAATATATTTGGGCCAAATAGAATAATAGAATGCATGTCATTATGATAAGATTACCTTTGTTTATAAAACAGGACTTAAAAATAGTGTAAGTGGTGATAAGTTTAAATCTCAAAGAAAAAATGCAAGGGAGAAATACAGAAGTGATGAATTGTGTTCACATGATGACAACGAGGTTGAAAAATTATGTTCTTATAATAGCGTCAACACATGTGGAATACGTGGCAAGGCTATATAAACCTTAGAACCATTGAAAATACTGGGTTTGTGAATGATGAAAATATGTTGCCATAGGCAGGAAACATGGGAGAGGCTCGTGTGAGGTAACATTATGTTACTTTCCTACACAGAGCACGTGGAGACAGTAGTGCTGATAGATAAGAAATAGTATTTCTTGATTCAGTAGTTGTTGATTTTTTTCAACGTATAGTGGTATAATATAAAAAAGTTGAAATTTGAGGTGAAAAGATGATTTAATTTTCTTGCTAATTTTTAAAGTACAATTGACAAAAAGATAAACGGATGAGTTCTGTTTATTTGGTCGTACTTATGCAAGAAAGTTATTCTCTTTTCTCTTAATATATACTCTTATGTTATGCTATAATGATTAGCTTAACTAGTATATCTATGAGCTGTAAGAATAATAATTTCTTGCGGCTCTTATTTTTTATAAATAATTCGAATAAGGAGGATAATTAATATTATGAAAAATAAAGACACTTTGCTAACACATGATAATCTCCATATAGAGCCGGATACTGAAGGCGACATTTATATGGAGTAATAACAAAGTCGCCTATTGTTCCGACTTTGTTATTTATACTATTAATTACAGAGGAGGACAAAAATATGTCTTTAATAAATGTTACAAACCTAACCTTTGCTTATGAAGGTAGTTATGATAATATTTTTGAAAATGTAAGTTTTCAAATTGATACAGATTGGAAATTGGCCTTTACCGGAAGAAATGGAAGAGGAAAAACTACTTTTTTAAATCTTTTACTTGGGAAATACGAATATAATGGAAATATTTCAGCTGATGTGACTTTTGAATATTTTCCTTATGAGGTGCAGGAACAAGGAAATTTCACTATAGATATCATAATGGAAATCAGTCCAAATTCAATGGATTGGGAAATAATTAAAGAATTATCATTGTTAGATATGGATTATGATGTTTTATATAGACAATTTTATACACTATCTAAAGGAGAGCAGACCAAAGCATTGCTAGCTGCTATGTTTTTGAAGGAGAAATCCTTCTTACTTATTGATGAGCCTACAAATCATTTGGATGCTGAAGCTAGAAAAAAACTAAGTAATTACTTGAAAAGAAAGAAAGGATTTATTCTGATTTCACATGATAGGTCTTTTTTGGATAATTGTGTTGACCATATTTTGGCCATTAATAGAACTAATATTGAAATACAGAAAGGAAATTTTTCTTCATGGTGGAGAAACAAAGAATTACAAGATGGTTTTGAACTAGCAGAAAACGAAAAATTGAAAAAGGATATTAGCCGGCTTTCCAGTTCAGCAAAACGTACATCTACATGGTCAGATAGTGTTGAAAGCAGCAAGTATGGAACTACTAATTCTGGGAGCAAATTAGATAAAGGATATGTTGGACATAAAGCTGCAAAAATGATGAAGCGTGCTAAAAATACAGAAGCTAGACAACAGAACATGATTGAGGAAAAATCAAAGCTTCTTAAAAATATTGAATCTAACGAAAGTTTAAAAATAGTACCGCTTACTTTCCATGATAAAAAGCTTGTGGAACTTACGGATGTTTCAATTCAATATGATGATAGAATTGTCTGTGAAGCAGTAAGCTTCACCATAGAGCAAGGTGAAAGAATTTCTATTCAAGGAAAGAATGGTAGTGGAAAATCAAGTATACTGAAATTAATTTATGGAGAAGACATCCTGCATAATGGAATTGTGAGGAAAAATAGTCAGTTAATCATTTCGTATGTTTCACAAGATACATCAGATTTATATGGTAACTTATCTGAGTATGCAGAAAAACATTGTATTGAAGAAAGTTTATTTAAATCGATTCTTAGAAAGCTTGATTTTTCAAGAGAGCAGTTTGAGAAGAATATGGAGGATTTTAGTGGAGGACAGAAGAAAAAGGTATTGATTGCAAAAAGTTTGAGTGAACAGGCACATTTGTATATTTGGGATGAACCATTGAATTTTATCGATGTAATTTCTCGTATGCAGATTGAGAAATTGTTAATTGAATATCAACCGACAATTTTGTTTGTTGAGCATGATATTGCATTTTGTGAGAATGTTGCAACAAAAACGATAAAATTGAAAGGATAGAAATGGGATTAATATGCTTAATACGAATATACAAGTAACACATAATAGGCTCCATGCAAAGCCAGATGTTTTAGGCGACATTTGCATGGAGTAGTATAAGTCGCCAATTATGCTGGCTTTGCTTCCTAACTATTAATAGCGAGGAGGAAGCCTACATGAAGCAGACAAAAACAAAATATGAAAAAATAAAACAAATAGTATCAAATTTAAATTTACCAAATTATAGATATACACAGTTTACAAAAGCTATTTTTCATCAAAGGATAGATAATTTTGATGATATGCACATATTACCAAAAGCATTAAGGACAGCTTTAGTAAATGAGTTTGGGAATAATGTATCTAGTGTAATACCTGTTTTTTCACAAGGTTCTAAGCAAGCTGAAAAATTGTTATTCGAATTGACAGACGGAGAGAGAATAGAGGCTGTTCGATTACAGTATAAACAGGGGTGGGAATCGTTTTGTATTTCTTCTCAATGTGGTTGCGGTTTTGGATGTCGTTTTTGTGCAACTGGAGGTGCTGGATTTAAACGAAATCTTACTGCTGATGAGATAACTGATCAATTACTTTATTTTTATTTCAATGAACATAGCTTGAATAGTATTTCATTTATGGGAATGGGTGAGGCTTTTGCAAATCCAGAGTTATTTGGTGCAGTAAAAATTTTGACTGATCAAAATTTATTTAGGTTAAGTCAACGAAGAATTACGATTTCAACAATTGGTGTTATACCAGGAATTCAAAGATTGACCAAAGAATTTCCACAAGTGAATCTCGCTTTTTCGCTTCATTCACCATTTGAAAGTCAACGAAGTGATTTAATGCCTATAAATAAAAGATTTCCATTACATGAGGTAATGAAGACATTAGATGAACATATCATTCATACAGGACGAAGAGTGTTTCTTGCGTATATTATGCTTGAAGGGATTAATGATTCTAAAGAACATGCAAAGGCAGTTATAGGTTTATTGAAAAATCGTGGTTCATGGGAGCATTTATACCATATTGATTTGATACCTTATAATTCTACGAACAAAACAACTTTTAAATTTCAATCATCAAGTGATATCAAACAATTTTATAGTACATTAAAGGAAGCTGGCATTAGTGTAACTGTTAGAACACAATTTGGTTCTGAAATTAGTGCTGCTTGCGGACAATTGTATTGTGAAAATGAATTATGATGTTGGTTTAAAAATATCATTCTAACAATAGGCCCCCTCAACTAAAAAAAGGGGGCTAGTTCTTAAGCATCATCATTCTATCAAAACACATGTAGAATGTGTGGTAAGGCTATATAAACCTTAGAACCATTGAAAATACTGGGTTTGTGAATGATGAAAATATGTTGCCATAGGCAGGAAACATGGGAGAGGCTCGTGTGAGGTAACATTATGTTACTTTCCTACACAGAGCACCTTGAGTGTGTTGTTCTGCTATATAAACGATAATTTAAATCATTGATTTTAAATGGTTTAAAAAAGGTCATTGTATTTTTAGAGTAACATAGTGTTTGAAGAAATATAATATTGAGCATAAATAGAAGGCATCCGTTTATTCTGATGCTTTTTATTTATGGAGAAAACAAATAATTTGATGAAATTTATGGAAAATACAGACAATTATGATTGTATTTAAACAAAGCCATTGGTTATGGGTTCAAATCCTACTGCCCCTGCCAAAAACGTTGGAATAAGAGGGTTTACAGATATGTTGATACTTGATAAGTTTAAAAGAAATAAATAAAATATTGACAACTGATAGAAATTAAAATATAATTAGAATGAACATTCTATCTAATAAGATTTGCAAGTTTGCACGGAGGATTAACAATGTTTGAAGAGTATAATAAAGTTGAAAAGGCAGTCTTAGAGGCTACGCTTGAACTTATAAGTGAAAAAGAACTGCAAGCAACATCAATGTCTTTGATTTCCAAAGTTTCAGGTATATCAACTGGAAGTATCTATCATTATTTTGATAGCAAAGAGGCTATTATAAATGAGCTTTTTAAGGGAATAGTTAGATTTCATTCTGAACAAATATTAAAAGGTTTTAATTCAAATGAAATAATTAAAGTTCGATTTCAACGAATTTGGGAAAATTTCATTCAGTTTGGCATGAATTATTCGAAAGCTTTTCAGTTTATTGAGCAATATTCATTTTCACCATACATTACTGATGAAGTAAAGAAAGAAATATATGATGAAGTTTGGTGTGAAGAAGTTTCTAAACTTTATGCAGAAGCGATTGAGCAAAAGTTATTTATTGAATTAGAACCTAGATTAATGGTTCAAATGCATTATGGATCTATAGTTTACTTATTAAAATCATATTTTCAGGGGAATACAGATCTTACGGATGATATTATTCAAACAGCAATTTATGCATGCTGGAATGCCGTAATAAAAAAAGAGAACAACTTGTAAATTTCACAAGATATATAGGAGATTTAGAAGAATTAAATTATGTAAAAGGTCTGATCTCCTTTGTAGTTAGCTTAGAAAGTTCAAATAACCATATTAGAATGAACATTCAGTTTAAAAAGTATTTAAGGGGGGATACATTTTCAAAATATAAGAGATTAAAAATTAATTTTTAAAAAAGAAATGATATAAGAATTTATTTTATGTATGAAAGTATATATAGGAGGAATAATAATGAATACAAATGAAATAAAAAATTGGCATAAGGAAACAGTTGGGCAAAAGGTAGTAGATGCATTAATAAAAAATGATTTTGATGCTTTATATGTATCAACTATGGAAGAAGCTTCTGATTTTATTATGAAGCATGTAACTCCTGAATCTACAGTAGGTTTTCCAGGATCAATGACAATATATAATATGGGAATTCAAGATAAGGTTAAAGATCTTGGGGGTCAAGTCTTAGATCATGGTACTCCAGACTTAACTTTAGAGGAAAGAGTAGAAATAGCAAGAAAAGAAATGTTAAGTGATTTATATCTGTGCAGCAGCAATGCGATTACTTTAGATGGTGTACTTGTAAATGTTGATGCTTGGGGAAATAGAATAGGAGCTATGAATTTTGGTCCTAAGAAAGTAATCATTGTAGTGAGTGTTGATAAAGTATGTAAAGATGAGGCCTCAGCTTTTGAAAGATTAAAAACTATAGCAGCACCTATGAATAATGTGAGGATTGGTACCCAAAATGCATGTACAAAAACAGGTACATGTGTTAATTGTCAAGCAAAAAATAGAATTTGTAGAACATATTCTGTAATGAGAAAAAAACCAGGTATGAGTGGCATTACTGTAGTAGTTGTAGGAGATCGTTTAGGATTTTAAATTAGTGTAAATTACAGGAGATGTACAGAGATTGTACTGTAAGCTTATGATTTACTATATATATGTAACTTTTAAGAGAAGATTTATTTTTATTTTAGGTTACTAGAATGAACATTCGATTTAGCTGTTGATTTATAGATTAAGGAGGCTTTAATATGCATAATAAAGTAGCATTAGTGACAGGAGCAACAAGTGGCATTGGAAAGTTCAAGTATTAGTAGACAAGTAGACAAATACATTTAATATTTAAATTATATTTATAAATATACTCAACATAAATTAAGAGAGGTAAAATAATTTTACCTCTCTTTTTACCCCTTATAGAATAATATAAAACAACATTATTCAAAACTATACAAAATAAAAATGACAGTATAACACAAATCGATCCATATTAAAAATTAAACAATGCGTTTGTTTCAATAATTTCAATGACCTTTTCGGTACAGTCTCTAGTTGATATGTACTCTTCATGTTTGCTATTTCCATGACCAGGTAAATCAGGAGCCAAACAATAATAGGACATAATGCTAAAGAAAAATATCAAAATAGAACATTTATTTTATCCAATTTGAGGTGGAATTTACTTTACTCTTTATGACACGTTTGCTGGTATTGAGACAATAAATATATATCTTATTTCTCGGATTTCCGTTAAACGCAATGATTTTGAGAAAAACACCTCCTCGTAAGCAATAAAAGCTATTTCTTTTTAGCAGGACACTTTGTATGATTGGTAAACCAAAAACAGTTTTTACACCCAAAGCACTTGTTCACCGTCTGGCTGTTTATCACATGGTTGGCAAACTCAGCATCGGCAAGCATTGCCCTGCCGATTCCGGCAAAGTCTGCATAATCATTTTCAATTAAAAATCGAACCTGTTCTTCCGTACGGATTTCGTTTACTGCAATTACGGGAATACTAACTTCTTTTTTAATTTTATAGCTGCTATATGTCATGGAGCTGCATTTAAAATGTTCCGGAGCAGGATGAACTGGCGGCTGCATGCCAAAGGATATATTCAGCAGATCAATTCCGGCCTTTTCGAATACCTGTGCTGTATCGATGCCATCCCTGCTCTCAGGTAAATACTCACCCATCCGGACAGATACAATAAAGTTACTATGGGTATTTTCCCTGATATTCGCAAGAATTTCTGTTAAAATCTTAGCTCTGTTTTCCGTACTACCGCCATATTCGTCCGAACGTTGATTATAGGATGCATCTAAAAATCTGCAAAGTGTAAAACCATGTGCAAAGTGATATTCCACTCCATCAAAGCCCATATTACAAGCGTTGACGGCCGCCTGTTTCATTTCTGCTTGTATTTTATGAATTTGAGCAATTGACAGCAGATTGATGTTCATATCATCATAGATGGAAAGCTGCATCATTGCCACAGCACCATAAGAATGGACATTGGCGGCAATTTGTGTTAAAGCGTCCACACTAACGGACGACCACATTTCTGTAGAGGTTGATGCACCCAATACATTTGTTGCCTGTACAATAATGAGACCCGCACCGCCTTTTGCCCGCTCGGTATAATGCTCAATGTGCTGTCTGCCGTAGTATGAGCCGTTATCTCCGTGAAAAGAGAACGTAACCATTGGGAGCATTACAATGCGGTTTTTTAATGAGATATTTTTAATGGTGATCGGCTCTTGCAGCTTCGCCAATTCCTTTCGCCTCCCATCCGGAAAAATTGTTATAAAACACAGTATTATCAATAGCAGCACGCTGCTCATGCATTTTGCTTGGGGCGGCATCTTCAGCAGGGTATCCCATTACAAGCAAGGCCACCGGCTCCAAGTTGTCAGGTATATCATATGCTTCTTTGATCTTTTTGGGGTCAAAGTACATCACCCATGTGGTACCCAAACCAATGTCCGCAGCTTCCAGCATCATGTGTGTTGTTACAATACTGGCATCCACATAACCGCTGTTTCTATCATCAAATTTCCGGTGCCAGCTGACTTTTTTATCATAGCAGACAAGTAGTGCCGCCGGTGCATTGAAGTGATATTGCGTACATTCTTTCAGCTTTGCAAGCGCCGTCTCACTATTAATAACAAGAATACGCTGCGGCTGAAAATTTGCGGCAGTCGGTGCAAGCTGTCCTGCTTTCAGAACAAGATCAAGTTTTTCTTTTTCAATGGTTTTTTCACTGAATTTGCGTACAGAATATCTCTCTTTTGCAAGGGTTATAAAGTCCATAATCAGTCTCCTTTTCTCTTTACAAATATTTTTTTACCTGTTAAACTGAGTATAAGAAAATGAGTACAAAAGTGCAAGTACGCACATTTTTGTGCCTTAAAGTTTGGAGGTCATTATGTCTGGGAAAGCAACAAAAATAAACCCTGTACACTTTAATAAATGCGCGGTAATTCATGCCTTGGAAATCATTGGAGGGAAATGGAGACTGCCAATCATATGGGAGCTTTCTGCTCAAGAAAGTATGAGATACAACGAACTCAAACGCCACCTGAATGGAATTACTAACATTATGCTTACCCGTGCATTGCAAGGCTTGGAAGAACATGGACTTGTAAACCGTACCGAATACAATCAGATTCCTCCTCATGTAGAATACTCATTAACTGAAAGTTGCAGGGAATTGCTCCCTGCCCTTGAAATCATCAATCAGTGGGGAAAAAGGCAAATGCTAAACGACCATTGTGAGGAAAAGGCCGTCGAATACTAAGTTTTTCAAAGAAGTACACGTAAGAAAGCACGAATTAAAGGCAATTTAAATTTAGAGAGGTGATAAACTTGAAATCATATTTGATTGTTACAGGAAATCTGTATGAACAACTAATCATTAGTGACATTAGCACTTCTTATATGGATTTCAATAGTGGGAATCCATACAATACAACATTCAATAATACTACGAATTAAAAGGAGTTGAATTTACAGCTCCTTTTAATTTAACACAATTACCATTGTGTTGAACTCGTTTATTTAAGATGCTCCCTCCACCCCTTTTACAATGTTCCATCAAATTCTACTCCCATTTTTCTAAGATATTTTATAAATGCTGAAATATCTCCAACATAGCTTTGACAGTATTAGTACTTTTACCATCCTCAATTAAATTATTTTTAAATTCTTCTACTCACATCATCATTATTTTTCATCCCAAGTGGTGGTTGATGACTTAGAGTATATTATTCTCAATTATCACTTTATAAATCCTAAAGCTATGACTACTGCCATTGGTCCATTAACAATAGCATGGACAATTAACCCTGTTGTCGTATTCTTTGTTCTTTGAATGGTAAAAGGTATGATAAACAAAAGAGGTAACAAAATAATAATCAAGTCAATTCCAAAACACAGATGAAAGAGGAGCCAACAGCAGGCATTTACAAGCCAAGCCCATTTTCCGTGAGTCAATTCCTGGCGAGGCAGAATATATCCATGCCACAACATTTGTTCACCGACAATAAATGAACTGCATTAAGAGCTCTTTCCCTTTAAATTAAAAAATGGGTGGGAAGAAATATCCGTGTGAGAATGCTCCCATTACACTAATTGCGTCAAATTTAGGTTTTACTAATAAATAATAAAACACGGGAATCCTTATATAATGATGGTCTGTCCGTGCTTGTTTTTTTACTACTTTATAATTACCATATATTTTTCACGATGTGAAATCAAAATTCTCTAGAATTTAATATAGGGGTAGAGCCGATATTATCGGAAATGTTGGCGCTACTCCTAATAAAATAAATATCTAAATTTTACTTTATTATAAAGTTAAGATTAAAAGTTAGTGTATAATCTTCCTATATTGTATAACAACAAGAGCAGAGATGCTCTTGTTGTTATTTTGAGTTATGGCGCCATTAAAATTTAGTTGCTATAGGTTTTAAATAAAGTTTAATCAAAAGTATTCAAAATTAATGAAGATCTAGCCATTTAGAAGGGTTTTATATTCAAATTTAATAAATCTAATATAGTTTCTATAAGAAGTATCTTCATATCATCATAGTTAATTTTATCACGTTTATTTATTGCTACTGCATCACAGTATTGGTCTATCATATGGAATATAATATCTAATTTTTCTCGGGGATGAGAAATAGAAAGACCAAGAGCTGGTAATGCATCTGCAATTTCAGATAAAAACTTATCTTCAAACTGATTCATATATTGTTCCACATCAGGATCTAAATGGCGCATAGCTTGAAATTCCTCATGGCCCGCCTTAGACATTGCGTGAAACTGGATATTCTTGTCAATGATGTCGGACAGGAAAGCTTCTAATTCTTTTCTATCTTTGGATAAATGTAATTGTTGAACCATATTAAAATCAAATTTTGGAGTCATTTGATCCATACATGCTAAAAAAATTGCTTTCTTATCTTGAAAATAATGATAAATAATGCCAATAGACACACCGGCTTCTTTTGCTATTTCATTAGTATTTGTATTATAGAAACCTTTTTCCATGAAAAGTTTCATACCTGCCTGAATAATTTTATTTTTCTTTTCTATGGAACGTGCCTGACGTGGTTTTCTGATTTCTGCTTTAGCCATAATATATCTTCCTTTTGTACATAACAAATAAATGTTTTGTTGATGGTCTTGTTGTTATTATGCAAGTACATTATAAAAGAAAATTTTTATTTGGTCAAGAAATGTGATAAAAGTATCATATTTTTATTGACAGGTATATAGCACTATGATAAGATACAAATTAAAATATGATATATATATCATATTTAATGGTTTGCAAATATAATTTAAAAGAAAGAGAGAAATAATATGACAGTTTCAAAAAAAGATGTTGAATATGTTGCAGAACTAGCAAGATTAAGTTTTTCTGAAGAAGAAAAAGAAAACCTAATTGGAGATTTAAATAGTGTACTTGGGTATGTGGAAAAATTAAATGAATTAGACACGGATGATGTGGAAATCATAGTAAATCCATATTATATTGAAAATAAATTTAGGGAAGATGAGATAGAACCTTCTATGGAACTTAGTTCAGTATTAGATAACGCGCCAGATAAATTAGAAGAATATGTAGTTGTTCCTAAAATTATAGAATAGCAGCTTTAAATAGGGAGGTTTTTTAATGGAATTGCATAAGCTTAAAGCTCATGAGCTAAAAAGTATGATAAAAAATAAAGAAGTTAAAGTAGAAGAAGTTACAAAGGAATTTTTAAATAGAATACATAAAAATGACGAAAAGATAGGTGCATATCTATATAAAGCAGAAGAGGAAGCTATAAATTCTGCAAAAACTTTAGATGAAAAAATAGCAAAAGGGAAAATATTAGAAGGTTTAGGTGGAGTTCCTGTTGCTATTAAAGATAATATAAGTGTAAAAGGAATGCAAAACACTTGTGCTTCAAAAATTTTACAAGGTTACACATCACCTTATGATGCTACTGTAACTGAAAAAATTAGAGAGAACAACGGAATCATACTTGGTAAGCTGAACATGGATGAATTTGCTATGGGTTCATCTAATGAAAATAGTGCCTTTGAGAAGGTTGTAAATCCATGGAATGAAGAGTTTGTTCCTGGTGGTTCCTCTGGTGCTTCAGCAGCAGCTGTTGCTGCTTTTGAAACTCCCCTTTCTCTTGGAACAGAGACAGGAGGATCTGTTAGACAGCCAGCTTCTTTTTGTTCTGTTGTAGGACTTAAACCTACTTATGGAAGAATATCAAGATATGGAGTAGTTGCTTTTGGTTCAACTTTGGATCAAGTAGGTACTATCGGAAGAGATGTAGAAGATTGTGCCCTATTAACTCAAAACATTGCAGGTGTAGATGATAAAGATTTCACAACAGTAAATATCCCTATTCAAGATTATACAAAGAGCCTTACAAAAGATTTAAAAGGTAGAAAGATCGGTATACCAGTAGAATATTTTAGTGAAGGCTTAGATGATGGTGTCAGAAAAACAATTGATGAAGTAATTAAAGTATTAAGAGATAGTGGTGCTGAAGTTAAAGAATGTTCACTTCCTTTGTCTGAATATGCTCTTGCTACATACTATATAATATCCTCTGCAGAGGCATCTTCAAACCTTGCCAGATTTGATGGTATAAGATTTGGTCACAGATCTAAAGAAGCTAAAGATGCAATAGATATATACTTTAAATCTAGAAGTGAAGGTTTTGGAAGAGAAGTAAAAAGAAGAATAATGCTTGGAACTTATGTGCTTTCAGCTGGCTATTATGATGCTTATTATAAAAAAGCCTTAAAGGTTAGAAATTTAATAAAACAAGATTTTGAAAGAGTACTTAAAGAATTTGATGCCATAATTTCTCCTGTATCACCAACTACTGCTTTTAAGTTCGGGGAAAAAACTAAAGATGTTCTTTCTATGTACTTATCAGATATTTATACTGTACCTGTAAATATTGCAGGATTACCAGCAATATCTGTACCATGTGGCTTTGTTAATAATCTTCCTGTTGGACTTCAGTTTATTGGTAACTATTTTAGAGAAGATACATTATTTAATTTAGCTTATGGATATGAATCTGCAACAGAATGGCATAAAAAAAGTGCTGTAATTGAGTAAGGAGGATTAGTGCAATGGAATATGAAGTTGTTATAGGACTTGAAGTTCATACTGAACTTTCAACAAAAACTAAAATATATTGCGGATGTAAAACTGAATTTGGAGGGCAGCCAAATACTCATGTTTGTCCTGTATGTATGGGGCTTCCAGGTTCTTTACCACATTTAAATAAAAAGGTTGTAGAATATGGTATAAAGGCAGGTCTCGCTTTAAACTGTTCTATTACCAAGTATGGAAGAATGGACAGAAAAAGTATTTTTTACCCAGACTGTCCTAAAAATTATCAAATAACACAGGATGAACTTCCTCTTTGCAGAGATGGTTTTATAGAAATAGAATTAGAAGATGGAAGTACAAAGAAAATAGGAATAGAAAGAATACATATTGAAGAAGATGCTGCTAAACTACTGCATACTACAGTCGGAACTTTAGTAGATTTTAATAGGTCAGGTGTTCCTCTTACAGAAATAGTTTCAAAACCAGACCTTAGAAGTGCTCAAGAAGCAGTTCAATATCTTGAAAGATTAAAGAGCATTATTTCTTGTGTAGGTGTTTCTGACTGTAAAATGGAAGAAGGATCTTTAAGATGTGATGCTAACGTTTCTGTTATGAAAAAGGGTTCTAACGTTTTTGGTGTAAGAACAGAAATTAAAAATATGAATTCTTTTAAAGCATTAGAAAAAGCCATAAATTACGAAGTAGATAGACATATAAAAGCTATTGAAGCAGGAAAAACATTAATTCAGGAAACAAGAAGATGGGATGATACAAATAATATTACTGTAGTAATGAGAAGTAAAGAATATGCTAATGATTATAGGTATTTTCCTGAAGGAGATCTTGTAACTCTAAATATAGATGATGAATGGATTGAAGAAATAAGAAAAACTATACCAGAACTTCCATATGAAAAGGAACAAAGGTTTATAGAACAATTCAAGATTCCTAAGTATGATGCAGGGGTATTAACTCTTACAATGTCAATGGCAGATTTCTTTGAAAAAACAGCAGAAATTAGTGGCGATGCTAAGTCTTCATCAAACTGGTTAATGGGAGACATTTCAAAGATAATGAAGGAAAATGCTGTTTGGGTTGAAGATTTAAAATTTACCCCAGAACAATTAGCAGAGCTTATAAAGCTTATTAATGCTAGTACAATTTCTAATGCTATTGGTAAAAAGGTCATAGTAGATATGTTTAACACAGGTAAATCACCTAAAACAATAGTAAATGAAAAAGGCTTAATACAAAACAGTGATACGGATGCTATACTACAGGTGGTGAAGAAAGTGTTAAATAGTAATGCTAAATCTATTGAAGATTATAAAAATGGTAAAACTAAAGTAATTGGTTTCCTTGTAGGTAAAGTAATGAAAGAGACAAAAGGAAAAGCTAATCCTCAAATTGTAAATAAACTAATGAATGAAGAAATAAAAAAATATTAAAGATTTTCGAGGCTGTCTCAAAATGATTAAAAAAATTTCATTAGTCCTTGCAACTGATTTTGCTTCCTTTTGAATAAAGTTGTCTCATAATAGTTATTGAATTGCGATGCAAAAATACCGTACAATTCAATAATACGGCATTTTAATAAATATTTTTAATTTAACTTATTTTGATTTTAATGTTATTTTAAATATTAGGATACCTATACTTTTAATAGCCTTTTTAAATAATAAATTATAAGAGCTATTAATGGAATTATAAAAATAATAGGAGGGAAAATATATACTAATGCAAAATTCCAACCAGTATTTATATGCTCTGGATTATTTCTTGCTATTATTAGTGAGGTAATTAATACTAGAACTCCTAATATAGTACATAGTAACCCCTAATTTTTGACATTAAATATTTGTGAAATTCCTAGTGCTGATACATATATTAGTACAGATATTTTAAAAAATCCACCGAGCATTAAAATCACTACAAATATTGGATCCAATCTATTTAGAAAGTCTCCAATATGTACCAATCTAAGAGCTTCAAGCAAAGGATAGTCATTTGAGCTGGCAAATTCATACCCTAAAGTTACTATAAATAAAATATTGTTTAAGGCAAGGAATACGCCCTCTAAAATTGATGTAAAAATCACTGCTTTTTTTAATTTGGTTTTTTGTATTAAAAAAGGATAAAGCATAGTCATAGCTATAAACTCACCATAGGGAAACATAGAAAGCTTCCATCCTTTTGAAATCAATTTTATGAAACCTATATGTAAAATTGGGTATATGCTATAAAATTTAAGAGCACCTTTAGTCATTAATAATAATATAAAAATAAGAATACTGGAAAATATCATAATCATAAAGCCTATCTGTGCCATGCTTCCTATATTCTCAATACCCTTATAAACACTATAGGTAATAACAATCATAAAGACTGATGCTGTGATGTACGCAGGCGTTCTTATTAGTGCAAAAGAGGTTGTAAGCTCAGTAAAATCTCTTAAATCTCTAGCAGCATCATATGCAAAAAACCATATATATATAATACTTAATATAAAACCAATATATTTTCCATATACCTTAGGTAAATATGTTACTATAGAATCTTCAGGATATTTATTAAAAAGACTTATATAAATCATTTGAATAATTATAGAAACTAATGCATAAAGCAGCATTGCAATCCAAATATCACTTTTAGTGTCTGGTGTTAGAAAAAATAAACTTGCAGTTCCATAGGGTACTAAAAACATTATTGCTAAAAATTGATATGAGGTTATTTTTTCATTCATACTATTGTCCTCTTAAACTTTCATTAATGTATTTCAAACTTCTATTACTATTCTTTCACAAAATTGTTTATTTATTAATTTTTACAATAGTTCCCTAAGTTAGTTGTCTTTTATTAAATATTTATATTTTTTACTTAATTCATATAGATATCATACTCCATTATTCAATTTTCAAAGTACAGTTTTGTCTATTTTATTTAGTTTGCTTTTATATTAAGAATTAGGAACTTTTAATTCTGAAAAGAGTCTGATTTATTACAAAGATTAGATAGTATAAAGGCAGTTAAGAATTAAAGATAATTAACTGGGGATAATAAATATGAAATTAATCTTTGTTAGGAGATGAACTTATGTCAAAAATAGAGGCTGCTATCGAAAGAATTAAAATTCTTGAATGTCCTACAGGTGAAGTAGAAAATAGAATTGCAGGAATACTTGAGGATTATGGAGTTGCTAATAGAAGTGAAATAGAAGTGAAAAGACATGGAGTATTAAATATAAATGGAGCAGAGGAATTTTGTGCGAAGATATCAGGGACTGATAAGCAATCTATAATAGTTTTAGCAAGTTCGGGGATGGATGATTATGTAGCTAAAGTTACAGATGCTTATATAAAGTATTAGTTTTATATATACATTTAAGTATTTTGTTAAGAAAGGTTACATATAGATTTAATTAATGATAATGAAAAAATATGAACAAATAGTGTTGTAGGTTGTTTTGGAATATTTATTAAATTTCCCCACACTTTTCCCACAAAAGTTTCAGATAGCTCTAGTTTTGATTAGAAAACAGAAGTAAGTAAAGCTAGCAATATCAATATTTATAGGAAAGTGCAGAAAAATAAAAATGTATAGAATCAAATCACGGGTTCGGTTTCAGTTGAGACTACCAAAGCTTACATAAGTGAGTTTACAGAATTTGTAGACTCGCTTATTTTTACAATAAGGCTATAACTATTGATGATTTATTAGGATTTAATGATATTTAAATTAAACCTTCAAGGGTTGTATTTTTTAACAGCTTGCGCACAATCCATTCGGCAGGTAAGGGACGTCCGCTATATAATGTCTTTGTTGCTGCTGCAAGTACACGAATATCGTATTTAGATGGATATATCTCAGGTACTTTTTTCTCAAGGTTAAGTAGTGTATAAACTGCCATCATTGCTGAACGAATAGAATATTCAACTGTAAACACACAATCATCTGCTATTTCTGCAAATTGACCTAAAAAGGCAAGATTGCTACTACCTTCAGGAACAACGTCAGGACGATCTCCTTTGACGCGTGGCATAAATTGGCTGGTGATATAAGGCATCATACATGGGATGACATTAACGGTTTTAATAATTTCAGGTATTTTGTCTTTCATACCCATATGATATAGAAGTTCTGTCACTAGTTCTTTACCAGTACAATCGCACATTTTCTTTTTCACAAAATCACCAATATTGTCAGGAAAAAGACCATAAGCCCATAGAACTAATACATTTTGAGGTTGATTAATAAAGTGAGGTTGCCTACTGCAGGTTACGCTCAAAAGCCAGCTTGAGTCCTTAATGGTTATAATACCTCCAGTAACAACTTTACCAGAGAAAGGATCTCTATCTGTCAGATTCTTAAGAAGGTTAGCTATCTTAGAATCTGTGCATGTTATAGTGAAAGATTCCCATTTACTCTTATCGATGTCACCACAGAATACTTCGGGTTTTCCGAATGATGGGTCCTTCTTTGATATGTTTTTCCATAAAGTCCAGCACGCTCCCAATTTACGATTAAGTTTTGCTGGTTCGTTCATACTTCCAAGAGCAGAATTTTCTGTCATAGATCCATTAGTAACAAATACTAGATCATTTTCACTTGTATAAATTATTTCATCTTTTCCATTACGTAACAAGTGAATTGCAGTAACAGTTTTTTTATTTTCATCTATGTCAATATTTAAATCTATAACTTCTGTATTCAGATTAAAGGCTACATTTTTTGATTTCAACCATTTTTCTAAAGGGAGAATCATAGAATCATACTGGTTGTATTTTGTAAACATAATGTTTTTTAAATGGCTCATTCCAGGAAGTAAGTGCATAAAACGCTGCATATAGCGTTTCATCTCCACAACGCTATGCCAATTTTGAAATGCAAACATGGAGCACCAGAAACACCACATATCAGTTTGAAAAAAAGAAGGGTGGAAATACTGCTCAACAGTGGTAGCACCTAATTCTTCTTCCGTTGCAAGAAAAAGCATAGCTAGTTGTTTGATGTGAAGGTCGTTTAGTCCAAGAGAAGAAAAATCAGCTTTTTCACCGCAATTATGAAGTAATCTACAAGTAGACTTGTTAGGATCAAGAATATTCAGCTCACGAAATTCGTCTAGAACTGTTCGTTTTGGATTGCTTAGTGAAGGAATTCTGCTATATAAGTCCCAGCAACATTCATAGTGTTCTTCCATTTCTCTTCCGCCACGAATAACGTAGCCGTCCTTTGCATTTCCTGACCCGTCCATAGCGCCTCCAATTATATGTGTTTCTTCTAAGATAGTAATGCTTTTGCCATCCATATGACCATCACGAATCAAGTATGCAGCAGCTGCAAGAGATGCTATACCACCGCCAACCAAATACGCTTTTTTCTTCTCAATGCCTTTCGGTATTAAAGTGTTTATATTTTGATAATTTCCCATAAATTTTACCATCTCCAATATTAGTTTGTATATACTTATACTATGATTGAATGACAAGAAACTGTAGGCTAATATAATTTGTAGTATAGTTACTTTGTAAATATTACAACATACGGTAATTTAATCTATTGAAAAGAATTCTATTACCTATACTTCCCATTGGAATTATACAATCTTTGGTGCAACTGAAAGAAAATTAAAAGGTTATATGAATACTTTGCTAATACATATAATATAATTCTACATATATTAATAATCTCATTGCTTATTTTAATAATAGTTTATATATTTCAAAAAAAGAAACATAAAAGTTTCTGAATAGTAAAAGAAAAAATCTTTAGTTAGTATTAATGAGCATAATCTGTATCGGCAATTACTGAACAATATTATTAACGGTTGTACTAATTATGGTTTTAAAGGTGGTGCGGAAAACAACTATAAAAAACTAGGTTATAAAGGGGAGTATACTATGAAATTTATAAATAGACGTAATAAAATTATCGCAGGAATAGCAATTTCTCTTTGCACTTTATTTGTTGTATATTTTGTGACTTCAATATATTTCATGAAGCATTTATATTTTGGTTCTAAAATTAACGGTACTGATGTATCAGGTAAAACAGTGGAAGAAATTAAAGCACAAATGCCATCTGAGCTGCATACATATTCTTTGAATATAAAAGAACGGGGTGGCAAGCAGGAGCAAATTAAGACAGGTGATATTAATTTAAAGTATAAATCCGACCAACAATTTAAGAAACTTAAAGATGAACAGAATCCTTTGAAATGGCCGTTATCGTTTTTTGATACAAAAAATTCCAACATAACAGCAGAAATTTCATATGATAAAGGTCAATTAACAAAACAAGTAGATAATCTATCTTGTCTTGCTAATAGCAATATAATTGAACCTAAAGAACCAAGCTTCAAATATGTAGGCAATGCTTTTAGGATTGTAGACGAAATTAAAGGTAACAAGATAGATAAGAATATTTTAATTCAACGTGTGGCAGATGCAATATCTAAGCAGGAATCAACAATAGATCTGGAGTCTGCTAATTGTTATATAACGACCAAGTATACTTCAAAATCTGAAAAAGTTATTAAAATTAGGAACATGCTCAATAAATATGTATCTTCAAAAGTCACCTATACTTTTGGAGAAAGTAAAGAAATTTTAGATGGTTCAACAATAAATAAGTGGCTTACAGTTGATGGTGATTTTAATGTTATACTTGATGAGGGAAAAGTAAAAGAATATGTAAAGTCACTTGCTAATGCCCATAATACTGCTGGTAAGACAAGAAGTTTTCATACATCATCAGGAAATACTATAAATATTAGCGGTGGTGACTATGGCAGTCAAATTAATATTGATAAAGAAGTACAAGATTTAAGTGAAGCGATAAAAGAAGGGCAAACAATAACAAAAGAACCGGCATACAGTCAAACTACTGTCTCTCATGGTAGCAGTGATATTGGAAATACATATGTAGAAATAGATATGACAAAGCAACATCTATGGTTTTATAAAAATGGTTTATTGGTAGTGGAAGGAAATGTTGTTACAGGTAACGTAAGCCTAAATGACACAACACCTGCAGGAATTTACAGATTAAAAGATAAAGAAAGAAATGCCACTCTAAAAGGTGAGGGTTACAGTGCTCCTGTTAGTTACTGGATGCCGTTTAATGGAGGAATTGGAATACATGATGCAACATGGAGAAGTGTGTTCGGAGGAGAGATATACAAGACAAATGGTTCTCACGGTTGTGTAAATTCACCATACAATTTAGCACAGACAATATTTGATAATATAGATGTAGGTACTCCTGTTGTGTGTTATTATTAGAAAAATTAAATTAATTTAATAAAATTTCCCCACACTTTTCCCACATTAGGTTTAGAAAACTCTAGTTTCTGTCAGAAGGCAGTAGTTAGAAAAGCCAATAATACCAACGGTTATAGCAAATTTTAGAAAACTGTAATTTGCAATAAAGCAAAACCATTGGTTGTGGGTTCAAATCCTACTGCCCCTGCCCAAAAAAGGCTTTCCGGGTTTCGGAAAGCCTTTTTTTCATTTTTATGAGTTAATAAACCTATATAAAAACTACTGGCTATATACAATTTTTACTGACATTGTAATAATTGTATTCTTAAGTTTATTTCCAGCTTATATCTGCTTCCTTCCTTGGTACTGTTCTCAAATATTTTACATCAGGATAGCCAAGTATCATACAGGTCACAATTTCTTTTCTTCTTTTGACTCCAAGGAAATCTTTAATCTTCGTACTTTCCTGGGCAGCCCTTACAAAGAAGCCACTAAAAAATGTTCCAAGACCTAGAGCATTAACCATAAGCTCCATATTTGAGGAAGCTAGCGCTCCATTTACCTGTGAGTTAGCTGTGACAACTATTACTACTGGAGCATTAAAAAATATTTTGTCATTCTTAGGATTTTCTTTATATTCTTCATACATTTTAAGCCACATCTTTGCATATCTTCTATATAGCCTAGTTTCAGGAGTATGATTATTGAGAACATATTCTCCCATTGTCTTCATACTTTCAAAAGTTAAATCCTTTAGTTGTGCTAATCCTTCTCTAACAACTATGTAAGATACATCCTGCATATTGCTGCCAGTTTGAGTAAATCTGCCAGCTTCTATAATTTTAGCAATTTTTTCTTCTTCAACTTCTTTATTTTTATATTGCCTTACAGTTCTTCTGAATTTTATGAAATTTAGTAAGGTATCTGCATCTATTGAAAAGCTCTCTTTATTATATTCTTTTACATCTTGCATGCTATATTCATCTATTGATACTGCGCCTTTTGGACAAACTGCAATACAATGTCCACACTTAATACAGACTTTATTATTGATCTTTGCTTTACCATCAACCATTTCTATATCCATTGGGAAACAATCCTTAACACATTGTCCACATCCAATGCATTTTTCAATATCTATTTTCATAATAACAATCTACTCCCTTTATGAGATTTAATTAATCGTTTTTTAGTACACAATTAATTGTAAATATTAACTTAAATGTTTTATAAGAATAATTATAAAATACTATTTTATAGTATCATCATTACTTATATTTTAATGAAAAGTATGCAATATTTCAACTACAGTATTAACTGAATTTCAGATAGTGTCAGGGTAAGTATTGAAAGTTGAAATAAAGAAAAAAAATTTTTTACTTATTTTTACATCATATATTGTATAATAATAGAATTCCATGCTATAATTCAATAGTAAAGTAAAAAATGGGAAATAATTGATAAATTATTAATTTTAAATGACATTTATAGGGAAGGTTAATAAAATGGATATGAGCAGTTTGTATACAATTTTAGTAGTTGATGATGATGAAAATAATTTATTTACTGTAAAAACTCTTATAAAAGAATATATTGATGCTAATGTATTGATTGCAGATACTCCCAAGAAAGCATTACAAGAGCTTATAAAAAATCCTGTAGACTTAATTATTTTAGATGTACAGATGAAGAGAGAAATGGATGGTTTTGAACTGGCACAGATTATAAAGGGAAGAAAAAAAACAGAGCATATACCCATTGTATTTTTAACGGGAGCTTATATTGGGGAAGATTTCAAAAAGAGAGGCTTTGAAATAGGAGCTGTGGACTATTTAACTAAGCCCATTGATGATTTTTTACTTATAAATAGAATAAATGTATATTTAAAGCTAATTGAAAAGGAAAGGAAAACAAATATACTATTACAAGAACAAACAAAAGAATTAAAAAGAGCAAAAGAAATGGCTGAGGCAGCCAATGAAGCTAAAAATATCTTTTTTGCAAACATATCTCATGAATTTAGAACTCCTCTAAATATTCTTCTAGGATCCTCCCAAATGATAAAGCATTATCTGGGAAATGATAATGTTTTAAATAAAGAGAAAATAAAGTCAAATGTAAAAACTCAGATTCAAAATTGCTATAGACTTGTAAAGCTAGTTAACAATCTATTAGATATTACAAAAATGGATTCAGGCAATTTTACTCTTAATTTATCAAACTGTAATATTATTGAAGTGGTGGAGTCAGTTGCACTCTCTGTCGTGGAATTTGCGGCTTCAAAAAATATAGAAGTAATATTTGATACCAATGTTGAAGAATTAAATTTTTTGTGTGATTTAGATGCAATTGAGAGAATTGTGCTGAATCTTTTATCAAATGCAATAAAGTTTACTCCTAAAGGTGGCAGTATATTTGTTAATGTAAAAGTTTTAGATAAATTTATTCAAATTAGTGTAAAGGATTCTGGTGTAGGAATTCCTAAAGATAAGCAGGAGATGATTTTTCAAAGGTTCAAACAAGTGGACAACCTTCTTACAAGAAGTTGTGAAGGCAGTGGCATAGGTCTTAATCTTGTAAAATCTTTAGTTGAAATGCACGGCGGAAATATACAACTTAAAAGCGAGTATCAAAAAGGAAGTGAATTTATTGTTGAAATTCCTATTAGAGAAGGATGTGGGGAAAACGCTGCACAAGGCTGTTGTACGAATAACAGCAGTACTGTAATTAAAAAAATTGATATAGAGTTTTCTGATATATACTTTTAGTTTAGAAGGATTTTTCATCAATTAGTAATAAGATACAAGGAAAGGTAAATACATATCGGTTATTATTATTGAGACAAAACTATACAAGGGAGATAAAGCTAATGAAAAAATTTTTGTTAATGATGCTCACTGTTATGACAATATGTTTATTTATTGGTTGTGTAAAAATAGGAAATGATACAGCAAAAGATATCAACAAGATTAAGATAGGTGTTTGTATCGCTAATGGTAATGACAAATACGGGTCTTATTTGCTTAATGAAATGAAGAATTACTCCAAATCTTTAAAGGATGTTGAAGTAGTATTTGCTGATGCAAAACAAAATTCTAATACACAGTTGTCGCAGGTTGAAGATTTCATATCCCAGAGAGTAGATGCAATAATTGTTACCCCAGTTTATATAGATTCATCAAAGGAAATAACTGATAAAGCTAAAGCAGCTAATATTCCAATTATCAGTCTTATGAATCCCTTTGAAAATCAAAGTGATGCAGCATGTTATATAGCTCCGGACTCAAAACAAGCTGCCACATTGGAAATGGAATACCTTGCAAAGAAAATGAATTACAAGGGTAACGTTGCAATTATAATGGGGCCAATGGATGATAGAGCACAGAGAGTGAGAACTGAAACTTATCATGAGGTAATAGCAAAATATTCTGATATGAAAATTGTTGCGGAGCAATCAGCTGAGTGGGATAGAGCTAGGGGGATGGCTCTAATGGAAACTTGGCTTAAATCTGGAAAAGAGATTGATGCTGTAGCCAGCAACAATGATGAAATGGCAATAGGAGCATTAAAAGCTATAGAAGCAGCGGGAAAACTTGGAAAGATAACTGTAGGTGGTATAGATGCTACTCCTGAATCTCTTCAGTATTTAAAGAGTGGCAAACTAGCTGTTACAGTATTTCAGGATGCAGCAAAACTAGGTAAGAGCAGTATAGACACCGCAATTAAAGCAGTCAAGGGTGAAAATGTAGAAAAAACAATAAATATACAAAATGAATTAGTTACTCCGGAAAATGTAGACCAATATATAGCTAAGTGGAAAAATAAGTAGAAAATTGTTACATATACTTTTAAGGAGGAATTTATGAATATTTTTAAAAATTTCAGTATAAAGCAGAGATTTCTAATATTGTTTTTTGTTTGTCTTATGACATTTATTGGATTTGGCATCTTTGCTTTAATTGAACTTGATAACCTGGCGAAAGTAACTAATAGCTTATATAATCAATCATCAAGAGTTTCAGATGCTACGGTTAATGCAAAAGTGGATTTGGTTAAAATTAACAGTGCTATAAATGATGTGATTTTATCATCAGGTAGTGATGAAATTCAACAAGGGATAGATCAGGTTAACAAATATGAAAGTGATTTTCAAAAAAACTTAGATACTATAGGAGAAAATTCTGTTGATTCTGATTCCAAAAGAAATTTACAAGACGCTAACAATATTCTTTCTAAATGGTGGAAACCACAGAGAGACAAAATTATTAAAGCTGTGCAAGAAGGTAAAAAAGATGATGCCATAAATATATCTAAGGGTATAAGCTCAGATTTTGTAAGTGAGCTTGAACTTGATCTTAATAATATATATTCAAATTCTTCAACTAATCAAACCAGTTTAATTCAGCAATCAAACGCACTGCAGTCTTCAGAAAGAATAACTTTATTTTTAACTTTAGCAATTTTAACAAGTATACTTTTAGTATTATTTATGTTAATAACAACGAGTATTTTAGCTCCTATTAACAGATTAAGAGATCATATGATTAAAATTTCAAATTCAGGGAATTTTGAGGAATATGAAATAAACCAAAAAGATGAAATTTCGGAAATGGGTAAAAACTATAATATATTGATAAATAAATTAAAAATTGATTTTTGGATAAACAATGCTCGAAATTCACTAAACGACGAAATGACTGGCAGCGTTTCTGTAAAGGAATTAACGCAAAAGACTATTAATTTTTTGGCAAAAACTTTAGATGCTGGAAATGCAACTTTTTACATATATAAAAATTCAGAGAATAAACTTATTTTGAATTCCTCTTTTGCTTTTACAGAAAGAGAGAGATTATCAAATACATATGACATGGGTGAAGGAATAGTTGGACAAGTAGCTTTAGAGAGAAATCCAATACATCTCAAAAAAGTGAAGGAGTCAGAAGCTGCAATTTGCACTTCAACCGTGTTTGGTCCACCACTTAATGTCTATGCCTTTCCATTAATTTATGAGAATGAACTCTATGGAGTTATTGAATTATCTTCTTTTGAGTATTTTGATGACTTAAAAAAGAAATTTATAGAAGAAGTATGCAATGCAATTGCCATAAATCTTTACTCTGTAATTCAAAATGAAAGGATTAAAGAACTATTAGTTAAAAGTGAAGAGGCAACTAAAGAAGCTCACGAAATATCAAGTGAACTTAAAAATGCAAATGAAGAACTAGAAGAACAACAAAGACAGCTTCAAGTTCAAGCTGAGGAACTCCAACAAACTAATTCTCAACTAGAAGAACAACAGCAAATACTTCAGCAGCAAAGTGAAGAACTACAGCAAACTAACACTCAGCTTGAAGAGCATCAAGTACAAATAGAAGAGCAGTCAAGACTTCTAAGTATTAAAAATGAGGAGTTAGAAAAATCTAAAGAAGAAATTTTGGTACGTTCAAAAGACTTAGAAGCTGCAAATAAATATAAATCTCAATTTTTAGCAAATATTTCTCATGAACTTAGAACACCTCTTAATTCAATTATATTATTATCTAATCTCTTGATTAGAAATGGAAAAGATAAGTTCGAAAATGGTACAAGAGAAAAATTTAAAGTTATATATAACTCAGGACAGCATCTACTTCGTTTAATAAATAATATTTTAGATTTATCAAAAATCGAAGCTGGGAAAATAGATCTTAATTATAATTATTTTAATACAAGGGATCTTATAAAAGAGCTTAGGGATATTTTTGATGAAACAGCAAAGGAAAAAAATATTCAGTTCATATTTGAAGATCAATTTGAAAATAATTTCTATGGTGATAGAGATAGAATTTCACAAATAATTAGAAATTTTTTATCTAATGCGTTTAAATTTACAGATAAAGGAGCTGTAAAACTAAAAATAGCAGAAGATTATCAGTATGAAAATAATCTAGTATTTTCTGTA
Source organism: Clostridium sp. (assembly GCF_047718555.1). Lineage (GTDB taxonomy): Bacteria > Bacillota > Clostridia > Clostridiales > Clostridiaceae > Clostridium_I. The sequence goes on along the minus strand of NZ_JBDNRK010000004.1, from coordinate 55,112 downwards.
TCTGATACAGGAATAGGTATAGCTAAAGAAAAATTAGATATAATTTTTCAAGAATTTCATCAAGGAGATGGATCCATTTCAAGAAAGTATGGGGGTACAGGACTTGGATTATCTATTAGCAGCAAGCTTTGTGAACTTATGAATGGTAAAATAGAAGTAAGTAGTGAACCTGGAGTAGGAAGCACATTTTATTTGTATTTGCCTTTAGCTCTTTCAGAAGAGTATTCTACAAAGCAAGAGGCAGCTGCTGCTATTAGTCTAGAGCCTAAAAATAAAAAAGAAGTGCACATAGAAGAAATAAAAGATGTAAAACAAAAAAATCTACTAATAGTTGAAGATGATAAAAACTTAATACAGTCAATAAAAGCTGTCTCCGAAGGTATAGGCTTTACTACATTAATATCCAATAGTGGGGCAGAGGCACTAAAGTTTATAAAAGAACATGAAATTAATGGCATTTTATTAGATTTAGGATTGCCAGACATAAAGGGAATAGCTTTGCTGAAAGAAATTAATAAAAAATTAAAACTGAAAAATACATATGTTCCTGTTATTATTTATACAGGTATGGACATATCTTCTGAAAAAGAAAAAGAGATAAAATTATATGCAGACAGAATAATTATTAAAACTGCAAACTCGGATGAAAGATTGCTAGATGAGCTGACTTTAATACTCCATAAAGTTAATGATGAAGAAGAGTACAGAAGTATTATGACTTCTAAAATAAATAAAGATACAGTACTAAATCTAGCTAATAAAAAAATACTCATTGTAGATGATGATCCACGAAACATATTTGTGCTTGCGGCTGCCTTAGAAGATTATGGTGCAGAAATCATTGAAGCTGAAAATGGAGAAGCAGCATTAAGAAAACTTGAAACTCAGGCTGTAGATTTAATTTTAATGGATATAATGATGCCTGTTATGAATGGATATGAAGCAATTAAAAAAATACGAAGTTCAGATAAAATTAAAAATATACCGATTATAGCTACAACAGCAAAGTCATTAAAAGGTGATAGAGAAAAGTGTATGGCAGCTGGTGCCAATGATTATATCTCCAAGCCAATTGATTATGATGTGCTGATAACATTGATAAAAGCTTGGATTAATAAAGCTTAATAAATTCGGGAGGTTAATTTGACTATTAGGACTATTTGCAAGCAGGATAAAATATATCTAACAATAATTGGGGAATTAGAAGACTCTAAACAAATAGCTGAATTGGTGGAATCTTTAAGTATATCAGAAACTAAAAATTTTAATGTGACTTTTTTAGGTGCCAATATAATTCCCAAAAGTATTATAGAAAAACTTTTTATTTTGCAAGAGCATAAAAAATGTAATATTTTTGTTTTAAAAAGATATTTGTTCTCGTATTTACAATATTTGGGAATAAAATGCAACTATATAACTGAAAAATTAGCTTTTAAAAAGCCTAAAGATAATATATCTTATGAAAAAGAAAAACCAAGCCAGGAAGAAATCTACATTTTCTTAAAAGATATAAACAATATTTATGGATATGATTACACAGAGTACCAAATGGATAGTATTATGCGAAGAATAAATATAGCCATGATCAGAGAGAGAATCTACGATTTTAACATATTTAGAGAACAAGTACTACAGGATCAAAAAATTTTCCATGACTTATTTTTAGATCTTTCCATAAATACCACGGAGTTTTTTCGGGATTATGAAGTATTTAATATGATTAAAAATAAAATACTGCCCTATTTAAATTCCTATAATCACATTAAAATTTGGTGTGCAGGTTGTTCAATAGGTAAAGAAGTATATTCACTAGCTATAATACTAAAGGAAGCAGGTATGCTTAGCAAAACTCAAATTTATGCCACGGATATCAATCCCTATGCTATTGAAGAAGCAAAAAATGGTATGTATTCAATTACTACTTTGGACAAGGATATAGATAATTACAGAAATGCCCAAGGAGAAAAAAGTTTTATTCAGTATTTTGATATTAATAAAAGCTATATTAAAGTTAGGGAAGAATTGAAAAAAAATATATTATTTTTTCAGCATAGTTTACTAAGTAACGGAACATTAAATGAGTTTAATCTAATACTTTGCAGAAATGTTTTTATTTATTTTAATGATGGTTTACAGGAGAAGGTCTTAAAAAACTTTTATAATTCCTTAGATAATAATGGATTTTTAGTGCTTGGTAAAAGTGAAGGAATTCAAAAAAATAATGGACACAATTATTTTTATAAGTATAATGAGCAAAATAAAATATATAGGAAAATAAATAAGTGAACAAATGATTTAAAATAGTTTTTTACTGAAAAAAATAAACAATCATGCATTGTTTGTTAAAAAGCTGATAAATATATAGTTGTTAAAAATGTAGTTAAAAATAAAAATACACGAAATAAGAATATTATAATAGCTGCAAAATCAATATATAAATTATGCAACGAACAAAAATTATCAATAAAATATAACTTTTTAATAATAATTAGTTGACATTATTATTAAAAAGTTATATATTAAAAGTGTACTGAATTTGTATACTTTATTCCATAAGCTACTATAATTGTTAATAAATCTTACTTAGGGAGGATTTGTATTCTCACTAAGTTTAGATGAATTATTCAGTGAATATTACAGAGGATAGTCATGGGATAAATTATGAACAACATTTACTTGTAATTTAATAATCAAAACTATACCAAAATGGTATACTATTAAGGGGGATTTTACTATGTCAATGTGTGAAAATTGTACAACATGTCAATCAGCAGATAAAGTGTTAGAGGGGTTTATAGGCTCTATGGATATGGAGACTTCCCATCATAGAGTGGAAAAGCAAAAGATAAAATGTGGATTTGGACAACAAGGTGTCTGTTGTAGACTATGTGCTAATGGACCTTGTAGAATAACTCCAAAATCACCAAATGGAGTATGTGGAGCTAATGCAGATACTATAGTTGCAAGAAACTTTTTAAGAGCTGTAGCCTCAGGAGCTGCCTGTTACCTTCATGTTATTGAAAATACAGCATTAAATCTAAAATCCATTGGTGAAACTAAGGGAACTATAAAGGGAGTTAACGCTTTAAATAGAGTAGCTGAAATTTTAAATATAGAAGAAACTGACATACATAAGAAGGCAGTTTTAGTAGCTAAAACAGTCCTTAACGATATATATAAGCCTAGATATGAAAAAATGGAAATTGTAGAAAAAATGGCTTATAAACCTAGAGTGGAAAATTGGAAAAAATTAAATATAATGCCTGGTGGAGCTAAAGCAGAAGTATTTGATGCTGTAGTTAAGACATCTACAAATCTAAGCAGTGATCCAGTGGACATGTTATTGCACTGCTTAAATCTTGGAATATCTACAGGACTTTATGGACTTACTCTTACAAACTTACTTAACGATGTTATGCTTGGAGAGCCTGTAATAAGACCAGCTAAGGTAGGCTTCAAGGTGGTAGATACTGATTATATAAATATAATGATTACCGGACATCAGCACTCTACTATATCTCATCTGCAGGACATATTAAACGATGAAAAAGTAGTAGAAAAAGCTAAGAAAGTTGGTGCAAAGGGCTTTAAACTTGTAGGATGTACTTGCGTAGGTCAAGACTTACAATTAAGAGGAGAACATTACAAAGATGTATTTTCAGGCCATGCTGGAAACAACTTTACCAGTGAAGCATTAATAGCAACTGGTGGAGTGGATATAATAGTTTCAGAATTTAACTGTACACTTCCAGGTATTGAACCTATTGTGGATGAATTCATGGTTAAAATGATATGTCTTGATGATGTGGCAAAGAAAGCAAATGCAGAGTATAAGCCATATTCCTTTGAAAACAGAGAAGAGATAAGTGATTATATTATAGATGAAGCTGTTAAGAGTTATAGCGGCAGAAGAGACAAAATTACTATGAATATACCAAAAGATCACGGTTATGATGATGTAATAACTGGGGTTAGTGAACAATCTCTTAAAGACTTTCTTGGTGGAACTTGGAAACCGCTTGTAGATTTAATTGCATCAGGAAAGATTAAAGGAGTAGCAGGAGTAGTTGGTTGTTCAAATCTTACTGCTAAAGGTCACGATGTATTTACTGTAGAATTAACTAAAGAGCTTATAAAGAGAGATATAATAGTTCTTTCAGCTGGATGTTCCAGTGGTGGACTTGAAAATGTAGGTTTAATGTCTCCAGCAGCTGCAGAACTTGCAGGAGAAAATTTAAAAGAAGTATGCAAGAGTCTTGGAATACCTCCTGTATTAAACTTTGGACCATGTCTTGCCATAGGAAGACTTGAAATGGTTGCAACAGAACTTGCCGCATATCTTGGTATAGATATTCCTCAGCTTCCACTAGTATTATCCGCACCACAATGGCTAGAAGAGCAAGCTTTAGCTGATGGAGCTTTTGGATTAGCTCTTGGACTTCCACTTCACCTTGCAATACCTCCATTCATAACGGGAAGTAAAGTGGTAACAAAAGTTCTTACAGAGGATCTTGAAGGTCTAACAGGTGGAAAACTTGTACTTGAAGATGATGTAGTAAAAGCAGCAGATAAACTTGAAGAAATTGTAGTTAATAAAAGAAAAGCATTAGGACTATAGATTGGTGGTGGCCTTTATGAAGAGAATTATGATAGATAAGGAATTGTGTAGTTCTTGTTTAAACTGTTACATTGCCTGTGCTGCAGAGCACAATGACAGTGGTAAGTCATTGCTTGATATAGATCTTGAAAATATCAAAAGTGAAGGAAGAAATCATATTACCATAGATAGTACAGGAAAACCAGTGCCTATATTCTGCCGTCACTGTGACGAACCAGAATGTGTTAATACTTGTATGAGTGGTGCCATGACTAAAAATAAGGAAACAGGTGTAGTTTCTTATGATAAAGAAAAATGTGCTTCTTGCTTTATGTGTGTAATGTCCTGCCCTTTTGGAGTATTAAAACCTGATACGGCAACTAAAAAGACTGTAGTGAAATGTGATCTATGTGGTGATAGAGAAACACCAAGATGTGTAGAAAACTGCCCAACTGGTGCTATATATGTTCAGGAGGTGAATGCATAATGAAGTATGTAGTAATAGGAGCCAGCGCTGCTGGAGTTAATGCTGTACAAATTCTGAGAGAATTAGACAGTTCCAGTGAAATTACAATTATATCAAAAGATACTGATGTATATTCAAGATGCATGCTTCATCATGTGATTGCCGGCAAGAGAAATTTAGAAAAAATATCTTTTATAGATAAAGATTTCGTTTCTAAATATAATGTGAATTGGATAAGAAACAAAAATGTTACAGATATTAATCTAGATAAAAAAGAAGTTGTTTTAGAGGATAATTCCACAGAAAAATATGATAAGCTCTTAATAGCTTCAGGGGCTTCCTCCTTTATTCCACCTGTTAAAAATCTAAGAGAGGCTAAAGGGGTTTATTCTTTAAGAAACTATGATGATGTGCTAAGTATTGAAGATGGAATAAAATCGTCAAAGAAAGCAGTAATATTAGGAGCGGGACTTGTAGGTATAGATGCTGCAGTGGGTCTTATGGAAAGAGGCATAAAGCTGTCAATTGTAGAGATGGGTGATAGAATACTTCCTCTTCAATTAGACAAAGAGGCAGCTAACAGATACCAAAAGCTTTTAAAGGATAAGGGAATAGATATTTATACTTCTGTAAAATTGGAAGAAGTAATATTAAAGGAAAACGGATTTGTAGATAAGGTAAAACTTTCAGATGGAACTGAAATAGAATGTGACATGATAGTGGTAGCAGCTGGAGTTAGACCTAATGTAGGCTTTATAAAAAATGAAAGCATAAAAGTTGAACGAGGTATTGTAGTAGATAATACTGGCAGTACTTCAGCTAAGGATGTTTATGCTGCGGGAGATGTAACCTTCACTGCACCAATTTGGCCTATTGCAGTAAAACAGGGTATTGTTGCTGCCTACAATATGACCGGCCATGAAAAATATCTTGAAGATACTTTTGCTCTAAGAAATTCCATGAACTTCTTGGGACTTGAATGTGTATCGTTAGGGAATATAGAAGCTCCAGATGACAGCTATGTTGTGGATATTATTAAGACAGAAAATGTCTATAAGAAAATAATTCATAAAGACGGTATAGTGTATGGAGCAATTTTGATGGGAGATATATCTTACTGCGGAGTACTTCAGCAAATTGTAAAGAATAAAATAGATATATCAAATATAGATAAGAACATTTTCAATATAGACTATTCAGACTTCTTTAGCATAAAGGAAGATGGTCAATTCAAATATAAGGCTGTGTAGTTTTAAAAGAGTCTGTCTCATAGTGCATATCTATGCACTATGAGACAGTTTTTTAGCTTCAATATAAAGTACCTTTATAAATTTTTTTATATTTATTCGAATATGGGAAAATGAATTATTTGTTTTGTTTTCTATTTCCAACATTTTTTTTCGTACTTCAGTAAAATCAAAAAACTTTGATGCATATTCTTCAAATTTAGGGTTACTATAATCTGTAAGTCCTAAGGAAGCTATATAATTTATGCTTTGAAATATAGCCCTTCTGATTCTCTGCTCAGAAGCTTTTATTTCTTTTTTTATATCCGATTCTGTACAAGAGTTTCCCAATTTTTCTATAGAAATATTGGTGAATAAAGCCTTTAATGAAGGAAATTCAGATTCGTATAATTCTTTATCTGCATTTGCCAGGTGCTGAATTATATCTAGTATATCCTTACTGCCACTTTCACTTATCATGCCAAGATCCGTTAATATAAATTGAGCGGCTTCTGAAATTGTCTTTTTTAAAGGTTTCTCAACAGGTACTTTCAACTCTTGAAAACCAAGCAGGTTAATAGTTTTCTGAATATCATTTATGGAATTTTGCAATTTTATATTGGAGATTACTTTTTCTATTATTTTTATAACTTCCATTCTATTAATTGGCTTTGTTATGTAGTATTCCACTGCCATGGAATATGCTTCTCCAATTATTTTTTTATCCTCTATTTGTGAAAGCATTATAATCTTGAAATTTAAGGAGCTGCCAAGATCCCTAATTGTTTCAATGCCATCTTTAATAGGCATAAGTAAATCAATGATGAGAATATCTACTTTTTTAAAGGTTAATAGATCTATATTTACAAATGAGCCATCTTCTGCTTCACCAACTACTGTACCTAGATCATAATCCTCAATAATTTCTGATATCATAGAGCGAACTGCTATATCATCATCAACAATAAAAAAATTCATTATATCATCCTTTCATTAGGTATCTTCAAAAAAATATTTTCAGAGTATGCTAATATGTTAAGTACTTGTAGCTAGAGCTAGTGACTATTATATCTTAGTCAAGCTTTTAATTGGCAGTTTTATAGTAAAAATGGTGCCCTTTATAAGGGGAATACTTTTTATTTCCATAGTACCATTAAGATTTTCTATTACGCTTTTTACATAGGGAAGCCCCATACCTGTAGAAGATACACCAGAATCATCATACTTTGTAGTATATCCTGGTTTAAAGATTAAATCTCTTTTCTTCTCAGGAATACCAGAACCATCATCATGAATTTCAAATTTAATATATTCATTATCTTTGTAAACTATAATTTTTATTAATCCAATTTCTTTAATTGACTCAATGGAGTTGGATACTAAATTATTAATGAGAGAAAGAGTAGTATAAATATGAAGCAGAGGAGTAGAAAAATCAGCTTTAAAAATAAATTCTATTTTTTTCTCCAGTAAAGCTGCATATTTTTTATTGCTATTTATAATAATATTCCCTATTTCATTTATATCCATATAATCTATGTTACTTTCCTCAGAGATCATTTTAGAAATACCTGCGTATATTCTTTGATTATCTTTTTTTATATCATGTACTTCTCCTGCAATAACCAGTAATCTTTTAGATAATTCTTCCGTACTCATATTTAAATCTTTGTTTTGTATATTTCTATATAAATTATAACAGTTTTTCGTAATATTTTCTGCATCTTGTAAGGATTTTTTTAGTTCTACAGCTTCCTCATACAAGCCAGATATTAGAAATATCATGTGACTATTTTGCTTTTGCTGGTGAATTACTTCCAGTTCAGCTTCATGAAGTTTAAGCATACTAAAAATTCCAAGTACAAAAATATTTCTGATAATAGCTATAATTATTATTTCACCTATCATTAGTGAATTAATAGTACCGTCTAAAATAAAATATCTTAAGCTGAGTTCTACAATATTTGAACAAATTTCTATGAAAATAGCTAAAAATATGATTATATCTAAACGATTCTTAAAATTTTTCACTTTCATTAAATAAAATAAGAGCGAATAAGTAAAATAATAGAAAAAGGAAGGAAAGTTCATGTTAAGTGAGTGTATCAGATGAAAATTTCCTGCTGCATTGAAGTCTAAAAAAACACGGAAAGCCACTACAGTTATACCTACTATTAGGGTTGGTAAAATTATGGGTATTTTATGAGCCCATAACAGAAAAAAGAAAAAAATAGGCGTACCCATACTTACACGAAAACTATCATGAAAAGGAAAAAATTTAAATTCGCCAGCTATGGGTATTAGTATTATAAACAGCACATATATGTAAAAGTTCTTCTTCAACAGTAATTCACTCCTTGGTTGTAAAGGTATTTTTGCATAAGCTTTATTGATAAATAATATAGCCTATTTCTAGTAAATTAACAAATATTATAAACTATTTTATTAATTTATCAAAACATTTTGTAGGTTTCCGTTGTATTTTATAGATGCAATTATAATATAGCAATATAATCTTATATCAAAAAAATGATGGAAGTCAAAAGGAAATAATTAATAAAAAAGAAAAGGTGAAATTATAATGAAAAAATTTAGATGTGGATTAGCTCTGCAGATTGTTATTGGTCTGGTGCTTGGTATTACAGTAGGAGCTATTTTTTACGGAAATCCAGCTGTGGAGACTTATCTTGAACCCATAGGACAAATTTTCCTTAATCTTATAAAGATGATAGTCATACCTATTGTTTTCTCATCACTGGTAGTTGGTGTGGCAGGTGTAGGTGATATTAAAAAGCTTGGCAGACTAGGTGGTAAGACTATTATTTACTTTGAGTTAATTACTACTATTGCTATTATTTTGGGGCTTGGGACTGCTAATATGTTTCATCCTGGAAGCGGTGTAAATATTCATCAACTTTCAAAGGTAAGCATTAAGAGTTATATGAATACAGCTACTTCAGCTCATCATGGTTTGGCAGATACTTTTGTAAATATTGTTCCTAGTAATTTCTTTGAAGCACTTTCTACAGGAAATTTACTTCCAATTATATTTTTCTCTGTTATGTTTGGCTTAGGGGTAGCTTCCATAGGAGAAAAGGGAAAGCCTGTACTTAATCTTTGTCAAGGTATTGCAGATGCAATGTTTTGGGTAACGAATCAAGTTATGAAAACTGCGCCTATTGGTGTATTTGCACTAATTGGGGTTACAATATCTAAATTTGGAATTGCTTCTTTGATTCCATTAGTAAAATTAATTATTACTACTTATGGTGCAATGATTTTCTTTATACTGGTGGTACTTGGAATTGTAGCAAAACTGGCTGGTACAAGCATATTTAAAATGATTAGAATATTAAAAGATGAAATTATTCTGGCTTATACCACTGCAAGTTCTGAAGCAGTTTTACCAAAGATCATGGAGAAGATGGAGAAATTCGGCTGCCCAAAGGCCATTACATCTTTTGTTATCCCAACAGGATATTCCTTTAATCTTGATGGATCTACATTGTATCAATCCATAACAGCATTATTTATTGCCCAGATATATGGAATTCATATGTCTCTTCCTGCCCAAATTAATTTAGTGATTGTGCTGCTTATAGCCTCAAAGGGCATGGCGGGGGTACCGGGAGCATCCTTTGTAGTTTTGCTTGCAACTTTAGGATCTGTAGGTATTCCAATGGAGGGAGTAGCCTTTATTGCAGGAATAGATCGTGTTCTTGATATGGCAAGAACTGTGGTAAATGTTGTGGGCAATTCTTTAGCAGCAGTAGCTATATCAAAATGGGAAGGAAAATATAATTCTGTAAAAGGACAGGAGTATGTTGAAAATATAAATTCTATAAGAGAAATAGCCTAGGAATGGTGTTCAAAAACTATAGAGATATTTCTGCCAATTTTTGTTTGAATATTTATATTATATAAATAATAATTTAAGAACAACTCGAGCTTATTACTCAAGTTGTTTTTTTTGTTGTTTTACAATAAATATCTAATTATATTATTTATTTTATAAATTTTTTAAATATTTTTGTGAAATTAATAAAATAATTTATAGGTTTTTATTGGATTTTGTAACTACAAACTATAATTTAAATATATAAACATAAGACAAGCTTACTTATGCTTTAATTAAAAAATAAGAAAATTGGAGGAATATTATTGTAAAGAAAAACTAATAGCAACAATGATTACTTTCACAATTTTAACAACAGTATTATTAGTGTGATGTGGCAATTCAACATCACAAGTAGGTGGAAAAAAATATATTATATATCATGAGATTTTTTAAAATATAACTTGTTAAAGCATGTGAAAATAAATAGTAAATTAAGTATACGAGTATAATGGCTAGTTATTTATTTATGACGCCTTAAATAAAAATTTAAAAATATAAAGGTTAAAGGAAGTTTGTTATCATGACAGAAATTAAACAGGAAGTAAACTTAAACACAGCACAAATGTTAGTAAAGTGCCTAGAGGCTGAAGGAGTAAAGTATATTTTTGGTATTCCAGGTGAAGAAAATCTGGAAGTAATAAATGCAATTGCAGATTCAAGTATTAAATTTATCACAACCCGTCATGAACAGGGTGCCGCATTTATGGCAGATGTCTATGGGCGTCTTACAGGAAAGGCAGGGGTTTGTCTGTCAACATTAGGTCCTGGTGCAACTAATTTAGTAACCGGTGTAGCAGATGCTGACGGTGATGGCGCTCCTCTTGTTGCCATTACAGGTCAGGTAGGTACTGAAAGAATGCATATTACCTCACATCAATTTTTGGATCTTTGCAAAATGTTTGAACCAATTACAAAGAGAAGTAAACAAATTGTTCGCCCTGATGCTGTAAATGAAATTGTTAGAATTGCTTTTAAATATGCTGAAAGTGAAAAACCAGGAGCATGTCACATTGATTTACCTGTAAATATTGCAAAAATGTCAGTAAGTATTGGAGAAAAACCACTGCAAAAAAAGATTCCACCAATTGAACATGCGGATTTATCTGCAATTGAAGAAGCTGCAGGTGAAATTTTTAAAGCAAAAAATCCTATCATATTAGCTGGAATAGGTGCTATTCGTAATAATTGTGCAGAAGCCGTTACAGAATTTGCAAATAAGTTAAAAATTCCTGTAATTAATACAATGATGGCAAAAGGTATTATTCCCTTTGACAATAAATATTCAATGTGGACAATTGGTATTCCTCAAGAGGATTATGTGGATAAAATTATAGAGGAAGCAGATTTGGTAATTACCATAGGATATGATATTGTAGAATATTCTCCATCAAAATGGAATATAACCGGTGATATTAAAATTGTTCATGTTGATACAAGACCATCACATATTAATAAGTTATATCAGCCAATTGTAGAGGTAGTTGGAGAAATTTCAGATTCTCTTTATGATATAATGAGAAGGACGTCCAGAAAAGTAGAACCAGTAAAGGCTCTGGAGATTAAGGCAAAAATGCTAGCTGAACATGAAAGCTATGCAAATGACAATGCCTTTCCAATGAAGCCGCAAAAAATTTTAAATGATGTTAGGAAAGTTATGAAGGAAGATGACATTGTTATTTCAGATGTAGGAGCACACAAAATGTGGATAGCAAGGCATTATAATTGTTATAAACCTAATACATGTATTATTTCAAATGGTTTTGCCACAATGGGTATTGGGCTTCCTGGTGCCATTGCAGCAAAATTAATTAATCCGGATAAGAAAGTATTAGCCATTGTTGGCGATGGTGGATTCATGATGAATAATCAGGAACTAGAAACAGCGCTTCGTATAGGAACTCCAATTGTAGTTTTAATCTTTAATGATAGTAATTATGGTTTAATAAAATGGAAACAGGAGGATCAATATGGAAAGAGCTGCTGTGTAGATTTTACCAATCCTGATTTTGTAAAAATGGCTGAGAGTATGTATGGAAAAGGATATAGTATAGAAAAGGCAGAGGATTTAATTCCAACTTTGGAAGAAGCATTTAAGCAGAAAGTGCCGGTAGTTATTGATTGTAAAGTTGATTATGATGAAAATGTAAAATTAACAAAGCATTTAAAGAAAGTTTGTGAAAATCTGTAAATATGGAGGAACAAAGTGAAGGAATTATCTATTTGGCCAGAGATTTATACATTTGACAGATGTGAAGAATTTATAAATAAGTTTAAAATAGGAAAAGATGATTTGATTATTACAAGTGAACACAACTACAGGCCATATTTTAAAAAATTTAATCTTGATGCCAAGGTGATTTTTATTAGAAAATATGGTAATGGAGAACCAAGTGATGAAATGGTAGAGGCAATATATAAGGATATAAAAGATCTTTCTTATAAAAGGGTAGTGGGAATTGGTGGAGGAAGTGTTCTTGATGTTTCAAAATTGTTTGCACTAAAAACAATTTCACCGGTAATTGACTTGTTTGATCATAAATTAGGATTTATAAAGGATAAGGAATTGATATTGATTCCTACCACATGTGGAACAGGCAGTGAAGTAACTAATATTTCTATTCTTGAATTAAAGTCAAGGCATACAAAGCTTGGTCTTGCCGTAGATGAATTGTATGCTAATTATGCTGTTATGATTCCAGAACTTTTACAAGAATTACCCTTTAAATTTTTTGCCACCAGTTCTATTGATGCATTAATTCATGCCATTGAATCCAGTGTTTCACCAAAAGCTTCAAGTTATACAGAAATGTTTTCCTATAAGGCAATGGAAATGATTTTAAAAGGATATCAGGAAATTGAAAAATATGGACAAGAGGCAAGAATTCCACTGCTAAAAAATTTTTTACTGGCAAGTAACAATGCAGGAATTGCCTTCGGTAATGCAGGCTGCGGAGCAGTACATGCCATGAGTTATCCTTTAGGGGCTAATTATCATGTCCCCCACGGAGAATCAAATTATGAGATATTTACCGGAGTTTTCAAAAAATATCAAGCTCTAAAGCCCAGTGGAAAAATCGCAAAATTAAATGCGTTTTTAGCAGAGATTTTAGATTGCAGAGAAGATAAAGTCTATACGGAAATAGAAAAACTATTAAATGTACTTATTCCTAAAAAACCATTACATGAGTATGGTGTCTCAGAAGAAGAACTAAAAGAATTTACTGAAAATGTCATGACTAAGCAAGGACGTTTAATGGCAAATAATTATACGGAACTTACTAGGGAAACAGTATATGAAATATATAAATCCTTGTACTAAAATATATATATTAAATGGAAAATATCAGCTGTGCATATTATTGTATAGCTGATATTTTACTATAAATTAATACATTACAAGATTAAAATAACTAAAATAAGTACAAAAACTGGTATAAAAGCGTTATAAATTATAAAAATAAATGATATCATATATTAAAATAGACAATATTACACAAATATAAACAAAAACGTTGTATAATAGAGCTATTTGTACATTTTTTACATAGCAATATGTGCTATAATATAAACAATATATTAATGGAAAAACGAGGTGAAATAAATGGATAATGTACAATTTACAAAAGAATATATTAATGATCGAATTGAGGAAAGAGGATTTGATGAATATGGACAAATATGCATTGATTTCTCTAATATATGTAACAAAACAGAGCTTCTTGAAGCTGTAAAACAGTTAGAATTTACAGCTAAAAAAGGACAAGGCAAAGGTGTGTATTGGATAATGAAAAAATAATCCTTACCCAATCGTTGAATATCGACATTATTATTTAGGCATATTCAAATAAATAACTAGTCAGTATCTTTGACTTACTATTTATTTTCATATGTCTTAAAATTGTTTTCAAAATTTTAAATAATAATCCTTTTTTATATGTTATACTAATAAAAAATACATTTAACGACAAAAAGGGGTTGAAATTGGTTTGTATTAATCTAATGGATTATGTTGAATATGAACCTTATAATTATGAAATTTAAAAAAATTATATATATATTTATAATTAGCATATTTATTTTAGCCTTATATGGAATGTTTCACCAACGCAGGAGTTTATATAGCAAAGTTAATACAGTTAATACAGTAAAAGTTACAATACCTGAAGGGTATACAAATGAACAAATAGGACAAGCACTACAAAAATCAGGAATAGTTACGGAAAAAGACTTTATAAATGAAGTTGAAAATTGGACAGATGATAATTACTGGTTTTTAAAAGGGGTGCCAAATGATAAGCATAAGTTAGATGGATTCTTATATCCTGCCACATATTCTTTTCCAAAAAATGCATCGAGTAAAACCATTATAAATGAAATGCTTAAAACTTTTGCAATAAACATAGAACCTAGTAAAAATTATATAACCGAGAACAAACTAAATATAAGAAATGTTGTAATAACAGCTTCTCTAGTAGAAAAAGAAGCAGAAAAAGATGTAGACAGACCAAAGATAGCAAGTGTTATTTATAATAGGTTAAATAAAAATATGCCATTGCAGATAGATGCAACTATCCTATATGTAATTGGACATAGAGACAAGCTATACAATAAAGATTTAGCAGTTCCATCACCATATAATACCTACTTGAATAAAGGATTGCCACCGTCACCAATATGTAATCCAGGAACTAAGTCAATAAATGCCGCTATCCATCCAGCAAATACGAATTATCTTTACTATGTATTAAATAGTAAAACTAATGAACATGTATTTTCTGAAACTTATGCCGATCATGCTAAAAACGTAGCCTTATATGTTAAATAAATAATGATGTCGTAGATATTGAAAGTGTTTTATATATTGCTGTACAGCTGCAATTTTTCAATAAATAAGGTTGCTAATCTGGACATGCTTTTTTCATGTACCATATATGAAAAATATCTATTGTATTCAGTTTTAGTAGGAATAATTTCTATTTCTCTGTTTTTTACTGCCTCATTTACAACTAAAGATGAAATAAAGGTTATCCCTAGATTATTTTTTACAGCTTCCTTTATGGCATAATTGCTTCCTAAGACAATAAAGTTTTTTGGTGATATACCTTCATTATTTAAAAAAATATTTAAGTTTTCCCCTGTTCCAGACCCTTCTTCTCTATGTATCCAAGTTTGCCTTGATAAATAATCTCTTAGTTTTAAGCTCTTATTACCACAAAAAGAGTTAGGAGCAACAATGATCATAGTATCTTTATAAAAATTTTCATGTACATAATTATGTATTGGAACTGTGCCTTCAATTAAAGCTATATCTATATCATAATTTTTGAATTTATCATAGATATGCTTTGTATTTTCTATGGTAACCTCCAGTTTTATTTTTGGAAACTCTTTAATAAAATCACCTAATATGGAGGGAAGGAGAAATTCTCCAATAGTCATACTTGAACCGAGCTTTAGGGTTCCCGAAATGGAATTATGATAACTACTTAGTTCTTCCTTGGTTTCTTCTAAAAATCCAAGCAGTTGCTTAGCACGTTCATATAAAATTTTGCCTGTCTGCGTAATTAATATATTTCTCTGTTTATTTGATCTTTCTATTAATCTTGTATTAAAATATTTTTCCAGAATTGATATGTGTGAACTGACACTTGGTTGGGATATATTAATAAAATTTGCAGCTTTAGTAAAACTCTTTTTATCTACCACAGCAATAAATGTTTTTAATTCTTCTATCATAATATCACCTCATCTATTAAAAATATTAATAGGTATAATAAAAAATCTGTATTATACTTATTGGTTAAAAAAAAGTATACTATATACACAATAATGTTGCAAGAAAAACAGGAGTGAGATAAATGAAAGAATTAAATGAGGTTCTTCTAAGTGAAATTGATGAATTTAGAAGTCTTGGTCATAAATTTTTAAAAGGTGAAATAAGTAAAATGGATTTTAAAAAAGCCTCTGGGGGTATGGGAGTATATGCCCACCGAAATAAAAAGGAATTCATGATAAGATTTAGAATACCATCAGGTATAGCTTCTAGAGAAAACTTAAAATTAATATATGATTTTGCCAATAGATACAATTTAAGGGGAATACATCTAACTACTCGACAGGCAGTTCAATTGCATGGTATTAGTATTGATGATATTTGTGATGCAATGAAAGAAGGTATAGAAAAAGGTTTATACTCAAGAGGGGCAGGAGGAAATTTTCCAAGGAATGTTGCCATATCTCCATTATCAGGAGTGGAAAAGGAAGAAGCCTTTGATGTATCACCCTATGCGCTAGCTGTAGGTAAACATTTCTTAAATAAAATATATACCTATAAACTTCCAAGAAAATTAAAAGTATCATTTTCTAGTAACAATGATGATCTATCCCATGTAACTGTAGTTGATTTAGGCTTTTTAGCTGTAAAGAAAAATGAAAAAAATTATTTTAAGGTGTATTTAGGTGGTGGACTTGGAAGAAATCCTAAGCTATCTGCAGAATTTCATGAGCTTATAGAACCGAAAGATGTTCTATATCATATTGAAGCCATGACACAGCTTTTTATAAATGAAGGAGACTATAATAATAGTGGAAAGGCCCGTATAAGATATATAATGGACAGAATGGGTAAAGAAGAATTTATAAATTGCTATAAAAGCTACCTTGACAAAGTAAAAGTAAATGAAAATTTAGAAATAGATATTAAAGAAAAATTTTACAATAAAAAGGGAATTGAAACCACAATAGAAAATCCAAGAATAGTTTCTCAAAAACAATTTGGATTGTATAGCGTATATGTTCATCCAATAGGAGGGCAATTATCTTTAGAGGATTTAAAGATTATATTAGAAGAGACGGAAAATATAGAAGATGTGGAAATAAGATTATCCTTAACTGAAGGTTTATATATTAGAAATTTAAATGGAAGAGAAGCAGAAAGACTTCTTGAAAAAACAAAGCATATAGGTGGAGTAACCCGTTTAGAACATTCAGTATCCTGCATTGGTGTGCCAATCTGTCAAATGGGTGTTTTGGAGACGCAGCGTACTCTAAAGGAAATAGTAGATTATTTTAAAAGTAATAATTTTACTAAAGATGTATTGCCGCAAATTCATATATCAGGATGTCCAAATTCATGTGGTGTACATGAGATAGGTAAAATTGGACTCTGTGGAAGGATGAAAAAGATTAATGGTGAACTAAGAAATGTATTTGAACTTCATTTAGAAGGAGATCTGGGTGTAGATAAGACAAAACTTGCTAAATATTATGGAGATATTCTTCAGGAAAAAATACCTGAGTTTTTATATAAATTAGCTATAATTATAGATGACTCTAATGAAGAATTTTCGAAGTGTATAGAAAGAAATGAAGAAGAAATAAATACACTGATAGGTAGGTATGCAGTATAAGCTAAGATTTAAATAGTAAATAATCCAATAATAAATTAAATGTTAATAATATATGAGCTGAAATGAAATTGTTTATTTTTAGTGAAAGATTAAATAAAATATTTTCAAGCAAAAAAAGAAGGCCTATCAGGAATTACTATGCTGATAGGCCTTTTATTTGCATTAAAGACTTTTTATAATTGATTTTGTGAAAATAAATATAGAAAAGGAGACTTTAGTATGGGCGGTATAATTTTAAAGAAGTATAATATAATTTGTATTAGAACTTTAAACACAATAAAGACTGAAAGGTTATAAATTAAAAGAGGGGATAAAGTGGAATTTGATATTTATAAAATTGCGGATAACTATAAATTGACGGAAACAGAGAGGCAGATACTTGAATATATACTAGAAAATATCGAATCTGTGCTGAATAAAGGAGTGAGAGAAGTTGCCAATATTAATTATACTTCAGCAGCCACAATAATTAAATTGTCGAAAAAATTAGGATATACAGGTTATGTGGACATGCTATACCGTTTGAATTTCATGATAAAAAATCATAAGGAAAATCAAGAACATACATCTGATATTACTAGTTTCATAGCTGATATTGACAAACAGATTATAGAAAAATTTGTCTCTATGCTAATTACCCATAGAAATGACATAATTTTCATTACAGCTACCGGTTTTTCTGATGCTGTTGCAGAATTTCTTTGGAGAAAGATGCTGGTTTTAGGATTTAAATGTATTAAAACAAACTCTTATGGTGTATATGATAATAATCAGATAGGAGGCACTTTAGTGATTGGAATATCTAAAAGTGGAGAAACTGAAAGCGTAACAAAGGTTATAGATTATGCAGTTAAAAATAGTTTAGACATTATTACTTTTACCGGAAGTAATAATGATCATATGGCCAAGCAATCCACTCTTCATTTTTCTATACTGGACGATAAGGAGCTAGATGATAGAAATATTACCGCTAATTATTTTTACGCTAGAGTAATGATTGTTATAGAATATCTATTAGATAAAGTAATAAATGCTTTATCTAATGCTAAAAAGGACTAGTCTATGGCTAGTTTAGTAGGTTTAAGATCAATTTATATGTAAACGTAAACATAAACATAAACATAAACATGTTTACATTTTAGTCAACATGTTCCTTAAACAGTTAAACATATTAACAAGATTAGTTAAAGATGTTATTCTGTATTCAGGTAATTACCAAGGAAAAATTTATTACAAGATAGTAGATAGATATATCTAAATGTGGAGGTATATTAAATGAAAGATAAGATTTTAAATAGCATGCAAAGATTTGCCAAAGCCATGATTGGACCTGTCTTATTCTTACCTATAGTAGGTATGCTAATTGCATTAACTGCTATTCTTACTAATACTGCTTTTGTTACACAAGGTGGGGCAATTTGGAGAACAGGAAAGTTTTTCAATGGTATGTTATCACCAATTATGAATAATTTAAGTATTTTATTTTGTGTTGGAATTGCCATGGGGATGTCAAAAAAGAAGAAGGCAGAAGCAGCGTTTGTTGCTATTATGTCATATATTTTATTTTTAGGCGCCAATAGTGCATGGCTACAATTATCAAGTAAATTGATTAAAGGCGATACAGCAAGCGTTTTATATGGGACAGGTCAGACAATTCAGCTTGGATTTCATGTAACTGACATGGGTGTTTTTCTAGGAATGATTTTAGGGGTTTTAGTAGCCTTAGTGCATAACAAATATGGAAATGTAGAATTTAAGGGTGCCATGGCTGCTTATGGTAATAGCAAACTTGTATTCGTTATCATGATCCCTATAATAGCAGTATTCAGTATTATCATGACTTATGTTTGGCCTACTGTAGCAAGTGGTATCACATCTCTTACAGGATTTATGAGTGCGGCAGGGCCCGCGGGAGTATTTGTCTATGGATTTTTAAATAGATTTTTAGTTCCAACAGGATTGCATCATTTAATATGGTCACCATTTTTATATTCACCAGTAGGTGGTCAGATGATCATCAATGGACAAAATGTAATTGGTGCAAAACCTATATTTTTAGCATTACTTAATGATAATACAATTACTATGATGCCAGATTCATCAAGATTTTTGACCTATGGCTTAGTTAAAACCTTTGGAGTAATAGGTGTAGCTTTAGCATTTTACTCAACTGCTAAGAAAGTAAAACGTACTAATCTAAAAGCACAATTAATACCAGCAACTTTAACAGCTGTAATAGCCGGAATCACTGAGCCATTAGAATTTACGTTTATATTTGCAGCTCCATTATTATGGTTTGTATATTCAGTTATTGATGGATTATTTCAAATGCTGGTGTATTTACTTAATGTAAGAGTCTGTGCAACAAATGGTATTTTAGATTTTCTTGTTATAAATCTTCCCGCGGGTATAGGTAAAACTCATTGGCCTGTATACGTATTGGTTGGATTAGTTGAAATAGGTGTGCTTTTTGTAGTATTTAAATTTATGATTGAAAAAATGAATTTAAAAACTCCTGGAAGAGAAGATGATGATACAGATATTATAATCGATTTAGATGAAAATGCTAAAAAAGTTAAACAGGAGATTAAAGCAGGTAATAAAAGTAGTGATAAATTAAATAAGGAAAATGAAGATAGAGAAAAAGCGCTAACAATAATTAAAGCATTGGGTGGTAAAGATAATATAACATCTGTAGAAAATTGTTTTTCAAGACTTAGAGTAGATGTAATCGATAACACTATAATTGATGAAAAGACTCTAAAAACTACAGGGGCATCTGGAGTTGTAAGAAAAGCAAATAATATACAAGTTGTATATGGTCTTTCAGTTAATAAAATTAGAACAATTGTAGATGAAGCTTTGGAGAGATCAGAATAAATCATGCTTAGTTAATCAATTATAAATTAACATTCTATGGTTTTATAATTGAGTAAATATAAAAGTATAAATTTTAGCTGTTTATACAAATCAATACTTATTAAGATTGTGTAATTAACTAATAATAGAGTGAAATAGGGGAGGAATAATTGTAATGAAAACATTTAAATTAGTAATTGTAGGTGGAGGCAGTACTTACACACCAGGAATTGTTAAAAGCTTACTTTCAAGAAAAGAGGAATTTAAATTATCGGAATTAAGATTATATGACATAAATGAAGAACGTCAGAATAAAGTAGGAGTAATAGTAAAAAAAGTTGTAGAAATGTTTGATCCAGATTTAAAGCTTATATTTACTACTAATCCTGAAGAAGGATTTAAAGATGCTGATTTTGTATTTGCTCAAATGCGTGTTGGACTATATAAATTTAGAGAATTAGATGAAAAAATTCCATTGAAATATAATGTAGTTGGACAGGAGACATGTGGCCCAGGAGGATTGGCCTATGGACTGAGAACTATATATCCTATGGTAGAAATGATTGATTTTTGTGAGAAATATGCAAGTCCAAATTATTGGATTGTCAATTATTCTAATCCAGCAGCTATTGTTGCAAAGGCTATGTATAAGCTGAGACCAAAGGCAAGAATTTTAAATATATGTGATATGCCTGTTGCAATAATGAGAAATATGGCCAATATTTTAGATTGTGATAGACATGAACTTGAGGCAGACTATTTTGGCTTAAATCATTTTGGGTGGTTTACTAAAATTAGGGTAAGTGGTGAAGATAGAACAGAAGAATTAAAGGAGTATGTATCAAAACATGGTTATATTCCTCCTGATTCCAGAAGTGAGGTAAGGCATAATGATGCATCATGGCTGCATACATTTGATAATTCTAAACACATAATGAAGATGTTTCCTAAATATCTTCCTAATACCTACATGCAATATTATCTTTTAGGTGATAAGATTGTTGAAGAGTCGGACAAAAATCATACTAGAGCTAATGAAGTAATGGAAGGAAGAGAAAAGAAAATATTTGTAGCGGTAGATAAATACAATTCTACTGGCGAAATTGATTTGACTCAATTTTTTACAGGAGTACATGGAGAATTTATTGTTGAAGTAGCCATGAGTTTGGCATATGACTTGAGAAAGAGACATTTGGTAATGGTAGAAAATAATGGAGCAATTAAAAATCTTCCAGATGGTGCTATGGTAGAAATACCAGCGTATATTACTAAAGATGGACCAGAACCAATACGTGTTGGAGAAATACCAACTTTCTATAAAGGATTAATTGAACAACAAGAAGCTTGTGAAAAATTAGTTGTTGAAGCTGCAATAGAAGGTTCCTATGAAAAAGCACTTATGGCATTTACTATGAACAAAACAATTCCATCTGCTTTTGTAGCTAAACAAATTTTAGATGATATGATTGAAGCAAACAAAGAGTATTGGCCAAAATTGAAATAAAGGGTGTTTGTATGTTTAGAAATTTATTTAAAAAAAATAATAAAAAAGAAAATGAATTATATGCATTTACAGATGGTATAAGTGTTGATTTGAGTGATGTCAAAGATGATGTATTCTCGCAAAGGATGATGGGAGAAGGTGTTGCTATTAAACCAAGTGACAATAAAATTTTTGCTCCTTGTGATGGATTGATTGTTACCATAATGAAAGAAAGCAAACATGCTATTGGACTTAGAACTAAAGAAGGCATAGAACTTCTTATACATGTTGGAATTGATACTGTAAATTTAAGGGGAGAAGGATTTACTTTACATTGCGAAGAGGGAAAATATGTAAAAAAAGGAGAACTTCTTTTAACATTTAATAAAGAAATACTTGAAGAAAGAGGATTGGATGATATTACTATGATGGTTATAACAAATCTAAATAATTATGAAATACAAAATTTGCATATTGGAGAAAATATGCAGGCAAAGGAAAGTATCTTGCTAGAATATAAATAATAATTTGAAAAACAAGCTTCAGTCTTATGATGAGGCTTGTTTTTTTGCAAAAAAGTTAAAATTGAAAAATACATTTATGAAAAATTTTACAGATGAATATAAATGTTGTTTCGAAATTAACTTCCCAATTTAATTAATTTTTCCACTTCACCTTCTGGACATGTGAAAGAGCCGAATGGATGTGGTGAATTTGAATAATATCCATGAAAGTCTGTTCCGCCAGTCATAATTAAACCATATTTTTCAGCAATATCTTTTATTTGTTTTTTTACTTCTTCTGAATTTCTAGGATGATTGTATTCAACACCTTGTAACAATTTGTTTTTTGCCAATTTTTCTAATAGTCCGATGGAATTAAATTGGCCAGGGTGGGCCATAACTGCAATGCCGCCTACTTCCTTTATTATTTCTAATGCTTCATATACGCTGGGATAGGCAATTTGTACATAGTATTTTCCCTTTTTTGAAAGCAAGCTCTTATAAAAATCTCCAATTACAATGTTGGTGTAGCCTAAATCTGCCATAGGCTGCATTATGTGAGTTTCATACATGGATTGGCTTTTGGAACTGTACTTTTCTATATGTTCCATGGTAATTGGGTACTCCTCCATTAGCATCTGTGCCATTTGCCTTTTGGCGTTTTCTCTATTAATTAAAGTCTTATTTAAAAATCCCTGAAGTTTAAACATATCCTTTGGAAAATAGCAAAGCATATGGACGGAACGTTTAGTTTCGTAGTCAGTAGTGGATATTTCAACTCCTGGTAGTACAGATATACCTATTTTTTCACCAAGGGTATATGCCGGAAGAACCCCTGCCATAGTATCGTGATCTGTAATTGCTATGCAATTTAAACCTACTTGTTTTGAATAAAGTACAATATCCTGTACACTCAAAATTCCATCAGATAAAAAACTATGATTATGCAAATCAGCCTTCATTGTTCCTCCTATCTGCGTAATTTGGTACGCATATAAGGCATATTCAAATGAATAACTAGTCAGTATGCTAGCCTATTTTGAATCCTACTGCGTCAACAGAACCCTCAAATAGCCAACTATCATCGGAACCTGTTTCCTTGTAAGGATTCAAAATATTCGTCGCATCTTTGACTTACTATTTATTTTCACATGCCTAAGTTAATTTTGCTTTTAATAATAACATATCATGAAAAATATTTTTCTTCAAGTTGTTTATATGAAAGGTAATTGCTTATAATAATGGTATCTAAATTTATATAAAATTATCATGAAATAAAATTTTATGAAAAAAATGTTGACAAAATTATGACTTCATACTATAGTGATTATAGAAGGACAATAATAAAATATGTATTCTGTAGTAAGGTATATTTTGTCTAATATTATTTTGCGAAAGGGAGCAAAGTATGGAAAATAATAAAACAGTATTAGACGTGATATTCTCTAAATATGATGATTTTTTCGATGCAGAAAAGAAGATTGCAAATTATATAATAAATAATAAAGAAAAAGTCATAGAAATGACAATTGCAGAGTTATCATCAGCAAGTGGAGCTAGTGAAGCAACCATTTCGAGGTTCTGTAAAAAATGTGATATGAAAGGCTTTCATCATCTTAAAATTAGTCTTGCAAAAGAAATTGTGGAATCAAATGTGGATGCTGTACCAGTATCAAATGATATTGATCAAAATAATATTACTCAATCCTTACAGAATATTTTGGCTAATAAAATAGAAGAACTTAAACAGACAATTTCCATGATAGATGGAGAAAAGTTCAAAGAGATATTAGATATACTCAGTAATGCAAAAACCGTTCAACTTGCAGCAGTTGGTAATACTATTCCAGTTGCTCTGGATGGAACTTATAAGTTTAATCAAATTGGAATTCCAACTGTATCCAATACCATTTGGGAAACACAATTGGCTTATACCTATAATTTGACAGATAAAGATGTAGTCATTGCAATATCTAATTCTGGAGCTTCCAAAAGATTATTGACTGTAATTGAAGCTGCTAATGAGAAGGAAGCTACAACTATTTCCATTACTAATAACGAATGGTCTCCAATTGCAAAAGCTAGTAATTATCATATTACAACTGCCACAAGGGAAAAATTATTTATGGATGAGTATTATTTCTCTAGAGTATCTGCATCTATGATAATTGAAATTCTGTATCTATTCCTAACAGTAAAGAAAGAAGATGCTTATAAAAATATCAGTAAACATGAACAGGCTATTGCTGATGACAAACTGTAATAAATTTATTGTTTAGTACTGCATCAATAAAAATATAATGGAGATAATACATACTTCATTATTAATAAATAATTATCAGTATGAGAATGAAGTCAAAATTAAAAATAAAATAGAAAGTGGGAATTTAAAATGAAAAAATATAATTGGGCTATTTTAGGAACTGGTAATATAGGTGGAGAAATGGCAACTGCATTAAATGAAGTAAATGGTGAAATCTATGCAGTATGTGACATTAATTTAGAAAAAGCACAGGATTTTGCAAATAAATTTCATGTATCAAATGTTTATAATGATGCTGACAAAATGATTGCAAATCCAGATATTGATATTGTGTATATTTCAACACCACACAATCTTCATTATGAATTTTTATTAAAGTCAGTTAAAAATGGGAAACATGTTTTCTGTGAAAAGGCAATTACAGTAAATGCAAAACAGTTAGATGAAGTAGTTGCAATTGCTAAAGAGAAAAACTTAGTTGTAACAGAAGGAATGACTATGTTCCACATGCCTCTATACAAAAAATTAAAGGAAATTGTTGATTCAGGTGCTATAGGTAAAGTAAAGATGGTTCAGGTTAATTTCGGAAGCTGTAAAGAATATGATGTTAAAAATCGTTTCTTCAGTAAAGAATTAGCTGGTGGAGCATTACTAGATATAGGTGTTTATGCAACTTCTTTCGCAAGATATTTCTTGGAGAGCAAACCAAATGTAATTCTTACTACAGCAAAATATTTTGAGACTGGAGTAGATGAGCAATCTGGTATTATTATGAAAAATGATCGTGATCAAATGGCAGTTATGGCTTTAACTATGAGAGCAAAGCAGCCAAAACGTGGTGTTGTTGCAGGGGAACTGGGATATATTGAAGTAAATAATTATCCAAGAGCTGATAAAGCAACTATAACTTATACAGAAGATGGAAGAACAGAAGAACTTCAATTAGGAGAAACAGCAAAAGCTCTAAACTATGAAGTACAAGATATGCAGGAATATATAACTAACAAGACAGGTCAGGAACAGCTTCAATTGACAATTGATGTTACTCACTTACTAAGCGAAGTAAGAAACCAATGGGGTTTTGTATATCCTTTTGAATAAAATATTATTGATTTTGCAGTTTAAAAAATGCTTATTATGCTTCTTGCATAATAAGCATTTTTAACATGAAGCTTATAATGAAATATCTAAATAAAAAGTATTCTATGATTACTGTATTTAAAATTTAACTTATTCACATTTATTATTCAGATGAGGATAATGTTTAATGGACCAATCTTCAATCTCCTTAATAATCTTAGTAAGTTCTTTCCCTTTATCAGTAAGGTAATATTCAACTTTAGGTGGTATCTCTGGATAGATTGTCTTAGTTACTAATTCATCATTTTCTAATTCTTTAAGTTTTTCATTTAATACTTTTTGACTAATGCCCTTAGTTATTCGCTGAAGCTCTAAAAATCTTTTAGGCTCACTATATAAATGGCATAACAAAATTGCCTTCCATTTACCCCTTATAAAATCCATTGCAAAATCTAATAGACATATATATTTTTTCCCATTACAGTATATCATTGAGCTAACCGCCTTTAATTATTTTATATAAGGCATCTGAAAATAAATAATAAGTGAAAGATGCCTAAACCAATTTAAAAATACATTGAATTAAATTATATACTAATAATAAAATCACGGCAAATTTAACTAGGTTAAAGGCAGAGGACATGATAAATCTTACTAATAAGTAAGTAATCTAACTAAAAAGTGCGTACTTGTTACTATATTTATAAAAGCCTATAATAAATTCGTGCAATACAGCAGATTTTATGTAAAGTAATAAAGTTCATTGATCAATATAAAATATGGAGGGATATGTTATGAAGGTAGTTGCTTTTAATGGAAGTCCTAATAAAAATGGAAATACTTATGAAGCTATAAAAGTTGTAGCAGAGGAATTGGAAAAAGAAAATATAGAAGTGGAGATTGTTCATGTAGGGAATAAAGTAATACGTGGATGTTTGGCCTGTGGTGGATGCAGCAGAAATATGAATGAAAAATGTGTAATAAATGATGAGGTTAATGATTGGATACAGAAAATGAAAGAAGCGGATGGAATTATTTTAGCTTCACCTGTTCACTATTCAGGTATAGGTGGAACAATGAAATCATTCTTGGATCGCGCATTTTATGTTACATCTGTAAATAACGGAATGCTTAGACATAAAGTTGGTGCCAGTGTGGTTGCGGTAAGAAGATCTGGAGGTGTTTCAACATTTAGTCAACTGAATAACTATATTAATTATTCAGAAATGGTAATGCCTACGTCAAATTATTGGAATGTAGCCTATGGTACAGCACCAGGAGAAGTAGCTCAAGATGAAGAAGGAAATCAAATCATGAGAGTCTTAGGCAAAAATATGGCTTGGTTAATGAAAATTGTTGATTTTGGAAAAGAGCATGTAGAGGAAAGTAAAAAAGAAGATAAGATATTTATGAATTTTATCAGATGACTACCCACTCTAACACTCTCATCGTACTCTGTAAAAGTGGGAGTGAAGGGTGGTTACGTTCCTGGATAACGATTTCTAAGATAAATATATAATAAATTTTAGGAGGATTAATATGGGCAATATTTCAAATGAAACAGTAACTTTAAATAATGGTGTAAAAATGCCAGTATTAGGACTTGGTGTTTTCAGGGTAGAGGATAGTCCGGAATTAGTTAATGCAGTAAGATCTGCAATAAAGAATGGCTATAGAAGTATTGATGGTGCAGCAATTTATGGTAATGAAGAAAGCATGGGTAAGGGAATACGTGAAGGAATTAAAGAAGCTGGGATTTCAAGAGAAGATTTATTTATCACATCTAAGGTTTGGAATGCAGATTTAGGATATGAATCAACTATAGCAGCCTATGAAACAAGTCTAAAAAAACTTGGACTTGACTATTTGGATTTGTATCTTATACATTGGCCTGTACAGGGAAAATATAAGGAAGCTTGGAGAGCATTGGAATATCTATATAAGCAAGGTCGTGTAAAAACCATAGGAGTAAGTAATTTTCAGGTGCATCATCTTGAAGATATATTAAAGGATGCAGAAATTAAGCCAATGATAAATCAAATAGAATTTCATCCACGTTTAACACAAGGTAAGGTAAGAGAATTCTGTGAAAAAAATAATATTCAAGTGGAAGCTTGGTCACCATTAATGGTTGGTAAATTGTTTGACAATGAAATATTAAAAGAAATTGCTGATAAATATAATAAATCAGTTGCTCAGGTTATATTACGTTGGGATTTAGAGAATAACATAGTTACTATTCCAAAGTCTACGAACGAAGGCAGAATAATTGAAAATTCAAATATATTTGAATTTCAATTAACTAAAGAAGAGGTTGAAAGAATAAACAGCTTAAATCAGGATTTAAGAGTAGGACCTGATCCGGATAATTTTGATTTTTAATTAGGTTAGAGTTTAGATAATTATATTGTAGTATGGGGCTGTCTTGCTATTCGCGTAAATGGAGGATTTATCTAAAATATCATATTTATTAAAATTAAATATCAGTTAATATTTAATAAGCCTGTGATTTTATTAAGTTACAGGCTTATAATAGTTTATATATTTAAAAATCATTTAAGGAAGAAGGCAATAGAAATGATTTATAAAAATATGAAGAGTTATTGTAATATTGGTGATATTAAGCTTGTATATTATGAAAGAGGCAGTGGTGAAACTTTATTATTAATTCATGGAAATAACATGAACAGTATGATGATGAAAAAAATGTTTAATTATCTTTCTAAGTTTTATCACGTTATAGCTGTAGATAGCAGAGGCCATGGAGAGAGTGAAAATGGAGAAAAAATTTATTCCATTGAATTATATGCTGAAGATATAATGAAATTTTGTAGAAATAAATTTTTAAGTAATATAACTATTATAGGATACAGCGATGGTGCAAATGTGGCACTAGCTATTGCACATAGATATCCAGGTATAGCCCCAAAAATGATTCTAATTTGTGGTAATTATAATGCGGATGGAGTAAAATGGATAATTAGGATGCCAATTTTATTGGTAAAATCGGTGCTAGGTATTGTGAAAAAATTTTTACCCAATATGAAATTTATCTTCTGGAAGATAAAATTAATGATAGAGGATTATGGCATAACTAAAAGTGAAATGAGAAAAATTAATACAAATATACTTATACTGGCTGCAAAATATGACTTTGTTTACAGACAGCATCAAATAGATATGAATAGATATCTAAAAAATTCACATATGTATATTGTTAAAGGTACAAATCATCTTAATATTATTACTTCCAGTGAAACCTTTAAGGTAATAAAGGCATTTATCAATGGAAGTAAATAGGAGAAATGAAATGAAAGAAAGATTTAAAGTAATCATACAAAATATAGCTATTCTTATGCTTATTTGTTCAGGAATATCCAAAATAATCTTCCCTTTCCTACATAATTATGGTATCATGCACTATGTTTATGGATTTTACACAAGGGTATATCCGCAGGCCATAGTAATTCATAATACTTTGAATATAATAATTGGATTTTTGACTTTATTGCTAGTCTTTAAACTATATAAGAGAATACGGTATGCCTGGATAATGCAGATTATTATGCTGATTATGTCAATGACACTTCATATTTTCAGAACATTTAATTTGTCTTCAATACTTTTATTGTATGAAGCTTTTATTTTAATTGTTTTGCTAATCTACAGAAATGATTTCAAAAGGAGATCCAATAAAATAACAGTCAAATATGGTATTATAATTGCACTTTTTTCAATTTGCTTAATAATTTTGTATACTGCTATTGGTTTTTTTTCTATGAAGGGTAATTTCAGACATATACATGATTTTAATGATGCTTTGTACAGGGCTGTTAAATTGTTATTTTTTATGGATATAGAGTACAAAAATAGAGCGGGAAGATTATTTGCAGAGTCCGCAATTATTTTTAATTGGATCTGTATTTCACTATCTTTTATACTTATTCTAAAACCATTGATCTACAATCCAATTATTTCAAAGCGTGATAAGGAAAAGGTAAGAAGACTTGTAATGAAGTATGGTGAGAATACCTTGTCTTATTTAGCCTTGGATAATGATAAACGATACTATTTCAGTAATGTTGTAGAAGGCACCGTAGCCTTTACTATAGTGGCAGATGTGGCAGTCTGTTGTGGTGATATTATATGTCCGGATGAAAGTGCAGAGTTTTTTATTTTAGAATTTATAATTTTTTGTAGAGAGAATGGTTTGGAAATTGTATTATTAAATGTTTCAGAAAAATTTTTAAAGCTATATAAAAAGGCAGGCTTTGGATGTGTAAAGTACGGGGAAGATGCAATGTTCCAGTTGTCAGAATATAA
Source organism: Clostridium sp. (assembly GCF_047718555.1). GTDB lineage: Bacteria > Bacillota > Clostridia > Clostridiales > Clostridiaceae > Clostridium_I. The sequence continues at coordinate 25,005 of NZ_JBDNRK010000004.1, read as the reverse complement.
TTTGAAAGGCGGAAGGGTAGCTAAGGTAAGAGCTGCAATTAACCATGCAAACAGATATGGAATAACAGTTGAAGAATATGAACCATTAAAGCATAAGGAGATTAATATAGAAGATGAAATAAATGAAATCACAAAGCTTTGGAAAGAAAATAAACATGGAGAAATGTCTTTCATGTTGGGAGGAACAGAATTAGATAATCCTATGGATAGACGATACTTTTTTGCAAGGAATGCTAAAGGTAAAATGTTAGGGTTTGTAGTATTTATACCTTTTCAAGGTGGAAAGGGGTATCTTGCAGATGTAACAAGAAGATTACCCGATGCACCTCAAGGGGTAATAGAAAAAATAATCTATGAAGCATTTATGGTAATGAAATCACAAGGAGTAGAATGGGGAAGTATGGGACTGGCTCCTCTTGCAAATGTGAGGGAAAATGACAAGAACGCAATTACAGGCAGATTATTTGAATTTATCTATGAAAATTTAAATAATCTATACAGCTTTAAGACTCTTCATCATTCTAAAGAAAAATATGCTCCTACCCAGTGGGAATCAAGGTATATGGTATATCATCCTAAAATCTTTACTCCAAAAATTGCCTATGCTATTGTAAAAGCACAGAATCCAAAGGGTATTTATGGTTTGATTAAAAGTAAATAGTATGAAACCTTAAAATAAAAGATTTAAACTTTCAACATAACTACAAGATAAGATTATAATAAATAACGTTGAAAGTTTTTATTTAAATTTAATTATTCTGAAAATTAGAAATAAAAGTTTGATTTTTTTGTTGACAAAATATATAATGTGATTTATTATGTAGTTAGGGAAAACCTAACAAACTAATGAGGTGATCTTGTGGACATTAACAAAAAGCTTTATGATACTTATAAACAATTGATGGAAGTAAAGGGGCAGTGCTCCTGTAAACTTATTGACGAACTGAATATGTCGGAATTAACTCTTCGTCAAATTGAGTATATAAAAAAATTTGATCAGCAGGAATGTATTACTACCAGTAAGCTGGCTGAAGTTTTAGACTTATCCAAACCATCAGTTACAGAAATGATAAAGAAGTTCATTAAATTAGATTGTATTTATAAGCAAAAGTGTAATAAGGATGGTAGAGTTTATTATATCCATCTTACAGAAAGAGGAAAATGTATTGCACGATTCGATGAATTGACTACTAAAAGAGTAGTGGATAGAATCATGGAAAGTCTCAACGAAGATGAAATTAATACATTAATAGATCTTCTGTCAAAAGTTAAATAAAGTATTAAACAAATTTTTTTAGGAATGTAGTTAGGTTAATTAAAACTAACTATAATAGGATATATAATTTGCAATTAAAATTGTACATTTAATCAATAGTATCAATTTATAATGAACATGATTTATTGCAATATATATAAATTTATCATTAAAAGGTGAGGGAAATAAAAATGAGAAATGAAGTTATTGAGGCATTAGATGAGATTCGTCCAGCATTACAAAGAGATGGGGGAGATGTAAAATTTATAGACGTCACAGAAGATGGCGTTGTAAAAGTTGAACTACAGGGTTCCTGCAGTGGATGCCCATTTTCCCAGATGACAGTAAAAAATTTAATTGAAACAGAATTGAAAAATAAGATTCCTGAAGTTAAGGCAGTTGTGGGAGTATAATTAAACTTATATTTTAAAGAAACACTAAGACATCTTAATAAATAAAAAGATAAAGATGTCTTAGATTTACAAATGATAAACTGAATTGCCTGACTGATTAAGGATTAAGGTTAAGCTAAAAGGATTGGAGATGATTGGAATGAAAGAATGGAATGTAAATAAAGAACTATCTGTAGTTGTTATACCAAATACAGTGCTATTGCAGGGAAAAAGCGTAACAATAAAGACAAGTAAAGAAATTGGCAATCAATTCTATAATAGAATTGCACAGGATGGTTTCTATGGTGTTGCATTGGCACTTAAAGAGAAGATCAATGGAAATTTATACAGCAAAGACAACTTCTATCACATTGGTACATTAATTAAAGTTGAAGATAGAAAAATATCAAAAGATGGTTATGAATTTACTATGGATGTAGTTGAAAGAGCTGAAGTAGATGAATTTATTCCAGAGGGTGAAAATTATAAAGTAACCTATAAACTCATTCCTGATATTATAGATTTAGATGAAAAAAATCAAATAGAAATGATAAATTACATTAAAACTTTAGTTTCTGAAATTAGTGAGAATTTCAGAGGTTCAGAAGCTTATGTAGAATATATAAATAAATTGAATAACATTACAAATATTATTGCCTATGTATTTCCATTTATGAATTTATCCTATGAAGAAAAACAGGAGTTCCTGGAGATTCGTTCATTGAAAAAGAAAAGCTTGAGATTTTTAGACATACTCATAGATCAAAGGGAATCTATAAAATTCCAAATGGAAATGGCAGCAAAATTCAATGATAAAGTTAATAAAAATTATAGAGAAAATATGCTGAGACAACAGCTTAAGGCTATCCAGGAAGAACTAAATGAATCAGAAGGTAATGGAGCAAAAAATAAAAATAAAAAGGATTATAAGACATTAATAGAAGAAGCTAATATGCCTGAAGATGTTAGAGAAATAGCACTGGATGAATTAAATAAATTAGAGAGACAAGGTCCTAATAGCTCAGAAGGAAATGTTATTGAAAATTATCTTGATTTACTAACAAGTATTCCTTGGAAGAAAAGTGAAGCTAAAGATATAGATATAGAAGCTGCAAGAAAAATACTAAATGAGAGGCACTACGGACTTGATAAAGTTAAAGATCGTATAATTCAGCATTTGGTAGTTATGAAATTAAAACAAAATAAGCAGGGATCAATTCTACTATTAGTAGGACCTCCTGGAGTTGGTAAAACAAGTTTAGGTAAAAGTATTGCTGAAGCTCTCCAGCGTAAATATGTTAGAATAAGCCTTGGTGGAATTAGAGACGAAGCAGAAATTAGAGGACACAGAAGAACTTATATTGGTGCATTACCAGGAAGAATTATTCAGGGAATGAAACGTGCAGGTGAAAAGAATCCAGTATTTATTTTAGATGAAATTGATAAGATGATGGCATCTGTAAGCGGCGATCCTGCCAGTGCACTGCTGGAAGTTCTGGATCCTGAACAAAACAATACTTTTTCAGATCACTATTTGGAAGTACCTTATGATCTATCAGATGTGTTCTTTATTGCAACGGCAAATTCATTGAGGGATATACCGGGACCTTTGCTAGATCGTATGGAGATTATAGATATAAATAGTTATACAGGTCAGGAAAAGTTCCGCATTACAAAGGAACATTTGTGGAGCGAAGTATTGCAAGCACATGGATTAAATGATGATCAGCTGCAAATTGAAGATGAAGCTCTAAAGTCTATTATTGATAAATATACTAGAGAAGCTGGTGTAAGAGGTCTTAAACGTCAATTGGCAGCAGTGGCAAGAGCGGTATCTGAAAAAATTGTGCTTGCCAAAGTAGATTTACCTTATGTGGTTAAAGCGGACATGCTTTTTGATATTCTGGGACATGAAATTGCTGATCATGATAAGGTTGGTGAAAATAATCCACCGGGAGTTGTAACAGGACTTGCTTGGACTCCCGTAGGAGGAGAAATTTTATTCATCGAAGGCGTGCTTATGCCGGGAAATGGACAATTGATTCTTACAGGCCAACTAGGAGATGTAATGAGAGAATCTGCTAAGATTTCTCAGAGTCTTATTCGTTCAAGATTAGCCTTTAGTTTAAAGAATGTTGAATTCGATAAAAATGACTTACATCTTCATGTACCAGCAGGAGCCATTCCAAAAGATGGACCATCTGCAGGAGTAGCATTATTTACAACTATTGCTTCACTGGTAACAGGCCATAAAGTGGATTCTAAACTGGCAATGACAGGTGAAATCTCATTAAGAGGTGCAGTACTTCCTGTAGGTGGAATTAAAGAAAAAGTATTAGCAGCTCATCGTGCAGGAATAAAACGTGTTATTTTACCAAAGGGCAATGAAAAAGATATAATGGATATTCCAGAAGATGTTAGAAATGAATTACAATTCATCCTTGTAGAAACTATTGAAGATGTAATAAAAGAAACTATAGGTATAGAACTTCCAAAGCCAGCTATTTTGGATATGACAGCAGGAATTGTGGGGGAAGTTAGAATATAGAATTAATATCTAATGATTAAATATTATGATAAATTATTTATAAACGTATGTGGGTTTGAATAAAAATCTACATACGTTATTTTATTTTACAAAGCTAAAAAATTATTGAACGGAATACGTGAATAGATAAATTTAGAAAAATTGAAATTAAATACTATAAATTATAAAAGAGTTCTAATTTTTCAATAATATATTGACATAAAAAGAAAAATTAACGATAATATAATAGTAAACAGGTATAAATAATATGTATTATTATTTGTAATGATTAGAGTAACACAACAATTAATAATAATGGTATGGTTGACTAGAAAACTAGAGACTAATCTTTCTTAAAATAGTTTAAGAGAGATTAGTCTTTTTACATTGTTTAAATTTTAAGATAAAAAGGCAACTATGTATAAATTAACTATAACAATATTGATAATTATTTTTAAATTTTAAAGAGCAGGGGGTATATCAGTTCCATGAGCAATTTTATAAACAAATTAGTAAATACTAAGATAGACCGAAGAAAATTTCTAAAGGGAAGTGCAGCTGTGGCAGCGGCGGTGGCAGGCTTACCATTAGTAGCTTATGATAATACATTAAAGGAAACAACGCTGGATAAAAAAGATGTAGCTCATATTAATACAGATACTGGGAAATGGGTTGCAGCAGCCTGCTGGCACAATTGTGGAGGAAAATGTTTAGTTAAGGCATTAGTGGTTGAGGGGGTAGTTGTACGCCAAAAAACAGATGATTTAAGAGAGGATACCGATGATAATCCTCAGCAAAGAGCTTGTTTAAGAGGTAGAGCAGAGCAATTTGAGGCACAGGGTGCTGATCGCTTGAAATATCCTATGAAACGTAAACATTGGGAACCCGGTGGAGGGGATAAATCACTTCGTGGAAAAGATGAATGGGAGAGAATTTCATGGAATGAGGCATTAAAATACATAGCAGATGAAATTACACGGGTTAAAAATAAGTATGGAGTGGAATCTATTTTTTCTACAAGTGCTGAGCCTGGCCCTTTACTAAATAAATTAGGTTCTTATGTTTCACATTGGGGGACAAGCTCCTATGGGGCATGGTATGCAATTCCTCATATTTTAGGAGTAGGAGATGGAATTTTAGTACGAGATGCAGTAAATGATAGATTTGATTTGCAAAAGTCAGAGCTTGTTGTGGGTTTTGGTTTAAATCCTGCCTGGTCTGCCATGGGGAATGCAACTCACTTTTACTTAGAAATGAAGAAAAAAGGATGTAAATTTGTAATTATTGATCCCGTATATACAGATACAGCAGCTACTTTAGAGGCAGAGTGGATTCCAATTAGACCTGGAACTGATATGACAATGCAATTGGCACTGGCATATACAATGCTGAAGGAAGATGATCCGGTAACAAATCCATTAATTGATTGGGATTTTCTAAATCGATATACTTATGGTTTTGATGCAGAGCATATGCCTCCAAATGCAGAGGTAAATGAAAATTTTAAAGACTATTTGCTAGGCAGATATGATAATGTTCCTAAGACTCCTGAATGGGCAGAAAAAATTTGTGGTGTACAAGCTGATACAATTCGTAAGTTGGCAAGGCGTATAGGTAAAAATATAAAAGTTGCATTGTTAACTACCTGGGCACCTGCACGTACTCATGACAGCGATTCAATGCCTCAATTATTTATAACACTAGGTGCTATGGGAGGGCATATTGGTAAATCTGGACATGCCACGGGTACCTCCTGCTGGAACAATGCTGCTAATTTTGGAAAGGCATTGGTGGTTGCCGGCAGTGATGGTATGGTATCAAAGGCAAAGACCTATCCGCCTCTTTATCTAAATGATACAGAAGGCTGGAAGGCAATTTCTGATGGAAGTTATAATCCTTCTTCAGTTTTTCCTTCTATTAATGCTAAACCAGCTGACTGGAAAAAAGTAGTATCAAAAGTAGATTTAAAAAAGAAAGTTGAGAGAAAACCAATTAATATTCAGATGATATGGCATAGTGGAAGTGCACTTCTTCAAACACGTGAAGGTATGAAGCAGGGAATAGAGGTACATAGAAAAGTAGAATTTGTGTTAAGCCAGTCATCATTTTTAACTACAAATTCAAAATATGCAGATATCGTTCTTCCTATTACTACCTGGTGGGAACGTGAAGGCAATTTTCCTTCATCTGGATGTAACCGCGATATTATGCTGGTATACAGCAATGTGATAAAGCCAATTTATGAAGCAAAGGATGATGAGTGGGTAAATATTCAGTTGGGTAAATTATTGGATGTGCCAGAAAAAGATATGTACCCAATTAGTCAAAAACAAAGATTTTTTAACAAATTGGCAGGTTCCACTGTAATAAATAAGGAAGGTACAGGTTATGAACCTTTAGTAGAGATTACAGCTAAAGATATAGCAGCGTGGGGATGTGATGGTAAGCCGCAGTCAGGGAGGGTCCCTTTAAATAAATTTTTAGCAGATGGCATTTATCAGGTAGAGAGACATGATGGAGATAATTATGGAAATATTGCCTATGAAAAATTTATAAAGGACCCTGTGAAAAATCCTTTAAATTCTACAACCGGATTGATTGAGATTTATTCCCAGACAAAAGCTGATATTTTATATAGCCAGGGTTATAATGAAGTTTCACCTTTGCCCAAATATGTACCTCCAAGGGATGGCTATGAAAGTACATATTCGGATTTTTGGGATAAGACTAAAGGAAAATATCCTTACCAGTTAATTAATCCTCATTATATTAGACGCTCTCATTCTATTTACGATAATGTTCCATGGCTTAGAGAGGCTTTGAAGCAGCCTGCCTATATTTCAAAAGGGGATGCTGATAAAAAGGGAATTAAAAATGGAGATACTGTTTTAATTACAAGTGCTTACGGTAAAACACTTCGTCATGCTTACGTAACAGAACGTGTTGCTCCTGGTGTTATTGGACTTCCTCATGGTGCTTGGGCAGATGTAGATGAATCTAATGGCATCGATAAAGGAGGAGCAGATAATTATTTATGCGGCAATATTTCTACAGGTGGAGGAGTATCAGGGTGGAATACACAAAATGTGAACTTAGAGAAGTGGACAGGTTCTCCAATACCAGACGATGTAGATGTTCCACAACGAATTATATTTTAAAGAAAGGTGTGAAATAAAATGAGTCAATATGGATTTTATTTTGATATGACAAAATGCATTGGATGTCGTACTTGTCAGATTGCATGTAAGGATAAGAATCGTTTAGAAGTAGGGACTTTATTTCGTAATGTGAAAACATTTGAAACAGGTAGTTTTCCCAATCCAAGTATTTATCATCTTTCTACTACTTGTAATCATTGTAAAAATCCTAAGTGCGCAGAAGGATGCCCAACTGGAGCTATACATAAGGTGGAACAAAATGGTATTGTAGATTATGATCCTGATATGTGTATCGGATGCAAATATTGTATCTGGAATTGTCCTTACGGGGTACCACAATATGTAGAGGATAAAGGAATTATAAACAAATGTGATGCGTGTAAGGATCTGGTAGCTAAGGGGAAAAATCCTGCTTGTGTAGATGCATGCCTTATGCGCTGTATTGAATTCGGTGAATTGGATGATTTAAAGAAAAAATATGGAAAAGATGTAGTTAGTGAACTACCAATTTTACCGGCAGCTTCTATTACAAATCCATCAGTGCTGATTAAGCCAAGAGAGTCTGCATATTCAAAGGATTATGTTGAAAGAGAGGTATAACATATGTCAGAATTAGGATTGTTAATATTTTCTATAGGAATTGAATCATCAGTGGGAATTATATTATTTTTAGCTATTGTTAAATTAAAAAACAAAGATAGTATTAAGAAATTACCTATTATTATAGCAACAGCATTTATAATTATTGGTGTATTTGCATATTGGTTGAATTTGGGTCAACCATTTAAAATGGTGAATACTTTAAAAAATATTAAAACTTCTTGGCTGTCCAGGGCAATTTTATTTTCTGGAATATTGGCAACTTTAAATGTAATAAATGCTATTATTACATTTGTAAGACCCTCCCAAAGGATAACACAGATTATACTTACACTATTGGCAGTAGCCATAGGACTTACTGGATTATCTAAAGAAATTTTATTTTTTGGAATATTAATAGCATTAATTGTAGTAAATGCCATTATAACATTTGTAAAACCTTCCTCAAGGTTGGCACAAAATATATTTATATGGCTATCAGCAGTTATAGGGCTCATAGATATAGCTATCATTGGAAATGTTTATACATTTACGGGTATTCCTTCCCGGAATGGTATAACAACCTTTGTAAATTTTTATACTAGTGTAATTTTAATTGGAGGAATACTATATTATTCCTCTGATTATAGACACCAGACAGAAAAATCTAAAAAACTTATTGGTGCAGCAATACTATTGGCATTAATAGTACAAATTGTAAGTGAAATTCTTTATAGATCCAATTTATCTGCATTAGGAGCAGCAGGATCTGCAAGTGAAAAATTGCTTTATGGAAATGGTATATTAGTTGTATTAAAATATTTGTTTGCAGTTTTTGCAGTTATATTTTTCTTTTGGAAAGGCATTGGAGAAAAAAGATATAATGGAAGAAAGTTGATAAAAGTGGGAAATGAAGCAAAGCTTTTAGCTGTTGCCTTTATAATAGTATCAGCAATCATAAGCAAATACTTATTCTATACAGTATTTATAACTACTAAGATTGGAAGAATTTAATATGATGGATCAAAGAGAAAGTATTGAAATACTTATTGCAAACAGAACCTATTTGTATGGAATATTTCATAATATATTTGGTGCTGAGCCAAGTGAGGAACAATTAAAATTAGTAACCGGTCATACTACTATAAATGCTTTGGAGTTATTGGATGTGGAAGATAATCATGCCATGGTGGATGCGGCAGAATTTTTGAAATCTATTACCTATAAAGTAAATGATAATTTCATTGATAAGCTTAAAACGGAGTATACAAAATTGCTTATTGGACCAGAAAAAATGCCAGCTCCTCCTTGGGAATCTGTGTATATAACAAAAGAACGTATTTTATTCAGGCAAAGCACTTTAGAAGTCCGCAAAATTTATATGCAGCATGGTATTATTCCAAACAGGTATCTTCATGTAGCAGATGATCATATTGCACTTGAATTAGAATTTATTTTTTCTTTAAGTAAGAAAATGCAAAGAGCATTTGAAAATGACAATGTGGAAATAGTAGTTCAACTGTTAAAGGATCAAAAAGATTTCCTGCAGTATCATCTTCAAAGATGGATTCCCGATTTTGCAAATGCAATGCAAAAATCAACTTCCAAATTATATTACCCAGAAATGGCCAATATTCTGAAAGAATTTTTAATCATTGATTATGATATTATTATTGAAATATTAGATAATATAAATTTAGAATCCAATAATAAATAATCGGTTATTGAATAGGTGCAAAAATATTTTTGGGGTATATTTTAGAATTAAAATAGAGGTATAGTAATGTTAAATGATTTATTGACAAATTATTTATTTAATAAATTAATAGATGAAAATCATCCAACTATTGAATATGATAGTTGTATCAATAAACATCAGAGGAAAAAGATATGTACAGCATGTCAGGAGGCTTGCAGTGAGGGAATAATAAAATCTGCAAATTTAAAGAAGGTAGACTGGTATAAATGTATTAATTGTAACAAATGTGTTTCTGTATGTCCATCAAGAACAATACGTTCCTCTTCAAGTATTATGAATAAAATTCTAAGTACCTATGAAATAAAAGGAGAGGAAATTATTTTAGGCTGCAATAAGGAAGAAAACTCTGATGATGTAAAATTACATTGTATAGCTTCCTATCCGTGGGAGATATTGGCTAGCTTAGCTATAGAAAAGCCAGTAATAATTGTTAGAAGAAATTGCAACAGTTGTTCAGAAAAATCTGCTAATGAAGAGTTAATAGAGTTAAATCTAAAACGAGTAAGAGAATTTTTAGGAGAGGAATTATACAGTAAGCGCATTATTATTAATGATAGCAGATCTCCAATGCCGCAGAAACACTTTTCTAGACGAGACATGTTTGCATTTATTTTGAAAAAATCAAAAACTACCATTACTACTTTGCTGCCAGAAGATGCAAGTGCTAAATTAGATGGAATGATTTATAGGAAAGTACTATTAAACAGATTAAAAAATATTGAATATCTAAATATTAAGCAAGGAAAATTTGGATGGTATACACCTGTATTTGGCAGTAGATGCTGGGGATGTGGAATTTGTGAAAAAGTATGCCCTCAAAAAGCAATTCATATTTCTGTAGGAGAAAGGGGCACAGGGATTATAAATCACACTGTGTGGAAATGTGACAGCTGTGGAGTATGTGAAAATGTTTGTATGGATAAGGCGATTGAAGGAATGAAATTAGTATATATTCACAATGTATTTTCTCCAGTGAAAACAAAAATTAAGTCAGCAATTTGTAAAGAGTGTGGTGCACCTGTAAACCCGGAGACAGGAGAAGAGCTCTGTATGGCATGTTGTAGTGAAAGGAAATTGGCCAAATGAATTAATTATGAATATTCATCTAAACTTAGTGGGAATACAAACTCCTACTAAGTTTAGATGAATTGATATGATTATTATATTAGGCTCTTTTTTTCACTAATTTACATGCTAAAATACTAATTTCATAGAGAATTATAATGGGTATAGCCATTGAAATTTGAGAAACTACATCTGGTGGAGTTAATATGGCCGCAATAATAAATATAGCGAATATAACATATTTTCTATACTTTGAAAGCTCATTGGCAGTAATTATACCTAATCGTGTTAAAATAATAATTGCTATTGGCAGTTCAAAGGTTATTCCAAAAGGTAGTAGAAAACTGAATAGAAAATCTACATATTTACTTATGGAAATCATAGGGGTTGCTGAATTACCACTGGTGTAAACAAAAAAATTAATGGATAAATTCAGTACAACTATATAGGCAAATACTACTCCTAAAATGAATAAGAAAATACCTAAAATAAACAAACTGCCAAATATTAACCGTTCTTTTCGGTAAAGAGCTGGCTTTAAGAAAGACCAAACTTGCCAAAAAATAATTGGTGATACTACAATTACACCAGCAATTAAAGAGACCTTAACTTGTGAAGTAAAGGATTCAGACAATCCAGTATAGATAATTTCAATATGCATATCTTTTAAAGGCTTAACAATAAAATCCATTATGTAAGTTACAAAAAAGATAAGAATTATATTAAAAGCAACACCGATGGAAATAGAAATTATTAATAACATTTTACGCAGGTCTTTTAAGTGATCTAATATAGTTTTTGGAGTTCCTAATTCATTGTTATTAAGTTTTCCCTTATAAATCTGGATGTGTTCTTCTAATCTATGCTTTCTCTTTATCATCAGATTCAGCCTTCTTAACTGTTTCTTTGCTATCATCTCTTATCTCTTCTTTAAATTCTTTTATACTTTTCCCAAGAGATTTACCAACGTTACCAAGTTTACCACCACCAAAAAATATTAGTGCAAGAAATAAAAGTAATAAAATCTCTGTTCTTCCAAGTCTCATAAATTTTCCTCCTTATAATATTACTGTAGATTAAACATGTTATTTCAATTTATATTTTTTATTTCATGTTAATTAAGTTTATATTTTAATTCGTATAATCTTTTATAAAAACTATATGAATCAGAAATTGCTAGATTTTTTAAATGCTTTTTCAGTTGATTCCAGTTCTTCTTTTACGTCTTTTATTTCGCTGTGAATATTATTTAAGGGATTCACATTTTTTACTGTCTGTTGAATTTCCCTTTTCACATTACTAATTTCAGTTAATTCTGAATCCAAATTTACAGATTGTTTTACTTCATCTACAATACCACGAAAATACTTCAAGGCTCGGGCAAGTGCTCTGGCAACCTTAGGTAAATCCTCAGGTCCAACTACAAGAAAAGCAATCAATAGAATTAAAATTAATTCACCAAAGCCAATATTAAACATAACAATTTTCCTCCTTCTTTATATGTAACAAAATTACTTCTATCAACAAAAAAATAAATATTAAAGATTAACATTAGAAAACACATTTTAACAGTGATTGAATTTAAATAAAATAAAAAGCTAATCTCCTCTTAAATTGTTCTAAGAAAAAATTAGCCTCTAGTTTTTCTAGTCAACTACAATATTTTTACAACTTTGTTTTAATATATTGCAATAAATTGTATTTACGTAAAGTACCTAATTCAGTTAAATAAATAATTTAAATTGCAATTTATATATTCCATATTATTCTTATTTGTTTAATATATTTATATTATCCTTATTTTTTTGCCTTATGTCAATATGATTGTAAGAAAAATTGGCATTTATCTGAAATTTATTTTATTTAATTACAAATTTACAAAATTTATTTAAAACAATTTTAAATAAATAAAGAATTTACTTAAAATTATATTGACATAATATGAAAAAATAGTGATAATATATATCGTATTAAACACATGAGAATAATATGTTATATTGCTGTGAAATGTTAAAATGTAATTATAGTAATTATTTAGTTGACTAGAAGATACTAGAGGCTAATTTTTTCTAAATTTATTTAAGAAAAATTAGCCTCTTAATATATTTAATTGTATATTAATTTTCACCAGTGAGAACTATTAATATACAAAATAGGGGGCCTTAATATGAATTTTTATAATGTAGTATCTGTAGAGGAAGCAAAGAATATTATAAACTGTAATTTTAAGTTAAATTTAAATACCGAATTAATAGATATTAAAGAATGTAATGGCAGAGTATTATCCAGGGACATTGTATCACCTTTAAACATCCCTGGTTTTAAAAGATCCATGGTAGATGGATATGCTGTTAAGTTTAGAGATCTTCAGGGTGCCAGTGAAAGTATGCCTTCCATGCTTGATTTAAAAGGAGAAGTTAAAATGGGTAGAATGCCTGTTAAATCACTAGAGTTTCCAGGTGAGTGTATGTATATACCAACTGGAGGAATGCTACCGGAAGGCACGGATAGTGTAATTATGATAGAATACATCGATAAAATGGATGATGTTACTGTACTTGCCAATAAGTCTATTTCCTTTGGAGAGAATGTATTGAATGAAGATGAAGATGTAGAACTGGGAGAAACTGTGCTTAAACAGGGAACACTTCTAAAGCCTTACAGCATAAGCATGCTATCAAGTTTGGGAATTACTAGAGTGCCCGTATTTTGCAAACCAAAGGTTGGAATAATTTCCACTGGTGATGAAATTGTATCCCCTGAAAAGCAGCCCCGTCCTGGTGAAATTAGAGATATTAACTCCTATCTCATTTATTCTTCAGTTATTGAAGATAGTGGACAACCTATATTATATGGGGTTATTAAAGATAATTATGAAGCATTATTTACAACTGTGAAAAAAGCTGTAGATGAATGTGATTTAGTGCTTGTATCTGGAGGTAGCTCTGTAGGAAAAAAAGATGAAACTGCAAAAGTCATTGATGAACTTGGAAGCCCTGGAATATTATTTCATGGAATATCTATAAAGCCAGGTAAGCCAACTATACTTGGAAAAATAAAAGATAAACCTATATTTGGACTTCCAGGTCATCCACTTTCTTGTGCTGTGGTTTACAGAATATTAGTTAGATATCTTCTGCATGCAATGATGGGATTTGAAGAGGAGGACTATCCTATTCCATGCAAGTTCAGCATGAATTATCACAAAGCTAAAGGAAGAGAAGAATACCTTCCTGTTACTATTAATAAAGCAGAAGGGGAATATACAGCTGTACCAATTCTGACTAAATCAGCAGCTATCAGTGGATTTACAAAGGCCTGGGGTTACATAAAGATTAATAAAAATGTAGAAGGAATTTATGAAAATGAAAAAGTGTATGTCTATAAATTTCAGAGGTGATTATTATGGTGCAAAAAGTATATCTGTCAAATTATGAATTGAAAGAAGCATTAAGAGAATATTTGGGAAAAATAAAGCATTCATTTTTAAATAGGGAATTATTAAATACAGAAGAATCTTTAGGAAGAGTTACTTCAGAAGCAGTCTATTCAAAAATATCTTCACCCTTCTATAACTGTTCTGCTATGGATGGTATTGCCGTTGAAAGTTTAAAGACTATAGGAGCCTCTGAAAAGAACCCTATTATGCTAGAGGAAGGCAAGGATTATTTAGTGGTAGATACAGGAGATCCAATTTCTAGAGAATATGATTGTGTAATAATGGTTGAGGATACAGTTAAAATAGATAGAGATAAAATTCAAATATATAAAAGTGCAGCACCCTGGCAGCACATAAGACCTCTTGGTGAAGATATAGTTGAAAATCAGCTTATTGTACCTTCTGGTCATGTTATAAGACCAGTAGATATAGGGGCAATGTTAGCTGGAGGAGTAAATACTATTGAAGTTTATAAAAAGCCTTTAATAGGTATTATTCCAACTGGTACAGAACTTGTGGATCCAGGCAGCAATCTTAAGACAGGAGATATAATTGACTTTAATTCAAGAGTATTTAGTGCACAAATTCTTCAATATGGAGGAATACCAAAAAGATATGATATAGTAAAGGATAATTATGAAATTTTAAAAGCTGTTGTAGAAAAAGCTGTTTCAGAATGTGATATAGTCATAATAAATGCAGGTTCTTCTGCCGGTAGAGAAGACTATACCAGTGATGTGATTTCGGACTTAGGAGAAGTCTATATACATGGTGTATCCATAAAGCCAGGTAAACCAGTTGTTATGGGAAAAGTTGAAAATAAGCCAGTGATTGGAATACCTGGATATCCAGTTTCCGCTTATTTTATAATGGATAAGGTTATTAAAGTAATTATAGAAAGATATCAGGAAAAGAAATCTGAAAAAGTGCAAAGGCTAGAGGCTACTCTATCGAGAAGAGTTATGTCTTCCCTAAAGTATTTAGAATTTGTAAGAATGAAGCTTGGATATGTGGGAAATAAGCTCATTGCCACACCACTTTCAAGAGGGGCGGGGGCTACTATGTCTCTTGTAAGGTCAGATGGAATATTGGAAATTCCACAAAATGTAGAGGGCATTGAAGCTGGAACTAAAGTACAGATAGGCCTTATGAAAAATATAGATGAAATTAAAAATACCTTGGTTTGTATAGGTAGCCATGACCCTATATTAGATGTGCTTTCTGATCTGCTTCATGTAAAAAATCCTGACTATTATTTATCATCTGCTCATACAGGAAGTATGGGTGGAATAATGGCACTAAAAAATGGGGAAACCCATATTGCTCCAATTCATCTATTGGACATGGAAAGTGGTGAGTACAATGTGTCTTACATTAATAAATATTTAAAAGATAAGAATATAGCTCTAATAAAGGTGGTAAATAGAATTCAAGGGCTTATGGTTCAAAAGGGTAACCCATTGTCACTTAGAGAAATTTCAGACATATCAAAAGAAGGTATACGTTTTGTAAATAGACAAAGAGGGGCAGGCACAAGATTGCTGTTAGACTATTATTTGAAAAAATTAAATATTTCCCCAAATAATATTAATGGGTATGAAAGAGAAGAATTTACTCATCTGTCTGTAGCCGCAGCAGTAGCCAGTGGAGATGTAGATTGTGGCCTTGGAGTATATTCAGCAGCGGAAATGATGGGCCTTGACTTTATTCCAGTGTGCAATGAAGAATATGATTTTGCAGTACCTGAGGAATATTTGAAAATGGAGACTATTAAAGAATTAATTAATGTTATGAAAAGTGATATATTTCTAAAAGAGTTGGATAGACTTGGAGGCTATGATTATTCAAGTATTGGAAAAATAATAACACATAATGATGAAAAATTAAATTCTGATTATTGTATTGTAAAAAGCCAATAATTAACCTTAAAGGGGGTCGAATAATGGCTAGTATTGTTGCATTAAATATAAGTGAGAAAAAGGGAGATGCAAAACATGCTATTGAAAAGGGATATTTTAAAGTTGATTATGGCTTATTGGGAGATGTTCATGCTGGAAGTGGGCCTAGGCAGGTAAGTTTACTTGGACAAGAGAGTATAGATAAGATGAAGGAATTAAAATTAAAGGGATTTTGCAATGTTAAATTTGTGCAGAATCTCACTAGTGAAGGAGTAGTTTTTGATGAACTTTCTGTGGGGAAAAATCTTAAGATTGGAGAAGTTATCTTAGAAATTACTCAGATAGGAAAGGAATGCTATAAGGGATGTAAAATAAGAGATTTAGCAGGCACTTGTACTATGTCAAAAGAAGTTATATTTGCCAGAGTATTAAGGAATGGGTGGATAAAATCAGGGGATGAAATTCAATTGCTATGATAGAACATTACTGACAATAATTCATGTGAAAATGGTAAGTCAAAGATTTAAAATAGATTAATATACTGAACAGGCTTTTATTTGAAGAGGCCTAAAGTTTAAATATAAAGAAGACTTTATGTGAAAGAAGATAAGGGTGTACCACAAAGTAGTTTTATACATTGTGATACACCCTATACCATTTTAACCTGACTAACTTGCCGTAAGTCCCCACTTCTTCAAGTGGGAGTTCAACGCCAAGTAAGCCATGCATTCGCAGTTCTAAAATTCAGATGGGGTAAAAGAATCCCCACCTGAATTAAGAACTTGCTTCAATCAGCTTTACTTAGCTTTATTCAATGCATTTTGAGCTGCATCTATAAGGCCTTTACTGCTGTAAGTTGCGCCAGATACAGTATCAATTGAATTTGCTGATTGAGCTAAAATTATTTTATTGGGTATAGTATTTTCCACGTTTTTATAAAAGTCTGGAGTATCCTCAGTTGAGACGGTTTTAATAGTATCAATTTTGCCATCTTTTATAGTAACAGAAACTTTTGTTGTACCGCCATTAAAGCCTATACCTGTTCCCGTGTAATCTCCATCTTTATATTTGATTCCTTGTGAAACATTACTGGAGATTGCTGCATTTGAAGAAGCTAATCCCTTCTGAATTGAGATTGAATTTCCAAAATTAGTAAAACCATATATACCAGCAAAAATAGCTACTACAAAAGAACTTGCTGTTGCTGAATTAACTTCTGTATTCAGTATATTTACGTGAGGGTTTCTTCTATGGCAGGTTTCTACACACCTTAAGCAATTTATACATTCACCTCCACGAACACTATTTACACTGTAAAGTTTTAAGCCCATTGAACAATTATTTGTACATATTCTACAATCGCCGCATTTCTCAGTTGGTTTATTAATTTTTAATATGCTTATTTTAGAGATTAAAGAAAACACAGCACCTAGAGGACATAAATATCTGCAAAAAAATCTTTCAATAAAAATATCTCCTATGAGTATTAAAATTAAAAGTATAAAGCCTATAGCTAGAGTGGACAACACAGTGGAAAAATTAGTTATCTGTGCAAAGGCATCCCAGGGACTTGCACCATTTAAAATATTATTCCCACCACTAAATGTAAAGATTAGAATTAGAATTAATATTCCATATTTTACATACTTTAGTATGGAATCAAGTTTTTCATTGATTTTAAAATTAATTTTAAATATTTTTTTTGAAGCCATGTGGGCCCAATCATTAAAGCTGCCAAAGGCACAAAACCATCCACAGAAAAATCTTCCCATTAAAATAGTAAAAATAATTGCCACTGTAAATTCCATTAAACCTGGAAGAGCCTGAATAAAATTAAAATTTCCTCTAATAATCATTTGAAAAATTGATTTTAATTCACTAAAGGCCAATATGTATATACCGGGTAAAAGAAAAAATAAGATTAATTGCATGATATGCCTGAAAATTTGTATTTCCTTTATTTTTTTTGACATGATTACAACTCCTTTTAAAATAATTTTGAAATATCAATTATGTTTAACTGTTACAAAATTTTGTAAACATTAATTTCTAATTAATTTAAACAATATAAAAAGGCTAATTTTTCTCAAATTGTTTTGAGAAAAATTAGCCTCTAGTATTTCTAGTCAACCATAATTACATAATTTTATTTTAATATTCCATATAGGCATTTTAAAATAAATAACCAGTTATTATACTGGTACATTTTGTATATTATGCCTTATTATTATTTTATTAATATATTTATATTATCATTATTTTTTTATTTTATGTCAATACGATTATAAAAAAAGTTAGCATTTACTTAAAATTTATATTAAAGTTTATAGATTTTGAAAATATATAAACTATATATGATATTTCACAATAGATTATATATTGATTTTAGACTAGTAAAAATAGAATATTAGCTTCTTACGTTTATTGACTTTAACTAAACAATTCACTTAAAGTATAATAGAGGGTTTTTTATGTAATGAATTTTAAAATTCATTATACTGGGTATAGCAATTTAAAAATAAAAGGGGAGATTTTATGGTAACAGATATTAATGAGGACACAATAAAAGTAGTGAAAAATCCGGTATTTAAAGAATATGCATCCTTTTATCTGGATATTTCAAAGAATTTTATTGAGCAGATTGAACAATACGGAATTTCTTTTGATAAAAACCCAGATACAAACATAGAGACAAAAGAAGTATTAAATCGCATAAAACAAAAACAAGCCATTTTTCGCAATGATGATAAAAGTATTTATAATAATTTTATATCTCCTGCATGTGAGGCGTGTGCTAAAGGCATTGGAAGTGTAACCACATATATTTCCTTAATGTGCCATAGAGATTGCTATTATTGTTTTAATGAAAATCAGGAAGATTATGAATTATTTAATAATAGTAAAACAGACTGGAAATCACAATTAAAAGATATAATGAGGAAAGAAAAAGATATTAATTATATAGCTCTTTCCGGAGGTGAACCACTTTTACATAAAGAAGATACTTTTCAGTATTTTAAGTATATTAAAAATCATATGAAGAATGTACATACAAGATTATATACATCCGGTGATTTATTGGATGAAAAACTTGCTAAAAAATTGGGTGAATCAGGATTAAAAGAAATACGTTTCAGTATTAAATTAGAAGATAGTTTAGAATTACATAAAACAGTATTAAAAAAAATAGCTCTTGCCCGTCAGTACATACCTAAAGTAGTTGTGGAAATGCCTGTTATTCCGGGAACCTTTGAAGAAATGAAGCAATTAATATTTGATTTAGAAAAATTAAAAGTAGATGGAATCAACCTTTTAGAGTTTTGCTTCCCCTACAACAATGTAGAAGAATATGTAAAGAGAGGATTTAAGCTAAAATATCCACCCTTCAAAGTACTTTATAATTACTGGTATTCTGGTGGTTTGGCTGTATGTGGAAGTGAACTTCTAAGTTTGAAATTGCTAGAATTTATATTGGACAACGATTTAAAATTAGGTGCACACTACTGTTCACTGGAAAATAAACATACTGGTCAGATATATAAGCAGAATACAATTTCTAAAGCCACATGGAAAAATGTAATTTTTTCAAATAGGGATTACTATTTAAAGACGGCTAAGGTATTTGGAAAAGATATTTCAAAGGCAATTTCAGTATTTAATAAAAATGGAATAGAAGATTATGAAGAAAATAAAGACTATGGTTTTCTTCAATTTACACCAGAGAAAATTAAATATTTAATAGATACTGAAATAGAAGTGGCCATTTCCTACAATGTTACAGAGGAAAGAGATAATATGACCTATTTACGGGAATTAAAGGTTGAGTATACAACGCCAGAAACATTTAGTTTAAAGGATATATAAATTTCAATTTTTTATTAAATTTGTTAAAGTGATTTTTAAGTAAATATTGGATTTACTCAAAATGATATTGACATAATATGATAAAATAGTGATAATATATATCATACTAAATATATAAGAATAATATAATAAGAACAATGAAATTAAATTTTAATATTATAGTTGACTAGAAAACTAGAGACTAATTTTTCTTAAAGTGCTTTAAGAGGAATTAGTCTTTTTATGTGTTTTAAATTTGAATATAATGGTTATATTTCATCAAATTGTAAAGCTTAAATAACAAAGATGAGAAGAAGGACGTGAATTTATGTCAAAGATACTTTTTTTAAATATTTCAGCCTATGGTCATGTTAATCCAACATTAGGATTGGTAAATGAATTAGTGAACCAGGGAAATGAAGTTATATATTTTTCTTCAGAAGAATTTAAAGAGAAAATTGAAAGTGCAGGTGCTGTATTTAAAACTTACAATGGAGAATCAAATCCTTTAAAAATGCATCATAATAAGGGTAAAGAAACTGGAATCAATAAATTGATGAATTTTGTGGAGAAAATCCTTAATTCCAGCAATGAGATTATAAGTGACATTTTATATCAGACTAAAGGTATAAAGTTTGATTATATAGTTTATGATTCTGTAATACCCATAGGAAATGTTATTAGGCAAATATTGGATGCTCCATCCGTTTCTTATTTTGCCGTATTTATTACTCCAAAAGAACGTATGGAGGGTAAGCCTTATTGCATTGAAGATTTGATAAAAGATCATCCAATTACTCACACCTATAAAAAAATATCAAAGGACTTAAAAGAAATTTATAACCCAGAATTACCAAATGAAATAAGTGAATTGTTTTTTAATAAAGGTGATATAAATATTGCTTATACTTCCAGATATTTTGTTTCACATATTGAGTATTATGATGATAGTTTTAAATTCATAGGTCCACCAATATATGATAGAAAAGAAAATTTAGATTTTCCATTTGAAAAGTTACATGGAAAAAAGGTTATATATATTTCTTTAGGAACTGTATTTAACAATATGGATATTAAGCTCTATGATATATTCTTAAAAGTTTTGAAGATAGTGATGCTGTAATAGTTATGACTGCATACAATATAGATATCTCTAAGTTTGACATACCTGAAAATTTTATAGTTAAAAATTATGTTCCACAATCGCAGATTTTAAAATATGCAGATGTGGCCGTAACACATGCAGGAATGAATAGTATTAGTGACTTACTTTATAATAATGTACCCTTTGTGGCAATACCTATAGGAGGGGATCAACCTTATATGGCAAAAAGGGCATCAGAACTTGGCGCAGCTATTTCTCTTGATAAGGACAAACTCACTCCAGAAATCTTAAAAACTTCTATTGAAAAAGTTTTAATAGATTCAAATTATGTTGAAAATATTAAAAAGATAAGTAATTCCTTTAAGGAATCTGGCGGCTATGAGAAAGCAGTTGAAGTAATCTTTAAATAACAAAGAAAGATTTTGGTTAGTTGCAATAACTGAAAGAAAGCAGCAATATATTTCCTAAATCAAATACATTTTTTACTGCGAAAATTATAATAACAAATAGTAAAGCAATTGGAAAGTTGCAAGCAATAGGACAAAACATTGACAAGATACAGCTATTTATATAATCTATAAATATAATAGTAGTTATTTGATATTTGATTGGAGATAAAGATATGAGGAAATGTATGGATGTTCCAAAAGTACAAGCAAGATTAAAAAGAATTGAAGGGCAGGTACGAGGAATTTCTGAAATGGTGGATAAGGATGTTCCCTGCGAAGATATTTTAGTACAGATCAATGCTGCAAAATCTGCATTGCATAAAGTTGGACAAATAATTTTAGAGGGACATTTACAGCATTGTGTCCGAGAGGGAATTGAACATGGTGATGCAGAAAAGACTATTGCAGAATTTGCAAAGGCAGTAGAACATTTTTCTCGTATGGGATAAACAAAATTGAAATCTCCTCGTACCGATGGTACTATAGATAGCTAGCACATTAGATTAAATAAAATAGTTCCGTAAATATAGTTTGTAATAAATTGTAAATTACCTTTAGTGATATTTTTCGCTAAGGGTTTTGTTTTTTTAGACAAGTATTGACAAGTACCATAATTCAATATACCATATAGGGGTATAAGGTATATTGAGTTATTAAAGGAGGAATACATATAATGAAAAAATGGATATTAGACAAAGAAAAACGTGAAATTATATTTATCATACTGTCAGCATTATCTCTTGTAATAAGCTTTTTTAATATTTTTCAGGATAGATTACCCTTTAATATAGCTTGGGTTTCTATTATACTTTGTGGCATTCCTATTATAAAAGGAGCTGTAGAAGGATTAATTACTGAATTTGATATAAAGGCTGACGTCTTAGTTTCCATAGCTCTAATTGCATCAGTACTTATAGGTGAAACATTTGCTGCTGGTGAAGTGGCAATAATTATGACTATTGGAGCTTTATTGGAAGAAAGAACTGTTGCAAAAGCTCGTGAGGGAATTGAAAAATTAGTGAATCTTACTCCAGGAACTGCAAGAATTATTAGAAGTGGAGTAGAAAATATAATTCCATCTGATGAGGTGAAAATTGGTGACACTTTACGTGTTCTTGCAGGAGAAAGTATTGCTGTAGATGGAGTAATTGTAAGTGGACAAACTTCCATTAATCAGGCAGTAATGACAGGTGAGTCTTTACCTGTAGATAAAAGTGTTAATGATGAGGTTTTCAGTGGAACTGTAAATCAATTTGGCACTTTTGAGATGAAAGCTACAAAGGTTGATTCAGATAGTTTAATGCAAAGAATGGTTAGACTTGTAGAATCAGCTGATGCCAGCAAAGCAAAGATTGTTGGCATAGCTGACAGATGGGCTACCCGGATTGTAGTTATTGCATTGACTTCTGCCATTTTAACATGGCTTTTTACAGGCGAAATCATAAGGTCTGTAACCATATTAGTTGTATTTTGTCCCTGTGCACTTGTGCTGGCAACACCTACTGCTATTATGGCTGCTATAGGTAATGTCACAAAGTATGGTATTCTTGTTCGTCAGGGAGATGCATTGGAAAGGCTTGCTAAAGTAAAATATATTGCATTTGATAAAACAGGTACACTTACTTACGGTAAACCTGTAGTTGCAGCCATAGAGAGTTTTGATGAAAATGTATCATCTGAAAAGATGTTATTATTGGCAGTATCAGCAGAGATGCGTTCAGAGCATCCTCTTGGAAAAGCAATTGTGGAGCATTTTAAATCTATTTCAGATATACTGCCAAAAGAAGCAAAAGATTTTAAGATGACTGCAGGTCGTGGTGTTAGTGCAATAGTAGATGATAATTTTATTGTTGCTGGCAATAATAGAATGTTATCTGAAAAATCTATTTCTATATCCGATAACATATCCCATAAAGCCAATACATATATAAATGAAGGATGTACTATTATATATATTGCTATAAATAATAATTCTATAGGATTTATAGCTCTTTCTGATGAGATACGTGCAGGTGCCGCAAAAATGATAAAAAATATTCAGAAAATAGGTGTTAACAGTGTACTATTAACCGGGGATAATAATAGGGCTGCTTCACATATTGCTAGTGCTGTTGGCATATCAGATGTGAAAACAGATTGTTTGCCAGAGGATAAAATGTCTGCAGTTGACCAATATCAGAATAGAGATGAACTGGTTTGTATGGTGGGAGATGGAATTAATGATGCTCCTGCATTAAAAAAAGCATATGTTGGTGTTGCAATGGGGGGCATTGGAAGCGATATTGCTGTGGATGCAGCAGATATTGCACTTGTAAATGATGACATAAATTGTATTCCACATTTATTAAGCTTATCAAAAAAGACAATGAAAACTATCAAGTTGAATTTAATACTTTCCATGGGGCTTAATTTTATAGCTATAATATTAGCTATAACAGGTATCTTAAATCCTATTGTAGGTGCGCTGGTACATAATGTTGGATCAGTTGCAGTTATTATAAATTCATCTTTGTTATTAAAATGGAAAGGGCAGGAGATTTAAATAATAAGATTAGTATAATTACAGAATATAATGTATAATCAATCATATAGACAACTGGAAATTAGTCGATAATATAAATTAGATTAGATCTACCTATAATTAGTTTATGTAAGTAATTGAAAAATTGATATTTATTAGAAAAAATCATACAGATTTTCATAGGTTATCTTTTAAAGGAGACGTGAATAATGAAGATTTTCGTAGATACGGCAAATGTTGACGAGATAAGAAAGGCCAGTGAATTAGGGGTAATATGTGGGGTAACAACAAATCCCTCTCTTATAGCAAAAGAAGGAAGAGACTTTAATGAAGTAATAAAGGAAATAACTGAAATAGTGGATGGCCCAATAAGTGGAGAAGTTATTTCAATGGAATGTGAGAGTATGGTAAAAGAAGCTCGTGAAATAGCTAAAATTCATAAGAATATGATAGTAAAGATTCCAATGTGTGAAGAAGGATTAAAAGCTGTAAAAATTTTACATAAAGAGGGCATAAAAACAAATGTTACACTGATTTTTTCTGCACTGCAGGCATTGCTTGCAGCAAGAGCCGGAGCCAGTTATGTAAGCCCATTTTTAGGAAGGCTGGATGACATAGGAAGCAAGGGTATCCAATTAATTGAAGATATCTCAGAAATATTTAAGCTTCATAATATAGATGCAGAAATTATTTCAGCCAGTATAAGACATCCAATGCATGTGTTAGAGTGTGCTAAGGCGGGATCTAATATAGCCACAATACCATATAAAGTAATAATTCAAATGATAAAACATCCGCTTACAGACGCAGGAATAGAAAAATTTTTAAAAGATTATGAAGGTATGGAAAAGTAGAATTACCTATTATCATATTATACCTATATTTTTGTATTGCATTAGGTAAATAAGATTTTTCAAGTATATATTTTTTATATTAAAAGTTATTATTGAATACTGCTATGGTATTCAATAATAACTACAATTTTCTTTTTTTATTTTTATAAATTTTAAAGTGA
>NZ_JBDNRK010000003.1:0-157536 GCF_047718555.1 Clostridium sp. | reverse complement strand
GAATTATATTATATAATATTCTTTTATTATAAATGAGATATATGCATAATAATACAATTATTGAAATTACTAAAAGCAATATAACAAGCTCTTCTATAATTCTAGTTCTTATTGAATTATAATATTCATAATCTTTATATATATAACTATTTTTAATATCCTTTGGGATTATCATATAGCCATCTATAGAAGAATTGTTGAAAAAATTATTTGTCCAAGAATAAAAATTATTTTTACTTAGAGCATCTGGAAAATGAATTGAATATAAAGCATTTTCTTTAATATAATTATTAACATCTTTAATGCTAAAAGAACTATCCATATTAGTATAGACTTCATTTGTATTATTATTTTTTATATAATATTTTATATAACCATTCTGCATAAGGCTGTTTTTTATATTTTCATAATCTTTAGTTTTCCAATTAATCATTTCATTTCTAACTTCATCAGCAGTTTTTGAATTTTTATTTCTAGTATCTGAAATTTGTTTAATGAGCTCTTCGTTTAACTTTTTTACATTATCAAAATCATTTCTAGCTTGAGCATCTCTTATAAGATTATAATATTTATCTGTACTTTCTTTCTGCTTATTAGTTATATATTGTTCATTTAATGATAATTCATTACTCACTTCACTGTCTATAACTTTTTCATTATCAGACCTTTTATCAAAATCTTTATAATTAACATAAAGATTCATAAGATTTCTAGAAAATATATCTATATCGGCTTTAAACTTGTCACTGCTAAAATAAGGTTGACTATTCAAAAACTTTCTGTTTTTATAAACATCTGATACAAGTAAAACTGAAAATGATAACAGATAAACTAATATTATTAATATACAACCTACAACGTACTTGTTATTTTTCAATTTTATACCCAATACCCCACACCACCTTTAAATATTTTGGATCCTTAGTATTAATTTCTATTTTTTCTCTAATTCTTCTTATATGTACTGCCACTGTATTTTCAGCATTATAAGAAGGTTCCTGCCAAACTCTTTCGTAAATTTGTTCAATGGAAAATACCCTGCCACTGTTTTCCATGAGTAGCTCTAAAATTTTGTATTCAATAGGTGTAACACGCACATCTTTTCCTTCAACTTGTACAGCTTTTGAGGATTTGTCTAGTATCAAGTCTCTTACTGCTATCTGATCTTCACTATTTTTGTAATTACCAAGGTTGATATATCTTCTAAGCTGAGAACGTACTCTAGCTACTAATTCCATAGGATTAAAAGGCTTAGTTATATAATCATCTGCGCCTATATTAAGTCCTAATATTTTATCTGTGTCTTCAGACTTTGCGGATAATATTATAATTGGTATGTTTTTAGTTTCTCTAATTTTAAAAGTAGCTTTTATTCCATCCATTTTCGGCATCATTATATCCATTATAATAAGATGAATCTCCTTTTCCTCTAAAAGCATTAAAGCTTCTAATCCATCCTTTGCAGTATATATGTTTATATCTTCACTTTTTAAATAGATTTTTATGGCATCTACTATTTCCTGATCATCATCAACTATTAGAACATTATATTTTTTCATGCAGCTTCATCCTTTCCAGAAATATATTATATCATAACATCTCTATCTCCTCCTCTTGAGCCTACAAGTAAATTATAGAATATGAGATTTACAATATACTTAATAAAATTCTTACAAATTTCTTAAGGAAGGATTTTATTTAAATTTTATGTACACCAAAAAGGAGCATCTAAAGACACCCCTTACGAGAAATCCTAACATCTATCTTTATAATTTTAAGTATAATCACTCTAAAAAAATATCTCATAAACCCCAATAACTATAAGTATAATCCCAGCTATAGGAGTAGCCAGCCTTCCAAGCCAGCGGTGTACATATTCATGCCCAAGCTTTATACCTATCCATATTGCAAAGAGACTAACAAGGAATGCAAAGATTGAAGTTATTATAGGATTAATTCCTGCCATACCAGCTCCAATTCCATTTGCCATGTTGTTTACTGCCAATGCAAACCCCAATAATAAGCTTTCTTTAATGCTAATGTATCCAGAAAAATCCCAATCTGCAAGGAATGGATTTTCAAGTATCCTTGGTATTCTTCCTATGAATGAATATATATTAACATTCTTTTCAGATGATGATATGTTATTAGTTTTATTTTCATTGCCCTCGTCTTTTTTCCTTCTCATTTCCCCTATACAGATCCATACACCCACAATTATAATTATTATTGAGCCTATATAGCCAGCAATTTTTGGATTTAAAACCTTTGATATGCCTTTTCCCACATACATTGAAAATAGTGTACCAAGACCTGTAATTAATGCTATAAGTATATTAGATACAAAGGGAATAAGTATTTTCCTTGTTCCATAAGAAATACCAACTCCAAAATTATCTGTATTACTAACCAATGCTATAAGTAATATTACTATTAACCATAACCCCATAACTAGCTTCCACCCTTCATATTACTACCTATGAATTAGTATATGATAGTAATTATTTATTGGTTACGTATTACTTTTTAGCAATGATATCTTCTATAATTCTCCAAAGTAAAATCAAAAATAATGCTTCAAAATTGCTTATTAATAATATATAATTAGAATATCGGAGGTGATCCGTAAATTGGATAAATATGAACAGTTATTACAAACATTAGTTACTGAAATCAGTGGCATTAAAAATGAAATTGGTGGCATTAAGACTGAAATCAGCAGCATTAAAGAGGATATATCCGACTTAAAATCAGGTCAGCAAAGACTTGAAATAAATCAACAAAAACTTGAAGAAAATCAACAAAAATTTCAAACTGACATGAATGAAGTTAAATCAGATATAAAAGAGTTAAAGGCTATAGTGTCCGACTTAGAGCCCAAAAATGCCAACCGTCATTTAGAAATTGAACAAGACTTAACAGAAATAAAAAGTAACTTAAAAAATTAGAAATTGTAACAGGTTTAAACTGTGTAGATATTACATACCTAAAATCTGTAAAATAGTAAGGAGGGAAATAATCCCTCCTTTTTTATCTCTACTTATAAATCAGTATTGTATTTAATACTCTCTCTATTTCTTTATAATCTTTATTATTGCGCTTTACATAATCATCTACCTGATCTTTACCTATTTTGTTTATATCAAAATATTTTGCCTCTTTATTTCCAAAATAAAGTCCGCAGGTACTGGCTACAGGATTCATCATATAGCTGTCAGTTAAATTTATTCCAAGTTCCCTTTCTGGATCTAGGATATCAAAGAGCTTTGTCTTTTCTGCATGATCTCTTAGAGATGGATATCCAAAGGCTGGTCTTATTCCCATGTAATTGCCTTTTAATACCTGTGAAATTTCTATAGCTTCCTCAGGAGAATATCCCCAATAATTCTTTCTTATTTCCATGTGTAAGTATTCAGAAAATGCCTCTGCCAATCTGTCCGCAAGAATTTTTACCATAGCTGCTCCGTATTCATCGCCATTTTGTTTTAACTTATTTGCATATTCAGCTGCACCTATACCTGCTGTTGCAATAAAGCCGCCAATATAATCCTTTATTCCGCTTTCCTTAGGTGCTACATAATCAGAAAGACATCTGTATACATTTTTCCTTGAAACCTCTTGCTGCCTTAACATATTAAAGGTTGCAGCTTTGTCACCACTGTATACCTCAATGTTATCTCCTGCTGAATTAGCGGGAAAGATACCTAAAATAGCATTGGCAGTAAGTATATTTTCTCTTTCTAAAACATCTAAAATATCATTGGCATCCTTATAAAGCCTTTTTGCCTCTTCGCCGTATTTAGGATCTGTCATGATTTTAGGATATATCATTCCCATATCCCAGGCAATAAAGAAAAATGTCCAATCTATATATTTTCTAAGTTCTTTTATGGGGAAGTTCATGAACTTTTTAATTCCAGTAAAGTTTGGAGTTTCAACAATACCCTTATCCCAATCTAATTTTAATGACTTTTCTCGTGCTTCTTCTAAACTTACAAGTTTTCTGTCTATCTTGGAATAATTTTCTCTTATATTCTTATATTCCTGTTGTACTTCCTTTATATATGCTTCTCGCTTCTCCGGATCAACTAATTTTTTTGCAGCTTCCACTGCCTTTGAAGCATCTGTAGTGTGGACTACTCCATTAGAATATTGTGTTTCAATTTTTAATGCTGTATGGGTTTTTGATGTAGTTGCTCCCCCAACCATCAGAGGTATTTTAAAACCCTGACTCTCCATTTCCTCAGCTACATTTGCCATTTCTTCCAGAGAAGGGGTTATAAGACCACTTAGTGCTACTATATCTGCTTTTTCCTTCTTTGCAGTTTCTAAAATAACCTCTGTAGGTACCATTACACCTAAATCAATCACTTCAAAATTATTACAGGAAAGAACTACTGATACTATGTTTTTTCCTATATCATGTACATCGCCTTTAACTGTAGCAAATACTACTTTTCCAGCACTGGTGCTGTCTCCTTCTTTCTTCTCTTCTTCAATGTATGGCAATAAAAAGCTTACTGCCTTTTTCATAACCCTAGCGCTTTTAACTACTTGTGGAAGGAACATTTTACCCTCACCAAATAATTTACCAACAGTCTTCATGCCATCCATTAGCGGTCCTTCAATTACCTCTAAGGCTCTATCATATTGAACTCTACATTCCTCTACATCCTGCTCAATATATTCAACTATTCCCTTTATAAGAGCATGAGTTAATCTTTCTTTACAATCTTTATCTCTCCAAGAATGCTTATTTTCATCTTCCTTTCCCGCTGCAACTTTATAATTCTCCGCAAATTCCAAAAGCTCCTCTGCCGCATCTGGTGTCTTATTTAATACTACAGCCTCTACCTTTTCCAATAAAGCTTTATCAATTTCGTCATATATCTGAATCATTCCAGGATTTACAATTCCCATATCCATACCTGCTTTAATAGCATGATACAAGAATACGGAATGCATAGCCTCCCTTATAACATTATTACCTCTAAAGGAGAAAGATAAATTACTTACTCCACCGCTTACTTTAGCATAAGGAAGATTTTCCTTTATCCATTTTGCAGTATTTATATAATCCACTGCATAATTATTATGTTCCTCTATTCCCGTGGCAATAGCTAATATATTAGGATCGAAAATAATATTTGAAGGCAAAAATCCCACTCTATTTACCAATATATCATAAGCCCGTTTACATATAGATATCCTTCTTTCATAGGTATCTGCCTGACCCGCCTCATCAAAAGCCATTACTACAGCACCAGCACCATATTTTTTTATTAAAGTAGCCTGTCTTATAAACTCTTCTTCTCCAACTTTAAGACTAATGGAATT
Organism: Clostridium sp.; assembly: GCF_047718555.1. GTDB lineage: Bacteria > Bacillota > Clostridia > Clostridiales > Clostridiaceae > Clostridium_I. The sequence goes on along the minus strand of NZ_JBDNRK010000003.1, from coordinate 152,199 downwards.
CACTACAGCCTTACCTTGAATTGCCTTTAATCCTGTTTCCAGCACTTCAAATTTTGAAGAATCTATCATTATAGGAACCTTTGAAATTTCTGGCTCACTGGCAAGAAGCTTTAAAAATATATCCATTTCTTTCTTGGCATCCAACAGTGCATCATCAAAATTTACATCTATAATCTGAGCCCCATTTTCTACCTGATTTTTAGCTACAGTTAGTGCCTCTTCATACTTTTTCTCACGTATTAATCTTGCAAATTTAGCAGAACCAGCTACATTTGTTCTCTCACCTACATTTACAAAATTATTGGATTTATTTATTCTTAAAGCCTCTAAGCCGCAAAATACAGTTTCTCTTTCAAGCTTTGGAATTTTTCTTGGCGCTATGTCCGCTATAGCTTCACTTATGGCTTTAATATGAGCAGGAGTAGTACCACAGCAGCCTCCTACAATGTTAAGATGCCCTTCTAAAGCAAGTTCCTTAACAAAACCCGCAGTTTCTTCCGGGTGTTCATCATATTCTCCCATAGAATTAGGAAGTCCTGCATTAGGATAAAAGCTTATGTACCTATCCTGAGTCTTTGAAAGATATTTAATAAAAGGCAGAAGATCCTTTGCTCCAAAGGAACAATTAAGTCCTATAATACGTATATCTTCGTCCTTCATTGTCTCTGCAAATGCTTCAAGAGTCTGACCTGACAAAATTCTTCCACTTTTATCTGCAACAGTTCCAGAAATCATAATAGGCAATTTTATACCTTTTTCTTCAAATACCGTTTTTGCTGCAAATACAGCCGCTCTAGCATTTAAAGCATCAAATATAGTTTCAATAATTATAAAATCTACTCCACCATCTATAAGTCCACTTATCTGCTCTCCATAAGCAGCTGCCAAATCATCAAAAGTTACATTTCTAAAACCTGGATTTTCTACATCTGGTGATAAAGATGCCGTTCTATTAGTAGGACCTACAGACCCCGCTACAAAGCGAGGCTTTTCTGGATTATTATTAGTAAATTCATCTGCTACCTCTCTTGCCAGCCTTGCACCATTAAAATTTATATCATATATCTTATCTTCCATGCCATAGTCACTTTGAGATATTCTGGTTCCACTAAAAGTATTTGTTTCAACTACATCCGCACCAGCCTCAAAATACTGCCTATGTATTTCTTTAACAATCTCAGGCTTTGTAAGATTTAATATATCATTATTTCCCTTCTGATTTATATCACACTGAAGATTTCCCCTATAGTCCTTTTCTTCTAATTTAAATCCCTGAATACAAGTACCCATGGCACCATCAAGTACCAGGATTTTTTTACCAAATAAATCCATAATATTGCGTTCCATAAAAATAAGGCCCCCTAACGTGTAAATAACGTAAAAATTATATTATAAATAGCTTAAGCATATTATATAAATTTTGCAAGTATAAAATTAATTGTCATTAAAACTTTTAAAAATAAAAAACTGCCCTTCATAAGAAAAGCAGTAAATAACACCTATTCACTTCTTCTCTTATCTTTCAGAAAACTTCTGCTGGAATTAACACCGCCACATTTTCGATTAAATGCCGGTTGTCGGGTTTCATAGGGCCAGTCCCTCCACCTCTCTTGATAAGATCAAGAATCAAAATTATTAAATTTTCTTTATTTTATATGATATCTATTTTTATTATCACTGTCAATAGCTTTCATAAAAAATTATTATCAATATTAAATTTTAAAACTTGACAATTTGATTATATGATTTATGCTTATGGTAATCAATTAAAACAAATTAATAATGGAGGTTTTTCAATGAGCACTTCAATAATGCTAATAAGACACGGAGAAACTGAGTGGAATGCCTTAGGGAAATTTCAAGGAAGTAGAGATATAGATTTATCCAATGAAGGCATAAAGCAAGCAGAATTCTTAAAGAAACGACTTAAAAAAAATTTTGATTACATATATTCTAGTCCATTAAAAAGAGCGCTAAAAACTGCAAAAATTATATCTGAAGATACTGATCTTAATCCCATAATTTGTCCCGAATTACGAGAAATAGACTTTGGTGAATGGGAAGGTTTAACTACTAAAGATATAAGAAATAATTACCCAGAGCTATTTAAAAAGTGGCTAATGGATGATACCACAGGTCCTCTTTGTGGAGGCGACCATAGTTTAAAGGAAGCCAGTATCAGAGCTACAGATGCCGTTTTAAAAATTGTTACAGAAAATAAAGATAAAAATATTGCAGTAGTTGCTCATGGTGGCATTATAAAAGCAGCTTTAATAGGAATTTTTAACTGGAATATGAGCATGTATCACAGAATTCGCCTAGGTAATACTTCCATAAGTAAATTATATTTTGATGACAATATGTTTCCATTAATTTTAGGATTAAATGATACAAGCCATCTTCCTGAAGATAGTAGCATTAAATCTCATCATGTTTAAATAATGTCAAAATTAAAGTGGTTGTAAAGTTATATAAACAAAACTTTACAACCACTTTTAATTAATGTCTTTATTAATTAAGTTATTTAGTTCATTTCTCCTATTAAAGCATAAAAATTTTCATTTATATTTATACTTGATATATTTATAAATCCTGCATTACTCAATAATCCAACAGAAACCACTTCATCTAATCTATGGTCTAAAGGAGGACCAAATTCACCATCACTCTTTTTCCATTCAATAATAGCTATTCTGCCCTTTGAAGAAATTATTCTCTTTACTTCCTTTAGAAACTTTTCTTTATGCTCTGCTTCATGCAGTACAAAACTTATATAGGCAATACTTACTTTGTGATTTTCTATTTTCAAGTCATTTTCTTCTGTCAATACAGTTTCTATATTGATGATATTATTTTTCTCCATTTTCATTTGAACTTCTTTTAGCATTTCAGGTGATATATCTATTGCAAATATTGACTAATCTAAAAATCTTATTATATTGCTGTTATTATATATTTATTTTAGTTTTAGGAATTCATTAAAGCTTACTATTTTTTACTTTTCTAATCTTCTGGTGCTATATCATAATACTCTGGATACCAAGTTTCATCTGATACTACTTTCTTTACATCTTTAATTTCTACAGTATTAATTCCTTCTTCTAATGCAGCTTCTATAACTTTTTCAGCTACAGCTTGTGAAACCTGATGAAGCTTTTCCACCTCTGGTAAAAGAGGTGCTCCCTCCTCACTTAAGTCTACAAATTCTGCTACAGCCTTTGATGCTGCTTCCAGCATTTTTTCGCTGACATAACGAGGTTTTGCTATCATTGCTCCAAAGCCAAGTCCAGGGAATAATAAAGCATTATTTGCCTGGCCTATTTTATAAGTTGTTTTCTTATACTCTACCGGTTCAAAAGGGCTGCCTGTAACTATAAGTCCCTTTCCCTCTGTCCATTCTATTAAATCCTTTGGCACTGCTTCTGCGAGACTTGTTGGATTTGATATTGGCATTATAGCAGGATTCTCTACACCCTTAGCCATTTCTCTTATCACTTCTTCCTTAAAAGCTCCAGTAACTCCAGAACACCCTATAAGCATGGTAGGTTTTACTATCTTAACTACATCAAGTAATTCAACATTTTCATCTTTAAAATCAGCAAATTCACTTCGTTTTCTTGCATAAGGTTTTTGGAAATCTGTTAAAGTGTCCATGCCTTCAATAAGAAGTCCATATCTGTCAATGCACCAAAATCTATTTTTAGCCTCTTCTTTTGATAATCCTTCCCTTTCCATGGCAGAAGAAATTTGATTCGCTATTCCTATTCCTGCCGTTCCAGCACCAAAAATAACTATTTTCTGATCTTTTAATAAAGTATTTGAAGCTTTACTCATAGACATAACTGCTGAAACTATCATTGCTCCAGTACCTTGAATGTCATCATTAAATGTAAGAATTTTATCTTTATATTTTTCTAGCACTTTATGAGCATTTTCTCTACCGAAATCCTCCCAATGAATTAAAACCTTAGGAAATTTTTTTAATGCAGCTTTTACAAATTCATCTATAAAATCATAATATTCTTTGCCTTGCACTCTTTCATGACGATTTCCAAGATACAATTCACTTTCTAAAAGTTCTTTATTGTCAGTTCCCACATCTAAAACTACAGGCAATACTTTAGATGGATCTACTCCTGCCGCAGCCGTATAAACTGCAAGCTTTCCTATGGATATATCTACTCCATTGACACCCCAGTCACCAATGCCTAGTATCCCCTGGGAATCTGTAATAACCATTACTTCAATATCATCTTCATTAACATTAAGATTATCAAAAGCTTTTTCCATATTTTCTTTATCATCTATAGATAGATAAAGGCTATCTAAAGGGCTCTTAAATTCTTCACTGTATTTTTTTACTCCAGTTCCTATAGTAGGAGTATATATTATAGGAAGCATTTCCTTTATATGTGAAGTTACCACCTTGTAAAAAAGTGTTCTATTCAAATCATATAAACCCATTAAGTATAGATGTTTTGAAAAATTATCTGGTTTAGATAAAAACTGTTTGTAACATCTGTCTTCCTGGTTTTCTATATCTTCAATTTGAGATGGTAATAGGCCTGTTAAACCTAATTTTTCTCTCTCCTCTTTCGAAAAAGCAGTACCTTTATTTAGAAGAGGATTGTTTAATAGTTCTCTCCCTCTCAGCTTTGTATAGACTGTTTTTTTGTCTGTTGAAATATTACTCATTAGCTCACCTCATTATTTTCTTACATGGATACTTTTTATATCTATTATCTTTAAAATTAGCGTTTATTATTATAATACAATATTTTTAGCATTTTTCCTATAAACAGAATTCTTAGCATCAGGTGGAGGTTTTTATTCCATCTGATGCTTAGAAGTCGTTATCCAGGGACATAGCCACTCTTTACTCCCACTTGAAGAAAAGTAGAGAGTCAAAGTTTTTAATTTTGTGTAAATAGCTTTCACAGAGTGCGATGGAAGTATTAGAGTGGATAGTCATCGGATAAACAGAATTCTTGGCATCAGGTGGAGTTTTGCAGTTATTAGTTGTTTAGGCATCAGATGAATTTAACCGCTCATTCACTGAAGCTTATTTCTTTAATAACATTACCGTCTAAATCCTTAATCTTAAAAATGTTATTTTCTAAAATTCCATAAGAATTAGGATTTCCTTCTTTTGGAAAAGTAATTGACCCAGGATTAATCACAAAAATATCATTTTGTTTTTCTGCTAAAGGCACATGAATGTGACCATATATTATGGCATCACTGCTGCTTAGATTAGGTAAATTATTCCTATCGTATATATGTCCATGAGTTAAAAATAGTCTTCTTCCATTATATAAAACAATAGAATATTCAGCCATCATAGGATATTCCAGCACCATTTGGTCAACTTCACTGTCACAATTTCCACGTACAGCTATAATTTTATCTTTGTATGTATTGAGAAGCTCCGCTACTTCCTTAGGATTATAATCCTTTGGCAGTGGATTTCTGGCTCCATGATACAGTTCATCACCTAAAATAATTATATAGTCAGCTTTTTCACTTTCATATATTTCTAAAACCTTTTTTAGATAATATAGTGAACCGTGTATATCTGAAATAAAAAATAATTTACTCATTGAAAGATCACATCCTTTATGCATTTTAATATCATCTACCTCATTGATAGCCACTGTAACATTCATTTATTGAAAATTTGATATAACAGCTACATATTACTAGATATTTCATATGTACTTATTATATATTACAACACTTTTCTAAAATATTCAGCTGATTTTTCATAACCAACTGCATAATAAAAACTGGATGCTCTTCGCGTTGCCAAGGCAACAAGCTTTGAATCCCTTGATTTTGACCATTTTTCAAACTGTTCTACTAGCATTTTACCTATACCTTTTCTTCTAAAGAATTCCTCAATCATTATTTCTTCTAACCATGAAACTTGACCATTTGCATAAAAAGTATAATGTACGAATCCTAAACAATAGCCTATAATTTTTTTATTTGTTTCTGCCACAAGCAGCGATGCAGATTTGTCATCAATAATATTCTTTATAGACTCATCAAACAAAATACGTTCTGTTTTAAAAGATGTAGAAAATTTTTCAACCAACTTAAAAATTGACTCTTTATCTTCAATAGCAGCTTCTCTTATATCTATATCCATACATCAACTCCCCAATCTATGTTACAACTCTATAACTTCAACAACTCGGTTTAATTTAAATAAAGCTTCAGGCTGAACTTTTAATGTATAATTTTTTTTACCAGTTCCACCATATATAAAATCATTTTCTAAAAGTTTTTTATCAACTATACAAGTTAATTTACTAAACAAAGCCACACTGCCAACTGAAAAACCTGTTACCTGCTTCACTTCATCTTTTGTTGCCAGCCTGACATCATTACATTTTAAAAGCTTCTTTATAATTTTAAAATCTACTTTATCCCTAATACCCGAAATAATAAGTGAGTAAAATCCAATATCAGTATATATTATAAGATTTGGTGCTGTCTGTTCAATTTTAATATTGAACAAATTTGCACCATCCTCTGCAGAGTATACTGGTTTAGCATGATGAATAAACTTAAATTCAATTTTATTTTTCTCTAACATATCTTTTATATCATCCATATCCAAAAACCTCCTAAAAATTCTATTAATAATTTTTTATTTATCATAATAATTATGTCATTTATTTAATTAATCTTAACTACTAACATTTCATTTCCACCTTTTATAAATTCGTAATTAACTTTCACTATATTAATTTCATAATTATTAAAAGCTTTATCTTTCATAAATTTCTCAATAAAAGGAGATCTTTGAGCTTTTAAATTGGCAATTGGAAATATTCTTATCTCTTTCTTTGTTATTCTTATAATCTCATTAATAATTTGTTTGTGAAATTCATAACTCATATGTTCGTCATATAAAAATAAAAAGTGTGATATAAGCGATACATCAAATTGATCTTCTTTAAAATTATTACTAGGAAATTCTGAACTTATATACCTATCTTCCTTATGCAATTTAAAGTCTTTTATAAATCCTCTATATGCTCTTTTACGATGACTTTTTAATTGTTCAATATCTTTGAAAAAATCCCATTTATATAACTCCTTTATTGCCGGTATTTTTTTCATAGTTTCTTCCAAATCTTTAGAACATTTTTCTTCTATTTCCTCATGGTTAAATTCATAAACTCTATCAGCAGCAGTAACATTATATCCATTTGCATTTGCTTCTGCACAAAACGAACTTACTCCTGATGCAGCATCTAATATTTTCTCATTTTTACTCAGGCTTTTTAAATCAAACATTTTATAATACTCTTCAAAAGTCCTTCCAATGAGAACAAAATCCTTTAATTCTAATTTTTTATCCATTATTTTACCTCCATAAAATTATATTTCAGCCTTATAATTTAATTTTAATTCATCTCCAGGTAAGCCTCTTATTCCCCAATTATATTTAGGAGTTTCAAAAATTGTTATCTCAATATCATTAGGTGAAATATTTAATTCTTTTTCAATATTATTAAATAAAAGCCTTATTAGTTTCTTTTTTGATTCAACACTTCTACCTTCAAAAATACTGATTTCAATTATGGTATATTTATCTGTTCTTCCTTCTGGAAAATAAAAATTTTCTTTGTCTAAAGGAAAAAATCTATGAAATCTCTTATCTACCGGATACCAGAATGCATCTACAACGCAAGAATGAATAATATCAGATAACGTTGGTTTAATAATATTCAAATTTTGTTTTATTCCATATACTTTAATTTGTGACACTTTTATTTCCTCCTGAAATTATTATTTTATAAACTTATAATTTCTTTTCAATTATATTTTCAACTTATAAACTATTCATCTATAGCCATACATTTAACATGAATTAATATCCCCCTCTAAACAAATAATTTTATTAAATAACTATATAATCAAAAAAGGCCACTTCATCCTAAAATGGGACGAAGTGACCGTGGTGCCACCCATATTTTTGTTTTATATAAGATGATTATCCATAAAGTTAACTTTTTAATTTAATGTCTTAAATGCTTCAGGAACTAGCATTAAATAAACTAAAATAAAAGCCATAGAAACAAAAAAACATTTCATCCAATAAGGACAAAATGATTATTTCGCTATACCACCTTAATATAAAACGATCTTTATCAGGTACAGATTTTACTCGATACCCTGTCTTTTTAACGGTAGACTACCGTTTACTGCTACTATTATTTCGCATCACATCTCAAAGATCCATTCAATATAGACTACAGTACCTGGCTCCCACCATTCCAAGTTCGCTTTAACTAATTTCCTATACCTACTACTTCTCTTCATTGACTTTAACTTTCATTTTTTATATTATATACCTAATTATGTTAAATGTCAATATTATATCTTATCTTTAAAAATCCTTTAAGCATCTAAAAATAAAATGAAAAGATACAAAATGGACTAAGTATACTAGCTGATTGTTTTTGAAGATGCCTTATTGCATTTCAATATTTTGCAAATCATATACGGACTTTTCCAAATCATTATCACTAGTTGCAAAAGAAAACAAACTCAACATTCCCAAGAAAAAAATAGCCATACTTGCTTCTCTAGAAATTTCTCCATACACATATAAATATATACCTGCAAAAATACCCATAAATACCACAGTTAAAAGAATCTCATATTTTTTAAACATTTTTCATCTCTCCTCAGATAAATTTAATTGATAAATTAATTCTTCAAGATCGAATCCATGAACTTGCGATGCCTTTTCAACAGTTTCAAATTTTGCTGAAAGACAATCATTGCAATATAATCCAAACTCCATTAATACTTCAATTTTTTCAGGATAATGTTTGATAATTTTTCCTATAGTCATATCTTTTGTAATCATAATATCACCCTTTCAATACTCAACCTATCTATCGTAGTGAACTCGTTTCAGCAGGCTGAAACATCGGTAAATCAGGTGGGGAGTCTACCCCACCTGATTGGAAAGTCCCACCTTCGCTTCGCTTAGAGGTGGAGATCTGAACCTTTCAATCAGGAAAAGATCATCTAGCCAAGATAAAATACTCATAATTATTTATGATACATAACTTAATATAGAATAAATACGTTTTATCAAGTTATATTGCATTTAAAAATATTTTATATATTAAACCACTTTATTTCATAGCAAAATCAATTACATTATGTATATAAAATTACTATTTGGAATATTTTTATCTATTTAGTTATGTTTTATACTGTTTGATATTATTATATTTCGTATTTATATAAAAATCAAGTAAATTTTATAAAATTCTAATTTTTTCATTGTATTTTTATCTGTTTATCAATATTATTTTAATGTAGATAAAAATATAGCAATACAACGTTTTTTATAGTTTATGATAGAAATTTAAAATGTATCAGTTGATAGTGTACCTTTTGCATTTAAATTCACATACTATAACCTAGAAAAATTATAAGAAGGAGATATTTATGTACCCATATTCATCAAAAACATCTTTCTATAATATTCATCCATATAACAGAGCAAAAGCTTATAATTTATTTGGAACAGATAATCCAGATATATATTATAATTATATACGTCCAATAGACAGATATTATCACGAAAGATATGACAATTATTCTATGAAAATCTGCAAAACAGCTTTAATAAATAAACTTCATATGCTCTGGGAGCAACACATCGTCTGGACACGATTGACAATAACAAGCATATTGACAGATTCACCAGATGTAGAACTTGTTACTAATCGCCTTCTTCAAAATCCTGTAGATTTTGAAAGAACGCTAAGACCTTTTTATGGTGATAAAATAGCTGCTGAATTTAGAAAATTATTTACAGACCATCTCACTATAGCCGCACAACTTGTAAAGGCTGCTAAAGCTGGTGATACTACAGCTGCTTCACAAGCTGAAAAAAACTGGTATGCCAATGCAGATGAAATAGCCATTTTCCTCAGCAGAATCAATCCATATTGGTCACAAAGAGACTGGCAATTAATGTTATATGATCACTTAAAACTTACTAAAGCAGAAGCAGTTGCTATACTTACTAAGAATTATTCAGAAAGCATAAGATTATATGATGAAATTGAAAAACAAGCTTTAGAAATGGCTGATATTATGGCTGAAGGTATAATCAAACAATTCCATTATAAATTTATGCCCTGTTAATTTCCATACAAAAATCACCTATGTATTATCAAAATATTATATGAAATTTTTGTCAACATAATATCAATGAAACATGAATTACATTTCATATTCTTGACAAAACATCAAATTAATCCTAAAATCTAATTGGGTGATAATATGAACAGGGAAATACGAATACCTATACAAAAAAGGTCTATTGAAAAAAGGAAAAAAATAATTGATACCGCTAGTAAAATATTCAATAATAAAGGATATCTAGATACTACTACAGCAGAAATAGCTAAAGAGGCTGGATTAGCTACCGGAAGTGTTTATGCTTATTTTAAAAACAAAAAAGATATATTTATAGAAGTCTTACAATTATATTGCAGCGCTGTCTATAATAATACCATAGAGAATTTAAATAAGATTAAAGATAAAAATGATTTAACTTTACTTGTAGATACTATGGTGAATTCGGTATTGGAAAATCATAAATTTTCTCCGAGATTTCATCAAGAAATTACAATGCTTGCCTGCACCGACGATGATATCAGAGAATATCATCATCATCAACAAAAAATTCAAATAGATAAATATCTAGAAAAGCTTAGTGAATATACTTTAAGTTTTTCTAATAAAAAAGAAAAACTATTTTTAGTGTATTCTTTAATTGAGGGTATGTGTCATGAAATTATGTATAACAGAGATTCAAACTTCCATAAAGATACCTTAATTAAAGAATGCAAGGAAATTGTAAAAAAAATATTACAGTAAACAATTTATGCTATAGTTAAACTTCTATATTTGCAGAGTTTAACTATAGCATTTATATGTTTCATAATATCTAATCCATAAAAATATAAAACTTAATTATTTTTTATTGTTATATAAGATGATTTTTCACTTATGCATCTGTAAATAGCAATAATTAAAGATAAAATTGTGACAAGACTTAAAATAAAAATAACAACTTTTCCTTTTCTCAAAATAACCACCCCTATAATTTTATATTCTACACATATTATATCATAATTAGAGCAATTTCATCATAATATACAAAATGACTGAGTGGACTTTGTATGTAAACTCCATAAATTACTTTTAATACTGAATATTTCAGTAAAATTTCTGCACATTAGTCTCTCAATATTTCTATATAAACCCTTCTACTTCTTGGTCCATCAAATTCGCAAAAATAGATTCCCTGCCAGGTTCCAAGCAGCAGCTCTCCATTTTCTACAATTACATTACAGGATGAACCCATAAGTGATGCTTTTATATGAGCATGAGAATTTCCTTCAGCATGTAAATAGCCATTTTCTACTGGAAAAGCTTTATTTAACGCTGACAACATATCCGTTACCACGTCGGGATCAGCATTTTCATTTATAGTCACTCCAGCAGTAGTATGAGGAATAAATACAGTAACAATACCATCATTTACATCATTTTTTCGCACTGCTTCTCTAACAATATTTGTTATATCAACAAACTCCTGATTTTTTGCAGTCTTTATTTCATATTTCATAATTTCACCTTCTTAGTTATTATTTTACCATAAAACTCTATTGCTATCCCATTTTTTTGATTTACTTATACATCAATCTTAAAACTCTAATCTAACTGCAATTCCGATACAGGGTTTTATAGAATTAAAACTCCATTTACAAAAATAAATGTTGTTTAAAGCCTTACTACACCTTAAACAACACTTATTTTTATTCTAGGTTGCCTACAACTTTTAACCTATCTAGCCACTCCATTTTATGCGGAAACTTATCAGTAAAATCATGCCCCGCAATTTGATCATGATGTATTCCATTTTTCCACACAAGTATACCACTCACATCATAAACAATACCTTTAATGGCTATATAAGCCGGATTACCATCTTGTCCATTAAATTTACTTAATTCTTCTTTTGTAAATACCTTGTTACTCATATAGATCCACTCCTTATTAATTTCATTTAGATTTTAATTCAACATAAAATCTCTATTTCCTTCACCTAATTAAAATTTATCTTAAAATTATAAATATATCTTCGAAACAGGCAATTATAATTTTGAACATAAAAATACCCTTGAAATAGTAAAATTTTCATTAGCTAATCCAAGAGCATATTTTTTAAAATAATAATTTATTTATGATTTATAAACTTTATCAATTTTTTCCGCTAAAATTTGTGATATTTCCACCAATGGCAATCTTATCTCTTGAGACTTTATTAATCCAGCTTTATACAAACAATACTTAATAGGGGCCGGATTAGGTTCTTCAAATAATAATGGAATAATATTTGCTACTTCCTTCCATGTTTTAAGAGCCTCAAAATGATTGTTTTCTTTTACTTTATTATAAATTTCAACAAATTTTTCAGTATAAATATGAGCAGATGCCAAAATGCCGCCGTCTCCACCAAGCATTAAAGTACTATAAAATAGTGCATCCTCTCCTGTCAATATTGAAAAGTCCTTAGGTGAATTTAGCAAAAGTTCAGCGCTCTGATTAAAATCACCACAGGCATCCTTTATTCCCACTATATTTTTTAGCTCGGCCAACCTTCTCACTGTATCATTCTCAATATTTCTTCCAGTTCGATAAGGTATATTATAAAGTATTATATCAAGAGGAGTAGCTTCAGATATTCTTTTAAAATGCTCATATATGCCCCTTTGATCAGGCCTGTTATAATAAGGACAAACTGATAGAATTCCCTGAACTTTATATTTTTCAAAGAGCTTTACACTCTTGGCCATTTTATCTGTATTATTCCCTCCAAATCCCACATATATAGGCAAGTTTTTTTCATTATATTCAATAGTTTTTTCCAATACACTTTCATATTCATAATCTGATAGAGTTGGAGTTTCTCCACTGGTTCCAAGGGGCACAAATCCTGCTATACCCTTGTTGGAATAAAACTTTATCATATTCTCATAGGACTCAAAATCTACATTTCCCCCTGTAAATGGAGTAACAATTGGTAATAAAACACCTTTAATTTTCATATTATACCTACCTTCCTCTTACCAGGGCAAAATGTTAGCATAATAAAAAAACTAACAGCAAAGGAACACCCCTGCTGTTAGTATTAAATCTAATATTAACAATGCACGTGTACCCTGTAGCTCTCCACTATACCAAAACCAATAGTGACAGTTTTGCACATATTTTATACAAAACCAGAAGATATCCTTGCCAAAATATCTCCTTCGGCCATAATTCCTTTCTTTATTCCTCTTCGCCTGCAAGCTAAGAACAATTACTTATAATTACAGCACCTCTACCCTAGGTAAGAATTCAATTTTATTATGAATAGTTTATCATACATGTAATAAAATTTCAAACTATATTTTAGCCATCTTCAAATAAATAAGCAGCCAGAATGCTAATTTATTTTCACATGCCTTATTTCTATTTTACTCCAATTCTCATACGATAACAGAAATCTATTTCAAATTTACTATCACCAAATATATCTATTATTCTATTCTTGAAATTTGTTAAATACGGATTAATTTCATCCATTCCAGCTTTTATTATCCCCTGAAGACTGCCCTGACTTAACGCCAGATTAATAAACCTGTCTGCATCACAATCTTCATTGTTGGAAAATAATATTTCTCTTACATATCTAAACTTTTCACTATTTTCTATATTAGAAAGATGCTTGTCTTTATTCCATTTTACGAAACTATCCTTAAGTTCAGCATTAGAGGTCTCTATATAATTTACTTTTTCAAAAAGCTTTTTATATTCTAGTTCAGCCTCCCAGTTAAATACCGGCGGCCAATCACAATCATATACTGCAAAAACTCCACCTTTTTTAAGTATTCTTGCAACTTCCGGTATAGTTGTATCAGGATTCATCCAGTGGAAAGACTGAGAGCAGGTAACAACATCTGCACAGTTATCCTCTAATCCTGTATTATCTGAAAATTTTGAAATAAAGCTTATATTATTTAACTCGGCCGATTTTTCCTGTGCAACTTCCATCATATCCTTACCCGGTTCTATGCCTATAACCTTATCACTAGTATCACTCCAAATCCTTGTAGATAGTCCAGTACCACAACCTATATCTACCACAAGTTTTGGTTTGTAACCCAAATATCCCATTACTATCTCTTTAACCTTTTTCGGGCATGTAGGTCTTGCATTGTTATACACATCAGCAAAACCCAAGAATCTGTCTACATTCAGTTGTACATTCTTTTTCATAAAATACCATCTCCTAAAATTAGGCAACTGAAAATAAATACCATGCAAAGCTGCCTTATGAACTTATAATACAATAATTTCATAAATTATATATATTTTCAATCATTATATGGTTAAATATTATGAAAATCATTATTGATATCTACGCTTAAGTTCTTTATTTATAGCTTTAATTTTGTTTTTATGATCACTTTGGGCTTTTTTATCAAGTTTTCTCTTCATAAATTCGGCTTCCTTTTTCAATTTTAGATAACTATTATATCTTTCCTTTGGCATCACCCCATCTTCAATTGCCTTTTGAACTGCACATTTTGGTTCAAAAGTATGTGTACAATCTGAAAATTTACAATTCTTAGCCAATTCATTAATATCTTCAAAGCTATTATCAAAACCATCCTCTGCATCAAAAAGATGTAATTCTCGCATGCCTGGAGTATCTATTACAATGCCTCCACTTTCTAAAACTATAAGTTCTCTATTAGTTGTAGTATGCTTGCCTTTGCTCTCTATATTACTGACTATATTAGTTTTCTGCTTTTCTTCCTCCAAAAGGTTATTTATAATGGTGGATTTCCCCACACCAGAAGATCCAACAAAAGCAGCAGTTTTTCCTGTACCTAAATATCTTCTTAATTTATCCATATCTAAAGTATTAAAACAACTGGTATTTACTATATCTATTCCCGGAGCAACAGATTCTGTTTTTATTATTTTTTCACGAAGATCAGTACATAGATCAGTTTTAGTTAACACTATTACAGGTAAAGCACCACTATTCCAGGCTGTAGTAACATATCTCTCCAATCTCCTAAGATTAAAATTATCATTTAGAGACATGCATATAAATAATATATCTATATTAACTGCTACTATCTGCTCATCAAAAGAACTACCAGCAACTTTTCTTGATATTTTACTTTTTCTGTTTAATATTCTGTGAATGACAACTGTTTCATGCAGATTATTAAATTTGTCTATTAAAACCCAATCTCCTACCGCTGGGTAATCCTCTCTTTTACTGCTTTTGTAATTCATCTTTCCTGAGATACTTCCAGAAACTTCTCCAATTTTAGTATACATTTTATATGATCCTTTATATTCTACAGCAATTCTTCCCACCATATATTCATCTTTAAAGTTTTTAAATTCTTCCTGTAAAGAATCATTCCATCCTAATTCCATTAAATTATAATTTGATTTGAACAATAAGTTACCTCCTAATTTTGGGTATAAAAATACCCTTGAAATAATTGATTTTTCACAAACTACTCCAAGGGTACAAATTTCCAAAATAGTAACCTATTAATTAATTACTTATATAGTTCCAATAGGAGTAGCCTGTTTTATTATTCTTATAACACTATCTGCATAAAATACTTTTATCATAAAACATCACTCCTTCCAAAATCTCTATATTTTACAAATTTACATTACAACACTTCACTTTAGTAAATTCATGATTACATTTTACCATTTATATATTAACTAAGCAATAATTTTTAATCCTTTTTCACTATTTGCGTGTTGTTCTTCAAATGCTCATTATCTAGCTTTTTCTTCTTTGAACCTTTCACCATCATAAAAATCATAAATCCCATCATTATAGGGCATATAAGCGGTGAAATAGATAATATAGCCGTATTTAAAGTTCCATTTAGCTTCAAAAATGGCAGAGCCCCAACTAAAAGAATTGGAATGGCACAGCAAAGAATCATATGAAGCATATGCTTTAAAGCACTGTGTGGTTTTTCTTGATTACTTTGATTATCATTTTTACTTCCATGACAATTCATAGAATCCCTCCTAAATTTTAAATAAAAACAAACATAAACCCTAATTCATTCTCTGCTTATATTATATATAAAAGTTATGTAGATAAGATGAAGAATTCAAAATCATAGCTTTTCATTAATTTTTATTTTACTCTTCTAGCTGTTAAATAATCGCTTCTACCTAGAGGTGATATTTTAACAACATCTCCCGTGTGAGGTGCATGTATGTACATACCATTTCCCACATACATCCCCATGTGATGTGGATCTGAATAGGTTCCAAAGAAAACTAAATCTCCTGGTTGAAGCTGATCTCTTGACACTCCTACTCCATCTTTTATTTGATCATATGTAGTCCTTCCAAGTGATATGCCAAACTTTTTATATACATATTGAGTAAATCCAGAGCAGTCAAATCCAGGATTTGGAGATGTACCTCCCCATACGTATGGTGTACCCATGAAGCTTGCTGCATATGCTATAATGGAATCATTTGAAATAGAGCCGCCAGTACTTGTTGGTAATGATCCACCTCTATTTACACTTACGCTTTTATTTGAATTGTTATTTTGACTTACATTTGCACTTGCCAGTTGGGCTGCCTGTTCAGCCGCTTTAGCAGCTGCAATCCTCTGTTTTATTGAATCAATTTGAGCCTTTGTAGACGCACTTGACTCAGATGCTGAGTTCTGCTGTGCCTTAGCTTCTGCAATAAGCGGCTGCTGCTGTGCTTTCTTATTATTTAAATCATTTAATTTTTTCTCATTATCATTTTTTAAAGAAATTAAATTTTCTTTATCACTTGCAAGTTTATCCTTTTTCTCCTGAATGGCTTGTCTTCTTACATTTAAATTTGATATTATCTTATCGTTAAATTCCGTTACACTCTTTATTGTTTCTACTTTTGAAATAAAATCACTTATTCCCTTGGAATCTAACAGCATACTTACATATCCACTATTTCCATTGATATATATAGCTCTCATTCTCTTATTATAGAGTTCTTTTTCAGCCTTCATATTCTGTTCAGATCTATTAATACTTTTCTGCGCACTATTTATGTCTGACTCTGTTTTACTTATTTTACCCTTAACATTATCAATATTAATCATACTCTGCTGAATTTGGTTGTCCAACATTTCTATACTTGCCTCTATATTGCTGACTTTCTTTTGTGCCTCATTTAGAGTATTCTGACTTTGATTGTATTGATTTTGTGATGTATTTAATTGTTCATCTAAGGATGGTGCGGCTAAAGTTCTAACATTCATTGTAAATACTATACCTAAAGACAGAACAGCAGCTAATATTCTCTTATTCAAACTGTTATCCCCCTAATTTCATATATTTAGTACTAAGTAAAATTTTGTTTATAACCTCACTATAGTAAATTTTAATTTATTTTATCAAATAAATATGTAGAACATATGAAGATTTAGTCTAATAAACACAAAAACCTTACAAAGTTATATACTTTTGCAATATATTACTGATTTTTTGCAATCTTAAATAATATTTTGTAATCTTCCCCAAATTTACAAATACCTTCACAGTGATTATATAAATCAGAAAACAATATATATCTTAAAGCTACACAATCTATATCCTTAAAAGAAGGTCTTTTCAATTGTGCAATTATCTCTTTCTTTCGTGAATCTGGTGCAACTAGAAAACAGTTATATTTTTTATCTCCCAATGAAGAAGCCAAGTCTATAAGCCTTAAGATTCCTGAATATATGGATGTAGTTTTTTCAATTTCAAAGGCACATTCTATTTCTTTACTATCCTTGTTTATCCATATTACATCAATTAAAGAAATTGTCTTTATTACCTCTTCTGCAATCTCCAATTTTGGAAGCTCTGATAAAGTCATAAACTCTAAATTTTTCCCATCAATAGATTTTGTACGATCATTGACAGCTACAAAAACATCATATCCGAGCTTACTGCCAATTTCCGTTAGTAAGCACTGTACTTTTAAATGTTCATTTTCTTCTTTGATCTCGTTTTCAACTTCAAGATGACGTTTTTTTAAAACCCTCTCCAATTTGTCTTTCTCAAACTTTAAAGCAGTTTCCCAGTTTTCATGAAGAATTATTTTACCAACTCCTACATCAAATAATAATCCAGATACAGCACCTAAATCTTTTGATAGTGCCGGCTTTAATTCTTCATTGGTCTTTATAATTATCTCCCTCATTTCCAAGTAATGCTTCCATGATCCTAATTTTTTATTTTCTGCAAAAACTGCATTAAATCCATTAACCATGGCAGTGTTAAATGGAGGAATTATAGTAGGATGCAAAAAATAAAGTATATTGGCAACAGCTGGTCCTAATCCTTTAATATTATAGCTGTCCAATTTTATAATTTCTTTAATTATTTTTTCTTCATTACTAGCAGACAAGCAAGATTCTAAAAATTGTCCAAAAATCCTTTTATTCTCTTCATTTTCATATATATCTGGTATTCTCAGCTTTGGTTTCCAATAAAACGGATGAGCTGCCCCAACAAATACCTGTTTTTGTTCTGTTATGCAGTTTAATACAAATTCTAATGGCGATCCCTTAAAATCATTGCCAAAAGTACCTTCCTTAATTGATTTTACAATATCTTTTACTCCGCGCCTTATAGCGCGAAATGCCTTCATCCTCTTTTCATTATATATAAACCATGTATTATACACAGACTCATTATCTACTTTGTACTGTTCAACTAGTTCTTTTAAATTTAATGCCAATTTAAACTCCCCTTTAATTCTTAGAAACATTATAGAACATACTAAACATAAAATTTAGTTTAGAATATTTTATTTGCGTAAATAATGTAAATTTATATTTAATTATAATACTTATTCCAAATTTAATCTAATGAAAAATAATAGTAAAGAACTAACTTATAACAAAGAAAATAAGATTATTCTATATACAAATATAAAAATCTAGCGAAAATGTTACTATAATATAACAAATCTTCACTAGATTTTCTTTATCAATGAATTTTACCAAGTCTATTTTTCACCTTAGTTTAAATAAATTTCATTTGACATTCGGCTGTTATCTAACACTTAAATAAAAGTCTTTTCCTTCTTTTGCTACGGCAAAAATGCTTTAGAAACCGCTAAAACCACATTGACTAATTGGTTTGGATAAATTCCAAGAACCACAAGGGCTATCATAGATACAGTCAGTGCCAATTTAGTACTTTTTGACACAGGAATTGGTTCAAATTTCTTAGGGCCTTCTCCAAAGTACATGACCTTAACCACTCTAAGATAATAGTATACTGACACCACGCTCATACCTATACTTATAAATGCCAGCCATAATTGTCCCTTCTCTATTATAGCTAAAAACAGATAAAATTTTCCTATAAATCCAGCCAAGGGAGGCATTCCTGCCAGAGAAAGTAAAGAAATGAGCATAGCCGCCGCCAGAAAAGGTGATCTTCGTGCTAGATGAGCATAATCTTTAATTTCATTACTGCCTGTTGCTTTAGAAACAGCAATTGCAACCCCAAAAGCACCCATATTGGCAAAAAGGTAAAATAAACTATAGAGTAAAATGGCTGCCACACCAAGGTTTGAATCAGCAACAACGCCCAATAAAAAATAACCGGCCTGTGCAATACTTGAGTAAGCTAACATTCTCTTGATATTGGTCTGAGGAATAGCAGCTAGATTACCTAATACTACGGTTAAAACAGCTAAGAGGATGGTTAATTCAACCCAATAATCGGAAATAGATGACAAGCCGCCCATAAAAAGTCTTAGCAATACTGCCAGGGCAGCAGTTTTAGAGGCTACTGCCAAAAATACAGTGATTGAAGTAGGCGCTCCTTCATAAATATCTGGTGCCCACATATGAAAGGGAACAATAGCAATTTTAAAAGCAAAGCCTGCCATTAAAAATATCATTCCCAGCATTTCTAAAGGTACAAGATGCCCTGCTGATAGTGCACCAGCAATTTCTTTAATAATGGTCGTTTGTGTCACACCATATATTAAACTTAATCCATACAGAAAAATTGCTGAAGACATTGCACTTAAAATAATGTATTTTAAACTTGCTTCTTTTGATTTTTCATCCCCTTGATAAGCTATTAAAATACTAAAAGAAATGGCCATTAATTCCAGCCCCATATACAGGGTTATAAGTTCTCCGGAGGATACCATAATCATCATTCCCAAAAGTGCTGAAACAATTAAGGTATAGAACTCTCCTGGCTTAGAAACTATATGATCCTTAGAAACTAGAACAGTTAAGATGGCAGCAATTAAAAATAGCTGTTTAAAAAAAGTACTGAAAGAATCAATAATGTAGGCTCCATCGAAGAAAGTTTGTGGATGATTACCATTGAATAAAGAAATTACTAAAATCGTAAGGAGACCTATTCCTGTGAGCAAGGCAAATTTCTCTTTATGCTTTGGAAGTAATAAATTTACTGCCAAAAGAATAATACATAAAGCCGCAGTTAAAAGTTCAACTATATAGCTAACCATTAAAATCCCCTCCCTATAAGGCCTGCTTCTGATATTCTCTTAATCAATGGAATTGCCCCACTATGAATAAGATTAATTAGTGGTGCTGGAAATAGTCCAAAAAATATTAATACACCTGATAAGATAACTATAGGAATCATTTCCACACCTTTGGCATCTTTTAAGTGATCCCATTCTTTTTTTCTAGGACCAAGGAAAGTATCTTGAATCACCTTCAATATATAAACAGCAGTAATAACAATTCCTAGAACAGCTAAAATTGAGATGGCTTTAAAAGGTATAACTGAAAATAGTTTTGTTGTTTTGCTAAATGAACCTACAAATATGAGAAATTCAGCAACAAAATTATTTAGCCCTGGCAACCCCAGTGATGCAAAGCCAGCAATTATAAAGCCAATAGTTATTCTTGGCATCTGATGCATTAGCCCTCCAAATCGAGCAATTTCTCTGGTATGAGCCTTATGATAAATATTACCTATTAAAGTAAAGAATAATGCTGTCATAATGCCATGAGCAAACATCTGTGCTACTGCCCCATCAATTCCTATAAAATTTAAGGATGCAATTCCCAAAAGTACATATCCCATATGACTTACGCTGGAATAACCAATTACAAATTTTAAATCTTTTTGAGCCATAGCAACCAAAGCACCATATACTACATTGGCAATGGATAGTACTGCAATTAAAGGAACCCAGTATTTTGCACCTTCCGGGAAAAGAAATATTCCAGCTCTGATAATCCCATAACCGCCTAATTTCATCAAAACTCCAGCATGAAGCATGCTCACAGCTGTTGGTGCAGCTACATGTCCATCTGGAGACCATGTATGAAAGGGCCACATAGGAACTAAAACACCAAAGCCTATTAACATTAGGAAAAAAGCAAATTTCTGAAAGCCAAAACTATAATTAATACTGCTAAGAGTTTGAATATCGAAGCTTCTTATCCCTAGACTATTAGCATAGACAAAGGTTGCAATGATCCCAACTAAAACAATTGAACTACCTACCAATAAATACAGAGTTAACTTCATTGCTGCGTAGTCTTTCCGAGTACTTCCCCAAACTCCAATCAAGATATACATTGGAATAACAGCTATTTCAAAGAATAGGAAAAAGAAAAATAGATCTCTGGAAATGAATACCCCAAAAACACCTGCAACCAATAACAGTAGAAATATGAAGAATTCCTTGATTCTCTTCTCCATTTTCCATGATGCAAAAACACCTGCAAAAATAACAATAGAGGTAAGCAGTATCAAAGGCAAGCTCAAACCATCTACTCCCACAGAATAATTAATCCCGAAGGCAGGTATCCATGGATATGACTCCATAAATTGAAGACCACTTATTTCCCTATTATAAGTTACAAAAGCCAAAATGGATAGCAACAATGAAATTGAAGTGACAATTGCTGCAGTTACTTTTATCTCCTTAACTTTAGTGGCTGGAAACAAAAGTATTATTATGATACCTAAAATCGGTGCTAATAATATTAATGTTAATATCGGAAATTGCATCTATATACCTCCTAAAATCGGTGCTGCTAGCCATAGAATTATAAAAGCGATTGCTATAAAAAAGATGAAGGCATAATTCTGCACACTGCCAGAGTTAACAAGTCTAAATCTAATCCCCATTCTTCTTATTAAAGAAGTAGTATTATCAAAAATTCCATCTACTATCTTTCGATCACACCAGTGGAAGAAACGGGATATATTTGAAACTATTCTTTCATATAGCCAATTATAAAGCTCATTAAAATAGTATTGATTAAAAAGAAGTTGATGAATTGGTTTAAATCTCACACTAAGAGCTTCACTTGACACTACTTGCTTGCCATATATAAGCCAGCTTAATATAATCCCACCAAAGGCTGCTGCCACTGATTCACTCATTATGATTAGGTTTGGCTCTGTACTTTGGACTGCCTGAAAATATATGTATGAAGCAAAAGTCTTATTGAGAAAGCCATAGAATATTGCAAAAACTGATAATATTATTAAAGGTAACTTCATATTCCAAGGAGTTTTGTGTACTAAATTCTTCTGCTTTTCCTGGCCAAAGAATACGCTAAAAACCAGACGTGACATGTAAAAAGCTGTTAAAAATGCTGTGAACAAACCTAAATAATATAAAAACCTATAGCCATGTTCGTAAGTTACAGATAAAATTTCATCCTTGCTGAAAAAACCAGACAAGGGTGGAATCCCTGCCAGGGCTAGAGAACCAATAATGAAAGTCCAGCTGGTAATTTTCATTTTTTTAATTAAACCGCCCATTTTAAAAATGTCCTGTACATCAACAGCATGAATAATACTACCTGCACCCAAAAATAATAAAGCTTTAAAAAATGCGTGACTGGTAAGATGAAATATGCCAGCGGTAAATCCTCCTACACCCATTGCCATAATCATATAACCCAGCTGGCTCATTGTTGAAAAAGCCAATATCCTTTTTAAATCTCTTTGCACCAAAGCAATAGTACCTGCCATAAAAGCAGTTATTCCTCCAATATAAGCAATTACTAAACTCACTTCATGTAATGAAGAAAATAAGATATAACCACGTGCCAAAAGATATACACCTGCTGCCACCATTGTAGCTGCGTGAATTAAAGCACTTACCGGTGTTGGACCTTCCATAGCATCCGGAAGCCATACATGCAGTGGAAATTGAGCTGACTTTGCCACTGGACCTGCAAAAATTAATAACGCTGCAATAGTAAGAAAGATAACGTTAGGATAAGTGGGAATACCAGCAGCAAGCTCCCTAAAATTAAAAGTTCCAAAAGCTATGAAAAGACAAAGGATTCCTAATAAAAATCCAAAATCTCCTACTCTATTGGCAATAAATGCTTTCTTACTAGCTCTTGCAGCTGAAGGCTTATTAAAATAAAAACCAATGAGAAGATAGGAACATAAACCTACCAATTCCCAGAAAAAAAACATCTGAAAATAGTTATTGGCAATTACTAAGCCTAACATGGAGCTGCTAAACAGAGATAAATTTGCAAAGAATCTAGAAAACCCCGGATCATTTTGCATGTATCCTAAGGAGTATATTTTCACCAGCAATCCAATAAAAGTCACAATCAGAAGCATAATTGCGGTAAGTGGATCAATTAGTACTCCGGCTGCAATATTAACGGGAACCGAAAGCCATGAAACAGCATATTCAACCGGATGATTAATATTAACTCCCGATGTGATGACATCGTAAAAAACACCCAAAGAAAATATAAGAGAAAGACTCATTCCTGTTATTGCAATTGCTGCGCTAATGCCTTTGAATCTTTTTGTAATAAAAGATATAAGTAAAAATGTAATTGCTGGGAATATTGGAATTAGCCAAGCTAAGCCTATAAACATCATCATAACACCTACCATTTCAAAATATTGAAATCATCTACATTGGTTGTACTACGGCTGCGGTAAATATTTAGGATAATAGCTAAACCTACAGCAATTTCAGCTGCTGCAACCACAATTACAAAAATAGCGAAAAGATGTCCTGTAACTTTTGCAGGTGCTAAGAACCTATTAAAAGCTACTAAATTTATATTAACTGCATTCATCATAATTTCCACCGACATTAATACACTGATAACATTTCTTTTTACAAAAGCTCCATAAAGACCAACACAAAATAAAGCTGCTGCTAATATAAGATAACCCTCTAAACCAACCATTTAATTTTTCACTCCTTTAGCTAAAATAATAGCTCCTACCATAGCAATCAACAAAAGTATGGCAGAAATTTCAAATGGGATCATATAATTTCCAAAGAACCCTTCCGCAATGGAACCAATAGTGCTTTTTACTTCTAAATTTTTATAAGTAAAACTACTAACTAGAATCAAACGTGCAATCAGCACAAAAAACCCTAAACAAAATATTAAACTAATCCATCTTAATTTATTAAATGGGTTACTATTTTTCATTTCATTTCTTCGTGTAAGCATTATAGCAAATACTATTAAAATAGAAATAGCACCCGCATAAATTAAAATCTGTACCAGGCCCAGAAAATCGGCTTCAAGGAAAATGAAAACTACTGCGATACCTATAAATGTTAATATCAATAATAGTGCACTATGTACAATATTTTTTGAATGAATAACCCCTATGGCACAAGATAAAATTAGAATTGCTATAGGCCAAAAAATAAAAGATGAAATCATTATAAGTCCCCCTTACTGCTGAATAATTTCAACTTGGTTTCAGCTCTATTATAAGTACTTAATTCAAAATTAGAAGTAACCTGTAAGGCTTTAATAGGACAACTTTCAACGCAAAGGCCACAAAAGAGACAGTACATTAATTCCATTTCATACTTATTTAAATGTCTTTTATTATTTTCATCTTTATAACTGTCAATGGTAATAACTCTATTAGGACAGCTTAAAGCACAAATACCACAAGAAATACATTTTTCTGAATCCAGCTTAAAAGAACAACGTGAACGTGGTGGTAACTTAGGATGCTGCTCTGGATACTGCTGTGTAATATTCTTTTCAAATAAATGCCCTAAGGTTACTCTAAGACCATTAATTAATCCTTTACCGAACATCTAACTCACCCCTTAATTAACTGAAATATTTTGACACCTATTCCTGTAAACAAAACATTCATCAAAGAAATAGGAATAAGATATTTCCAATTTAAAGACATCATATGATCTAATCTAAACCTAGGAAAAGTCCAGCGAACCAACATGAATAATAAAATTATTACATAAGTTTTTAAGATAAACCAAATCCAAGAAGGTAATATTGGACCACTTGCTCCACCTAAAAATAAAGTAACTATAAGTGCCGAAATAGCAAACATATTAGTGTATTCAGCAAGATAAAAAAGTGCATAGCGCATTCCACTATATTCTGTAAATGGTCCGGCTATTATCTCCTGTTCTCCTTCAGGCAAGTCAAAAGGTCCCCTGTTTAGCTCCGCTGTTGCAGCAATGAAGTAGACAACAAAGGCAATAGGCTGTAAAAAAATGAACCAGACATTATGTTGTGCTGAAATGATTTCTCCTAGATTTAAAGAACCACTCAGCATGACAATGCCAAGAAGAGAAAAAATCATAGGTATTTCATAGCTTATCATTTGGGCAACTACTCTCATTCCCCCTAGGAGAGAATATTTATTATTAGATCCCCATCCTGCCATTAGAATGGGTACGGAAGCAGTTCCAGAAATGGCTACAAAATAAATTACACCCAAATTTAAATTAGCTGCAATCATATTTTTACCAAAGGGCAAAACCGCGTAGACTAATAGAGCAGGAACCATAACTAATAAAGAGGCTAACCGAAAGACCCATCGGTCTGCTTTGTCAGGAATAATATCTTCTTTACCTAAAAGCTTAACCACATCGGCCAAGCTCTGAAGAATCCCCCCAGGCCCAAATCTATTTGGTCCCAGACGCTGCTGCAGAAAGCCGCAAAATTTTCTCTCTAAATAGATTAGATACATTGCATTTAACAAAACAAAAACTACAATAGCTATAAAATAAATAATACTCATAATGATACTCACCAAAATATGGGGTATTCCTAAGGCCAAGATCAATTTTTCGGACCAGTTAGATATATTTATAAAGATATTTTCCATTTTTCCCTCCTATTATCGATCAACTTCACCCAATATGGGATCCAGTGAGGCTAAAATAGCAACTGCATCCTGAATTGTACCTTCTTTAGCCATTTCAGGGAAGGCACCAAGATTAACAAAAGATGGTCCATGAATGTGAAGTCTATAGGGTTTATTAAGCCCATCGCTTACAAGATAATAACCTAGAACACCTTTAGATCCCTCAATTTGGTGATAAATATCCCTCTTTGGTGGTTTTATCATTCTAGGAACTTTAGCCAACATTGGTCCCTGTTGAATTTGCTGTAATGCTTGTTTAATAATTTTTATACTTTCCTCCATTTCCCCAATACGCATTATCCATCTTTCGTAGCAGTCACCATTTTTCCCAACAATCACCTTGAATTTGAAACGATCATAAATACCATAGGGTACATCACGCCTTAAATCCAAATCAATACCGGAAGCCCTCAAATTTGGACCTGTTAATCCATAAGCCAAAGCTCTTTCCCCGTTAATGATGCCAACATCTTTAGTTCTGGCCTGAAAAATTTCATTGCCTGTAATGATGCGTTCATATTCTACAAAATTTTTGTCCATCTCTGTAAGGAAATTTCTTAACTTTGGAATAAATTCCTCAGGCAGATCCTGACTTACTCCGCCAATACGCATATAATTTGTTGTCATTCTGGAGCCACAAACCATTTCAAATAAATCCAGAATTTTTTCTCTATCTCTAAAAAAATACATCCAAGGAGTAGCTCCGTTCAGATCAATTGCCATACTCCCTAAAAAAACTTGGTGACTGGCAATTCTCTGTAGTTCAGCCATAATGATGCGAATATATTCAGCTCTTTCCGGAACCTCAATTTCCATAAGCTTCTCCACCGTTTGAACATAGCCTAATTCATTTAACATTCCAGATAGGTAATCTAATCTATCGGTATAAGGTATAAATTGAGTATATGTTCTGGATTCAGCTAATTTTTCCATACCTCTATGCAAGTAGCCAATAACATTTTCCACATTAACAATACTCTCTCCATCCAAAGTAAAAATTGCTCTATATACTCCATGAGTACTAGGGTGCTGTGGTCCAAAATTCAGAGTCATTTCCTCAGTATGAAACATTTTCTCTTGTATCATCACCAAACCTCCTCTCTATCTTCGCTGAATAATTTTAAAATCTTTTCGCAGTGGATGTCCAATAAAATTATCTGGACACAATATCCTCTTTAAATTAGGATGGCCAATAAAGTTAATCCCAAATAGATCATATACTTCTCTTTCCTGAACATTTGCTGCCGCCCAATCCTTAGTCAATGAAGGAATCTCAAGTTTTTCATCAAGTTTTACCTTGATTCTAATTAGCTCATGGGTCCTTAATGACATAAAATGATAAATACAGCTTAATCTTTCTTCTTCAACTGCCGTCAAATCCACTAAAAAATTAAAACCATACTCTTTTACCTTTTTTACAATGTCTAAAAAAGTATTAACTTCTATACAAATAGCCATTTGCGTATTTTCTATGATTTCAACATTTTGTTGATACTCTTCTTTTAATGACGAAATCATCTGTTCACGAATTTTACTCAACCTTACTCACCTCTTCCGGATGAATAATTTTTTCCTTTAAAGTTAAAAGGCCATGAAGTAATGCTTCAGGCCGGGGAGGACAGCCTGGAATATAAACATCTACAGGTAAAAATGTATCTGCACCAGGGACAACACTATAGGAGTCTACAAAAGGACCACCACTGGTAGCGCAGCTTCCCATAGCAATTACCCATTTTGGTTCTGGCATTTGTTCGTAAATTTTTTTCACTACAGGTGCCATTTTTTCAGTAACAGTTCCAGCAACGATCATCAAATCTGCCTGCCTTGGTGAAGCACGAAAAACTTCATAGCCAAAGCGTGCAATATCATAACGAGCACCTCCTGCTGCCATCATTTCAATAGCACAGCAGGCTAAACCAAATGTCAGCGGCCAAAAAGAATGAGCACGACAAAAATTTAATGCATCATCTAATTTAGTTAATTTAATATTTTTTTCTATCTCCTCTTGAATAAATTTATTCTGTTCAGATTTTATTTCCACTCTAATGCCCCCTCTTTCCACGCATACCATAAACCAATGATTAGAATACCAATAAAAATAAACATCTCAGCAAAAGCGAATAAGCCAAGTGTCTTAAATTTTACTGCCCATGGCAAAAGAAAAACTGTTTCAACATCAAAAAATAAAAATACCAAGGCATACATAAAATAACTGGCTTTGAATCTTATCCAAGTTGAACCAGTAGTCTCAACACCACACTCATAAGTAGATAACTTTTCTTTATTGGGCTTATTAGGTCTTACAAAGTAAGCAGTTAACAAAACAACCATTCCAAAAACAAATGAGGCTACGAGAAAAATTCCTATCATCAGAAAATTTTGTAACATTTTATCTCCTCTCCATCTAACTCTCAAAGAGAAATGTTTTTATTCATTACTCCACTAGTTAAATCTATCTAAAGACAATAATTACAAAATAATATAAAGATATTATGAAGATTTAAAAAAATAACTAAACATACTTTTTAAGACACCTTAATATCTACATATTATCTTTACATCTTTTTTATATAATTAACCACAATATTAATTAAGTGAGAAATTTTTTGATTATCCTGAATAATATAAGAAAGGTTTTGAGAATAAATGAAATTTCAAGAAATTTATAAACCAATAATAAATGAACTTGATCA
Organism: Clostridium sp.; assembly: GCF_047718555.1. Taxonomy (GTDB): domain Bacteria; phylum Bacillota; class Clostridia; order Clostridiales; family Clostridiaceae; genus Clostridium_I. The sequence continues at coordinate 123,200 of NZ_JBDNRK010000003.1, read as the reverse complement.
AGTAGAAGAAGAACTTAAAAATTTGAGTTCAAGTATGCTTTATTATAATTCACTACAGGAAATTATGGAATATTTTTTTAAAATTCCCGGTAAACATCTTCGTCCTACTTTAGTCTTATTGTCAGCAGGAACTATAAATTCAAAGCTCCCAACTCATTCTGAATCTTCCCTGCTGCAGCTAGCTGTGGCAGTAGAACTCATACATAGTGCAAGTTTAGTTCATGACGATGTTATTGATGGCGATATTTTTCGTAGAGGTCAAAAAACCTTGAACAACACTTACGGAAAAAAGATAGCCGTACTCACTGGTGATGTACTTTATGCTCATGCTTTTTTAATCATTAATAAATCCCTTCCTAAAAAAATAGTACACAACTTAATTCAAGTAACTGCAAATATGTGTGCTGCTGAAGTAGATCAAGCTCAAAATACTCTACCTGATAGAGAAATGTATTTTAATATTATAAAAGGTAAAACAGCATCATTTATGGGCCTTTGCTGCCGCTTAGGATGTGAAATTATAGGTGGAAGTGAAGAAGATATATTAAGCTTAGAAGAATACGGCTTAAATCTTGGTATGACATACCAAATAATTGATGACTATATGGATGGTGATATAAAAGCTACAAGTAATGTAACTTTGGAAGATGCTAATTATTTTGGTGAAAAAGCCAAAGATGCACTAAGAAATTTTAAAGCTTCGACCTATAAAGATAGCTTAATAAACATGGTTGATCATATTTTAACATTTTCACATAGTAAAGCTGAAAATGCTTGAAATAACTATAATGTAAAAACATTAATAAAATAAGTATTAGTAAATGAAAAATAAATTAATTCATGTTATTTATATATCAAAAATAACTAGGAAATATTACCCTAGTTATTTAAAGAGTGGTTTTATTGTATTTTGCTATTTGGAGCCTATATACTTTTATTTTATTATCTACATGTAAAATAGAATAAAATAAAATTATGTATTATGTATCTAAAATGAAGAAATTAAAATTGATATTAATAAACCGGCAATCACAGCCAAATGATATTTTAGCCCAACTTGTCCAATAAGACCCATTGTTTTTCCCTTTGTATGAACATTCTTATCATAGGATAAAAAATTAGAGATTGATTTATATGGAAAAAATACAATAGCAGGTGCCAGTATGACAACAGGATAAATATGTAATACTACTAAAGCAGCAGTCAATACAAGCAGCCCTATTACATTAAATATCCACAGCTTCTCGGCATTTTTGATGCCAATGATTATAGGTAAAGTTTTTCTTCCAACCAGTCTATCCTCTTCCAAATCGCTTAAGTTATTAGACAGTAATATAGTACCAATAAATAGTGCAGTAGGCACTGCTACCAACACCGTATTCAATGTAAGTACACCTGAATGAATATAAATCACTGTTGTAGTTATACCAATACCCATAGTTACTCCTGACACAGCTTCGCCTACGGGTGTATATGAAATGGGTAAAGGTCCAAAAGCATATAAGATTGAAACAATACCTCCAACAACAGCAACCAGTAAAATATAATAGCTTGTTTGGCTAGCTATAAGAATACCAATTATAGAAGCAATGAATTCATATATAAATATAATAAACAATACCTGCTTAGGAGTAATCTCACCGCTTATTAAAGCTTTTTCATTGCTACTCTTTCCATTATCTGCTCCTCGTTTAAAATCAAAATAATCATTAATCATATTAGTGGAACTTTGAATCAGTATCATAGCAAATATTAATAATATAAAATACAAAATATTAAATTTTTTAAAAGCATAGAATGAATAAATTGAACCTAAAATCACAGGAATAGTTCCTGCAACAAGAGTTTTTATATCCATAAGTTTTATTATTGACTTAAAACTCATATTCTCATCTCTCCTCACTGAAGTGTCTATTCTTAATAATAGAATTTGTAATAGTTAAATATGAAATTAACACCTTATTTTCATCAAACATTTCTATGCTCCAGACATGAGATGTCTTTCCCTTATGCATAAGCTTCCCCTTTGCAATAATATAACCTTCTATTTTCTTTGGTTTCATATGATTTGCAGTAACATTTTGACCTACTGCCATTTCATCTTTATTTATTTTTTGATTTGAAGCGTATCCAGCAATAGTTTCTCCAAAGGCAATTGTTGCACCACCATTCAAATATCCAAAGGTTTGATCATGGAATTTCGTCAAATTCATTTTGGCATCAAGTTCACTTTCATATACATGAACATATTCAATATTTAAACCCTCTATTAAGTTCATATATTATTCACCACCCATTTCCTTGTAGTCAATTGTATAATTTTTTAATGAAGCTTCATCAACATCCACTCCTAAACCATAGCCTTTTGGCACTCTAATAATACCATTTTTAACTATTATTTCTGGTTTAATTATATCCCTTTTAAAGTATCGATTTGATGATGACAAATCTCCAGGAATATAAGTATCCTTTAAACTGGCTAAATGTACATGCAACGTTTTAGAAATACCACTTTCCACCATACTTCCTACCCAATACTCAATATTGCTTTTCCTACATAATTCAATCATTTTTTTTGCATAATATAGTCCCCCTACACGTCCTACTTTTATGTTTAATACCTTAAAAGCTTTAAGCTCAATTGCTGTTTTTAAGTCACTAATTGTTTGAATACTTTCATCCAAGCATATGGGGGTCTTCAGCTCTTTTTGAAGCCTTTGATATTCCAAAAAATCCACTGAATCTAGGGGTTCCTCTATACAAAGTAAGTTTAGTTCATCCAATTTCTTTAATTCATTAATTTGTTCAAACTTATAACTTTTGTTAGCATCTGCTAATAATTGAATATTATCATATTTTTCTCTAATAACCTTCAATTTTGAAAATCCATCTTCTGGTTTAATCTTTATTTTAAAACGAACATACCCTTCACTTTGATAATAGTCAATTTGTTTAATTAGGGTCTGAACATCTTGGTCTCCTAATACAATTCCTGCACGGATGTCATCATTAGTTTCTTCACTAAATACAACATCCATAATGGATTGTTTTTCCCTTTTAGCATATAAATCTACCAAAGCATTTTCCAGTGCTGCAAGCGCCATTGGATAAAATGGCTTCATCCATTTATGAATATCAAAGGGATGCTTAATATCTTTGTGTATTATATCTCGAATATAGTTATACATTAATACATACTTAGAATCTATTAATGTTTCATCAGTATAAGATGGTTCACTAAATGCAACTACTTCACCATAACCTTTATTTTGAAGTTCATCAGTAATTTTAATTATAATTGTCTCACGATGGTCTATAGCAGTTTTCGATGTTTTGAACATAAAATTCAGAGGGATTTTGATATGAAAAAGTTCTATTCTATTAATCCGCATTTAATTTACCCCTTTTGAAGCAAGTTCTTAATTCAGGTGGGGATTCTTTTACCCCATCTGAATTTTAGAACTGCAAATGCATGGCTTACTTGGCGTTGAACTCCCACTTGAAGAAAAGTAGAGAGCCCAAATTTTAATTTGGTGCGAATCACTTTCACAGCGTGCAAGCAGAGAACCAAAATCTTTTTTTTGATTTTGCGTGAATCGCTTTCACAGAGTGCGTGGGAGACTTATGCCAAGTTAGTCAGGTTAAATTCTTTTTTAATATTTTTCCTGAAGAATTTCTAGGTAGCTCTTCTAGATAAATAATTTTTTTAGGTAATTTATATTCTGCCAGTTTATTTGAGACATAATCTAATATTTCAGCTTCAGTTAGTGAAGAAACTACATATAATACAGGTACTTGTCCCCATTTTTCATCCTTCTCCCCCACCACTGCACATTCATATATTTTGGGATTTGCATATAAAATATTTTCAATCTCTTTTGGATAGATATTCTCTCCACCAGAAATAATTATATTTTTGCGGCGATCAAGTATATACAAAAATCCATCCTCATCTATATAGCCTACATCTTCTGAATTAAAATAATTAAAAACTTTTTTCTTTTCAATATATCCCTCCATTAGCATTGGACTTTTAATCACAACTTCCCCAATGCCTTTTTTATCAGGATTTTCAATTTGAATAACAACTTTTTCCAGTGGCAATCCTACAGAATCAATTTTTTCTTGATAATCCAATACAGAAAAGGTTGTAACCTGACTTGTGGTTTCAGTCATTCCATAAGTTTTGTAAATGGGGATATTTTTTGCAATACTTTTTTCAACCAGAGGCTTAGGAATAAATTCACCACCTACTAACACTACACGTAAATTATGTTTCTCAATTTTATCCACAATTCTATTTAACATTGTTGGCACAATAGATAACATGTTTATTCTATTGTTCTCAATTAATTTTACAACTTGTTCTTGGTGAAATTTCTCTAATATGGTAACAGAAGTTCCATTGTATAAGCTTCGTATTAAAATGGATAGTCCACTAATGTGATACATTGGTAACACTACAAGCCAATTATCCTCATCTGTTACTCCAAGACTTTTTTGAGATGCTTCTACATGGGAATAAAACTGTTTCCAACGTATTGGCACTGATTTAAATTCTCCTGTTGTGGCGCTGGTATTCATGATAACTGTAATACTTTCTTCATCAAACTCTTCTACCAATTCTATATCTTGTTTTTCACTTTTATATACTTTATTAAAGGATATAAATTTATTATCATAAGAAAAAACAATTTGAACCTTTAGTAATTTTAATTGTTTTTTTATTTCTTCATCAGTTAAACGCGTATTCAGCATCAACACTTCTTTTTCTAAAAATTGAAGTGCCAAAAAGAAAAGTACCATATCAACTGAATTATTGGCATAAAGAGCAACTCTTTTCTCATTTTTTACATATGAAAATAGTTTTTTAGCCAAGTCTGTTACACTCTCATATACTTTTCTAAATGTTACATCATTAATAAATTTTTTATCAGGTCTTTCAATACTATACTTTTTAAGCCAATTCATTTTTTCACCTTTATCAAATTCATTTCTACTATTTTTTACTCTTATCACTTATTCAACTTCTGTAACAAAATCTTGTTTTAAAATGAAAATAGACAAATACAAAATAAATTCTATTTTACCTCATTGAAAATATTTCATAATTGATACTACTCTATGGAAATTTAGGAAATTGCTCAAAATCAGGATTTCGCTTTTCTTTAAAGGCATCCCGTCCTTCTTTCGCTTCCTCTGTAGTATAAAATAATAATGTAGCATCTCCAGCTAATTGCTGTAAACCAGCCAATCCATCTGTATCTGCATTAAAGGATGCTTTTAAGAAACGTAGTGCAGTAGGTGAATGCTGTAAGATCTCTTTTGCCCATTTTACTGTTTCTTCTTCCAATTCATCAAAGGCTACAACTTCATTCACCAATCCCATATCAAGTGCTTTATTAGCAGTATATTGACGGCATAGATACCAAATTTCACGTGCTTTTTTATGACCGATAATGCGTGCTAAATATCCAGCTCCATATCCACCATCAAAAGAACCTACCTTTGGTCCTGTTTGTCCAAACTTAGCATTTTCAGAAGCAATTGTTAAATCACATACTATATGCAGTACATGTCCACCACCAATTGCATAGCCATTTACCATTGCTATAACAGGCTTCGGAAGTATTCTAATCAAATGCTGTAAATCTAAAACATTTAAACGTGGTATATTATCATCTCCAACATAACCACCATGACCACGTACCTTCTGATCTCCACCAGAACAAAATGCCTCTTTATCCTGACCTTGTCCATGATTTGCGCCTGTTAAAATAACTACACCTACTCTTTCATCTTCACGAGCTAAAGTAAAAGCATCAATTAATTCCATAATTGTTTTAGGCCGAAATGCATTACGCACTTCAGGACGATTGATTGTAATCTTTGCAATTCCATCATATACTTCATAAATAACATCTTCATAATTACGTTTTAATTCTCTCCAAGGAAATTTGTTCATCTTATGACCTCTTTCTAATTTTTGATAAACTCTTAATTCATATTGCTGTATTACTCTTAACATAGGATTTTTACTGCTAATATTCCTTATAAACAGAGTTCTTAGATTATATATAGTATTTTCTCATACGATACTTAGAAATCCTTATCCAGGGACGTAGCCACTCTTTACTCTCACTTTCACAGAGTGAGATTGGAGTATTAGAGCGGATAGTCATCGGATAAAAATTTACTTAAGACTTCAATAAAGGCATTAGGATTTTCAATATGTGTATTATGCCCAGCACCTTTTATTGTTTCATGCTTTGTATAACTATTTGATTTTTCAAAGTCTTTACCTATTTGCTTATATTTTTTGTCATATTCTCCACTTATATATAATAAAGGCATAGATAATTTACCTATATGATCTTTCATACATGGAAATTTCCCTTGCCCACTGCACAACAATGTATTTGAAAGTGCATAAGTTATGTTTGATAAACGTCTTTTTCTTATTTCATCTATAATAGTATTTGGCAATTTTCTTTGTGATTGGAATATACTCAAATTTGACCAATATTCATTAAACCATTCTATTCCATTTGTTAGTATACTTTTTGCCAAATTCAAATCCTTTCTCCGGCGTTTGAAGCGATTTATAAATCCCACTTCACCATAAGACGCACTTTCTAAAATCAGTCTATCAATTTCATATGGATAAGCTATTGCATAGGCTAAAGTAATTCTTCCACCCATAGAATAACCTAACATTGAATATTTTTTTAAGCCCAATTTATAAATGAGTTTATTTAAGTGTTTAATCATTATTTTCAAGCTATAATATTTACTTGAGTATGGTTTATCACTTTTTCCATGCCCAATAAAATCTATCAATATTAGTTGATATCCCTCTAATTTAAGTAAACTCCATGTACTTAAATTTTCAGAAAAACCATGCAAACAAATAATTGGTTTACCTTTGCCTTTTATCTGAACATGATATTTAATATTTTCGATTTCAATAATCATCCTATCACCTTGCAAGCTTGTATATTCATCATTCTTATATCTTCTTAAAACTTATTGTACAAAATACTTATAAAGATATTATGAAGAAATTTAATATTTAAAATCTATCAATAGCAACATGAACTACGGTGCCAGCCACATCAATATTTTTGTAAGCGATATTTTCTTTATTCATTAATTTGATATTACCTGTTAAAGCTTCTCTACCTTTAGAGCTAAAGCGAAGATACAAATAGAAAAGCACTATCAAAATCACTAGATTTCAGTAATTTTAATAGTGCTAAATACTAATTTTTTAGTTTTAGGTTTTCATTTTAATTTTTCCGTCGATATTTTTTTCATCTTTAGATTCCTTACAACAGACTCCCTCAAAAGTGCGTACAGCACTGAGCAAAGTGGTACACTCACCAGCATGCCAACAATTCCCATAGTACTGCCGCCTAGAGTTACCGCAACCAGTACCCATATGCCTGGTAGCCCTACTGAGCTGCCAACCACACGGGGATAGATAAGGTTACCTTCAATCTGCTGCAGCACGAAAAAGAGGATGATAAACCAAAAGGCTTTCACAGGACTGGATACCATAATCATGAATGTGCCAACAAACAAACCGATAAGTACTCCAATTAGCGGAATCAATGCGGTAAAGGCGATGAGTACTCCAACCATCAGTGCATATGGAAAACGAAATATACTCATGGTGACAAAGAACATTGTTCCTAAAATCATTGCGTCAAGACATTGACCAGTTAAAAAGCTGGAAAAAATCTTGCTTGCTAGAGTAGAGATATTAATAATCCGGTCTGCTTTTCCCTCGGGTATATAAGCGTACAGAACTTTCTTTGTCTGTCGCGCCAGGCTTTCTTTTTGTGCTAGGATATAAATCGCAAATATAGAACCTAAAATAAAATTAAAAATACCGCTGAATATAGATGTTGCTATACCTACAGTGTAACCTAAAAGACTGGTAGTTCCATTTTGCAAAAATCCGAACATTGTTTTGTTAATATTATCCCAATTAATCTTTGTGACTGCAGCTCCCGGGATAAACTGAGGAAGCATTGTTACTAGATTATTGTACCACTCCTGTACACGAAGAGTAAAACCGGGAATACTCGTACTGAGGACGCCCAAAGTTCGAACTATCTCTGGAATGACTATAAGCATAACCATCATAATAATGGTTAGTACAATTAGTACAGTCAGAATTAGACTCACTGGACGTCTCAACTTTTTCTTGATGCCTTTTTTATCCTTTGCATTAAAAGGAAACAGCTTATTTTCAATTACTTTCATTGGTACATTGAGAATGAATGCAATACAAAATCCCATCAGGAAAGGAAAAAGTATTTTGAAAATTCCACCAAGAAAGAAGGAAATTTTCGAAAGATTTTGTAGTCCCCAAAACAATAAAATAGCAATCACTACAATTTCAAGAATTTTTTGTATATCTTTTCGATTAAATTCCAAGGCAATATTCACTCCGTTTCATTTAAAATCATTTCCGATCAGCAGATTTATCTGATGAGCAGCTGCTCTAATACTACACCACCATAAGGTAAAAGTGAACAAATACAAAATAAATTTTGTTCTTCTTGCTTTTAATCTTTGAAAACAATTATACAAAAACCTTGTAACTATATCAATCCTAATGCTAAAAAATCCTTTTCTATATCATAAATACTTTTATATTCCCTATCCAAACCTAATAACTTTTTTAAAAATTTTAATTCAATTGATGACAATTCTAGTTCTTCATACCATGGTTTTGATTTCTTATTAGTTTTTGTAAAAGAAGAATAATATAAATGAAGAAGTAAGTGACCAAAATATATAAAATCTTCATAATGTGTATACTTTTTATTATCAATTAATCTTGCCAGTCCAAAATCAATAAGATAAACACGCTCTTCATCAATAATTACATTTGGTACTCTTATATCTCTGTGAACAATACTTCTTCCATGAAGATACTTTATTATATCTATCAATTTTATTCCAATTTTATAAATTTCATACTTGCTAAACCTATGCTTATTTCCAAAAATCATATCCTCAATGGTTTTTCCACTTTTATATTCTAAAATATAGGCATAAATATTATCCTTTTTTATTGTATCAATTATTTTAGGAATAGTTGGATTGTCAATAGATGAGAGTATTTCTTCTTCAAACACAACTTTTTTATCCTTCTTTTTCATTACTTTAGGCTTTATTTCTTTTAAAACATATTGTTTTCCATCTAAATCAACTAAATAACATATTCCAAATCGACCTTCGCCTATTGATCTTATAACTTTGTATCCATCAATTAAAAAGCCCGATGGGTACTTCTTTTTTGAAAAAAACAAAATCATGACCAGGAACTTCTATATTTTTTTCTATGATAATTCCTATCATCGTGATTATTTCTATATGAATCATCAGAATAGTGAGTATTGTATCTTCTTCTATTTGAATCATCAGAGTAGTGATTATCATATCTTCTATCTGAATCATGGTAATTATTATTGTGTCTTCTATCTGGATTAGAAAATGAGCCAAACATATTAAATAAACGACTAAAAAATCCCTCTCTCTTATAATAGTTGCTCCCCTGCTGATTATCTCTATGATCCCGTTTCCCTAATAATCTTGAAAAAAATCCCATAATATCATCCTCCTGAAATATCTGATGTACAAGGTACAAAGTTCCTTGTCATAGCCAATTTTATTCTTTGATGTTCTAATATTTAAAACATTTAATTTAACAAAAAAATTATTGTATATAAAATTATAAGAGATCTTATTCACTAATAATTTCATTATATTGTAATAATATCATAAGATTAAGAATATATCAAATCTTCACACTATTTTCATATTCTCTGTAACTAGAAAGAAAACTTTCTTCTTAAAAACCTTACCAACTCTAAGAATATTACAAATGTAAAAGCATAACGAGTTTATTTTATTTTTGTATTCTATTTTTATACATTTTAACCAGTTCCCACCATCCCGTTGATAGGATGCCTATGAACACAGCTACTATTAACATTTTTAGATCCACTGCACTTGTTTTAAATAATGATTGTAAAATTGGTATATAAACAATACATGCTAATATAACTAAGGAAATACTATTTATAAAAAGTCGTGCCTTATTTTCTTTCTCCTTAAAAATATGAATTAAATACTGAGTATTTGATCTGTTTACTAATACTAAAATAACATTTGCAACTATCAATGTTATTAGAGAAACACTCCTTGCATACTCCACAGAGATTCCTGAATCTACCAGATAGTGAAAAGGTAAGAAAGCAGCTAAAAACATTGTAACTCCCTGTGCTATAACTTTTTTAGTTAATCCCTTTGTTAAAAGTGGCTCCTTTGGAGACCTTGGTGGCTGATTCATAATATAAGGTTCCGCAGATTCTCCTTCAAATATTATGGAACAGGTAGGATCTATTATTAATTCTAAAAGCATTATATGCATTGGCAGTAAAATTTGCGGAAGATTGAACAATGGAGCAAAAAGTGCAAGAGCTGCTATAGGTATATGAATTATCATAATATACACTATGGCCTTTCTGATATTGTCAAATATTCTTCTTCCATCCCTTACAGATTCTACGATAGTCGTAAAATTGTCATCAAGCAGAATCATATGCGCTGCTTCTTTTGCAACCTCTGTTCCTCTTTTTCCCATGGCTATTCCAATATCAGCATTTTTAAGTGCAGGTGCATCATTTACTCCATCACCAGTCATTGCAACAATATCACCATTATTTTTTAGTGCTTTAATAATCTTCATTTTATGCTCAGGAATTACTCTTGAAAATACATCGCAGCTTCTTACAGCTTCACAAAGCTGCTGTTCACTCATATAATCTATTTCATCCCCAGTTATAGATTTACTGGCAAATTTAAGCCCAATTTCTTCACCTATAGCTACTGCGGTTTTACTGTAGTCACCAGTTATCATAACTACCCTTATACCTGCATTATTACAAATCTTTATTGCCTCTAAAACACCATCTTTAGGAGGATCTTGGAGTCCCACTAATCCTTTAAAATTTAGTGGATATTCCTCCAGTTTTTCTAACAGTTTGTCATTTCCACATTCAGCAAAGGCAAGTACTCTTAAACCTTTAGAAGCCATTTTATCTATTTCTTCTTCAATTTTCTTAACTTCTTCATCGCTTAAGTTACAAAGTGGTATTATGGTTTCGGGAGATCCCTTTGCTGCTACATAATAACTCCCATTTAATTTAAAAATATTAGCCATTCTCTTTGTCTTTGAATCGAAGGCAAATTTTTGGCAAAGTTCCAAATTATATAATTCATCTAAAGAGATATTTTTTTCTCCATTTTCAATTATAGCTTTTTCCATTGGATCATAAGGATCTTTCTCGCAAGCTAATATACTAATTTTACTTAAATTTTTATCTGTAAAAGCTGTACTGTCTTGAAGTTCATTATTAACATATACTTTTTTAACCTTCATTCTGTTTTGAGTAATAGTTCCTGTCTTATCTACACAAAGCACATTGGTAGAACCTAATGTTTCCACCGCTGAAACCTTTCTCATTAATGCATTTTTCTTTGCTAATCTAAATGCCCCTAGAGATAAAAATATTGCTAACACAACCGGAAATTCTTCTGGAATCAATGCCATTGCTAAAGTAATTCCTGATAATATGCTATTCAATAAATTTCCATTATAAAAAAAGGACAATAACATTACAGTGAAACATAAAATTATCCCTGCAATAGCAATGGCTTTTACAAGTTCCCCCATCTTCTTCTGAAGAGGAGTTAATTCATCTTTAGCTTCACTGACAGCCTTTCCGATTTTTCCGTACTCTGTATTAAATCCTGTGAATTTTACTATGGCAGTACATTTTCCAAATACTGATAGTGTTCCTGCATAAAGCATATATTTTTTCCAATAGTCATCAGAGCTTTCACTCAATTCCTTGGGCACCTTAAATACATGTTCTGCTTCTCCCGTTAAAATAGATTCATCTACAGAAAAATTAGATGCCTCTATTACTTGACAATCAGCAGGTATTCTTTCTCCTTCCGCAATATAAATTATATCTCCTGGAACAAGCTCAGAACTTTTTATTAAACCTTTCTTACCATTTCTTAATGTATAAACTTGAGGAGATGTTAAGTCTTTCAACGCATCCATAGTTTTTTCTGTTTTCCACTCCTGAATGAAAGTTATGGATACAACTGATATTACAAATGCTAACATTACAATGCCTTCCCTAGGCTGTCCTAAAATAAAATATAGTGTGGAAGCTCCTACTAATAATAAGAACATTGGTTCTTTAAAAACTCCGATAAATTTTTTAAGTGGATTTGGTTTTTCATTTTTAATCAGTTCATTTAATCCATATTTCTCCTGTAGTGTTGAAACTTCTTTCGTTGTAAGTCCATTAATTCTATCTGTCATTTTCTCACCTCATTATCAATTAATATAATAATGTTACCTCTAAAAGCTTTATTTGTCAACGTTTTTCAAGCATATATTCATTATCAATTGATAATGAAAATTAACAATATTTATGAATTTGAATCAATAAACATTTATTACGCCTTACTCAAACTTCGTATATGTATACACAATTTAAGTCAATAAAAAATGAAACTATCTAAGCATTTTTATATATGAAAATGCTTAGATAGTTTTATTGATGCCTTTATTTCAAAACTATTCAGATATGTTTCTATTAAATTAAAAGGAGCTGTAATTTCAGCTCCTTTTAATTTGCAGTATAAGAAAGTTGCAGAATAAAATCAATGTGAATGTCTATGATGAATATCTGGTGAATGTGGGTGGATATGTTCGGTTGCCTTATGTGTATGTAAGTGTGAATGATAAGCATTTATAATAATCTGCTCATCAGTATGTTTATGATTATGATGTCCATCTGCATGATCGTGTCTATGTTCATGCTGCAAGGCTAAATGTTGGTGTCTGTGATTATGTGTTTCCTTTAGCAAGAATATTGTGCCAAGAATCATAACCGGAAAAGCTATAATAAACATGCTATTTGGAATATCTTTTAGCAGTATAAATGAGAGAATTGTACCGATAAAAGGTGCTGTGCCGTAGAGTGCACTAGTTCTTGTACTTCCTAGACTTCTCATAGCATATACAAAGAGTACAATACTTAATCCGTAACAGAAAAACCCTATTATCATTGCCAGCACAGTAATTTTAAACTGAGGAATAGGACTTTTTAATACAATTGCTAACATAAAAGAAAAAGTACCTGCTCCAATTCCTTTTATGGTTACAATTGAAAATGGATTTTTAGAAGAAATATTTCTTGTAAAATTATTGTCAATACCCCAACAAAAGCAGGCAAATATAATTCCCAGTGAACCTATGGAAAATCCCCATTGATTTGTAAAATTCCATGACAAAATAATACTTGCAAGTGTAATCAATATTACTCCACTTATAACTTGCCTTCCAGCATTTTCCTTAAAAAATACTATGGCTAGTATTGCAGTAGCAACTCCTTCAAAGTTCAAAAGCAGTGAAGCTGTAGAAGCTGGAGTTGTGTTTAAACTTATCATCTGTATAATAGGAGCTATAATACCACCTACAACTATAGCACCAAGAAGCCATTTTAAATCATCTTTCTTTAGAGAAGCTTCATTGATTTTTTGTCTTTTTATTATAAAATTTACGAGTTGAAAAATCATTAATCCAATCCCACTTCCAAGATATAAGAATGAAGCAAGTGGTACTGGTTCAATTTTTCCTAGAAGTATTTTTGTTATAGGTGCACTGGCTCCAAACAAAATTGCAGCTAATAAAGCCATTATCACGGGATAATATTTTGATTTGTTCATTATTACTTCTCCCTTTTTAAAAATTATAACCATTTCTTAAATTCCTTAATATATAGAGTTTTTATTATTTCTGTTAACACACAGTAAGATAATTCCTATAAGCCATGGAAACAGTTGTGGCATCCAACATAAGCCCCAAATGCGGTAAATGGCATACAAATACCTGCTGTAATTATAATATCTGTTGAAGAAAAATGCAAAGCTTTAGGAAGAGATGTCACAGTAAAAATTTATGTGAAGGAAAAGCATATGCTCAGTACAGTTGTAAGAGACCTATATTTTAAGGATATGATGTTAGGATTTTCGTAAAAAAATCTACTTATGCTTATTAATTTTTAACATTTAAATATTCTGCAATCATTCTTGCAATATATTTTGTTGTTCCCTTTGGCTCCTCAAGTGTATTAGAAACGGCACCTATTTCCAATAAAAATGCATTATTACTGGCGCCTTGATTAAAAGCATTAACTCCATGAGTATAATAAAATAATCCATAATCGTCTGCTTTAATAAGTAACTGTGGAAAATCCTTTTTGGCTGTATTTAATAATGAATTTACAAGGGCCATATTTTTATTAAAATGTGGGTTATTTTTTGCCATGACAAACATGAATTTACCTAAATTTTGTCCATTTATATTTGTAGTAACATTATTTTTATTTGTATCTGAATCTCTATGTATATCAATTATCATTTTAAAATCTCCATATCTACTTAAGTATTTATTCAAAGTTTCTCTTGATCTCTCATAGCTACTGTTGTAAGCTAAAACATTATGAATAGTTGTATCATGTATTACTGAAATACCGTAATCATTTGAAAGAGTTTTAGCAAGTTCATCTCCAACTGCACATACATTTTTTGTAGGATCAAGATTATCTTTTCCATAAGTCCCGTAGCTTTCAGTTGTATGCGAATGGTATATAAGTATTTCAGGCTTTGAATTATCAACGTTTTTCTTTAACTTTGGATTGTAAACTTGATAAGTTTGATTAGGAAGATTTAAATTAGCATTATTATTCGAATCACTATTTCCAGCATTTTTAGTTATATCACTATCCTTTAACTGAAAATTACTTAAATTTATACTTTTATTATTATTGTAGTTTATAGAATTATTATCTACTTTAAAATAGGATATTTCTTTTTTTAAAATTTCATCAGGTTTATTAAGATTAATTCCTATGTAGTTTAAAAGTCCACTTTTTAAAGAAAAGGTACTTTCTACCATATCCGACTCATCAAAGCTTGTAACTTTTACTATTGGCATTACATAATTAACTAACTGTACATATAACATATTTCCTCTTCCACCAGTTAATAAGTCTTGAATTTTTGCCTGATTAAAGAAGCTAAAAAATGTATATAAAGAAAATATAATTATGCTAACCCCTAGAATTGATATAAGATAACTTGTCCTATTGGTTACTTGTCTATTAATCATCTGCATCCCCCCCGTACTCAATTATATGAAAGGTAATGTGATTTTATAACTTATTAAAATTATGTTAACTTTTTACAAAATACGGGTATATGATGTTTCACTCACAATTTATCTAATTATGGTATCTTTATTGAAATTGATAATAACCAATCTAGTAATAAAATTATTTCAGATGAACAAAAGATTTTGTATTGCATTTTCAAAAGAATTAGAATTAAATGTAAATATAGATTAAACTCTATATTTACCACTTACATCTTTATAAAATCTACACATCTTTTTTGTATAGTTTAAATTGAGATTTATATTTATAAAATTAGAAAATTAATCTTAATATTCTATTCATAAGACTTTCAACATAAAAATTCATTGAATGTAAAATTATTCTTACGAAAAATAATCATATTAAAAACTTTCAGGAGGTTTAAATTGAGTATTAAAAAAGAAAAAATAAAAGTCTTTGACATGACATGTACATCCTGCGAATTAAGAGTAGAAAGAGCCGTTAAAAAATTGGATGGCGTAAAAAATGCTATAGCAAGCTTCAGCGATCAATCTCTAACTATAGAATATGATACATCACTCTGTAATCCTGATAAAATTAAAGCTGCTATAAAGACAGCTGGTTACAGTACGGAAAGTTCAAATAGCTACAAAATTGCAGGTATATTTATAATAGTGGCCGCAATTATATTAATTGGGAATTCATCAGGTGGATTTGATATGACCTCTAAACTTAATGGTGCTACATATTTTGTTCTATTCATCGTTGGAATACTTACATCAATACATTGCGTAGGTATGTGTGGAGGAATAATGCTATCACAAAGTATAAATAAAGATAGCAAAAGTAGATTTGATTCCATTAAACCTGCTATCCTATACAATGCTGGAAGAATTCTATCCTATACTTTAATTGGTGGAGTAGTTGGTGCTCTAGGTTCAGTACTTTCTCTATCTATATCCATGAAGGCTGGACTTCAAATATTTGCTGGTATCTTCATGATAATAATGGGACTTAATATGAGTGGTTATGGTATCTTTAGAAAGGTCAATTTAAAGCTTCCATGGTCTGCTTGTTCAGTTAAGAAAAAACCTAAAACACCTTTCTTAGTTGGTGTTTTTAATGGACTTATGCCCTGCGGGCCACTTCAGACAATGCAGCTATATGCTTTAGGAACTGGAAGTGCCTTTAATGGAGCATTATCTATGCTTATATTTTCCCTTGGTACGATACCTCTAATGTTAACCTTTGGTGCATTATCAGGTCTAATAAGCAAAGGCTATACAAAAACTCTATTAAAATTTAGTGGAATACTGGTTGTAGTTTTAGGTATTGTAATGGGCACTAGAGGTCTAGCTTTAGCTGGTGTAAATATACCAACTACTGCGACACTTACCACCAGCTTATCTGGTAACAAAACATCAACATCTTCATCAGGTGCTAAGGCAACCATAGAAAATGGAGTTCAGGTAATTAGAATGACGGCAGATGGTGCAGGCTATACTCCAAATGGTCTATATGTTCAAAAAAATATGCCTGTGAAATGGATAATAGACGGTAAAACATTGAATTCCTGCAACGGACAAATCATTGTACCATCCTTAAATATTCAGAAGAATTTACAATCTGGCGAAAATGTAATTGAATTTACACCAAAGGATAAAGATATAAGCTTCAGCTGTGAAATGGGTATGATTAGAGGTGTAATTAAGGTAGTTGATAACATTTCAACTGTAGATACCTCAAAACCTGATTCTTCAATACCAGCCCCATCCAGTGGAATGCCTGGTTGTAACATGAATGGGCCAGCTTCATCACCTGCTGTCCCTGAAAAACCAAGTATTTATGGCACAGATTTAAGTAAAATTGAAACTAGCCGATTTATCCACAAAGCTGTAGTTTCTGGAAACACACAAACAGCTTCACTTAAAGGCATAGGTTATGAGTTTGAACCATTAATCGTAGTTGTAACAAAAAATGTTAATACAACCTTAGGCTTTGATTTAAATAATTTTGACAGTCCAAATGGCACTTTTATAATTTCATCTACAGATACAGGCAATCCAGTTGCCTCTTTTGAAGGTAAAAAAGGACTTGTTAATGCAACAGTTACATTTAATGCTAACGGTTTATATGTAATTTCAAAAGATAACAGCGTTATAGGTGCTGTAGTTGTGGTAGATGATCTAAAAAATGTAGATTTAGAAAAAATAAGAAAAGATTATATAGGTGGTTAAATTAACTACCCATAGTTCTATAAAAGCAGGCTATTAAATTCACATAATAGCCTGCTTTTATAGTGAAAAATAACATAATTTTAATTTACATAATAACCACTAGGCTCTATAGGTTGTCCACTTGAATTTCTTATTTCAAAATGAAGATGTGGTCCTGAAGACACACCAGAATTACCTGAATAGGAAATTAATTGTCCTCCTTTTACCGTTTGTCCTTTAGCTACAGCCAAAGAAGAATTATGTGCATAAACGGAAGTTATATCTCCGTGATTAATCATCACCACATTCCCATATCCGGACATGGACTCTGCAGCAATGACTACTCCATCCTTTAAAGCATAAATCGGAGTACCCATTGGTACACCTATATCCATACCTGCATGAAGTCTACTGTAATTTAAAACAGGGTGAAACCTCATGCCAAAAGGAGAGGTAATAGGATAAGAGCCTGCTGTTACAGAAAATAAGTTTCCTTGAGAACTAACCTGTGAAGAAGATGTATTAGTTTTACTTTCTTGGGAATTGATTTTCGGAGAAGGTGTACTAACTTTACCTCCTCTTGAAGCCACTATTTTACTGCTAGCATCTTTCATCTGTTGAATAGTTTTTGCAACCTCTTGAGATTCTGACTGCTCTTTAGAAATCATACTTTCGTAAAAATCTTTGTCCTTCTCAAGTTTCTCAACCAATAGTCTTTTTTCATTGGATGCTGTCTGTAAAGACTTATATTTTTCATCCGTTTCAGTTTTTAATACAGCTATACTATTCTTATTACTTTCTAACTCTGACTTATTTTTTTCTAGACTCTCTTGTCTATTTTTGATATCAGCAATGAGAGTCTTATCATAAGTAATAATTCTTTTTACTATCTCTATTCTACCTATAATATCAGAAAAATTCTTTGAATTTAGAATTACATCTAAATACCCACTATTTCCCGATTCATACATAGCTCTAACTCTTTTTTTTAATAATTGGTCTTTTTTCAAAAGTTCTTGCTTTCTTCCCTCAATTTCAACTTCTTTTTCCTTTATCTCATAATTTAAATTTGTAATTTTAGCATTTAATTCCTGAAGTCTTGACCCCACTTGATTCATATCTTTATCTAAATTTTCTATTTCTTTTTCTGCACCAGTTTTATCTTCAGTAACATTATTTAGCTTGCCTTTATTTTGCTGAATAGATTTGTTTATCTCATTTAATTTGTTTTGGCTATCCTGAATCCCTGCTGCATGAGCATAAGAAAATATGGAACTGCTAATAGCTATGGTTATTAGTAAAACTATACTTCGTCTCATGTAGTTTCCTCTCTTCCTTAGTACATTCTTAAATAAAATTCTTATCTTTGCATTATAACGATTTGATATTAAGATAATATGAAGGCCATATAAAAATTATATTAATGTATATTAAAAAAACTTAACATTTATCTTATTAAAATATATATTGCAAATATAACAGAAGAATGGCTGGTATGCAATAGGTTAAAATAAAGAAGCCAGTACATACTAAAGTTACTGGCTTCTCATTTATATTGTTTTTTCATGCTCACTACTATTGAAGCAAGTTCTTAATTCAGGTGGGGATTCTTTTACCCCATCTGAATTTTAGAACTGCAAATGCATGGCTTACTTGGCGTTGAACTCCCACTTGAATAAGTGGGAGACTTACGCCAAGTTAGTCAGGTTAAATCTATGCATTTTCAAAACGCAGCATCTTCCAAATCATGTATGATACTCCCCATGATATAATAAATAAACCTACTAGTAAATATCCAATCCCACCGAATTCAAGATTTTGTATCCATTTCCAAATCCCACTATTCAGGCCCAATTTAGGTGTTAATATCTGAGCTAATTCAATAAATCCTATACATAATGCTGCTACAATAGATAGTCCAGTAACTGATAAATTATAATAAATTTTACGTAAAGGTGTTGAAAATGCCCAATTATATGCGGTAGTCATAAAAACGCCATCGGCTGTATCCATTAAGCTCATTCCAGCAGCAAAAAGAATGGGTAAAGATATTATCATGGAAAATGGAACAGCTTGAGTAGCTGCATTTGCTGAAATAGCTAGAAGTGCTATTTCAGACGCAGTATCGAATCCTAATCCAAATAGGAAACCAAGCGGATATACATGCCAACTCTTATTAATGAAGCGATACAATGATCCGAAAAAACGTGAAATAAATCCCCGTTGTAATAAAAGCTGATTCATATGTTCTTCATTAACTTCTCCCTTATGTACTCCAATAAAAAGTTTGTAAATATCAAACCAGATATACAGGTTTAATAGTCCTATAAGCATAAGGAAAGTACCTGATACGGTAGTGCCAATCATACTACCTATCACTTTTATATGAGGAATGTTGTATTGAGCCCATTTCATTGAAAATGCAGTCAATATTGACATAACAAATACTACAGAGGAATGTCCAATGGAAAAGAAAAAACCGACACCTGTAGGTTCTTCTTTTTGTTGTACTAATTTACGAACAGTATTGTCAATGGAAGCAATATGATCTGCATCAAAAGCATGTCTTAATCCAAGTGTATAGGCTAAAAATGCCAATCCAACTATCTGAGGGTATTTATAGACATTAGATAATAAAAGTATTACTCCTATAATATGCAGTAGCACCACTATAGTACCATAAGGAAGCCATTTAGGATATTTTTTTAATGGTAACTTCATTTTAAACTCCTCCCTATCATTAATTTATAATAATAAATTACGTCAATACTTTAGCTGCGAAAGCCAAAGATTTTATAATAAACTACAAATTTCTACAGGAAATGCATTAGTTAGATACAACAATTTAGCACTACTCACAGCTAAATCATTACTGTACCAGTAACTACAAGGCAGGTTTTTCAATATCTTATCCTTTAAAAATTATTATATCTGTAATAAGCTGCACAAGTGCCTTCAGAAGATACCATACAAGAACCTACAGGATTTTCTGGTGTGCACGCCTTCTTAAATAGTGGACATTGAAGTGGAGTTATTTTTCCTTTAAGTATGTCACCACATCTGCAGCCCGGACTGCCATCATATTCCTTATACTCTATATTAAAATGCTTTATTGCATCAAATTCTTCATATTCTTTATTAAATGTATATCCACTATTTGGAATAGTACCAATTCCCCTCCAAGTACTGTCACTAACTTCAAAAACTTTGTGTAAGTACTCTATAGCCTGAGAATTTCCATCATTTCGTACTATCCTTTTATATTCATTTATTATATTATAATCCCTATTATTTATCATGCTTATAAGTGTATTCAAGCCCTTAAGTATATCTAAAGGTTCAAAGCCAGTTATAACTCCAGGTATACTGTATTCACTGCTTAAAAATTCATAAGGTTTTTTACCTATAACAGCACTAACATGACCTGGAAGTAAAAAACCACTGATATTAAGTTCCTTGTCATCTACAAGAGCTCTCATAGCTGGTGGTACAATCTTATGGGCGGTGAGGAAAAATAGATTTTTAACCCCTTGCTTTCTTGCCTCTATAGCCGTTACAGCTGTCATGGGTGTTGTTGTTTCGAATCCTACTGAAAGAAAAACTATTTTTTTTAATGGACTGTTCTGCGCCAATACCAATGCATCCATCGGTGAATAGACAATCCTGATATCAGCACCCTCTGCTTTTCTTTTCATTAAAGAAGTTTTCTTTCCAGGTACTCTTATCATATCCCCAAAAGTTGCAATAATAACATCCTTATTTGATGTCAGTTCTAAAGCAGTGTCAATATAACTTTGTGGAGTAACACAAACTGGACATCCTGGTCCAGAAATAAGATTTATGTTGCTTGGAAGTATATCTCTAATGCCATATCTAAATATAGCCATAGTATGGGTACCACATACCTCCATTATATTTATTTTTTTATCAGTAATATTTTGTATTAGTTTTACCAGGCTTTTAGAATAATCTCCATTTCTAAATTCATCAACATATTTCATTCACTTGTATCTCCTTCATTATTCCAAAATTTTTGTTCTTCTTTAACCAAAATTATTTGAATTGTATAATCCTGTATAAAATAAAAGATCAATGAATCTTACTTGGTGGGAGTTTATATTCCCACCAAGTTTAGATGAATTATCCAGCGACTAGTCATCGGATAAAATATTGTAACCTCAAATATTAATTATTTATCACTTAAAACTTCATTTGCTATAACAATTTGTCCTAAAGCTATCCCACCATCATTTGCAGGTATTAATTTATTTGTGTAGACAAGGAACTCTTCATTTTTTAATTCATTAGATAGGTTTTTTAATAAATAAGAATTCTGAAATACCCCTCCACTTAATGCTACTTCGTTAATACCTGTATCTTTTCTAATTAGTTTGCATATATCTTTTGAAAACTTGATTATTGTGCTATGAAATTTATCTGAAATAACATTATCTTGTTCATCTAGCAGTTTATCTCTTATGATACCCATAATAATCTTTTCTGTCTTCACAATATAACCATTCTCTTGGACTACATCATAGTCATAGAAATCTAAACTCTCTTGAGAAGCAACGGCTTCAAGTTCTATAGCTGCCTGTCCTTCATATGTAACACTATCCCTAAGTCCAATTAAGCTTGCAGCAGCATCAAAAAAGCGTCCCATACTTGATGTTTCAGGGCAGTTAATATCTGCTTCAATCATAGCTATAATATTGATTGCCTTATTTCCATACAGCTTAATCAATATTTCTTTCAGCTGTTTATTAGTACTATATTCATTATATTTAGCAGACTTAAACAGATTGTAAATATAAGAAACAGCCATTCTCCAGGGTTCCTTCACTGCCATTTCACCACCAGGCATCTTTACATAATTCAAATGTCCCAGCCTAGTAAATTCCTTATTATCGCAGAGCAGGAACTCTCCTCCCCATATTCTTCCATCAACACCGTAACCTGTTCCATCGTAGGCAATTCCAATAACTTTTCTATCTACATTGTTTTCTGCCAAACAGCTTACTATATGTGCGTGATGATGTTGAACTTCAATTCTAGGCAGCGATGACCTATATGCATATTCACTTGATATATAATTTGGATGCATGTCACAAGCTATATATTTTGGAGTAAAATTAAATATATTCTTAAAATGCTCAATATTATTTTTATAATGTTCAATTGTTTCTACATTCTCTAAATTTCCATTATGCTGGCTTAAAAATATAAAATTCTCCTTTGCTATGCAAAAGGTATTTTTCATATTTGATCCACAGGCTAGAATTTCTTTTATATTATCTTTTTTTATGGGTTCTGGCACATATCCTCTTGCCCTTCTTATCATATGTATCTCGTTGTCTACTACCTTTACCACCGAATCATCTATAGGTGCATGAATATCTCTATTGTGTTGTAAAAAATAATCTGCAACATTCCTCAATTTATCAACTGCACTTTCATTTTTATATTCCAAAGGCAGCCCATGACTATTTGCGCTGGTCATAATTAAAGCATCTATGTTATTCCCAAATAGTAAATGATGTAAAGGTGTATATGGAAGCATTACTCCTAATGTTTTCTGATGTGGAGCTATACATTTTGGTAAATCATATCCATTAGCTTGAGCTAGTATTACTATAGGCTTTATGGATCCAGTTAATAACTTTTCCTCTTCCACAGGTACATCACAATACTTTTTTACATCTTCTATATTTCTCAGCATAACCGCAAAGGGTTTATGAGGTCTGTTTTTTCTAATCCTAAGTAATTTCACAGCTTCCTCATTTGTTGCATCACATACTAGATTAAATCCACCCAGTCCTTTGATAGCAAAAATTTTACCCTCCTTCAGCTTCTGTCTTGTCCAATGAATTACATCCTCTACTTCTATCTTCTTTCCAGTGGAATCTTCAATCCAAATATGTGGGCCACAGGATTCACAGGCATTAGGTTGAGCATGGAATCTCCTGTTAGTTGGATCAGTATATTCTCTATTGCACTCTTCACACATATTAAATTTTTTCATTGTTGTCTTTTCCCTATCATAGGGAATAGATTTCATTATAGAAAATCTTGGGCCGCAGTTTGTGCAACTGGTAAATGGATACCTATATCTTTTATTTGACGGATTTGTAATATCCTCAATACATTCATCACAAATAGCTCTATCTGGAGAAATAAGAGTAATTTTTTTATTATTTATCTCACTTTCCCTTATTTCAAAACTATTGTAATTTACAGCTTTTCTTTCCTCTACAATTATATTTTCTATTCTAGCCAATGGAGGATGCTTATATTTTAATTTTTCTATAAAATTCTTTAGTTTTTCTTCTTCACCCTCTATATCAATATGTACTCCCTGTGAGTTATTATTAATCCATCCTTTTAAATTAAGAGAAAGTGCCTCATTATAAACAAAAGGTCTAAGACCTACACCCTGTACAATTCCTTCCACCTTTAAAAATAATCTTTTCACACTAACACCTTCTAGCATATTCTAGGTAATTGCTGCCCCGATGGCATATCTACTATTCTTTTTCCTCCAATAATAGTTTTCAAATAAACCTTTTGTGATACCTTTGCTACAACCTTACCAATTATTTTAGCATTAGATCCTAATGGATGATTTCTCATTTGCTCCAATACTTTGTCAGCATATTTTTCTGGTACAAAGCAGCACAGCTTTCCTTCATTAGCAATGTATAAAGGATCTAATCCCAGCAATTCGCAGGCACCCTTTACTTCTTCGCTTACAGGAATAGCATCTTCTTCCAATTCAATAGATACTCTGCTGGTTTCCGCAATTTCATTCAGAACTGCTGCAACTCCACCTCTAGTAGCATCCCTAAGCACATGAATGTCCTTACATACATTTAATATTGAATCTACCAAGGAATTTAAAGGAGCACAATCACTTTTTAATTCACCCTGTATATCTATTCCACTTCTTTCACACATAATAGTCATTCCATGATCTCCAAGGGTTCCATTTACAATAACTACATCTCCAGCTTCAGCCTTATTTGCTTCAATATTAACATCTTCATAAATGGTACCTATTCCAGCTGTATTAATGAATAGCCCATCTACTCCGCCTTTTTCTACTACTTTTGTATCTCCTGCTACAATTTGAACTCCTGCTTCCTTTGCCGTATCAGCCATAGATTTTACAATTATCTCAAGACTTTCAATTGAATAACCCTCTTCTATAATAAATGCACTGGTTAAATAAAGTGGCTTTGCACCACTCATTGCCAAGTCATTTACTGTACCGCATACTGCAAGCTTACCAATATTTCCGCCTTTAAAAAAGGATGGTGTAACTACAAAGGAATCCGTAGTAAAAGCAATTCTATTGTGATCCAAATTAAGCTGTGCAGAATCATTCATTTTCCTTATGGTTTCATTGTCAAAATATTTTATAAATAAATCGCTTATTAAATTATTAGTCTGTTTACCGCCACTTCCATGACTTAATAGTATCTTGTCTTCCATACTTTGTCCCTCCTAAGTTTTTTAATAAATACTTATAAATTTAATAGTTTATTATTTTTTTGCATTATACATATGTAGTACCTAAACAATTGTATTAGCCAACTTCTAACTATTATACCTATAGTAAGCTGCACAGGTGCCTTCAGAGGATACCATACAAGAACCTACAGGATTTTCTGGTGTACACGCCTTCTTAAATAGTGGACATTGAAGTGGAGTTATTTTTCCTTTAAGTATGTCACCACATCTGCAGCCCGGACTGCCATCATATTCCTTATACTCTATATTAAAATGCTTTATTGCATCAAATTCTTCATATTCTTTATTAAATGTATATCCACTATTTGGAATAGTACCAATTCCCCTCCAAGTACTGTCACTAACTTCAAAAACTTTGTGTAAGTACTCTATAGCCTGAGAATTTCCATCATTTCGTACTATCCTTTTATATTCATTTATTATATTATAATCCCTATTATTTATCATGCTTATAAGTGTATTCAAGCCCTTAAGTATATCTAAAGGTTCAAAGCCAGTTATAACTCCAGGTATACTGTATTCACTGCTTAAAAATTCATAAGGTTTTTTACCTATAACAGCACTAACATGACCTGGAAGTAAAAAACCACTGATATTAAGTTCCTTGTCATCTACAAGAGCTCTCATAGCTGGTGGTACAATCTTATGGGCGGTGAGGAAAAATAGATTTTTAACCCCTTGCTTTCTTGCCTCTATAGCCGTTACAGCTGTCATGGGTGTTGTTGTTTCGAATCCTACTGAAAGAAAAACTATTTTTTTTAATGGACTGTTCTGCGCCAATACCAATGCATCCATCGGTGAATAGACAATCCTGATATCAGCACCCTCTGCTTTTCTTTTCATTAAAGAAGTTTTCTTTCCAGGTACTCTTATCATATCCCCAAAAGTTGCAATAATAACATCCTTATTTGATGTCAGTTCTAAAGCAGTGTCAATATAACTTTGTGGAGTAACACAAACTGGACATCCTGGTCCAGAAATAAGATTTATGTTGCTTGGAAGTATATCTCTAATGCCATATCTAAATATAGCCATAGTATGGGTACCACATACCTCCATTATATTTATTTTTTTATCAGTAATATTTTGTATTAGTTTTACCAGGCTTTTAGAATAATCTCCATTTCTAAATTCATCAACATATTTCATTCTCTGACAGCTCCTTTATTATTTCCAGAGTTTTTGCTGCTTCTTCTTCATCAATTGTTTCAATTGCGCAGCCTGCATGAACTAAAACATATTGTCCCACTTTTATATCTGGAATAAGGTGCATAAATACTTCTCTTTGCATATTTCCTATTTCTACAACACCTTTGTAGTTATCTATTTTTAAAACCTTGCCTGGAACGGCTAAGCACATACTAATCCCTCCAATATTAATGCATTAATTTTTGCTTTTTTTCTTTTCTATCCTTTTTTCTGTAAAATAAACAATCCATATGCTGATCTCATATAATATCAGTACAGGAGCTGCAACAAGTATGCAAGTAATTAAGCCTGCATTGGAAATAAATAATCCTTCAAGGGTCAGTATAGCTATAATAATATACTTTCTACACTTTCTAAGACGTTTTGAATTTATTAATGACAACTTACCCAAAAGTATAATTATATATGGAATCAAAAATACGATTCCAGTAAAGAAACAAAAAATACCAATAAAATTGAAATATGTACTGCCTGA
Source organism: Clostridium sp. (assembly GCF_047718555.1). Lineage (GTDB taxonomy): Bacteria > Bacillota > Clostridia > Clostridiales > Clostridiaceae > Clostridium_I. The sequence goes on along the minus strand of NZ_JBDNRK010000003.1, from coordinate 96,492 downwards.
AAGCAGTGGATTCATGTAATTTTGTCCATAGGATATTAAAAAACTAAGAGCATAGGGCAGTACCAATATATATCCAAAAGCCATGCCAGCAATAAGTAAAATTGCTATAAAAAATAAATTTTTATATACTAGACTTTTCTCTTTTTTAGACAATCCCGGGTTAACAAAAGCAGCCAATTCATATAATATAACCGGACTTACAATTATAGCCCCAGCGAACAGTGATATTTCCATTCTAGTCATAAAACCTTCTGTTAAAGAAAAATATACAAGTTCCAATTTAAATTTAGCTAGAGGCAGCATTAAAAATTTAATTAAATAATGAGCTTTCTCATACATAACTCCAGTAGCAGCAGCTATTGCTATTATTACAATTATCAATCTCTTTCTAAGCTCACTAAGATGATCTACCACGGACATATCTTTTATATTTTCATTAGTCATATATTCACCTCTAATATTGACATTTAAGCACTTTCCCCTAGTTTAGATGATTGCTTCTTTTTATCACTCTTTTCTAATAAATATACACACCAAATACTTATTTCATATAATCCTATTATTGGTAAGGTTACTAAAACAAAAGTCATAGCATCTAGTGAAGGTGCTATAAATGCTACAGCTATAAGCGAAGCCATCAAAGCAATTTTTCGTTTTCCCTTTAACATTTTAGAATTGACAATATTTATTCTGGATAAGGCTATTAAAACCAATGGAAGCTCGAAAATTAGACCTACAGCTAAAAGTATAGTCTCTATAAAAGAAAAATAATTATCTCCAGACAAATTTGCTTTCATAAATTCATTTCCAGAACTCATCAAAAAACCAATTGTGGAAGGAAGTAATAGCTTATATCCAAATAAAATTCCACCAATAAAAAGTAATACTGCAACTGGAGTTACAAAAAAATAAAGGATCCTTCTTACTTTTACAGTTAATTTTGAGCCTGTTTGATAAATTAATAAATATGCTATAAAGGGAAATGAAATTACTATGCCACCTAAAAAGGCAATCTTCATTTTCACCATTATTCCTTCGGCTGGCGCCATAAAGTATAAATTAACTCCATGAATAGGCTTTTCTAAAATACCTATTATAAAATCAGCCTCAAAATACATAAGTGAAGCAGCAATAATAACAATGACAAGCATTGTTATTATTATCTTTCTAAATTTCTCCAGCAACTTTGCAAAACCAACGATTTGTTCACTTTTTATCATAATATACCTCTAACTACTCTGCTTTCTTTTCTTCTACCTTTTCTTCTGCCTTTGCTACAGTAGCGTCACCCTCAGTAGTACTTCCTTTGGTAATTTCAGTCGAAGCTTTCTTAAACTCATTAATTGCCTCTCCTATTGATTTTCCTACTGTTGGAAGCTTTCCTGGTCCGAAAACCACTAAAGCTATTACTAAAATAACAATTAATTCTGGAATTCCTATTCTTGGCATGATATTTTACCTCCTAAAATATATATTTATATTTAAAATTTTATTACTTTCTCTTCTCAATAATCCTGTCTTTCAGCCATACACACAATTCATCTAATCCTTCATCTTTTACACAGCTTGTTTCAAAGGTGATAGTATTAGCATTCAAAGATTTTACGTCTCTATAAAATTCTTCTATATTAAAATTAGTAAATGGCATTAAATCTATTTTATTTAAAATAACTGCGCTGCTTTTTTCAAACATCAGCGGATATTTAAGTGGTTTATCATTTCCTTCAGTAGTACTTAAAACGCATATCTTTATGTCCTCACCAATCTCAAATTCAGCTGGACACACAAGATTACCTACGTTTTCTATAACAAGCAGATTAACCTCATCTAAGTTTAATGAATTTAGAGAATTCTTAATCATATCTCCATCTAAATGGCAGGCTCCACCTGTATTAATCTGTACAACTGGTACTCCCTGTGCTTCAATTCTCTCTGCATCCTTTGTTGTGTAAATATCCCCTTCTATAACTGCAATTTTTATATCATCTTTAAGTTTTGAAATAACTTTTTCAAGTATTGAAGTTTTACCCGAACCAGGTGAACTCATTAAATTGACTACATATATGCCTTTTTCATCTAATATTTTTTTATTCTGTGCAGTTATTTCATCATTGGTTTGAAGTATATTTGTTACTACCTTAATTTCACTCATTCTTTATTCTCCTTCAATTGTATTAACATAGAGTTCATATCCACTTAAAATGTTAGTTGAAAACTTATTGCAATTTGGACATAATTTATTAAAATGATCTATTTCAAATGTAATACCGCAGTCATCACACATAGCTGTGGCATCAACTTTCTCTATTAAGAACTTTGCACCTTCAGCTATAGTTCCTTTAGATAAACTGTTAAATGCAAATATTAATGAATCAGACATTACTCCAGAAAGTTCTCCAATTTTTATAGTAATTTTAGATATATTCTTTAGATTATTTTCTTTAGCCTTTTCTGAAATAATATTTATTGTATTTTCCATGATTGAAACTTCATGCATATTTATCACCTAACTTACATTTTCTTGCTTTTCTTTAAGATCTAACTCCATCTTAAGAAGTTTTATAACTTCAGGTATTTTATTCTTCATAGTTTCTGTCATTTCCGTATCTAAACATATTTTTTCAGGCTCTATTCCGAATATTGTAACCTTAGGAAACTTACCTAACATATTTGCTATTTTGACTACATCCAAAATTTGAACATCATGTATAGATAAATTTTCACTTTTATAGCTTTTTATGTCTTCTGGATTAATCTTATATATAGTACCAGGTTCATATCCAGCTTTTAAACAGTCTACAATAATTACTTTTTTATAATCTAGAAAATAACTTAATGTATCCAGTGTAGAAGTACCTCCATCTACTAATTCTATAGTAGATGGAAGCTTTTCATTCTCTAACTCTCTTATTGTATAGACTCCTACACCGTCATCTTTTAAAAGTATATTACCTATTCCAAGGATGACAGTATCTTTCATAATTAAACTCCTGGTTGTACTATAAATTTAGACATTTCTACTCCCTCAGGTGACATTACATGTACTGAACATCCTGTACATGGATCGAAGGAGTGCACTATCCTTAGTAATTCTACTGGCTGAGTTGTATCAGTAACATGAGTTCCTATTAATGCCTTTTCTATTGGACCAACATTACCGCTGTCATCCATTGGGGAAGCATTCCAACATGTTGGTGTAATAATCTGATATTTTGATATTTTAGAACTTGATACAGATACCCAGTGTCCAAGAGCTCCTCTTGGTGCTTCTGTTAAACCTACTCCACTTCCTGAAGTTGGAGTTCCTATATTTGTATATCCATTTGTACCAGTTACTATCTGATTTATCCAGGTATTCATATTGCTTGCTATCTTAGCTGTTTCAGTATATCTTGCCATATGTCTGTCCATAACTGATACACCATGTCTATAATCTCCGCTTACCCAAGTTCTTGCTAATGAACCTGCCTCGTAAGGTTGTCCACTATATCTTGGTGCCTTAAGCCAAGTATATGCTCCTGATTTTCCGTAGCTTGGTGTTGTAGTCTCACTAGCTGGATTTACTCCTGATGGTGAGGAATACCATGAATGTCCTACATACTCTTTTACATTAGTCTGACTAAAGCTTCCTACTGTTCCATTAGTTACTGTACCTGCTGGGAATAACTTGCCTCCAGTAGTATTTGTATCAAATACACCATAAGCTATTAAATTACCATAACCAGCACCTACACTATAGTAATCACTATAAGTTGAAGCTAACTTGTTAACATCCGCTTGATATGTATTTGTAATAAAGGATGTTATTGTAGTTAAATAATTCTTGAAATTAGTTATATCTGTTGAAGATGGTATTGCAGTTACACCACCTGGTACAATGTTAGCAACATGTGGAAGCTTTCCACCGAATATTGCTCCCATTTCGTGAGCTTGTCTTCTTATTGATAGTGCAGTTACATAATTGTTAACCAGATTTTGGTTATCTGTTGAATTAAATCTATAATCCTGGCTGTATCCTGGTGTCCATGGGGACATTTGTGGTCCTTGAACATAATCCATTAACGCTAAATGATAGAAATGCAATATATTACTTGATATAAAATTTGAAGCCTGAATAAGATCTCTTAAAAGAAGCCCCTGCAAAGTAGGTGTGAAGCCACCAGCTTGCTCTATTGCCTTAGATGAAGATATAGCATGTGAAACTGGACATAGTCCACATATTCTCTGTGTTAAAAATGCTGCATCCTTTGGCACTCTATTTAAAAGCATATTTTCAAAGTCTCTGTAAAGACCTCCTGAAGCCTGTGCCGCTGTTACATTATTATTTGAGTCAAGTGTTACATTGATTTTTAAGTGTCCTTCTAATCTTGTAATTGGATCTAATACTATAGTACTCATCTATTTCATCCCTTTCTTTTTTATTTATTAATCGCCACTACTTAACAATGGATTTGTAGGGAAAGTTGGATTTGCGCAGCCTATACATGGATAATCTGATAATACACACCAACTTTGACCATTATTCCACTTCATAGTAGCACACACATTATTACATCCTGGTCCTTTACATCCTATTTCTTCGTAACATCCATATACACCTGGCTGATTTGCATCTCCAGCACTACGTCTAGGGCATTTGCTGTGAACAGAGCTTGCAAAGTATTTAGTTGGTCTATTGTAAGTATCTATTGTTGGCATTCCTGTTAATATAAGGTCAAGTAATGTTTGAACCATAACAGTTGGATGAACTGGGCATCCTGCAAGGTTTATAACTGGCTTAGTAGTTTTACCACTTAAAAGAGTTTTTACTGATTGGCAGGAAGTACTATTAGGACTAGTTGCGGAAACTCCTCCAAAAGCTGCACAAGTTCCTGCTGAAACTACATATTTAGCCATAGGACCATATTTCAATACAGCCTGCTGCATTGTTAAGGGTGAACCATTTTGTTCCCCAATTATACAATAATTACCACTTATACCTGTTGGTACTGCACCTTCAACTACAAGTATAAATTGTCCATTGTAAGTATTTGCAGCTTGATCAAGAGTTTCCATAGCTGAATCTCCTGAACCTGTCATAAGAGTAGTAGCGTACTTTAAGCTTATCTTGTTTAAAAGTACATCATCAATAGTTGCTGGATTAGTAACATTTAAAGTTGATATGGTACATCCTGAACATCCAGATCCATTTAACCAGATAATTGGAGGATCTGTTTCTGCTGCAAGTACAGTATTAACTTTACCCATATCTAATTCAAGATTTAGAGCTACTGCTGTAGCTACAGACCACTTTAGAAAGTCTCTTCTGCTAATTTTCATAGTAACACTCCTTTAAATTTTTTTATAATTCCATTCATGGGTTAACATTGTTATCCGAATTAAATATAAAAATACAAGTTTATATTTTCCTATTTTACCTAATAATAGCATTCACCCACTACTATGATATATAATGCTGCCTATTCATAAGTTATGGAATGGTTAAATTATCTTTAATTTAAAGTTAAATATAATTATAATTTTTATTATATTTATATTTTATAATTAAATCCTTAAAGGTTGTACTATAAACTTAGACATTTCTACTCCCTAAAGTGACATTACGTATACTGAACATCCTGCACATAAGCGGAAGGAGTACACTATTCCCAATAATTCTACTGATGTCCCATCACTTCTTTTTTATTGTTTTTAGCCTGTTGATAGTGGGTTTAATGGATTTGTAGGGAAGCTTGGATTTGAACATCCTATACATGGATAGTTAGCCTGAGTGCAAAAATTCATTCCATTATTCCACTTCATTGTTGGACATACATTTTGACACCCAGGTCCTTTACAGCCTAAAGCATGATAACATCCATATATTCCAGGTTGGGATACTTGAGTTTGTCCTTTTCTAGGACAATTTGCATGAATAGTGCTTCCATAGTATGCACTAGGTCTATTATTGCCATCTAGGCTAGGCATTCCTGTTAATATTAAATTTAATAAAGTTTGAATGATAACTGTTGGATGAACTGGACAACCTGAAAGGTTTATTACAGGATTAACAGTTTTTCCGCTTAATACTGTTTGTACAGATTGACAAGAAGTATTATTAGGGCTAGCAGCTGGTACCCCTCCAAAAGATGCACAAGTTCCTGCTGAAACTACATATTTAGCGATAGGACCATAATTTAACAAAGCCTGCTGCATTGTTAATGGTGAGCCATTTTGTTCACCAATTATACAATAGTTTCCACTGGCACCTGTTGGTACTGCACCTTCAACTACAAGTATAAATTGTCCATTGTATGTATTTGCAGCTTGATCAAGAGTCTGTATTGCAGAGTCTCCTGACTGTGTCATAAGCGTAGTAGCGTACTTTAAGCTTATCTTGTTTAAAAGTACATCATCAATAGTTGTTGGATTAGTAACATTTAATGTTGATATGGTACATCCTGAACATCCTGCTCCATTTAACCAAATAACTGGAGGATCTGTTTCTGCTGCAAGTACAGTATTAACCTTACCCATATCTAAATCAAGATTTAAAGCTACTGCGGTAGCTACAGACCACTTTAGGAAGTCTCTTCTGCTGATTTTCATAGTAACACTCCTTTAATATTTTTATAATTCCATAGATAATAAATGACATTTATCTACTAGTATCATATACTAATGATGACTATTTGTAAGTTATGAAATAGTTAATTTATTTTTACGTTTAAGTTAAATTTAATTATAATTTCAATTAAATTTAACTGCTTCTATTTTATCTTTATTTAAAATGAAAGTAAAGTGTCATATATAAAATAAAGGTTTATTTGCATAATTTTTTATTGTTCATACATTTATCAGCATTAAAAAAGTCATGTCAAAAGAGAAATAGTTATTACTCTTTTAACATGACTAATAAATCACAATATTATCTTCCCATCATGTCCTGATGCATTTTTGTCATATTGTCTTTGCCTACAGATTCCATCATCCTTGCCATAGATCCATATCCGTTGTTTTGCATTATATCAATCATCTTTTTATAATCAGCATTATTTAAATTATTCATAAACTTGTTCATAGCATTATAATCCCTATTTTGCATAGCCTTTGCTTCATCACTAAAACCATTATCTTGCATTATTTTTATCATATTATTAAAGCTATCATTTGATTGATATCCTATATTTTGTGCACTCATCATTTGTCTACTAATATTATTGTAACTTATATTGTTTCTTCCCTTTGCATATGCAACTGAAATACTACCAACTACAAGTACACCTGATATTATTAAAACCACAATTTTATTTTTCATTTTATATCACTTCCATAATTATTTTTTCTTTATATATTCATTGTACTGCTCAATTATGGAGCTATTATGAATCCATATAACATTAAATATAAATACATAAACTTTTCTAAGTCTAAAAGATTCATATCCATAATAACTTATTTTACAGAGTTGTATATTTATCATGAAGCATCTTACTTAACTCAGAATCAATTTTCACTTCAATAAGCTTAATTCCATCTAAAATCAATGACTCATTAAAGGCATTTTCAAATGATTTATAGTCAATTGCCTTATAATATGTTACATCATATAAAGTTTTTATACCTTCAAAGTTTATATCATGAGGGGTTAAAAATAAATAATCAAAATTCTTTTCTTTACTTTGTGGTAAATACCTAAATATACCTCCGCCATTATTATTCAACAACAAAATAATTAAATTTAAATTATGAGCTTTGCCAATTAACAATCCATTTAAATCATAATAAAAGGATAAATCGCCAGTTAACAATACCGTTGGTTTATTTGATGTAGATATCCCAAGCGCAGTGGAGATAATACCATCTATTCCATTTGCCCCTCTGTTGCACAGTATCTTAATACTTTGATTCCGTGCTTCAAAGAAATAATCTACGTCACGAATTGCCATGCTATTTGAAACAACTAATCTACTTCCATCTTGGAGCATATTTTGCATACTTTGAATTAATTTTCCTTCAAACAAGTTAATCTCATCTTTAGCAGTGTTTAATTGTTTTCGCATTTGATTTTGATAATTTAGCCATTTAGATAAGTAAGCTATGTTGCTATTTTCTATAGAAATACACTGAGCAAACGCTCTTGGTGATGAAACAATATATTTTTTCGTAGACAGAGCTGGATTATGGTAGTAAAATGTTTCAGATACTTGTAGGTATAGAGCATCTTTATGCATAGACAAAAATTGTTGAAGGCGTTTTGATACAGCCACTTGCCCAAAGTGAATGATAAACTCAGGCTTCAATTCTCTTTTAATATCATCATTTTTTAAAAAAGCATCATAGCTATCAACAATGATATCTTTTGAATAATTTCTAAAATTGGAAATTGGATCTGCTAATACAGGTGCTTTTAATCGTTCTCCTAGTTTTATAACTTCCTTATGATAATTTGAATAGGCATCTCCCCCACAAATGATAATACCATTCTTATTCTTAAGAATTGAAGGTTCAAAAATAACTTGGTTTTCACCTTCTATATATTCAAATTTGTTTTCAAATCTTCCTTTAGTAAAATCCACCTTTTTAAACTCCGGGATTAAAGGTTCTCTAAGTGGTACATTAATATGGACTACACCATATTCTTTTGACATAGCATTTGAATATGCCTTTTGCATAACCACACGCACATAACGGTACATATTTTCATTTTCCTCTGGTAAATGTAATTCTTCATAATACTTAGTGAAATTATTAAATATTTTATTTTGATCAATTGCCTGTGGTGCACCAAAATTACGCAATTCAAATGGACGATCAGCTGTTAAAACAATTAATGGCACTCCTGAATATTTTGCTTCTACAATTGCAGGTAAATAGTTCGCTGCCGCTGAACCTGAAGTACAGACTAATACCACCGGTCTTTCATGCTCCTTTGCAATTCCAAGTGCAAAGAAGGCAGAAGATCGTTCATCAACATTCACAAAATTATTAAAATTATGCTCCCAAAATAAATATGCTAAAGGCGTAGAACGTGATCCAGGACTGATTACAGCATCATGAACACCTAATTCATATAATTCATCAACTAAAGCTGCAATATAATTTGTCATTTCTTTCCCCTTTCAACTATCCATAAATCTAAACTTAGTGGCAATTTGTATTCGCCAACTAAGTTTAGATTAAATTACCCAATGACATATCGCTATTATCCAACTTTTAAAGTCGAGTGTTACAGCAGATAATCATCGGATAAACTTTCAATTATAGTTTTCAATTTATTTGTAGTTTCAATATATTCACTTTCGCAATTTGATTTATCCACTATACCACAGCCGCTGTATGCATAGACTATATTTTTTTCAATAAGCGCAGATCGTATTCCTACTACAAAAATCCCATCTCCATTTTCATCTATTATTCCTATTGGTGCCGCATACAGACCTCTTTCATGCTTTTCATATCTTTTAATAAGTTCCAATGCTTTATTTACAGGATTTCCTCCTAATGCAGGTGTAGGATGAAGCAGCTTTACCCATTGATGCAGAGTTCTGCTTGTATTTTTTCCATGAATACAAGTTTGTAAATGATATAAATTTTTAAGTTCCAAAATCTTTGTTTCATCTACTATTAGTTCATCTGTAAAATTCCTCATGGAATTAACTATTGAATCAATGACGATTTGATGTTCATGACGATTTTTTGTATCCCTTAGCAATCTTTTCTCTTCACTCTCATCCTCTTTATAGCTCCGCAAAACAGTAGCAGCTAAGGCATAGCTTAAAATATTATTTTTTTCTTTTTGAATCAAAATTTCAGGCGTTGCACCCAGAAAAGTTTTTCCACCTTTACAATATGAAAATATAAAACTACTTTCATTCTGCTTCAAAAGGTTTTGTAAAATACTTTCTATATTTATTAACCCATCGCTCTTGATTTTAATTTCTCTTGAAATAACAACTTTATTTAATTGTTTATTCAATATAGCATTATGAGCAGCATAAAATAGCTGCTCCCAAGAATTATAGTCATCTATTTCATATCTGAAAGAATGTCTGCAAATTTCCACCTTTATATTTTCAATTTCAACAAAATCTTTTAAATAATAAAGCGTCTGTATATCTTCCTTTACAATCAAATAATATTCAAATGCTATATTTTCATTTCCAATGCCTGACCACTTTTCATCTTTGATAGAATTAAAGAAGGTTCTTGATGAAAAAATATATGGATAATCCTTTAAACTTTCCTCTAAAGTCAAGGCTTTTAAACGCTTTGCCCCAAGAATAAATTCCTTTTTCAATGGATTATAAAAGGAAAAATTTTCTTCATTTTTAAAATACTTTAAAAAAGTAAGTGGATTATCTAATTTAATTTGCACTTTCTGATATTTCAAGCTATCCACCTCATTAAATACTACTTAGGCATCTTCAAAAAATAACTAAGTCAGTATGCTAGCCTATTTTGAATCCTACTGCGTCAACAGAACCCTCAGATAGCTCAACTATCATCAGAACCTGTTTCCTTGTATGATTCAAAATATTCGTCGCATCTTTGACTTATTATTTATTTTCAGATGCCTTATCTCTTTCGCCGCCAAATTTATAACCTACTTTAACAACAGTGATTATATATTTAGGCGCTTTACTGTTATCTTCTATTTTTTTCCTTAGATTTTTAATATGGACATCTACAGTTCTATCATATCCTTCAAAATCAATACCATATACATTTTGAATGAGCTGTTCTCGTGATAAAACTTTACCTTCATTTGAAGCAAGAGTATACAAAAGATCAAATTCATTTGGAGTCAAAATTATATCTTCTCCTTTTAATAGAACAGTTCTCTTTTCTTTGTCAATCTTAAGTTTTCTATTATCATATGAAAGCATTGTTGTCTTATTAGAATCTACCCTTCTAAACAAAGCATTTACCCTTGCTGTCAATTCTCTTGGACTTAGTGGTTTAGTGAGATATTCATCAGCTCCAATATTAAGTCCTTGAATTTTGTCACTTAATTCTACCTTTGCAGTAAGCATGAATATATGCACATCTGATGTTTTCCTTATAAACTTACAAACCTCTTCCCCATCAATATCTGGAAGCATCAAATCTAATATAATCAACTGAAAATCTATTTTATTGAATAGGTTAAGTCCATCATATCCTTTAGTTGTGCAATATACTTTATATCCTTCTCTTTCAAGATAGGCTTTAATTACCTCTGATACATTTATTTCATCCTCAATTATTAAAATATTATTCATCCCTATTCTCCTTATTTTCTAAATATATAGATTATTACTGATTATCAAGATTATAAGTACACTTTTTATCTGTTTTTTTAATTTTCATTTAAAAGGTAAAACCTTTGATAATTATTCTTAATATTTTAACGACATATTAAGACATCTTCTTATTAAAATATAATGTAAACGATGTTCCTATACCAGCAACACTTTCAACATTAATAGTGGCAGAATGAAGAGTAAGTATTCTTTTTACAATAGTTAGCCCTATACCACTTCCTTCTATTTCATGTCGACTCTTATCTCCTCTATATAATCTTTCAAAAATATAAGGTAAATCTTCCTTTTTTATACCCATACCATCGTCTTTAACTTTAGCTATAACCTTATCTTTGTTTACATCCAGATTAACCCACACATTTCCTCCAGCCTGAGTAAATTTAATGGCATTACTTAATAAATTTATAAAAACCTGTTTTATCTTATCTTCATCTCCCACTATTTGAAAATCCTTATCTTTATCAATATTCAAATTAAATTTAATATTTTTGTTTTTAAGATCAATAGAAAACTCATTACTTACAGAAGATACAAGTTCATCTAAAAATACAGTTGTCATATTAAGATTTAATTTTTCTTCATCAAATTCTTTTAATATATTTAAATTATTTAACATTTTTCCAAATCTTATTACTTCTTCATTCAAATAATTCAAGCGTTCCTCATTCACAGGAAATATCCCATCAATCATTGCTTCTAAATTATTTTGAAGAACATTTAATGGAGTTCTTATTTCATGAGAAATATCAGAAACCAATCTCTTTCTTAGCTGATCCTGCTCTTTCAATCTCTTACCTAATGTATTTATACTTTCAGTCAGATTATTTAGTTCTCTTATATTACTCTTTATATTTACAGTAGAATCATAGTCTCCATTGGAAAGTTTAACAGATGTATCTGAAACCGCTTTAATAGGTGCAGAAAATTGCTTCGATATAATTATACTGATTATAACAGCTATAAAAATTGTTATTAAAACACTAATAATAATGCCTCTGTTTATTGATATTTTAAAATTTATATCCTGCTGCGATAACAAAATTGGAGAATACTGACCAATTTCCACATAGCCTACAACTTTTCCATCAGATTTAATTTCAAAGGAATTTGATGTATAAACTCCACTGTTATTATTAATTTTTTGCATCATTAAATGAGATCTTTCTCTTATATCATTTGGATTCATTCCCCAAACTACATTTTTATTGGCATCTAAAAGAGTTAAACAATAGTTGCTCATATAAGCTTCGTGCATCATTTCTTCCCCAGAATTTGCAGTCCATTTTTTATCTCTTATATATATTTGTTTAAAATAATCCACAATCCTATTATTTCTTTGATTCTGAATGTTTACCATATATTTATCAAAGGTGCTGTTAAGTGTAAAGTTAACAAACAGTGCTGATAGAATAACAGCAATAATTGAACAACAAATAATTATTATACCTAATCTTCTTCTAATACTCTGCAAAGTATTCCCTCCAGACTTATATACAAGCTTAAATATTACAGCTAAATTCATACTTTTATACTAAGTAAAATTATACTTACTAAGTTTATTATATATTTCTAAATTATTTTATCAAATTAATATGTGAATTTTATGAAGACTTAAACTAAGAAAAGAAAAAGTATTTACAAAATCTTTCACTTATTTTGATAATTTTATTTTTTATCTTCATAATATCTTCATATGAAATTTATATACTTAAGCCATTCGGTTCAATATAGCTAAATTGACAAATTATATAGAAAGAGGTGTAGCAAGAAATATTTAATAAAAAGGTCACCAGTTAAAATCTTAGCGGAATTTTATTTAATTATATATTTAGGAGGAATTTTACTATATGAGAAAAAAATTAATTAAAAATTTAGTGTTAGGCTTACTTTTTACACTTACATTATCCACAACAGCATTGGCGGCTAGTGGTGGAACTAAAATTGAGAAAAATGTAGATGGACTAAAGGCAGACTTAGTTTTAAGCAGTGATACAGTGAAAACCGGCGATAATGAGTTAACAATTAGACTTTATGATGAGAAAGGACAACCGTTGGAAAATGCAAATGTTAAAGTAACTGCCGCTATGCCAAGCAACAATATGGGTAATATGAATATGGATAATTCTAAACCTGGAGCTATTGACTTTAAAGCAGGACATGAAAAGGGAGAATATACAGGGAACGTAAATTTCTCTGATAAAGGTAATTGGACAATTAAAACAGATTTTACAGTAGCAAATCAGGAAAAAATGGCTGATTTTGATGTAAAAGTAGCTAACGCTGGTCCTAATTGGATTATCATAGGTGCATTTTTAGGAGTTGTTGTTTTAATTATTATTATTGCTGTAATATCTAAAAATAAGAAAAAAACTTCGGCAGCATAGAAAGCGAGGAAATAATTCTTATGGAAGAAAAAGAAAAATATGAAGATAATAAAGGTAAACAAAATTCCAATTCTTCATCTAATGTAAATTTACTTAAAAATAAAATGTTTAAAAAATTTATACAGAGTAAATGGTATCCTGGTATATTCCAATGGCCAGTTTTAATAGTTTTTGCTTTTATTGTCTATGAATTATTAGTTGGTCCATCTGTTGCTCACGATAACTTTGGTACAGCTGGCACATGGGTACTATGGTGGCCTTTACTTCCAATCATGTTATTTCTTCTTGGTAGGTTTTGGTGTGCTATATGTCCCTTTGGACTTATAAATGATCTTGTACAAAAGTTTGTTGGCAATAATCGTCCAGTTCCTAAATTCTTAAGAAAATATGGAATATGGATTATAGATGCAATGTTTATAATGATAACCTGGAGCGACCATATTTGGGGCGTTGTTGAATCCCCTCGTGGTTCAGCAGTTGTACTACTACTTATTACCGCTGGAGTTATTTTTTCAGGTGCATTCTTTGAACGCAGAACCTGGTGTAGATATCTATGCTTCCTTGGTGGTGTATCTAGTAACTATACAAGAGTTGGCATGATGGAACTAAGAGCAACTCCAGAAAAATGTGCTAAATGTAAAGTACTTGCCTGCTATAAAGGTAGTGAAAAGGCTGATGGATGTCCAATGTTTGAGTTCCCAAGAACCATGGAAACCAATGCAGAATGTAACTTTTGTGGTAATTGTGTAAAAAATTGTCCTAATGATTCTATCAAAATGTACCCACGTGTACCTACTAAAGAATTATGGTTTATTCGTAAGCCTAAGCTTGCAGAATCATTTCTCGCTGTTGTAATTATGGGTATTGTATTTGTTCAAAATATTACTATGCTAACTATATGGAAAGATATATTAAGTTGGCTTGAACGTACAACTGGAACTACAAGCTATTATGTAACCTTTACTGTAACTTTTATTGTTGCAATGCTAATTCCTATTATTCTACTTTCTGTAACAGGATTAATTGCAAAGAAATTTAATGGAGATTCAGTCAAACAAAATTTTGCTAGATTTGGATACGCCATTATACCATTAGATTTAGCAGCTCATATAGCTCATAATTTATTTCATTTACTAGCAGAAGGTAAATCTGTAATTTTCACCTTTGTAGAACTTTTTGGAGTAAACATGCATGGATCAACAGCTCTATTAGATAATGAAACCATACAAGCCCTACAATATATATTAATTGTTATTGGAGCTTTAGGTTCCGTATATACTGTGTATAAAATTGCAAAGCATACTTATGGAAACAAAAATTCCATAAAAACCACAGTTGTTTATACAATATTATTAGTGTTTTTAGCAGTTGTAAATCTTATATTATTTGCTCTTCCAATGGAAATGCGTATGTAATTTAAACTATCAAAATCTAAATATTAAAATTTTATTTAAGACCATATCTCTCATCAAAATCTAAGGACACATACATTGTACTTTGGGATGTATAGCTCTTAGTTATTAGACAAATGATGATAGTATGGTCTCTCTTAATTATATCCCATGCACTTTGGGATCTTGCAATATTTGTTTTATTCCCATTAATATAAAAGGAGGTTATAATATGGCCAGTGAAAAATCAAATGTTCAAAATATTTTTTCATCTATTGCTGAAAAATATGATATGTTGAATACAGTACTAACTCTTAATATTGATAGTCTCTGGAGAAAAAAAGCTATAAATATTTCAAATATAAATGAAAATAGTAAAGTTTTAGATTTATGCTGCGGTACCGGTAAAATGATATATTATACCTGCAAAAAAGTTGGTAAAGACACTGAAGTTACAGGTTTAGATTTCAATGAAGCTATGCTTGCCGTAGGCTATAAGCGTCTTAATAAGAGTATTAATAATTATAAATTTAAATTGCTTAAAGGTGATGTGCAAGCACTTCCCTTTAAAGATTGCAGCTTTGATTGTGTAACTATTGCCTTTGGATTAAGAAACATTCCTAATAAAACAAAAGCACTATCTGAAATCTACAGAGTGCTAAAACCAGGCGGAAAAGCAATCTGCTTAGAACTATCAACTCCACAAATACCTGTATTTAAACAGCTATATGGATTATATTTTAATTATATGCTTCCCATTATTGGATATTTAGGCACTGGCAGTAAAAATGCATATTCTTATCTTAGAGATTCTGTAAACAAGTTTATGTCAAAAGCTGAACTTAAGTATGCCTTCGAATCCGTGGGCTTCAATGATACTAATTACAAATCTCTTTCTGGGGGTATAGCTTCTATACACTATGGTACAAAACCTGTGGTAAATTCTATTATCAATACACAATCCAAAAAAGTATTGATAATGAACAATGGGTAAATAAGTACCAATAGATTTATCATCATTATAAGGAATATACTATTATATTATACATATATAGTATATTCCTTATAAATGGTAAATTACCTTTTCACTGTTATAATATGGTATTCTATACTTATATAAATGCAAAGAAAAAAGGCATGATTGCCTTTTTAATTGATGAACAATAATAAAATAGGCGAAGTTATTATAAATTTAAAGAATTAAGATAATGCATATTCTCTTCTGTTTCACCTAACATCTCTATAAAGAGTTTTTCCAATACCTCCATTTCATCTTTTGCTACTATTGTATGTTTTGACATAGCAAATTCAGCAATTTTGGTATTCATTCCTATTGAAAAAATTGGAACTAATATAAAGCAAGGTAGATAAAAAAAGTTTAATTTCGCGGGCGTAATTTTAACTTCTTTTTTCTTTAATAGCGTAAAACACTCTCTAATTGACAGTATCATTTTTTTAAGTGTTTCAGGTGATTTAGCTAACTCATAGTTATTTGAATTAAACTTGTATAATGCTTTGCCTATTGGGACTATAACTGCAACATGAGTTTTTTGCCAATCCATCATATTGTTGTTTTGGCTCGGTGAAAATCCTGCACTTTTGAAAACTTGCAACAATTTTTTAAGTCTCTCCGTTTTTTTACCATTTACTTCACCAAAGGTTGTAGCTTGAAATAATTTGGCTGGTCCTTTGCCAATAAAATATGAAACAATTCCATCTTTTCTTTCTCCACCCGCAGAGGGAAAACCTATCATTACCCTATCATACCCAACTGAATCAATATACTTTTGATAACCACAAGGGTTATTTACTACAAAAACCATATTTGAACTTTTATTTTTTGATAATATTGGTAATATGCTATCTATCTGTGTATTTTGCACTACAATAATAATATAATCATATATATCATTTTCTTTAAGAGTATGAATAATAGGAACTTTTATCTTTTCCACTTTTCCGTTGATTGCATTTTTTAGTATTATGCCTTCATTTTTTAGTTCTTCAAAACGATTCCCTCTTGCTAACATAGTAATATGAACACCTGCAAGAGCTAATTTACCTCCAAAAATACTTCCAATTGCTCCTGAACCATATATTAATATTTTTGTATTTCTTATTTCATTTACATTCATTTCTATCCCCCATAAAATTCAGAATATACGAAAATGTTGAACTATCTTTTAACTATATTTAACACACTATAATTCTTTTTTTATAAAATCCAAGCATTAATATTGTAGCAATTAATGCCATTGTTGAACCAAAGTAAAAAGAAGCACTATAATTCACCTTATCATATAGCACGCCAGCTATAACACTAGCAGGAAGTAATGTGATGCCAATAATTGAATTATATATTCCAAGTCCAGTACCCATCTTGTCCTTATTTATGAGATCAGAAACCAGTGCCTTTTGCACACCATCCGTTGTTGCACTGTAAAGTCCGTATAATGCAAAAAGTAGAATTACTACAACTTTATTGTTTGTCCATCCGAAACCAAAGTATATTATGGAATATAGTAAATATCCAAAAATAATAAGTTTTTCCCGACCGACCCTATCAGAAAGTATACCAGCAGGAACAGCCAAAACTACAGAAACTGAGTTGAATATCAAATATATAAGAGGTATAAACAATGCCTGTATACCGATGTCATTAGCCTTTATCAATAGCAGTGCATCAGTTGAATTACCCAGAGTAAATATGAAAGCAATTCCTAGAAATACATAATATTTAATTGAAAAATCCTTAAAAGCAATTTTCTCAGGAAGTTTGGCTTTGCTCTTTTTACCCTCCTTAACAAAGAAAACTACAGCTACAACTCCTAAAAAACCCGGTATTGCTGAAAGTAGGAATACCTTACGGTAATCTCCATGAAACATTGATAAGACCGCAAAAGCCAAAAGTGGTCCCACTATGGCTCCACTGTTATCCATAGCCTTATGGAATCCAAAGCTTCTACCTTTAGTGTTCTCACCTGATGATCCAGCTATAAGACTGTCTCTAGGTGCTGTTCTTATTCCCTTTCCAAGTCTTTCACTAAATCTGATTATTAGAACTTGTAAAGGCGAAGTTACTATTGAAAATAATGGTGATAAAATAGCTGTAAATGCATAGCCAATGACCATAAAAGGTTTGTTTTTCCCAATTTTATCACTCCACCAGCCTGACAAAGCTTTTATAACCGATGCTGTACTTTCTGCAATTCCTTCAATAAGAGACACTTCTGTCTTTGATGCACCTATGGACATTAAAAAAAGTGGCATAATAGCGTATATCATTTTTGTCGTTGTATCAGTTAAAAAGCTGGTTATACCCGAAAAAAATATATTTTTTTCCAGTCCCAAGACATTTCTATGCTTCTCATTATTAGCCTCCACATCTATTCCCCCCAAATTTATAAATTAAATATTATTTGTAGGAAGATTATAATTTATTACCAATCATTTTTTAATGCCACTTTTCTCACCTATATAATGTTCTCTACATAATAAATCTTATCACAATGTAATATTCGTTACAAAAAAAATTCAAGTTAAAGATTATAGACTCTTAATTACTAACCCTCTAAATCTTATCAATATACTTCTTTTTCAGTTCCCTATACTTTTCTACCGAAAAATTAAATATATCAACTAGAAGTTTAGCCCACAGCAAAATGTATTTTTTCCATTTATTACAACTATTCCATAATAACCACAATAATACGATGATTGTAATAATGGCAATGCCTAACACAGATGTCTTATATTCTTTATAAATTGCCCGTGCAAACAGCTGGACTGCAGCAATATACCTATCTTGAATTCTATTTGTGGGAGATGGCAACTCTACAGCTTCAAGATAAGTATCCTTATCCGTTACTTTTACCCTCAAGTAATGATAATAACTGTCAGTAGTCAGCAGTTCAGCACCTGCTCCCCCACTTATTACATATCTGACATCATTCTTAGCATAACTAAGATAGCTATGTATATGTGAAGCAAAAACAGTGTTTACCTTATATTTAGTCATTAAGTTTTCAAATCTCGTTGCTTCGTTACTATCCGGGAAACCATGATTTAAACTCTTATATTCACTATAATTATTGGCTAATCGCTCGATCAACCCCGGTTTTTCGTCCTCTGAAACATTAGGTATATTGTTAGGTTTTTTTGCCGATCTTGGATCTCTGGGTGGTACATGTGTAAAAACAAATATCATCTTTCCTTGGGCATTCTTAAGATCATTTTCCAGCCATACATATTGTTCTTCAGGAATTGCTGTTTTTTCTGCCCACCCCCGTGAGCTATCTAAGAATACAAAATGTGCATTCTTGTATTCAAAAGAATAATAGGGTGGACCAAATAGCTTTGTATAGGTGGGCCTTCCATTTTCTCTAATATCATGATTTCCAAGTGTAGTGTAAAGTGGACCCTTGAATTTTGAAACTGTCTCATTAAATAACCTGTACTTATGTGGCTCTCCCCCATACACTAAATCACCATCATCAACTGTAAAAACTGGATTTATAGCATTTATTTGATCAATTATATTTGAAAATGTATCATAACCATCTCTATTATCACCAAGCATTACAAATTCAAATCCTTGAGTATTATCTTTGGGAGAAACATCTATAATTTTGTTTTCACCTGGCTTTAAATTAATACTCAACAACAATGTATGTGGATCTGATATCTTCATTGCGTCTTTATCCAAGTTTGAGAAAGTCGTGTCTATTGGATTTATGTTTTCTAATCTAATTAGATAAGTTCCGGAGGTTTTTGGATTTCCTCTAATTCTTATTTGCGGTGTTGGAGAAAGACTTCTAAGGATTAGATTTTCTGCTTTGTTTTCCACCACTTTTCCTTTAACAAATCCGCCCTTTATAGTCACATTTGTACCATTCCAATCATAAGAAGATACAGAATTTGATGAAGAAAAATTTAGAGGTATCTCAGTATAATTTTCCTGTATCCTGAAATTATTGATGGTACCTCCGATAAATCCTAATATCAACACTATTATACCTATAATTAAAAATATATTGATTTTACTTTTTTTCATAATAATACTTCCTTTCAGCATAGGTAACTCTCTAAATCATTGACAGATTTTGTTAATCTAATACTGATAACTTGAAGATTAAAACTGATTAATAATTATTAAAACAGAGCATATTAATTAAATATTATTATGCCTATTTATATAGCGAAGTGAATTCTAACTTAGCTGCAATCACACTTTCAATTTTATCATATATTTTGTTAATTTTATTGCTTAATTTAGCATGATATATGTAACTCATAATAAATACTATTATATATGAACCGACTATATCAAAAGGAGAGTGGTGACCCACATATATCCTTGAAAATCCTATTATAATTGATAAAAATCCTAATATTATTCCAAGAACTTTATTATATTTGTTTATACCTAATGAAATGCTCATTGTTGCAGTAGCATGGTCACTTGGGAAGGATGCATCCTTAACATGAGGATAAAGTAAATTAACTTTATTATTAACAAATGGTCTATCAGTATAATATAAAATTCCAATAAAATAAGCTAATACTAAATTAATACTTGTAAATAAAGCTGTATTAACAGCTGCACAACGAATTTTTTTATCCTTTTTAAAAATACCTAATAAAAATAATAGCACAAGTATTCCCGCAAACATGTAAATCCCATTTTTTGAAAAAAATATCATTATTTTATCCAGTAACATATCTTTGTTTGCTAAATTATTTATTAATCGAAAAATTTTCATATTCATTTCTGTATTCCTTTCTTCATTTAATCTCTTGATTTTTTACAATATTCTTTTATCTTATGGAAATTCTATTACTATTTATCCACTCCTCCTTCTGTGCCCCTTGTTATTCAATCTCTGATTTATAAGAATAAGCTACTTTTAGTAATATTTTTGTATAATATAGATTACTTATCTTCCTAGTAATTATCTCTTATCAAAATTAAAATTAAATTAGAAAACAATTAAATATTAATTAGAATTCTCAAACAACAAAGTTTTATATACTTTTTTGTTATAATATCTGTTACTAATATAACCTTTTCTTAATATATCTAGTAATATAATTTAAATCTACTCTATCTACCTGCACTCTGTGAAAGTGATTCGCACAAAATCGAAGATTTTGGTTATCTACTTTTGTTCCAGTTATTTTTTCTTACATTATTTTTTCACATAAAAAAGTTAGTATATCTAATTTGTGATACTTGATATACTAACTTTTTATATAAATAGAGATATACTTCATTAATTTTTATTATTGTACTTCAAACTGACCCATCATTCCTCCATCTTCATGCTCTAAAATATGACAGTGATACATGAAGACTCCTTTTTTAGTGAATTTCATTATAATACGAACTTTTTCTCCTGAATGAATTAATACTGTGTCTTTCCATCCTCTCTCACTTTCGGGAGGTTGCTTTCCATTACGTGATAGTATTTGAAATTGAACTCCATGAATGTGTAAGGGATGATTCATACTACCCATCATATCTTCAATATTATTGATTTCCCATATTTCAGTATCATTAAGCTTTACTCTTGCATCAGTCCTATTCATATCAAATTTCTTGCCATTGATTGCAACCATATTTCCCATGCCCTGAAGATCAAGCTTTCTTGTTGCAGACACAGATTCCTGTGAAAGTTTTTCGATTTCAGTTAACTTTTCAGGAATAATTGTATTATCATTCCCGTCGCCTTTTACATTAAAAGTCATTATATCAAATTTACCACCAGATAATGTTACTGTACTTCCATCCTTGTATTTAGAAAAATCCACTATAATCTCTGCCCTTTCTCCTGGGCCTAATTCTAATTTATTTAATTTAACTGGAGCTGCTAAAAACCCACCATCTGATGCAATTTGCGTAAAATCTCCACCATTACTTAGTTGTAAATTATAAACTCTGGCATTAGATCCATTTACAATCCTAAATCTCATCTTTATTTTCTTTACATCTAAATATGGTTGTACTGCTCCATTTACTAAAATAGTATCTCCCAGAGCACCGTCCACTGACTTTCTTTGAGAATAAAATATATTTCCATTGTCATCAAAGGTCTTATCTTGAATGACTAGAGGAATGTCATTTACTCCATAATCTTTAGGTATATTTAATTTATTGGACACTTCATCATCTACATATATAAGCCCTGCTAACCCTTTGTATACCTGTATACTTGTTTTCTTATCCACATGAGGATGAAACCATAAAGTTGCAGCTGGTTGATCAACATTAAACTTAACATTCCATTGGCTACCAGCTGCAATTGGCTGATGAGGTCCACCATCTATGTCTCCATTAACATTTAATCCATGCCAATGCACAGTAGTTGATTCCTTCAATTTATTATTTACATTGATGTTTACTTCTTCTCCTCTATTTACACGAATAACTGGTCCTAGATAATTTCCATTATACCCATAGGTATTTGTTTCTTTTCCATTAAAAAAAGAAGTAGTTCCTTCCTGAGCATTTAATGTAAAGTCTGCTACATTAGGGTCAGGATTCGTATCTTCCAAAACTTTTGGTATTGGCAGCATTGTGCTTTGCTTCAAACCGCCTTTATTTGCACTACTTGAATTCATAGGGTCTTGTTGCTCTTCCATATTACTATTCATCATAGCCCCAGTCTGATCTGATTTATTTTTGTTATAGTTATTATTTCTAAAACTCAAAATTAAATAATAACCTGTAATCGTTATAGCAGCAATCACGACTATAATCAATATATTTCCTTTTTTATTCAAGTTAACCCCTCCATAAATAATATTATTTATTATCTAATAATCGGTCTTTAAACGAATTATATATTATTTTTATAAAGAAATTATGAAGAATTTATAATATACTTCCATAATACGTTGCATTTACTTGTCAGTACATTTCTTCATTCTATCTACATAATTCTATTCTATACTGTATACAAATAATAAAAATATAAGCAAATTTTAATATGCTTTAATATTGAGAAGAGGCGTTTGTGATGAAATTCTTAACAGATAACTGGTGGTATATTTTAATTATAGCAGTAATGGCATACATGATGTTTCGCGGCGGAGGCTGCTGTGGCGGTGGACATGGAAGTCACAACGAGCACAATGATTCTCATGATGGTGGGTGCTGTGGAAACGAACACATGGATCACCAAAAACCTAATGAACACAATGGTGGATATATAGAAAATTCAACAAATATAAGTATAGATACTGCTAAAGATCCTGTGTGCTGTATGAATGTATCAAAGAAAGATGCCATCTCAAGAGAAATAAATGGTACCACATATTATTTTTGTAGTAAAAATTGTGCTAATGAATTTGAAAGAAATCATACACAGTATAAATAAAAATGGTTGTATAGTAACAAATAACACTTGAATTAACGTTCATACTAATTAATTCAGGTGTTATTTGTTATAACTAGATAAAACAATTTGATTTATCTATATAATTTTGAAATACCCCTATGTCAAGTT
The DNA here is from genome assembly GCF_047718555.1 of Clostridium sp. Lineage (GTDB taxonomy): Bacteria > Bacillota > Clostridia > Clostridiales > Clostridiaceae > Clostridium_I. The sequence goes on along the minus strand of NZ_JBDNRK010000003.1, from coordinate 72,925 downwards.
AGGGATAAAATTTAGGCAAATTAATATTACACACATATAATTTTAGGAAATTTTACTCTAAATATAGTACCTTCCCCCATTTTACTTTCAACCTGAATTTTTCCTCCATTAGCTTCTACTAAACTTTTAGTTATGGTAAGTCCAAGTCCTGATCCACCGGTATTTTTAGCTCTTGATATATCACTTCTATAGAATCTCTCAAATATATATGGTAAATCTTTTTCAGAAATGCCTATGCCATTGTCTTCTACCTCTATTATAATATGGTCTTTTTTTTGAAATAAAGCTACTTTTACTCTACCATTAATTTCAAGATAGTTATTTGCATTTGAAAGAAGATTGTGCAATATTTGTTTTAAATTATCTTTATCCATATATACAATTATGTTTTCTGTAATTTCAGTGATAATCAAACAGTTTTTCCTCATAAATATAGGTTTAAAAGTATCTACAATATTTATAATTTCAGAAGATAAATTAAATTTACTTTTATTCAGGGTTATACCTGCTTGCTCAAGTTTTGATATATTTCTAAGATTATTTACTAATTTTGAAAGTCTATCTAATTCTTCATAAAATACTTGAAACCTTTCTTTTGATGGTTCCCATATGCCGTCAATCAAAGCTTCCACATGAGTTTTTAATGTAGTAAGTGGAGTCCTTATTTCATGAGCCATATCAGAAGTGAGTCTTTTCCTAAGCTCCTCTTGATTCTGTAATGTTTCTGCAAGATAGTTTATTGAAGAAGCCAATTCTTCTATTTCCTTCGTATTGGATTTTATATTAGAACGAACTGATAGATTCCCTCTCCTCATGTCAGAAGCAACCTTAGTTATCTTTTCAAGTGGAGATGCAATCTGCCTTGATAAAAGGAAACTTATTAATAATCCAAAAATTAGTGTTATAAAAAAAGATATTATAAAAGATTGATTAAGATTATTTATAAAGGTTAATGAATTGGAAGAAAAATAAGAACTGCCATAATAGCCAATGATTATTGTCCCAACTACACTATTATCCTTATTCAGTTCATGTTTTTCTTCTTTGTATTCTCCAGAATTAATATTGGATAACCCCCCCATCATACTGCTTTTTCCTCCGCCCATCATTGAATTCATCATATTTTTATGCTGCATATATGAATTCCCAGAAGAAAATATAATATTACCTGAATTATCTCTTACTTCAATATATAATTCATTCATATTTGAATTTCTGACCATTGTTTCCTGGCTATCACTTGAAAACCCATTATCTTTATTATAGGAATCTTCGATAAATTTAACTATTTCATTTATCTTTGTATTATGTTCATCTACTAAATATTTACTAAATTCATTAGAAATTCTTAAATTTGAAATAATACTAGTAATAACTAAAGAGCCAATAAGAGCAATTAAAAAACCTAAAGATAATTTTTTACCAAGTGTTATTTTCACCACCATGACCTCCTATATCAACTAAGATATTATTAAGACTTTGAGCCTGTAAATTTATAGCCTACTCCATAAACCGTACTTATATATTTAGGATTCTTTGCATCATCTTCAATTTTATGTCTTACATTCTTTATATAGCTGTCCACAGTTCTATCAAATCCTTCATATTCAATTCCAAAGGCTTTTTTAACTAACTGCTCTCTTGTAAACACCTGGCCAGGATTCGTAAGTAGTGCCACCAATACTTTGAATTCATAGGGAGTAATATCTATTTCTTTACTTTTCTTTTTAACTTTCATTTTTCTCACATCTATTTCCAAATCACCATCATTAAATACAAGATAATCTGCAAGTGGATTATCATCTCTATAAGCTCTTCTAAGAAGCGCTCTTATTCTTCCCACAAGCTCTCTTACACTAAAAGGTTTTGTAAGGTAATCATCTGCTCCCATTGCTAAACCTTCAATTTTATCATCTTCCTCTATTTTAGCAGTAAGCATAATAATGGGAACATCAGATATTGTTCTTATCCTCCTACAAACTTCTTCTCCAGAAATTTTGGGAAGCATTAAATCCAATACAATGAGTTTAATATTCTCCTTTTTAAAAATTTCAATTGCTTCTTCACCATCAGCAGCTGTATATACTTTAAAATTATCCTTTTCTAAATAAGCTTTAATTACTTCTAGTATTGTATATTCATCATCAACTACAAGTATATTAATAGTATCATTCATTTTTCAAACACCTCAATACGCAATTCGTTACTTCATAGGATTATTATATCAAAAATAACTAGAGAGTGATCTCTAGTTATTTTTGATAAATTCTTTTCTCTTTTTATATTCTTCTTCGGTAATTTCTCCTTTAGCATACATGTTATCAAGAGTTTTAATTGCATTGCTATTCACCTTAAAATAGCCCTTAAATAATTTTACTGCCGCAACAACTATTCCTATAATTATTAGAAGTCGTATTATCATAAATATTATAAGATATGGGCCTCCCCAGCCTATGAATCCATTACCATAACCGTAACCACAACCAAACATAATATCCTCCTCCTTTTAATTTTCTATAATTAAATTATAAAATTAAATTATGGAGCAATTATGAAGAATTTATATCCGTTATTTTTAAGCCACTGTTCTCTTTGTCTATAGTCCGGTAAAATAAAAGCTACTAATTTCCAGTACTCCTTAGAGTGATTTTTGTGAACCATATGACACATTTCATGAACAACTATGTAATCAAGCACCTCTGATTTTGCCATAACACAGCGCCAGTTAAACAGTAGAGCATCTTTATAAGTACAACTCCCCCATCTTTTCTTTTGTTCTTTTACCTTAACTTCAGATGGAGTCATAATAAAAAATTTTTGATAAAAATTTATTCTTTTATCTATTTCTTCCTTTACCTTTTCTCTATACCATAATTCCATAGTTTTTCTTATATTTTCTTTATTTTCATTATTGATAGTAACTACAATTTTATCATTAAGTAAATTAACTTTAGCTTTATTAATATGAGATTTTATGTCTATCTGCAGCTGATAATCTACTCCCAAATACATAACCACTTCACCATTAATAAATTCCCTAATTAAAGGTTCATTCTTAACATTTCTAAACTGATAGAGCTTTTTAACAATCCAAGGTGCTTTTTCCATTACTCGTTCTCTTATTACAGCTTTTGGAATCCCCAAAGGTGCCCGTACTTTAATTTCTCTGGAAGGTGCTATGGATATCTCCATAGTTTTTCGCTTACTAAACACCACTTCAAACTCTATCTCTTTTCCTGCATAAATAAATTTTAATATCATAAGATCATCCTAATTTAAAATAGACGTGAAAATAATATAAAGGTACTAATATTATGAAGTCTAAGGCTTAATATATGCATATCCTTCTTTTTGCTTATCTATAAGTTCTAAAATACCTGCTGGTACTACCAGAACAAACGCCATTAGATTTTCTCTTTGTATACCATAACTCTTTAATGCATTATTACAAGCTACAAATTTAACCTTTTTATGGCTTAAATCCTCCATAACATGGAACTCTTCAGAAGAAAAATTATTATTAAAATCATATAATTTTACAGCTTCTGCATTAGCTACTACTTCGATATTATAAATTTCATTTTGAAGAGCATTTATCAAATTATTAATATTTCCTAAAAGTAATTTCCATTTATTTAATTCATCAATGTGAAATATAACTTTTCTTTCCTTCATTATTAAACTACCTCTTGTACACTACACTGAAGTTCTTCTATAATATTAATGGCATCTTTTATTAGCTTGGGACACACATCTTTAAATACGCCCTTTTCTCTAGCATAACCTATCATACCTTTTTGCTTTAAGTTACATCCAATTAGATCCTTACATAGCATTGAACAATTCATATTTTTAAATTTTTCACTAAAAATCTCTATCATTTGCTGTGCTTTTTCCTTTGATAGCTTATTCTCAATTTCATTGGTTCCATATTTAAGATCCAAAACCATCATTGCACCAGTTACAGCTCCACAAACTTCATCCCCGCATAATACGTTTTCTAAACCATTACCAAGTTTTAAAAGTGAATCCATATCTAAATTCAATTCATTACAATAGGTTAACAATACACTTTGAGCGCAATTAACCCCTCTGCTAAATTTTCCTATGGCTTGTTCTACTTTATTCATAATATTCCACCAACTATCTTTAAATTTATCAATTAATATTTTATCCCGTTATATAACAGTTAAATATTTTTTTCTTTATTCTATAATACCACATTTGTAATTAAAAAAACATTATTTTGTTAATTTTTGATTAAATAATTATTATTTTATTGCTTATTTAAGTTTATTTTTACAAAGTTAATAATTTATCATATAAACGTGCATATTCGAAAAACGTTTACAATGTTCTGCTGCTTTTTGTGCAATAATGGACACTATTATCAATTTATTAATCACGCTGGCATATTCATTGTATTTTTTATTAAATTTATAAAATTAAAACATTTACATTTCATATTAAATTATTTTTCACATATACCTCAGCAAAAGATTATGTTAAAATAGGAATAGTTTAAATAGCTTGTCCGAATAGATATTAATAACAATTATACTCATAAATTCTATTTAATAATTATATACAAGGAGCATTAAAAATGAAAAACATTATTATTATATTTACTGGTGGCACAATATCAATGAAAACAGATAAAAACACTAATGCAGCTGTACCATCGCTATGTAGTGAAGATATATTGAATCTAACGCCAGGAATAGAAAGCATAGCCAATATTCATTGTATGGATTTCGGCACTGTACCCAGTCCACATATGACACCAGAAAAAATGCTGGAATTGTTAAAAATAATAAGAGATAAATCTAAGGATTATGATGGTATCGTGGTTACTCATGGAACAGATTCTCTAGAAGAAACTGCTTATTTTGTAGATCTTACCTACAATAGTTCAAAGCCTGTAATCTTTTTAGGTTCTATGCGAAATAGTTCAGAACTTGAATGGGATGGTCCCTTGAATCTCATAAATGCTGTTCATACTGCTATATGTGAAGATTCAAAAAATAGAGGAGTGTTAGTAGTAATGAATGGTGAAATTCACTGCGCTTCTCAGGTAACAAAAACAAATACATCATCTTTAGATACCTTCAAGAGCTTGGATTTTGGTCCTATAGGATTTATAGACAACAGTAAACCTTATTTTTATCTAAACTACGCAAAGCGCCAATATATACCATCAACAGAAGTTGAAACCAGAGTAGATCTTATAAAATGTGCTTGTGGCATGAACGATAGTATTCTAAAATTCTGTGTAGACTCTGGAACAAAAGGTATTATCCTAGAAGGTATGGGTAGAGGAAATATTCCTCCTGATATGGTTTCCGGCGTTCAGTATGCTCTAAATAAAAATATACCTGTTGTTCTAGTTTCCAGATGCATATCTGGAAAAGTTTATGACAACTATGGTTATGAAGGTGCGGGAAGAGATCTCACTAAAAGAGGTGTAATACTAGGCGATAATCTTAATGGACAAAAAGCCAGAATAAAGCTGATAGTAGCTCTTGGATTTACTAAAGATTTATCTGAAATAAAAAAAATATTTGAGGAAAACTATTACCAATAAAAATTGTAAAAGGATTTTTAATTCTGTAAGTAGGCAAGCAATTTTAAACATTTATCCGATGACTACCCACTCTAATATTCCCATATTCTTCGAAGTTGGAATAAAGAGTGGCTACATCCCTGGATAACGACTCCTAATCATCAGTTGGAATAAAAAACTCCACCTGATGCTAAGAATTCTGTTTACCAATTGCTTGCCCTTTAATTGTTAATAAAGTATAATTTCACAAAATTCTTTATTATTAACTTAAATACTAATTATAATTTTTACACACATTTATTCATATTTAATAGCCTCAATAATATTCAGTTTAGAAGATTTAAAAGCTGGTATTATGGATGCTGCCACATTAATAATTATTCCACCTATAAAAGCATAAACAAATAAAGTCCATAAATAATTTATTTCAAGTGGAAGATTCATAGCTTCACTGACTTTAGGTACAATTTTAATCATTAGACTTCCCGCAAAAATGCCTACCGTTCCTCCCACAATACCTCCACTTAATGATTCTATAAATATCACTTTAATAGTCTGTAATTTACTCATACCTACGGAACGAAATATTGCCAGGAATCTTTTTCTCTCCATAAAGCTAATGAGAAGGTTATTCAATACACCAAATATACCTATTACCAATGCCATTATAGAAAAAGCATTGAGGACATTAAACATTTGCTCATTGCTTTTTCTATTTTCAGTTTCCATCTCCTCTTTTGTCATAAGAGATAATCTTATAGTCTGCAGCTTATTTTTAATATTATCTAATACAATCTGTGGATTCTTATTTGTCTTTACATATATTGCGGAATAATATTTAATTCCCATATCATTCTTTATATATTTTTCTCCTACAAGTGCATAGTTTCCATTATACATTACTGAATTGAATGCTCCAATTATCTTATATTGCTTCTCATTTTTTCCCATTTCCAAGGCAATATAATCTCCTATCTTTAAGCCCAATCTTGAAAGTAGTGAATCTGTTAACAATATATTTCTATCTTCATTTAGCTTTTGAAAAATCTCATCTGGATTGTCTCCCAATCTTTGATCATAAAATTGCAGATACTTATTTGTAGCCACACCTTCCACAGAATCAATGGTTCTATTTGAATCAGCAACTTTTACACTAGAACTATAGACTCCATAAGTATCACTAACTCCATCTACATTTTGAACCAGCCTCTCCGTATTTTTATCCAGCATATTACCCCACATTTCAATATCTACATTAAATTTTGCGTAAGCATCTAGAACCTCTACTCCTACACTATAGCTCACGGTATTTATCATAAGTAATGCAGATATTCCTATAGCTAAAAGTGAAATATTATTTAAAAGGCTCTTGTTTTCCCTCAAATTTTTAGCTGCTAATACACCCTCATTTCCAAAAGTAAAAATATATACCTTTTCAAAAATTTTAATAAATATATTAGTTATAAATGGTACCAGAACTACAACGGAAGAAACAGCTAGTACCATACAAAGTCCATCTATGTACAGTGCAAAACTTTTTGGTGCTATATTAGGAAGCCCAAAAGAAATACCTAATAATATAATACCTAAAATTAATTTCCAAAGTTTATTTTTTTTATTTTCTTTTTCGACTTCATTTAATACAATATCCTTAACTGGAAGTTTTGATATCATGATTATAGGCAGTATTGCACTGATAAATGAAATAAAAACGGCTAAAACAAATGCAATTAAAAGCTGTAAAATTGAAAAATGGATTTGTATTGAATTGCCTTTCATCCAATCCGGTGTAGTAATCCAGGTCATTATATATAATATTCCTATACCTAAGCCGCAGCCTATTATTCCACCAATCACACCATAACATAAGCTTTCTATAATTAATATTAGATCCGTCATTCTTTTGGTGGCACCTATACTCCTGAAGGTTCCTATTGCCGGTAATTTTTCCATAGCAATTACCTTAAAGGCTGTATAAGTTATAAACATACTCATACAGAGCACTACAATAGTCATCATCATAAATGGTGTGGTAAAACTGCTTACTTGCTGCTTTAAATCATCATCATTTATAGCACTCTCAACTTCATAATCTTTATATACAGGCTTTAAATCCTGAATAATTTCTTCCTTTTTAATTGAATCCTTGGATTTTATATATACAACAGATACCATACCCTTAACACTCATTATAGAATTTAAAGCTTCCAAAGGAACTATACCAGATACAGATTTTCCATCATTAGAAAAGAATCCTGTTTGACCAGCTATTCTCCACACTGTAAACTTATATTTTGCGCCATTTATTTCCAGTTCAATTGAATCTCCCACATTCTTATTATATTTTTGTGATGTAAATTTACTTATTATGATTTTTTTCCCGCTAAAATTCTTATCATTGCTGCTCTCCATAAAAGAAATGGGATTCATCAATTGTAATTCATTAAAATTAAAGCCACGTAAATTAAAGCTGACTGTTTCATCTTTATTAATTTTATATAAACCTATTTCACTAATTGATCCAATAGCATAATCTATCTTATCGTTTTCTTTTTGTATCTTATTCATATAAAAATATTTGGAAGGTGATTTGTCTCCAGAATGAATTATAACATTTGAATTACCATAGGAACTGCTCAATTTATTTACATAAATTTTTTCTATGGTACCAGATATGGCACTGGAAGCAAAAAATAATGCTGATGATACAGCAATTGCGAATAAAATAAGAAAGGTCCTAAACTTTTTTTCTTTAATACTTTTTAGAGAAAATCTAAAAATAATGTTCACATATGCACCTCCTAATACATACACTTTGTAATATCAATTTTGATTTTTTATCTAACCAAAAATGAGGAATGCTGAATTTAAACTTTAATAACTATCAACATTCCTCATCTTAACTTTAAGGCACATTCAAATAAATAACTAGTCAGTATGCTAGTCTATTTTGAATCCTACTGCGTCAACAGAACCCTCAGATAGCTCACTATCTTCGGAACCTGTTTCCTTGTATGATTCAAAATATCCGTCGCATCTTTGACTTATTATTTATTTTCATATGCCTTAATATTTTTATATACCTGCTCCATCATTAAAAAAATCATTCAACTTTAAATTATAAAAAGTTTTATTATTTATTTCTAACACATTTATAAGCTCTTTAGTATTTATATCTTTTCTTTTCTTAACTATTTCAGAAATTTTCTGCTTATATCTCTCAATTTTTTCTTCCTTTTTCCTCTGTATTGCCTCTTTAGCTTTTATATTAAAATCAACGGCATTATTCTCAAGACTTTTTATTAATTTTTCATTTTCTCTTTTCAACTTTTCATTTTCTTTTTTTAGCTCTTCAATTTGTTTAATCAAGCTAAAGCGATCCATATCCTGTAAATTCATCTAAAATCACCCTACTAAACCAATACGTATTTATCAATTTATATACTATGATAAATAATTCCTATTGTCAAGTTATGAATTTGTAAATATATAAAGAATATATAATTTTTTCCTAAATTAGTTGTTTTCGTTTATTAAAAAAATTCTTATAACACATATAACAGGCTATAAATGAGGATATAGCTGTAGTAGAAAGAAGCATGAAGGCAACTATTATTTGATATTTAATAGCATTAACTGGTGAAGTACCAGCCAAAATCAGTCCGGTCATCATACCCGGTAGAGATACAATTCCTAATGTCTTTGTGGAGTCGATTGTGGGAAGCATTCCAGTTTTAACAGAATCTCTTATTATTTCTATAGATGATGGTAAAACATCTGCCCCTAGTGAAAGTTTTGTCTCCACCTCTTCACGTTTATTTTTAAAAGATGAACTCATCTGTTTAAAAGACAATCCCAAAGCTACCATTGCATTGCTTATAATCATTCCGCCTATAGGTATTATCTGGTAGGCCTCATATTTTATAACTCCTGAAAGCACAAGAATTACTAGAGTACTAATGGTTCCTACAGATATTGAAATAAAGGCTATGAGTACTCCATTTTTTACTCCTTTGCCCCTTTTCGCCGCATTATAAGCAGCATTAAATGTCATAAAAACCAATAAAAACGTAGTAAAAATAGGACTTTTAAAACCAAATATGTAGTTAAGTAAATAGCCAACAGCAACCAGCTGAATTACAGCTCTAATTACACTTATAATTATTTCTTTTTCTAACTTTAGTTTTTGAAAATAGGCAAAAAAAAGAGAAATCAATACAAGTAGAGACGAAACTAGCATTGAAGAAATGTTAATATCTGCTCCGTTATTCATTTTAAAACCTCCAAAGACATTATTTCACCATTTTCCATGGATATTACTTTATTTGAATATTTCTTACTTTGTACAGGATTATGTGTTATCCATAAAATTGTAATACCTTCCTCATTTAAAGACTGTATTACTTTTTCCACAATCAAAGTGTTGTCCACATCAAGAGCTGAAGTGACTTCATCTAACAGAAGAATTTCTGGTTTAAATAATAAAGTTCTAATAAGTGCTATTCTTTGTTTTTCTCCTCCTGAAAGATTCTTTACCTTATTATCTAGACAATCGCTTTTAATGTTAAAAATTGCAAAAAGTTCTTCCACCCTTTTTAGATCTATTTTTTTACTTCTTATTGAATATGGAAATTTTAAATTATCCATTACAGTGTCTCCAAAGAGATAAGGATTTTGAAAGCAGTATCCTATACTTTTTCTCCACTCTACGGGACTATATTCCATATAGGATTTATTCTTATAAACTATATCTCCTTCTGTAGGACTTATTAGCTGAGCACACAATTTTAAAAATGTACTTTTTCCGCTGCCTGAAGGTCCTACTACAGAAATAAAATCTCCTGAATCAACATTTACTGATATATTTTTTAATATAATTTTATTATCATTAACATATGTCACATTTTGAAAATCTACTAAAGACAATATGAGCACCTTCTTTAATTATTGATTTTGTTTAAACAACTCTTCTTTATTTACATTATCAATCAATTCAGACAGCAGCTGTTTAAATACTATTTTTTTATTTTCTTCCAATGTACTAAATAAATTTTCAGCAAATATTTTATCCTGATTGATATGATCCTGTATTACCTGACACCCCTCTTCAGTTATAATAAGTTCTACAATTCTTCTATCTGCATTATCTCTAGTTCTTTTAATATACCTTTTATCCTCTAATCTATCTATAATGCCTGTAGCCGTTGAAGCTGGTATGTTGTATTCCTTTGATATATCCTTAACCTTTAATTTCTTTCTAAAATATATCCTTTCTAAAATATACATGTCCTGCGGTTGAATATTAGATGTTTCAAACTGGTAAAGATTTTTGTACTCTAATATTTCTATCAGTTTATGCAATAAAGTATTTTGGTCCAAATAATATCTCCTCCTATAAATTATATTGTTAAAAGTACATATTATTATTTTTATTGAAAAATTTAGTTCTCAATAAATAATATACGTTATACGTTTATTACGATATTCGTATGTTATTTATATAATAACATATATACTAATAAAATTCTATTATATATTTATTATAAAATGATATTAGTATAATAGTTATTATAATCTGTTATTTTAGAATAATGTATCATATTTTAGTCCTTCTGAATTTATTTACTGGATTAAAACAACGTTAATATTTTTGAATTGATAATAAATCATCAATTCTGTCATTCATGTATTTGTAGGAATCATAAACTCCTTGATTATAAAATTCTTGAGCTAATTCTTCTATAATAAAATTTAAAATAAGACTTGCGGCTAAATCACCCATTTCTTCCTCTCTTTCATTAAAAAAATAAGCTTTTATTGCAGAAATCATCTCTTCTCTTTTCTCATTAGTTAATTTTATTTTATTTTTATCTTTATTTTTCATAAAGTAATCTCCAATTAATTTATTTTCTATTTAATTGCTGCTATAATGCTCTTTAGAAACTTGGGAAGTTTTAATTTTCTATTCAAATAGCTGATTTACAATTGGTATTATATTTATTAATGGTTCTTATAATATCTTATCTACAATTTCAATTCCATTTGCTTTCATTTCCCATAGTGAAATAATTTTCATCAAATCTCCATCATGAGTTCCAAAATCAAAGGTTTCAACCCCATTTATAGGCACAATTATTCTCTTGTTGAGATTTTTTTCATTAAAATAAGTCTTAAGGGTAGTAGCAAAATGACTTACACATATGTCAGCTTCACACCCAATTACTATATAGTTTTCTATAATATCTTCATTCTTTTCAAGCCATACTTTAAAAGCCGGTGCATGAAATCCATTAGTACTATTTTTAGAAATCATAGTTGTATTTTTATTGAATATAGCGTCTGTATTTAATTCATCTATGAGTTCACTTTCTTCTGTTCCCTTTATACAATGTTTTGCGTAAGTAGTAAGTTCAGCAGAATTTTCTTCATGTTCATCTAGAAAAAATATCTTTTTATATCCATTACTTATTTCGTTTAAATTGACAATGGTATCTATAATAGAGATAATCCTCGGTGAAGAAAGTATACCCTTATTTACAAAGCCCTTCACCATATCGACTATAACTATTGCTGTATTTTTCTTTGGAAAATGGTCTAAATGGATTGTTCTTCCTTTAATTTCTCTTTCCATATCAAAAATTTTATTAATATCCATAAAAATTCACCCTTTTTCACTAAATAAAAAATTATAAGTTCTTCTCATACCTTCTGTTAACAGAATAAATTTATATGATATATTTGTCAACAAATTACAAGGATCTAGATAAAATATTTTCCACACAATCTCCAATGTATTATAAAAATTTACACTTAATTCATTTCTTAAGATTAGCCACTTTTAATTTTAAATTACATGCTCTAATAACCATTTAGCAACTCCATCCTCATCATTTGAAGCAATAATCCCAGTTGAAATCTGTTTTAATTGGGGATTGGCGTTTGCAACAGCATAGGCAAAATCTGCAATTTTAAACATAGAAATATCATTAATTGCATCACCAAAACATATTACTCTATCGAAATTCATAAGTTCTTTTAGCCTTTTTACGCCCATTGCTTTTGTTGCAGTTGGAGGCATAATTTCCAGCCAATATTCATTATCTCTATATAACTCTTGCTGCAATGTACATACAAACTGAGATTTATCATCAAAATATCTTTTTAATAATTCCAATTTATTTTTTTCACCGATGGCTGTAAAATAAAATATATTACCTGAATACAATTCCATTTCCTCTGTGACAGATCTTAATCTTTTATCTCCTTTTCTTAATTTTAGATAGTATAATATTCCTTCGTTTTCCTTCCCTTTTATCCATGAAACTCTTTCTTTGCCCTCTAATAAAGAATAAACAAGGGGATAAACTTTATTTTCTATAAAAATCCTTGAAACATATTTTATCTGTTCATCTGAAAAAGAAGTTGAATATATAATTTTTCCATTATTAGTTTCCACAAAGAAAGCACCATTATAGGTTATGGCAGGAATAGATAATTGTAATCCATCAATTATTTTGGAGGCAGATGAAAAGGAACGAGCAGTTGCGTAGGTAAATTTAACACCCTTCTTCACTAAAGTATTGATTATTTCTTTACTTTCTTCTGACAATTGAGAATTGCTATTCAATAGTGTTCCATCTAAATCAGAGACATATAATGTATTCATAAACCCCTCCACCATATAATTTCACCAATAAGAAATTTACAAATTAATTTACAAGTATACTTATAATACTTAGTTGATATTACCTTTTAGAGTTTTTAAAAATTGATTTTTTTCATCTTTGCTTTTAAATAATTTAAACCAATCACATATTTCACATGCAAAATCAATAAAAGCTACTCCCTGAGAGGTTATTAAATTTTCATCTACTACAACTCTTTCATTAACAAAGCTTTCTCTTGGGAAAGGATCAATTTCTCCATATTGTTGTTTATGCATCTCTGTCCATTCAATCATTGAAGTAGTATATTTTCTATTCTTTAGAATATTAGCTTTTGCCAAAAAATATGGTCCACCACAAATTGCACCTAAAAGCTTTCCTCCTGAATTAATATTTTTAATCAAATCAATTAATTCTGGTCTAAGTTCACCATTCCACCCACCAGGAATTATTAATCCATTCGCATCGGCTTCAACAATATCTTTAACTAAAGCTTTAGGTTTATATTCCAAGCCAGATAAACTTCTTATAATATGATTTTCATATGCAATAGTAACTATTTCCTTACCTAAGTCTGTCCCTAAAATGTGAGCAATAAGAGTCATTTCAAAGTCAGCCATTCCATCATAAATAAATATAAATATCTTATTCATAAAATCACCTCAATTCATTATAATAGTTAGCTATATTATTTTTTATACAGCTATAATTTTTTTGATTTTATATTTTCACTTTTTACAAATACATGACAAGAAGAGCAATAGAAGTTATTAGTCTTAATCTTTAGTATATTTTCATCAGAGTCAATTTCTTCGGTTTCATTTACAATAATATCAAGTTCTTTAAGCGTTCCACATTTAGGGCATATTGCGTTAGCCATATCGTTCACCTCCTATAGTTTTTATTTATTTTAATCTTTTAATCTATATGCTGAAATTTTCAATTGTCTTCTATGTAAATAGTATAAGATAAATTATAAATTATCAACTAATAATTAGAATAAAGTATAAATATATCCATCACATATACATAATGTTGAAATATCTTAATAATTAAATTTTATGTAAGTCATTACATTCTACTAAAATTTTAAAAATTCTATTGTAAACAAAATTAAAGAAGAAGCTTCCAATCATATGAAACTTCTTCTTTAATGTATTATTTTATATTAACTCATTAATATCTACATTAGGATTTCTATACCTTCTTCTATTTATAGTTTTCTTATCCCATTGAATAGCTTCATTAGGACAATATTGAATGCAAGCTGTACACTGCTCACAATTATGTTTCCAAATGGGATTGTCTGTATTGAATTCTATGTTATTAACCGGACAAATTCTTTCACATATTTTGCACCCATTGCAATTATCTTTAACCCAAAACTTTTTATCTTTTACATGGAGACTATCCATTATTCTATCCGTAATTTTGATAAAAACCCTGTCTATTATTCTATCAATAATTAATTTGCTTACTTCACATTTATAATCTTTTCCTTGTCTTATAATATCTGATATTTCCTTAACTTTTGTTTTTTCTCTTTGAAAAACTCTATCATATTTTCCCGCAGCACTAGGATTATAGGCAAAAATATGATTTCCTGGCATATGAATTAAAAAACCCGAATTAAGTACTCCTCCATTATTTTGTAATATATCCTTCAACTTAATCAATGCCTCTGCAGGGGCTCCACCATGAGTTGCTGCTGCAAAAATATAAGTTCCTTTATTAAATTTTAGGTTTTTTACAATTCTTTCTACTATTAATGGAAGACGTGCATAGTACACTGGAAATACTATTCCAAGTATTCCTGCATTCACTTTTATTTCTTTTTCATCTATGAGTGAAGATATGCCACATAAATCAATTTCTCCAAGCTCACTCCTTATATCTTTTGCTACTTGTAAGCTGTTGCCTGTCCCCGAGAAATACAGTATAGTATCCTTTTCTATTACCATAATAATGCCACCTCTTTTTTATATTCACTTTTCATTTTGCCGAAAAGCAGATTATCAGCTTTTAATGGTATTGTAAAGCATGTACTATACTACACAGTCAAGAATTATTTTCTTAAATAGGTTTCTATATCATTACAACATTCTCTATTCTGCGATAATATATTATCATTTACTTTTTGAAGTAACCTTTTAGTTTCTTCTAATTCATTTATTTTATTATCTATTTCACTTATTTTATATTCAACTATAGCTTTAATGTTCTCCATATTCTCTTCCAATATTTCATCATATATCTTGGGAAGCAACATGCTTATTTCCTTCAATGAAAAACCAAATTTTTTGACAATGAGTATAAATCTAATTTTCTGTATATCTTCTTTTGAATATATTCTATATCCATTTTTATCTTTTTTAGGGTCAGAAAGCAATCCAATTTTTTCATAATATCTTATAGTCTCTTTATTTATCTTTAATTCCTTCACTAAATCTCCAATATTATAAATACTTTTCATAATATATCTTCCTAATCTTATTTAATTTATATTTTAAAAACGTACATTATCATTTTCTAACCTATCTGACTTAATTTATTCATCCACCAATCCTTATCAAAATACAAAGGTCTATCTGGAACAATAATAATATATTCACTATTTACTTCTACAATTTCACTTGTATATGTGTATATCATATCTATGTATAAGTTAAATGGTTTAACTTTTCTCTGAGATATATTTTCAAACTCACTAATATATTCATATATTTTTTCATTATCTAATCTTTCAAAGTACGAAAGTGCATTTCTGCCTCCACCAGTCATTTGCCACCATTCTATAAAGGGTTGCCATGCATTTTTGCAGCACTCTCTTAATTCATAATATGGGAACTCAGAAAAAACAGGTGGATTAAACATATTGGTTGTTAAATCAAAACTTTGCTTTAAAATAACTTTTTTACCCCTATCTTCAATCATGCTATTAAACCATTTATTCCACTGCTCTTTTAATAAAATCATTAAAGAGCTATCCAATTTATTTATCCAATATTTTGGTGGCCAAAGTCTATTATTACTTATTCCATTGACATCATCTATTAAACCGTATATGCATCCAGTAAAAATAGCAAAATTTAATGATAAATCACTGGTTGTTACTATTCTCCAAGATTTAGTTCCCTTTTTATACATATTTTCCTCCATAACTATTAGAATTTAAAATATCCTTATAGCTTGCCTATCATATAATTTCATTTAATCATAAAATTTAAAATCATCAAAACCAATGGTATTGCCATAACAATAGTTGCAATTGGCGGATAATATTTAATCATATTTCTATTTTTACTAAATCCAGCCCAATAGGATATTACCTCTAAAATAATATTCACTATGCCCAATGTGGTTGCTCCCATAAAATATGCTGTGTTTAATGCACCTAGTATATATATTACACTTACTGAAATCCATAAGCTTGACAATAAATATCTAAAAATTGATAATTCTTTTGTCAGCATCTTCATTCCAAACATTTCATCTTGTTTTGATGAAAAGAATATAGTTATAGCTGCAACAATTTGTATGACAGCTAAAATAATCAGTCCTATTTTTCCAAGCATTGAATTCTCCTTCAATATTAATCTTATTTATAATTAGAGTGACAAGTCCAAAATCCATTTGGTTACCATCTTTACCTTAAAAAAATAGTTATTAATATTTAATAACTCATTCTAAAAATATCATTATCACACAAAGCATTACACTTATACTGAATATTTTTATGAGAATAATTTTTTTAAAACAGGAACTCTTCTTATTAGATAACTAAAACTAAATGATATTGGTAATACTATTAAAGCTACAAAAATAAATTTGATTAGCGGGTATAAATAAATATTTCTTAATAATAAAGATATAACTATTAATATTGGAGCATGAAAAACATATACGCTAAAAGCATTTTGTGAAAGAAATTTTAGCACTTTACCTTGATAGTTAAACTTATCTCTAAATATTACAATTAAGCCCAAACACATTCCTACACAAACTAACTGTTCCCAAAATGCATAGACTGCAGATTGCCAATAAAGTCCACCAAGTATTACATATTCTTTACCAGCTAATGGACCTGCAAACAACATTATTAATAACCAAAGTACTAAGCCTAACCCTAAGCTTACCTTTAGCCAGAAAACTCCGAATTCATATGGTAAGTTTGCAAACCAATTGTTTCTGTAAGCTAGAATACCAATAATGAAAAGTATTATATACTGTGAGAAAAAGCATAATTGCATATTCATAATTGAAGTTCCAAAAGGTTGAAAGATTCTGACTACAAAATTCAAAAAAGATATTAATAGTATTATTAAAATTATAGAAAGGTGATTAGGATATTTTATTAATTTGATAGATTGCTTAAAGTTCCTTCTTACAAGAGCGTAAATTAAAGTAAAGATTAATAAGGCAAGAGCAAACCATAGAGGACCAGTATTTCCTAAGAATCCAAAAGGTTTAATGTAATTAATATAGTATTGATTAAATGCTTGTACCGGTTTATCAATGAAAATTCCCATAATGAAATATTCAATAAATGGATGAATAACAAAAATATAAATTATTACTGGTAGCCCAAGTCTTACAATTCTGTCTTTAATAAATTTACCTGCACCTTTTTTATCATAAGCTTTAGGAATAAAATAACCTGCTATTAAAAATAAAAAACCCATAAAATAAGACTGTGAAAAAGTATTAAATATTGCAAATATAATTTTTGATACTGTATCAACTGATTTATTTTCAATATAATACCAACCACCAATTCCACTATATGTTACACTTGTATGAACTAAAACTACTATAATAATCATAGTCAATCTTATGTTATCAATAAAAAGTATCCTACTCTTAGGAACATTATATTCCACAATATTCATAAAGAACCTCCATATATATTAAATCTTTATATTCGATTTTCTTATAATCATAACAATATTGAAAATAATAAGTATAAAAACCGCTAAAGCAATGACTGCATAGCATATCCTCATTGGACGATCCATTGATTTACCAAGTAAAAAATACATAAGTCCCATAAAAAAAGTGAGTAAAATAGAAATTAATAGAGATATATAGTTCATTCGTAAACTTTCTTTCATAATACATCCTCTCTTCAATTTAGTTTAATACATATCTAAATATCATATTAATCATAATCATTCTATATATTATTAACAAACCTAAGAGCTGTTGATAAACCTACTTCATAAATATTATCATTGGTAGCCAATCACTAAAAGAATGTCCAAGTGCCGCTGTCTCATATCCACGCCTTGTGTAAAAATATCCATATATGATACCACCATAATTGCAGAAGCAAGAAGTTAACAATCTAATATTCTATATCATTAAATTTTATTAATTTATATATAAATAGTATAATACATTACATAAATTATCAACTAACAATTGAAATACTATATAAATATTATTGATTATTACACTTATATACTAACAAAACAGTTCTTATAATTACAAAATTTGTTTTCTATTGCTTATTCATTAATTTTCTGTAGTAGCTTATCATATTATAGTTATAAAAATAAAAAAAACGAGAAGAATCCATTATAATATGAGATTCTCCTTTTTTACTGTTTTTTTATGCTGTAAATTACTTAAACTACTCTTTAATATAGTATACACACTTAACTCTAGACTTTAAAAGTATTTCACTTTAATTTACATAACATCCTTTTAATGTAGCTTGATCTAAAATATAGCCATTCATAGCTTTATATAGTTCATTCATATAAAATCCTTCTTGCAAATCTAATTTATCATTCAAAGCAAAAACATGCAGTTCATAAATATGAGGTTTATCAGGTGGTGTCATACCACCATATCCTATAGCTAACTTTTTATCTACATTGGATATTGCTCCACACCAACTATTTACCCCTTGAACAAAGTCATTTCCTAAAATACTTTCATTTTCTTCTATTTCTGTTTTTGTAATATTTGCAGCTATCCAGTGAATCCAAGAAAAACCACAAACAGGAACGGCATCTTTATCTTCTAAAATAAGTGCATAGGATACTGTGCCTTTAGGTGAATTTTGAATTTTAATTGGCAATGAATAAGTTGGTATATTAGCTTTATTAAATTGTGTCCCTCTTTTTCCATATTTATCTTCAATAATACCATTTATTATACCTGAACTTGTTACTTTCATATTATTACCTCCTTGATTACAATTATTATATTTATTACAATACATTAACTACTTCCAACATATCACAATATATTTTTTCAGTAAATTACCCACTTTTTTGTATGTATCCAATTACATCAGCTTCTTTGTACTTATTTTATAATTCCTTTTTCTTTTAAAATATTTTCATTTCCATTTGTCAACATAAATTCAATACCAATATTCTGCATTATAGTTAATGCTCTCAACATTTTCTTTCCTCTATCCTCAGTTAAAAAATATTCAACTTTAAGTGGGTACCCTTCATATGTAATTTTATTAACAAGTTCAAATTCAATTAATTCTTTTAATTGTTCTAATAACATCTTTTGTGTAATTCCATTTATATCTTTTTCAAGTTTAGAAAGAGACATTTTTCCAAGACGAAGCCTCCACAAAATTATCGGTTTCCATTTTCCCTTAATAATGTCATGGGTAAGTTCTAGTGGACAAGTATACTCATTTCGAATTTTCATATATGATTCTTTCTCCTAAAAAAACTAATTTAAACTATTTATCTTCCAACACCAATCACCATCAAGCCATACTGAATTGTAAAGTTTTTATTTAACTCTTTACAGGTTACATCCCTCCCCCCATAGTGTCATTAATTATTATAAGTTATTTATTCATTTTAAAGCTCCTAAAACATATTCTAAACAGATTACAATTTTTTTCTTGAAACAATGAACATCCCTGCTGTAACTCCTAAAGAAATAGATGCAGTTCTGATAAAATCCTTATGCTGTGGCCTAAAAAAATAATCAATTCCATATATAGATGTACAGAGAAAAATAAAATATATAAAATGTTTAAATATTCTATTTTTTAATAAGTTATTCATATTGTTTTCTCCATTTTTATATGTGACAATCCTGTTTTAATTGAAGGAAACTCTTGTCCAACTGCTTCATAACCAAGACTGCGGTATAAATCAACAATTTCTATTTTGGCATTTAATATTATCTTCTTCATTCCTGACTCTCTTGATTTGTCAGTAAGTTCCCTTATCAATTCAGAACCTATACCTTTTTTCCTATACTCTTCCTTTACGACCACTTGTGATATTTGAGCAGTTTTATCTATAATATTTAATCTTGCATATCCAGCTACGATATTATTATCACAACAAACTAAATGTATACTTTCTTCTTCTAAATTATCAAACACCATATCCATTGAGCAATTAAATGGCTTAAAGAAGATTCTATATCTCATTTCAACCACTTCTTTATATAAACCAGAATCATTGTTAATATATAAATATTTATAGCTTACCATAATTTGCTTTCCCCTCTTAATTAAATTATATACTTTTCAAAACACACAGCTTTAGGATTGTTAACATATTTTCCATAGTTTCGTATAGAATGATAACCTCTTTTTTCATAGAATGCTACCGCTGATTGATTTATTAATCGCGTTTCAAGCCAAAGAGTGGAATAATTCAATTTTCTTGCTTGCTTTTCTAAATAGTATAATATTTTAGTCCCTATCCCTATACCCTTTGTTTTAGCATATATCCTTTTTACTTCAGCAATTTTATCGTTAATGGGCCTTATGGCCCCACAACCAATAGCTCTTCCATCTTCATCATATGCAATTACAAATATAGCACGTGGAGCACAAACATCATTAGTATTAAATGAATTTCTTCCACTATCACCTGTTATAGCTTCTAAAGCCTCAGATAGTTCATCCATTAATTCTTGAGCCTCAGGTGTATTAGGATTCTTTTCTACAATTTTCATACTAAAATTCCTCCAACCATATAAGTTAATATTGAATAATATACCATGGGAAAATGTGTACGTGCAATTCTTATCTCTCCTAATTAAAATTTGTAGCATATTGAATAAATTATTATTTGAAATACTCTCTGCCTAATATTAATATTTAGTATGTTATTATGTACTTTTCATCAGATAATGCATTTATAGCATTATCAATATCTTTATTTTTCACAAGTATATAATCTGTATCATATGTGGAAATGGCAAATATACTGATTTCCTTTTGTGCCAATATTGTAGTGATTGATGAAAGGATTCCAATTAGTGAAAAATCTAATGGCCCTTCAACTTTTAGAATTCTCCAATCTTTTTCACATTTTACTTCCCCAGGAATACTATCCTGAGAACATACAATAGATAATTCATCTGCTGTTTTTGTTATAGAATAGAATTGACTATTCTTTATCCATTCAGGGATTAATTCATCTTTATCCAATTTACAAACACCAAATTTTTCTTTTAATAATTTCATTGTTAATGCTTCTTTTGACATATGTTATTTTCATCTCCAACTTCATCATAGATAATTTTCATTTTACTGGACATTTTCATCTTTTAAAATAGCCATTTCGTATAAACTCCAATAGCCTGTGGATGATTTACTTATATTTTCTAATAATTTTTCTTTTGTAAATCCTGCATTTTCATAACATTTAATAGCGCTGTAATTAAAATCAAATACTTTAAGGATTATCTTTTCAAATTTCATATCTTCAAATCCAATTCTTAATACCTCTTTTAATGCCTTTCTTCCAACTCCCTTACCTCTATTATTTTCATCTCCAATTAAAAATCTACAAACACTACCAATTTTATTGTTTTTATCTATTTCTCGTAATTCAACAGTTCCAATAATTTCATCTGTGTCAATAAGTTGTATTTTATAAACAAAAATATTAGGATTGTCTTTTTTAACATCAGTTAAAAAATAATTTTGAACCTGCGTAAGTGTTAAGGGATAATTATACATAGGCCCAGCCCATTGCAATAAGTAATCAGAAGACTTATTAACATTCCACCCCACAATTTTTTGTAAATCTTCTTTTTCCATTAAATCAAGTTTTATCATTATAAATCCTCGTTCGCTTAATTATTTAGTCTTTAATCACCAATAGATTCTACGATACTTAGTCGCCTTTAATCATTAAAAACATTCCTGAGCCATCATATTCTGATGGTCTTAGCTCTAATCCAAACTTTTTGTAAAATCCTTCCTTAATCTGTATCATAATCATCCATCTCCTTTTATATAACTATTTTGTCACCTTAATCCGGGCCTTTTAAAAATCACTTCTATATAAGTATCATCTTCTAATGAAAAATAATTTTATTTTTAGCCATAGTATAATTTTCAAAGATATATATTGCCATAATAAATAAAATAGAAAATTTTTTTGGATAAGCTGATTTTTTCATTGCATATGTGATATCAAATTTTGATAATAGGTAATTAGAACGTTTTAAATGCCAAGGTGATGTAACTACTATTACTGATGACCACTTTCTTTTTTTCATTATTTCAATGGAATTAATTATGTTTCCATAGGTATTTATTGATTTATCCTCTTTTATTAGCGAACTCTCAGGAACTCCCAATGATTCCGCAAGGTTAATCATTATATCTGCTTCTCTATATTTATTATGAGCACTTCCACCAGAACAAATAATGTATTTTGCATATCCTTTATTAAATAGTTCAACAGCTTTAATAACTCTTTCACGCATTATTGGTGATGGTCTTCCATCTTTTGTTGCAGGATACCCTAAAATGATAATAGTATCAAATTTATCTCGTTTTAATTTAATTAAAGGTTTTTTATAAAACAACAGGGGAGATAAATTGATAAATGCCAACAATATAGAAATTACAATTACTATAACAATTAACAACACTTTTCTATCCTTCCAATTATCATAAAAATTTTCACTTTACAATATTTGACTAATATCTTATAAGGCTTTACTTTCATAATCAAATTATACTACTTCATAAATTTTTAAATACATTATAAATTCTCTAGAGATAACGTCTCACCTTATTCATATATTTTATGTACTCTTCTCCAAACTCATTTATGCACCATCTTTCTTCTGAAAGGATAATCCAATGAGCTGATATTTGAAAAACTACTAGTAATGCAAGTAATATCAGTGAACGCGTGAGCATCACGCAGCCTAAAAAATAAATAAAATATGCAATGTACATAGGATTACGGGAGATTTGGTATAGTCCTTTTAGATTTATTCCATTCTTTTTCGGTTTTGCAAAATTTGATACGGATACAATACAAAGAATAACTCCTAAACTATATATGATAAGGCCTGCACAAAACCAAAAGGAGTCATTCCTGATCTTGAGAAGAAATAAATACAGGAATATAAGAATGTTAGCAATTTGATAAAACCAAAACGCTACCTTTTCACTTCCAATTAGCGGAGGAAAGTAGGCCGCACGTTTTAACGCATCTTTGTCTAATATACTTAGAAGCCCAAACCTTATAATTATAATTGGTATTACTGTAAGAAATGCATTCATTATATCTCCTCTCTTAAACTACCTATATATCCGTTATCTACTGTTTTTTCCATTACCACTGTACTAAATTTATCATCTTTCAGTTTATATTCTTTATCTTCAATTATTTTAAATCCATTCTTTTTATAAAAATTTATTCCTTTAATGTTATCTTTTTCAGCTTCCAAATATATAGCTTGTTTATCTTTAAAGTTCTTTAAAACATTTAAATTTAATCATTTTTTCTCTCCAATTTACTCAATACTATTGCAGTATTCAAATTCTATTTGCTTCGATAATGTCTTTCTAACAGGACAGTTCCTTACTTTTCTCATAATTATATTTTTAATATCTTCATTGATGTCAGCATCTATATCTATTGTATATTTAAAGCTAGTTTTATCTTCCTTTTCTCTATTTAAATCCACTTTAACAGTAACTTTTTCATATTTAATATTCATGGACTCTAGTATCATCCTTGTTGTAATATTTAAACAAGATGCATATGCTACTTCAAGAAAATCATGAGGTCTAAAATACTTTCCGCTTCCACCTTTTTCTTCAGTAACATCTGAATAAATCATTCCATTTTCATTATGTATTTCTGTAATATATTTATTATCTCCACTCTTTGATATAATCATTTTTTTCATACCCTTCTTTAGATATCATATTTCAAAACTTTACTGTTGCTTACATCAAATTTTATTTCAAAAGCAATATAAGATTATGATTACTTTTTATTACTTTATAGGTAAATAATATATTATTTATAATGTAAAATCAACAAAAACAAACGCTTAATTGTTACTTAAGATAAAATGATCTATTTAAATATTTTATCCATATGTATTCCTTAGATATATTTTTTTATTTTTATAAAAAGTAGAAATACTATTTTAATTAATATATAATAAAACGTAAATCAATAAAGAATACTACTATATATGATATAGCATATTATTACATGTACTTAGGAGGAGTTAAATTATGATTTATAATAATATTAAAATAAAAAAATCTACTACCTTTGATTCAAAGAGGAAAATAGTTGCACATGCAACTGCAGAATCTTGGAAACATATACCCCATGTAACTTATACATATGAACCTGATATAACAAATTTTTATGAAGAATTTAAGGTATTAGCTGAAAAAATGGAAGCAAAGGGAAATAAGATTTCATTTAATACTCTAATGCTCAAAGTGATTACAGAAGGTTTATTAAGTGCACATGATTTGAATTCATATATAGAATATGATCATGAAAAATGTCAGGGTACTCTGCATATCTTAGATGAAATTAATATTGCAACTCCATGGATTTTACCTAGTGGTGCACACATAACTCCCAATATACCTAATATTGGTAAGATGTCACTAAGTGACATTTCAGACTATATAGTAGATTTATCCAAAAGAATAGAAAATACCAATATTGATGAAATTGCAAATAAATTAGCGTCAAAATTTAGTGAAGAAAAGATTACAGTTCTAGAAGGTAAAGAAAAGGAAGAATATTATAAGGCACCGGAAAATCAGCGCCTAACTGAAAAAGATTTTGAACTTGGAACAATCACCTTCTCAAATGTTGGTTCACTATATAGAGAACAAAAGGGTTCTTTTTGTTTACTTGAAGTTATACCACCACAAGTTTTTGCATTAGGACTTGGATCAGTACAAGAAAAACCTGGAGTATTTATAGCTGATAATGGGAATAAAGAAATTGGTATTAGAAAAATATTGCCAATGTGCCTGGCTTTTGACCATAGAGCCGTTGATTTCAGCTCTGTTATTCCCTTTATGAAAAAACTTGATTCAATATTTGGTGATCCATCTGTTATTCATCAGTGGTAATTAAAATTTTATTTGTTTATAGTAATATTAATGATAAAACCCCTGGAAATGTATACTCATTCCAGGGTTTTTACGAGAATGCAAAATAATTTCTGTAATTTATCACAGGAAACTGTTTCTCTGCTTTTCATATATCATAATATTTTTCTCTACATTTAATTTTATAATGTCCATTTTATTTATACACTTGGCTTATTATGTATCCACTTAACTCATTACAAGCAAATTTCTGCTTAATATTAAAAATTAACTAGCAAATTCCTAATATTACTTACGAATACACATAGCAGTAAATCCATTACTCTCTATTTCAAATCCAAATTTCTTATAATAATCTTTCTTATTAGGACCAGCAACTAAAGTTGGATAAAGTTTATATTCCTTAAGCATATTTAGCAGTTCTTTTATTATAGATGAGCTGATACCTTTTTTACGATAATTTGGATGAACAATTAGACTGCATATATATGCATGTCTTATACCGTCAGATAGTATTCTCACGTAACCAATTAATTCTTCCTTATCATTTCTTGCACATATATTTCCCCATGATGTTTTGATACATTTATCTAATTTCTCAATAGGATGTACATCCCAATCATTTGTAGCAAGGAGCTCATTTAATTCATTGCAATTCAATAATTCATTTCTTTTTATTTTAATACTCATGCAAAAATCTCCTTAAATTTATATTTAAGAAATATTTTTCTTTTCTAATTTGAATTTTAAGATTTATAAGTATTTTTTCTCTTTTTCAGATTTATTATATTCAAAATAATAACGATAGATATGGATACAAGCATGCATTTAATAATAAAAAAATACAACAATCATTTTAAGTATAACTGATAATAGAGGAAATAATAGAAATAGATATCTTCGCTTTAATTTTAAATTTATTTGTTTATTTCGCTGGATTTCAATTATAAACCATAAAAAGAATAAAATATATGCAGTTCCTAAGAGCATTATTAAATATTTATTATTAGATGTAATTACAATAATCACAGCCAAAACAACAGATATGGGTAAGGCATATTGTAAAACTTTAATTAAAGATGTGTTAGTACTTTTTTTAATATCAATATCTGCATACTTTGATAAGACATTCTTTACTTCATCGTAATCAGTCAGATAATAAGGTATTCCTATTGTCTTATTTTCATCCTTGGCTTTTATAATCAAGCCTTTATTAGGTATTTCTTCAACACGAAGAATACTATTGTATTCAATTTCTATAGTCGGAAATTTTAATTGTTTTTTTACAATTGAATTATCTAAAATTATTAATTCATATGATAGTAGAGATTCTTTTTGTTTTTTTAATCCTTTTTGTATTGATATAGTTAATACTATAGCTATTAAAATAATTACCATAGCAAAAGTTAATATACTTACTGTACCGTTTCTCAAACTTATATATAGTCCAATAACTAAAGCTAGTATACATAAGGATATTGTTCGTAGAAATATTCTAGATATAGATTTATTAAGTTGTTCTGAAGATAATTTATAAACTTTCATTCATATTCCCCCAAATAGTTCTATATGACTTTGCAGTCTAAGCTTCATAAATAATTATACTCTTAATTAAGTAATATTCCCAAATTTTATTTATAAAATAAAAAAAGCACCATATAAAATATCAATAACTTTTTACATTCTATTATTAATTATTATTCTACATAACCATTAACAATTCCCAAAACATCAAAATAAAGCCTAGAAATACTACTTAAACCAATGTATAATTGTTATATATTAAAACCAATTAATTGGTAAATAAATGTATTATAAGAAAAGAAAGGATGTTTAAAATGAAAAAAGCTATAGCTGGGTGACGGTATGATTGAATATAATTCTGAACAAGCATTGAGTTTTATACAAGTATGATGGTGTTAAATATTGTAACTTTATATTGTTTGAAGTAAAAAATAATGAAGCAAGATTAGTTATTAGTTACGACGTATTTTGCTTATAGGTTGAAACAAAACAAACTAAATACAAAAATTAAAAGCCGAGAATTAGTTCATTATTAATCTCTAGGCTTTGACTCTATATATTTTCCCGAACTTTTTTATGAGCTTTGGTATGTTTTTTATTATTTGGGGATGTGGAAGGTTTATTTGTAGATTACAATCTAAACCCTCTTATAATGGCATGTATTTTAATTTCTCATAAGTGAGCCAAAAGCTTATTTACATATTATTACATGCTATTTTATCAATTGCATTTTTTGCTCTTTCATAAGTCCTACCTGAACCAGCCCAAACCTTTTCGCCTATAATATTACTAGCCCTCCCCATTCACCATGTGGTAAATATTTATATGCTAACTGTTGCAATATACAACTGTTTTATGTTACAATCAATATGAGATGGATGTATTGGAGGTGAGTTTTATGTTATTAATCATTGTTATAAATATTATGCTTATATCCTTAGGCTTTGTGATTTTAGACTTATTAGATAACAAATATACAAAAGCACTGAATGATTTTTGTAAATTAGAATGTAAATAGTAATATATCTAAAAAATTTATTTATAAACATCCATATAGCAACTTATTTGTTGGTGATAGTGTGTAGAAATATTATATATAATTTATATGAGACATTGCTATCATTTTGAGTGATAGCAATTTATTTGTTTTTATTTATTTTATTATTCCTCTGTTATATGACTTAATAAATTATATATATTGTTACTTGTTGTTGAATATTTCACTTGTTCTATAGATTTTGCACTACAATTATCATATAAGATATATTGTACCTCCGAAATTTCTTCTTTTAAAATCAAATAATCCACACTACCTTCTTTTAAACTTTTTAACTTCTCCTTTTTAGATTTTAATATGTTTAATAAATTATTTTTTAAATAATCTTTATCAATTACATTTTCATTTGTCATAATAATACACTCCCATTTTTTTATTATATTTTATACCTCTTAGAATGTTTTATGCACAATCCTCAAGTCTTTCAATTGTCTTCTTATGTTCTTCGTAATTTTTATACCACTTATTAGGATAATTTATATATTTTACTTGATTTTAGCTTATACATAGTGTATTATATAACTATAACATTACTTATCAATAATTAAAATTTGGGAGGTGAATATCATGGAGAATACTGAACCTAAAAAATTAGGTGGAGCTTTACTTACTGTAACAATCATCAATTTGGTAATATACGCTTTGGCAAGTATAGGTTATATATTTATACTTTTATCAAGCAATTCCAGTAATGAGACATTAAAAAATGCACTTGCTTCAACTAATACTACGCAGATAGCTGTAAATTTGATATTATCAATAATATTACTTATATCTCTAGTACTAATTTTATCTAAAAAATCTATTGGTGTTTATATATACTTTATTGATATTATTATTACTATTGTATATAGTATAGCCTTAAATGGCTTTAAATCAGGACTTTTAGCATCATTTATATTACCAATACTAATGTTAATATTCATATTTTTGAAAAAAGATGTATTTTGGAATAATAATATAATAGAATAATACAATTATATTTAGAAAATTTTTAACTTAATTAATAAATAAGCCTTTTGTTCCCCCTCAAGGCTTATTTATTTTTTGTATAAAATCTACACTATCTTCTCTCTTTTACCCAGTATGTAATCTTTTATTTTACTAAAATATATCATATTATCACCCTAAATATATTATCGTATTAAATATGCATTATTTTAACAAAATTTATTTAATATATAAATTACATTCTAGAAATACTACCTAGACCAATGTATAATTTTTTTATAAATCATTATATCAATGATAAAAATTTTTATATAATATATAATAATGTAAGTTTAAAAATTTAAATAATTCGAGGTTATAGTAAAAATGAAAACACCATTAGGATATCAAATTACAGAATATGATTGTGTTCCAACAACTTTTATAAATGCTTTAAAGTATCTATTTGAAAGAGATGAAATCTTCCCAGAAGTTATAAAAAATATTTATATGTATAGTTTAGATACTTATAACAAAAACGGAAAATTAGGTGGAAATGGTACATCATATTTTGCAGTAGAATTAATAAGTAATTGGCTAAATGAATTCTCTAAATCACATAATTTAAAGATCCAATGCGAAACATTAGAAAGCGAGGAAATAAATTTTAAAGCTGATAGCAAGATTTATGAATGCTTAAACAACA
This sequence comes from Clostridium sp., assembly GCF_047718555.1. Taxonomy (GTDB): domain Bacteria; phylum Bacillota; class Clostridia; order Clostridiales; family Clostridiaceae; genus Clostridium_I. The sequence goes on along the minus strand of NZ_JBDNRK010000003.1, from coordinate 43,135 downwards.
ATGGAGTTGCTGCTGTAAAAGTTTATTTTGCTCCAAATATATATCATTATGTTCTACTCACGTCTATTGATGATGATTATGTATATGTATTTGATCCATACTATAGAAAAAGAAATTTTAAAGATAAGGAAATAGAGATTATAGTGGATAAGTCAGAAATTTATAATAGAAGAATAAGTAAGAGTAGATTTACAGAAAAAGAAGAAAAATTTTATGCTATGGGTCTTGTGGAAGAGCGAGAATGTACTTTACTATATAAATTATAGCCTAAAATAAAAAAAATAGGGTATAGACAATTAAGCCTATACCCTTAAAAAATTCCTACATTTAAAAATCTAGTTATAGCTTTATATCCTTCCTCATAATGATTTATTGTTGCCGGTCTTAGATTTCTAGCTTTGCAACTGTCAGTAAATTCTTCAAATCCCTGCTTAAATGGTTTGTCATTTTCTAGTTGAATCTTTAATTTTTTTCTCATGTTTTTACCCCCAAAAAAGAGCGCAAAAAAGAAAGCCACGTCCTATTATTTTTTAATAATAGGACGTGACTAGCTTTTTTATTGAAATTCTTTGGTTAATTCATATCCAAATACTACCTAAGTGGTCTAAACCCTCTTATCTTGAAGTTTCTTCAATAGCAACTGCTACTGCAACTGTAGCTCCAACCATTGGGTTGTTACCCATTCCGATAAGACCCATCATTTCAACGCTGGTTTTGGAGTTTTACACCTAGAGTCGCATAAATACTTAGTTTATTAAAAATACATTTAATATTTTACTCACGTTAAATGCACATGATATTATATTATAACTTTTTATTGAATTATGCAATATAAAGCTTTTACTTTTTACAATATTTAATTTAGATATTTTTTATTCATATCTTAAATACTCTAAAAAATAAAGGTAGTTTTTTTATTAACTACCTTTCCTTTTTTAAATTACTGTGCATCTATATTATCTAATTGAATTTTATATGTTGAATAATCATACATATTAATAGGTACCGAAAATGTTTTTGTTTCTCCAGAACCTAAATTATCTGGTAAATGTGAAGTCCAACTTTTTACTATATTTCCGTCTTTATCATAAAAAATAACATCGAAATATCCACTTAAAGTTTGAGAATAATTGTTTGTCACTTCTCCATCTACTTCACCATTTCCTTCAATTGCCTTACTTCGATTAATTGATATATTTGAAAATTGTAAATATTGAGAATAATTTACTCTTTGATTTTCATTATTATTTATGTTGATATTATTATACGAATTATTCTCATTATTATTTGTATCAATATTAGATAATTGTTTTTTGTCATGATTATTTACAATTATCAAAGATAAACCAACAACTGCAAATGTTACTATTACGGCTATAATAATTGATATTTTTTTCATATAATATACACCTTCTAATTTATATATTCCTTCTACACTTTTTGGTTTAATACTGTTGCTTTAGGCTTTTGATTAATTACCATCAATTTGACAATCTTCAATGTTATAAGAAATGCTACCATCTTCAGAATCTTCCGATGGGTTTGTAATTTTTAATTTAACATCAAAATTATTTCTTAAATCTGCTCCAAAACTATTTTGTGCATCAACATAAGATGATATCTCATACTCATAATTGCCTAAATCCTTAATATTGTTTTCATCATAAGCAGGAAATTTTGCAGTATCTGGTGCTTTTAAATTACTTTTTACTGTATCTTGAGCCATCTGCCATACATCCATTTTTGATCAGAAATACTTTTATCCCCAAATGTTTTTGTTGTACTACTTGTACAGCTTCTAAATAAAGATACTACTCCCCAAATAATTAAAATTAATATAATAATTCCAAATATTACACTTCCCGCATCATTACTACTATTACTTCTTGTACTCATTATTAACACTTCCTTCACATATTAAATAAAAAATTCATATTTCCATTATAATACTTAATATGTACAAGTATCAAATATTTCTTTATTATTACTTATGTAAAATCGAAAAAAAATAGGCAATCTAAGGTTTCCCCTAAACTGCCTACTACGTGTTATTTAAAGATTTTATCCTTTATATCTTTAATATCATCCTTCATATCTTTTACAACATTAAAATTCTCTGATAATTTAAAAATGATGCCTTGATTCTCTGTAATTGTATCTTGATATTTTTTCTCTCTTTCTAAATTATCACTCTGTACTTTATCAACAAAATTTTTATAATCTTGTCTTTGAAAAAACCAAAGAATTAGCATAAGTGCTAATAATGGAGATGCCTTCGCTACTTCCATAAATAAATTTTCCATGTCACACCTCCTAAACATCTTGTATATCTGTTAATATTCCATTTGTAAATATAAGTTTCTTAGTTCCATCTGAATACCAACCATTGTAACCATCTGCACTTGTCCCTACTCCTGTAGACATATTAACAGTACCTACATTTTTAAAGCCCCATCCATTCATATCTATAGGATTATACAGAGTCATTTCCCCATCTTTTATAAGAATACCACCAGTCAGATCTCTACCAGTTAGTACAAATTCATCTGAATACATGGACATATATTGCTTTGCAGAATTACTGGCATAATTATCAATTCTTAATATTGGGGAATTTGCATTTTCATCAATGCTTGCCAAATCAAGTATCACTCCATGTGGTACTTGTATAGATAAAACTTGCTTTCCAGTTGGATTTCCTTGTGCATCTAATAATCGGTTTGAAGATATTTGTCCAGTTAAATTTTCAGTATCTAGAAAATCATACCATGATATAGTTTGATTAAATATATCTATAGCCTTTTTACCATCACTATAAGTAGTCCAGTGTCCTCCATCTAAGCTAATAGAAAAGCTTCCATCAAGACTTGTAATCGTACCCGTCTTTATTAAATTTGCATTAATAATTCCTGACGTTATTTCATCTGCAACAAATCCTTTACCAGTTCCAAAAGTACGCCAATTCCACTGACCATTGGTTTTATCTGAAGCAATTGCAAATATTCCGCAACCAAGATATAATGCTCCATAATCACTACTTCCTGCATTTGTATTCTCTAATAATATTCCTTTACCTTCTATAACTTGTGCTTGTGAAAATGAACCACTAGATAAAATTTGATTTTTTAAAGTATCTATTATGCCTTCAAGAGAGAAGGTGTTTATATTTTTGTTAGCAGTAAGGCAACTTTGTAATATTTGTGCATATCTCTGTAAAGCTAATTGTCTATCAGTAAGAGTCCCAAATTTACTATTTAGAGTTATTTTTACATGTGCTGGATCTAATAAATCAGTTTCTTTTGTTATAATAGTATAGCTATCATTGAAATTAATAGCATCTGCAATAATATTTATATCCGTTCCAATTAAAAATCCGTTGGGATTTATACCAAGTTTACTTAAATCTAATGTGTTAGAAGCTAATTGATATACTGGTTTAGCCATATCTGGCAACTTAGCTTGTGCTGTAGTCATTAATGTATTGGCATCTGATATATCATTTAACTCTAACTTACCTTCAATAATTCCAATTGCTCCTATAGCTTCTTCATTATCTAAATAATCTAGTCCATTATTAACAGAAGTTATATCTAAATTATCTTTTCCAATAGGTATTATCCTTGTAATTATATTAGATGTATCTTTTTTCCATTTTAAATCCTTCATATTTTGACCTAAAACAATATCATCACTAGAACCATCATAAAGTTGTATGTAATCTAAATATCTAATATCATCAACTTTTCTTACCCTTAAATAACCTTCACCAATAGAATTGGCTATATTAGAAATGATGCAATTTAAAGTGTTTTCATACTTGGTCTGACATGTAATTTCATTATTATATTCTATATCACCTAGAGTAAATTGTTTATCTGGTGTTGTATGACTATTATGATTATCTATAATTTGCTGCATAAATAATTGGACTGTCATATTTTCAATATCCCATGCTCTAACACAAGTATCATTTAAATATGCCATTTCACTTTCACATTTTACATCTTTATAAAATAAACCATTGGTATCCATATTTTCTTCAGCATCATAAATTCTTCCATCAAATAATATTTCACCAGTCTCAAAATCTTCTACTGTAATAAATGTTATCATGTTAGTAATTTGATTATAACCTTCATTATTGATTGTAATAGTAAAATTGAAATTACTAACTTGTCCTGCATTTTCTACTAAATCCATCTTTTTCAAATGACTTAGATTTAATTCTTCATTTGGGTAATTAATAATTGTTTCAACATTATCGTTACAAATACTTACCTTATAAATGTTACGCACCTCCTTTTTCAAAAAATAAAAAAGATATATAACAAACGTATATACCTTAAAATTTAATATTTAATTATCGGCAAAAATGCCATATTTATTGGTCTTGTCTCTGTTCCAGTAGAATTATCTGTATTAATTCCACCATCGTTGTAAGAATTATTTTGATAACCTATTCTATTTGAACCACCACCAGTATGCCCTATTAATCCTACTGATATATTGTGATTATGTGATTGAATATCCTGTGCTTGTTTTGTTCCTACACTCAAACTACCACCACTAGCACGTATAAATCTATTTCCTGTAACCAAATCTGGTAGATTAAATGTCGTACTTCCATCGCCACTACCATATGTTGTACCAATAATAGAAAATAAATTAGAATATGTTGTTCTACTTATTGCTTGACCATTTTGTAATAACCATCCATTAGGCGGTGTTGTTCCTGCATACCAAAGCACTGTTCCCGTTGGGACTAAGAATGTAGAATCTTTATTATCTAATAAATCTGCATCTAATCCAGAACCACTGCCATCTACTGTTTCAATTTTTGCTAATACATCATTTGCATTATAATTAGCTTCATCATTAGCAATTCTATTATTTGTATCATTTATATTATTATTAATATCATCTATATCTGATAATATTTTTGGTTTCATATTATCACTTCCCTTTTACATATAAATTCTATATTCAATTTTTTCTCCACTATCTAATGACCATCCATTTAAAGTTAATGTCTTAGCACTAGCATTTAAAGTATAATGGTCTGGTTCATCCAGCAAACATCCTTCAAGAAATGCATCTATTGTACATTGTGCCAAATCTATATTAGCTGCATTTAAAGGAATTGTGGTTGTACCATTAGTTGTAGCTGTAAAACTCTGTTTGACTTTTAGTTGATTAAGTCTACTATCATACTGATTAACAGAATTTAAAGCTGTAGTTAAGGCACTAAAATTATTACTACTTTCTACACTACTTTCGTCTAAAATTCCTTTTTTAACAGCAAAACTAAAAGTTACACTTGTAAGTCTTCCATTACTAGAATATATAACTACTTCAGCATTAACATTTCCTGACACTGCAATATCTGCTGTTTGCAATGTATAACTAATTTGTCCTGTTGTAGCATTTACAATTGTCATATCTGCAAACGTAGAAGTTCCATCTACTCTTCCTAAAGAAATTTTTGCTGTTAAAGCAGTTAAATCAAATGGAACACCATTATTGTTTAATGTTATGTTTAAAGCACATAAATTACTATCTCCCACTGTAGGAGAAAATTGTGGAATGTAACCTGCACTAGGATTATTTATATCTAAAATAACTGGAATATTGTTCAAATCATTCGCCTCCTATAATCTTCTAAAATTTGGTGTTATCTCAACTTTACTTATATTCCCATTAAAAGAGATTGTATTTTGTCCACTTTCTAAATATAAGTAATTTAAATCTACATATGTAGTTGTGTTTATTGCATATGTTTTTCCGTTAAGGATAAAATTTCCTATACCATTACTATAAATCCTAATATTAGGACTACTATATATGTAAGGATTATATATTGTCATAGGTGTAGCCATTGCAATAACTTGATTATTTCTTACATATTTAAATGGATCACATATAAATGTAACCTGTAAATCTCCATTATCAACAAATTCATCAAATGTTGGAACATCTTGAACTCTTACCAAAAAATAATAATCGGGCATAAAATCAAATATTAATTGACTCTGCCCTACATTTAAAAGCCATTCTATAACAGAAGAATATAGTTCATATAAATCTTCCATAGTATCATTTGCTAATAAAAATTTTATTATAATTGTTCTAGTATCATATACGACATGTCCATTACTTCCAACCATAGATAAATCATATTGTCCATTTTGATATGGAACAGAATCCTTTATTATCTTTGGCACAGGTGGATTTATATGTTTTTCTTCTATATATAAGTTAAAATCTGTATAACTATTTTTATTGTTAAATGTTACGCCAAGAATTGCCATTTCCTATATTCCTCCCATCTTGTAGTGTCTTATTTTCTTGTAATTCACTTATATCTTCATATGTTTGTTCTGCAACAACTCTACCATTTAGTGGTATTTGTAAAATAATCGGTTGTTTAGGTTTATTATTGTTTGCACTATTAATATTAATGTTTCCTGCTACTGGTGTTCCTGCCATAGCAAGACTAGGATTTAACTTCATCCCCACATTCATATCAGAAGATAAACCTTTTATAGAATCAATAACTTTAAATTTATTTTTATCTATAGAAGAAGATAATCCACTCATGAAATCAGGCATCCATGTTTCGTAGTCAGCCAACGCTCCTTCATCTGGTCTACTAAAATGTAAGAAACTTTTAATTTTATCTGCTATACCACTAACAGCACTAACTATTCCTTGCACACCACTCATAATACCGTTTTTTAATCCGTCAATGAAATCTCTACCCCAAGCCAATGCTTTACCTGGCAACGATGTTAAGAAATTTATGGCACTATTAAAACCATTTGATATAACACTTCCTATCGTTCCTAAAACTGAAGATATACCATTTTTTAATCCATTAATCATATTAGATCCAAATTGTACAAATCTACTAGGTAAACTTGCAAACCAATTTACTACAGTATTAAATCCGTTTCTTATGCTATTTCCAGCACTTTCAACACCACTAACTAAATTATGAAAAAATCCAATAACAGAATTAATTACACCCATCACAAAAGATTTTACAAAACTAAAAACAGAATTTACGCCATTTCTAAACCACTCATTCTTATTGTAAAGTAATACTATAGCTGCTACTAAACCAGCGATTGCTATAATAACAATCGTGATAGGGTTGAGTGACATGGCTAGGTTTAAAGCAGTTTGTGCTATTGTTGCTGCACCTTCCGCTACGGTAGAAGCTACAAGTTGAGCTTTCTGTGCAACCCAAGCGATTGCTTGTTTTCCAAGTTCCAATGTCATTTTAGCTAAACTAACTGCTCCTTGTACTGCTGCTTTACCAAAATCAAGTATTGCACTCCCAGCACTTTTAGCTAAACTTCCAATCTTACTTATTCCAGTTCCGACACCACTTAATATTTTAGATCCAAAATTTGACATTCTTGTACTTACACTTAGAACACCATCATTTAGATACATAAATGCTATTCTAGCTGTATCTATCCCCGACTTTACATTTTTTACAGTGTTAGTTACTGTAGTAATGGCATTTTTTACATTAGTTATAGTTCCCACTACACCTTGTATACCCTTCCAAGCTATAAAAGCTGTTCCTATGGTAGTAATTATAGCTTTTGTAGCTTCTCCGTGTTGAGCGAACCAATCTAATGCATCTTTTACAAGAGCTAATCCACCTTTTGCAAGTCCTAAAAGCTGATTACCTAAATCAGAACCACTACTTCCCATCTTAGGAAATAAATTAGTTGCTATTTGTACTACATCAGATATGATACTTTTAACAATAGGTGTTAAAGTATTAATTGCTTGTCCAATAAAATTAACAACATCACCTATTACTGCTTGAATTTGTGGCATATGATTATTAATAGAAGTCATAAATTCAGTAAGTGGAGGTAATAGTTTACTTACTATTCCAACACCAACTCCAGTTAATTGGTTTTGGAGAATAGTTAATTGTCCTGCAAAAGTCTTTCCTGCCGCTTCGGCACTTCCACCAAACTCTTTTTGGAGTTCTTTGAGCATTACTGCTTGTGCTCCAGCCACATCACCAGCTTTGGTCATAGCTTCAATTTGTTTCTTTTGTTGGTCATTAAAAGTTACACCTTGTTTAGTAAGTCTGCTCATACCCTCTGCTGGATTATTTAAAGCCTTACCTAAAGTCATTACAGAACTATTTAAGTCTGTACCCATAGCTGTACTCATATCCTGCGCCGCCTTTATTGTATCTGGAAAAGTCTTTTTACTTATCCCAGTAAATGTTAACAATAGGTTTTCTGCTGCCTTTGTTGTTCCTGCACTAAAAGTAGTTACTTTTGCTTGACTATTTGCAAGATTTACTAAAGCATCTTTTGTCATTCCTGCTGTTCCACCAGTAGATTTTAGAACAGCATCCATCTGAGCCATTGTCTTTTGTCCTGCTTCTGCCTTTGCAAATAAACTTGAAAATCCCATAGATACACCGAGAATAGCACCTAGTTTTAAGGCTGCACCAGCAATAGAACCAAAGGAAGAACTAAATATTCCTGAAAGTCCTTTTGCTTTTTCTCCTGCTTTATCTATTCCAGGTGTTAGTGAATCTTTTAAAAGCAATTCACCAAATATACTAAAGAGTTTCACTTACATAACCTCCCTTCTCAAACAATTTTCTTACTTCATCTGCTTCTTTAAAGCCTTTTTCAGCCATTTTATGTATTTCTTCTTTATTAAATTTTTTACCATTTATATTTTTAAATGCTTTATTTTTATAATCTTCAAATGTAATAAAATTTTTATCATCCATGAAAATATGTTCCATGTTCCATTGCTGAAATAACATATCTTCAGAAATTTTTATATTTGCCTTTTTTATTAATTCGATTCCATCTAAAAGACTTAAATTCATTACATAATCCACGTCATTGTATCTAGATAAAATCAAGTCTAAAGCACTCACTTCATCAAAATCGTATAACCCTAAATTCATACAAAATGTAGGAATTCTAATTATTTGAGTGCAAGTTTTAAAAAACTTTCTATTTCTTCATCTTCAAAAATACTTTGAATCATTTCTACAGTTTTTATTGGAGATTGATTTTCAATTTCTTTTACAGTTTTATCACTCATATCTGATAATAATTTGTATATCTCTTTCTCTGCATTGCCTATATTTTCCACAAATAAAAGTATTAAATCTATATTGATAGAATCTTTCGCCTTTAGCTTGTCTTCGTCACTTAATCCTGTAACATCTTTAGCTAAAGCCTTTATTTCATTCTTTATATTCATCTTTTTTATTATTCTAGTTAAACTAAATAAATCTGCTGTTTTAAGTTTTCTCATATATTAAAACCTCTTTTCGTTTTTAAATTTTTGAATTAAAAAAGCACCCTATAATAGAGTGCTAATTTTTATGCTGTTGCTTTTGGATATCGAATTTCGTACGGAAGAACGTCTGGTGTAGTAGGATCGATATATCCAGTAAAGGTAGCTTGTACTACATTATCTGAATCATCCTTTAGTGCATATTTTAAACCATCTGTACTCATTGCGTTCTTTAAAATGATTATACATGGTTTTGCTGCCCCTGAAATTTTTCCGACCAATGCTATATTTACAAGATAATCACTATCTTTAATGGTTGTACGACCCGTGATTATATCGTAATCTGGATCTGTTGCTGTATCAACATCACCTCTAATAAGAGTTGCAATAGTTGATGAACTCATTTCTAATATATTTGTAGCTAAAGTTACATCTGTATTAGTAACAAATTCAAGACCTTTTGCTGAACCTTTTACACCGTCCACTTTTGCTTGACGTGTATTTGCTTTTACTGTAAATGTGCTTCCACCCGAAGTTGCTCCTAATTTTTTTTCAGTTTCAGTTCCATAATTTATATATAAACATCCCGCATCAATCGAAAGATTTTTTACTGTATTACTTGTAAAAGAATTCGTATCTGTACTATTCATTTATATATTACCTACCTTTCTATTTTTATTGATTTATTTCATACGTTTTTACTAAAAAACGTAATTGTCTACGCTTTAAATTTATATCAGGATCATTTAAATTGAGACGACATGGATTATACCTACTTATTTGTATAAACATATCGTCTTTCATAATTGTGAGTTTATTTAATTTGTTATATATAGCATCTGTTAGAGTTTCAACTTCTTCAATGCCATGCTGATTTGACCATATATCTATGTAGCATAAATTATTATTTGAATATTCATTGTTAGGGATACCCCAGTACATTAAAACAGTAGCATAAGGATATACTTTTGCACCGTTCTCAGCACCTTCCTTATCTTGTGGATATTCATCAGAATAACAAGTAATAATAGGGTCTATCTGTTCAATTAAATAATCATATAAATTAAGCACAATTAACTACCCATTTTAGATGATATAATTTTACTCGCTATGTCTGTTAGTTGTCCTTTATTATCATTGATTGTATTCTGAAGTATATGCTGTGCTTTCTGCTTAGAGCTTCCTTCTTCTACGAAAATTGCGTATTCTGCTTCTGGAGTTGTTCCTATATCTACACCATTATTATCCTCATGTACCTGATAATCTTCGTGACTTCTCATATTACCTGAAACTACAGGAGTTCTCATTTGATATTCTGCTTTAATTGTTGAACCCCAAGTATCACATATTTCTTTTTTACTTGCCATTATTGCTGCTTTAACTTCTGCACCATACCAATTAATAGACATAATATCACCATCCTTTCTTAATGTTTTGAATATACAAATATCTCCATATAATCATCCCATGGAATGAATTTTCTAACTTCATATTCATTTCCATAAGCATCTTTTAATATAGAATTAATTTTTATATCGGTATCCACACCGTCATATTCATAAAACAATCTGTCTGTAACATCTACATCATATCCATAAGCTTTTAATAGCAATGCTCGATTATATGGCTGTTTATCAACATCAATATTCTTAATAAAATTTAAGCCTGATATCCAATTACCATGAGAATTTTTAGTACCTTCACCATAGGAATATAGTCCATAAGTTGCATTAATAACCATAATCATAACCTTCTCTTCCACTAGACTGTAATCTAACATAAGGCTGTGGTAATAATGCCTTTACTGCATCCGACAATGAATTATCATATGTTCCAGACCTTGAACCCTCTGAAAATTGTTTCATTCCTATATTTCCACGTCTCTTATATTGTTCAATTACATATTCTATAATTGCATCAGGATATGTTGCTTGAACATCTACTGGTGGAGTAGTTGTTGTTGTACCATCAAAATTAGTTACTACTAAGTCCGTAGCCCTTAATTGCAAATAATTTTGTATGAGTGGTACTGCTCTTCTTATGTAAATATTAATAATTGAATTTTTTGAAATATCCGTATCATTAATATTTAATAATGTTTTACAGTCTGATAAAATATCTACTGACATTAGTCTTACCCCCTTGATTAGAAAAGGGTAGACTATTTAGTCTTACCCTTAGTTATTTTATTTTCTACTTTACTTTCAATTACTTCAGCTTCCTCAACAATTTCTTTAAAGCCCTTATGTAATAATTCTAATTTTTCTTTTTCAGTGGCTACTATCCTAACCACATTTATGTGCTGTAAAGTAAACATTATTATGCTAATGCTTCCTTGCAGTTTACAAATACAGATGCTAACTTATTGTCAGGAATCCATAAATCATGATATTTTCTGTAATCAAGCTTGTATGCATCTGCATTAATATTTTGTTGAGGTGAGAATATTCTAATATTATCAGTTTTTGAAACCGCTATAGGTGCATTTTGAGCACATATAATCCAGTTTATTGTCTTTGCTGTTCCTGCTGGTACAAATCCACCTGCTTCTTGTCCTGCTGTAATACCATCATTGAAAGTATATGCAGTTTTAAGTCTAGCAGAAGGTACTGGCATTATTGGTGTACCATCTATTGTTCTAAACTTAGTGTTAACATTGCCATCAAATGCTTCACCAGTTGCTCCTAATTCTACGAATCTAGTAACCTCTGTAGAAGATTGTAATGTATTTAAAGTTGATATAGACATACAAATACATAATGGAGTTTCATATCCAATAACATCTTGTACTGTTGCTATATCAGCCTTTAATTTTGTATAAATATCTGCTACTGCTGGAGTATAACCACCACTAGCTTTACCTGCTCCTATAGCTAAAGAAGCGATTTTACTATATCTGTAAGCATCTATTTCTGGGACAACCTTAGTTCTTTGGAATTCTCCCATTATGTTACTTGCACTTGCTACAAAGTTTGTCTCATTTACATCCATAGAATCAAGATTAAATGTTCTACTTCTATCCATTGTTAAAGTCATTGTTTCATAACTTAAATTTGCTGAACCTGCTGCAAATCCATTTGCTCTATCGTAATTTCCTAGTCCATCCATATCAATTTTTGGAATTTTTATAGTATTACCACCATTGTAAATTAAACCAGATGTATTTCCTTCCATCCATCCTGTTGTAGCCTGTGCCACGATTTGTCTATCTAACTCCTGTTGAAATAACTGTGCATATTGAAAAGTGTTTACTGCCATTTATAATTACCTACCTTTTTTATTATTAGTGCTTTTTTAACGAGTAGCCCGAACCTCTTATTTTAATCCGTTTCTAATTTGTTCTCTTAATTTATCTAAACCACTTAAGTCTCCACCTTTATCTGCTGGTGGTGTATAAGAATTGTCTTTCGCAAATTCTTTTCTTATTGCTTCATCATGTAAAGCCATAATTTCAGCAAATTTATTGATATTATTGGTTGTTGAATCAGCATCTTGTCCAACAAAATAATCTACTAGTTCGTTAGGAAGTTTTTTTTCACTTGCTAATTTATAAGCACTATTAGTTAGTTCCTTATGTAAACTATCTTTTTGCATCTTATCTAGCTGTGCTTTTAATTCTCTAACCTGTTTTTGCTCAGGTGTTTCCTGTGGATTAGCTTTTGATACTGCATCATCAATAAGCTTTTGAAGATTATTTGTTTTCCATGTTTCTAAAGACTTGGAAGAATGTTTATCCTTTTCTGAATCCATAAAACTCTTAAAATTAGAATCACTGTTAACTTTTTCCTTAAATACGTCTAAAGAACTAAACCCACCCAAGAAATTTTTTACATCCTCACTATCTTTGTTTGTTTCAAAATAATTTTTTACCTCATCGAAATTTTCTATTGACATTGTTTAAACTCTCCTTTCGCCCTTCTAACACTTATTGCACTAGAAACGCATTTGAATTTTTTATTTTATAAATTAAAAAAAGCTACTGAATTAATCAGTAACCTCGTTATCATTTATTCCTTTATCTTTAAGCCATTCATCATAAGTTTTATAATCTATTAACTCTCTAGTTTCATTATCTAATCTTTTTGAAGGTTGCCATCCTTCATATGGAATATTTATAAGTACACACCTACAATTTGGGTGAGTATCATAAACTGGTTGTGGATGATCTTCATCAATACCCCATACTTTACCATCGAGTGAAGCATCATATTCAGCCGTTTTATCATCTAAAGTTGCAGACCACATAACCTGTTTACAACCAGCATTTTTACCTGCCTGTAATTGGCTATCGACTGCATTTCTAGCAACTTCAGTACGGACTAATCGCCTTGATTCATATGCTTGAATTGCAAAAGCGTCCTTAATCTGCTTCCCTATTTGGTCAATTGTTGTCCCACCTGTGGAAGCATCTTTAATAAGATTATAAAGTTTATCCATCATACTTTGTTTGTTATTCCATATCCTATCTGAAAATGTTTCATCCAGATATTCACGATTTATTTCTACAGCAATAAATTCTTTTTTTAAAATACTAAAATTAGAACTTATTCCAAGCTTATCAAATATAAAAGAATTCTTATAATATGTATCTTTATAAGTATCTCCTAGTATTTTACTTATCTTATCTACTTCAGCATTACCTAACTCTTTAGTTATTTTAGTTAGTTTTGCTTGTACATCTTTAAGTATTGTATTTTTTTGATTACCACTTAAATTTAATAATCCTTTGATAGCATATTTTATATAAATCAAACCAATCATTGCATGAACTTCATCAAGTTTATTATTTTGGTCTTGGTATATACCTTGCATTTGTGCGTCAGCATATTGTTCACTATCTAGTCTGATTTGTTCTATAGTTTCCCTATATTTTTTATTTATTGCCATTTATATCACCACCCATCATATCCTTTTTATCAGACATAATTTTAGTGTTTTCTGGATTTTGATTCATTATATTTATATTTCTTGCTTGGTCTAATAAATTTGAACCTACTGTACTGGACTCATTTTCTTTAAGTGCTTTTTTCATTTCCATAACTGGATCACTAACAAAACTAAATAATGATAATGCAGTTTCATTGGATAAAATACCTTTTAATTGAGCCACTACCTGTGCCATAAGCAAGTCATCTTGTGGTAAGTTTGCAGTAAATGAAATAATTATATCTTTTACATCATATGTATTAGAACCTTTAAGACTATTTAAATAATTAAATATACATTGTAGTCTAGTTTTAATACAATTTTGCAAACTCTTTTGATTTAATTTACATTTTTCTGTTAATTCCATTACCTTAGCTTTCATCGCTAGACTTGAAGTATTAGAAGATTCTTTAACATTATGGTTTACGTGACCTGCCATTTGATACATCTTATCCTCCAATGTATTAAGAGTATTCTGTATAAAAATATCATTAATATTCTTTATAATCCATTCAGCTTTACCGTCACCTTTAAAATTAATAATTCCTTTTTTACGCATTTCAGGTAAATCTTCATCATTTATTTGACAATTTTGAAATCCTAAATAAGCATTTCTAAATTCAGTAATTTCCTGCGATATGTCACTTAAATTTTGCTCATATGCATCCTGTAATGTCTTTACATCATGATAGATTGTATCAAACCAACCTTCCTCCGAACATTGTGCAATTCCAACTGGAACTATTCCAAAACTATGTACTTGTCTTTCTGCTATTTCATTGAATTGCTCATCACAGTGAATAATCTCACTATCTGTATATATATCAATACGCATTTTATTATTTTTTTCAAATTGTTTGTGGAATACATGTAGAAAATATATCATATCACCAAATTCATCAAGATAAGCATAGCCATGACGAGGACTGATAATTTTTGAATTTACATCGCCATTTTTATCAATATAATATAATTCATATGCTGTTCCATAGATAAGCATATTCTTAGCTAAGTTTTCATCAGTTTTTTCATCCCAATGGGAAGTATTATCATTTATAACGCTAAGTATAGAACTATTATTACTCTTAGATGTATATGTTATAGGATTACCTACTGAATAAGATACTTCTTCCTTAATGAATTTCTTCATATAATTAGTATTTATTTTATGATTATATCTATCATTAATATAAGCATAGTTTTCTGAACCAGTTCCATCGACATAGTTATCAAACATTGCATTATCTGTAACTCCGTCCTGG
Source organism: Clostridium sp. (assembly GCF_047718555.1). Taxonomy (GTDB): domain Bacteria; phylum Bacillota; class Clostridia; order Clostridiales; family Clostridiaceae; genus Clostridium_I. Next base: position 27,647 of record NZ_JBDNRK010000003.1, on the reverse strand, counting down.
TAAAAGTTCATTATCTTATTAGTATCTGTTAGACCTAAATAATAAAAATAAATCTTTTGATAAATATGCCATACACTTTGAAAACGTATAAACATATTACTTAATATTTCTCTATTTGCTTCTATATCAAACATTAATCGTTATCACCTCTCTTAAAATAATTTATGTATATCCATAAATGTAACTCTTTCAATTATTTGAATTTCTTTAATATCTAGGGTCAATTGTGCTACTGAATCTGGTGCATCATCGTGTTCAGAATATTCCTGTCCACAAAAACCCATTATTTGCTCTATAAAATCTTTATCATCTTGATTAAATATAATTCTTCCATTATTCACATCACTTATAATAGTAGAAATTTTTTCATCTTTATTTTTCTTCTGCATTTTGTTTATAAATGTTATATCCCTATTCATCAAATCAATATCTTTAGATATTAATTCTTTTATTTTTAATACATCAGCACCCATATATAAATTCTTTTCTATAGATACATGAGTAATCTCTGGAAAATCTTTAAGTAACTTAATTACACGATTACAAAAATCATCAAAACCTACTTTAAGTAATTCGCCTTTTTTAATATAAATAAAATCATTATCAGCTAATCCGCCTATTGCAAAAGCTGAAAAATCTGCTTTATTGGATATTGAGTTTGCAGGATCACATACAAGTATATTTTTGATAAAGTTATGGCTTTTAATTTCTTCTAAAGATTGAGTTCTATTAGATTTAAACCACTTATCACCTATCTTAGAAGCATCATTCATCATTTCTTGCTTAAATGCTGTAGGATTATTATAATAATCAATAGCTAAATCTAAACAATCATATTTATCCTGCCATATAGTCTCATACTGCATATCACTTTCATGTTGATAGTAAAATTCTTTGGCTTCAGAAACACTATCTTTAGATTTATCATTAAAGTATAGTTTTCTAAATTCTTCCCATAGTCCTAAATGAAAATATTCATCAACATTGAAGTCTACAACACGTTTTACTATATGTTTGTAGTCTTTATTCTTTAAAAGTCTACTCATAAAACAATCTCTATGTAAAATAGTTCCAAGTACAATAAATTTTGTAGCTTGTTTTATCTTTTCCCCATCTCTATATACTGCTTTATCTCCTGCGTAACCACTGTCTTCAATCCATGTATTGTATTTTTTATCTCTTGCTTCTTCAGTTATACAATCACTCTTAGATTGATAATCATCAGCAATAATACAACTTGGTCTTGCTCCTGAATATTTTTTACCTCTCATAGAAGATGTAGAAGAAATAGCCTGTATCTTAGTATGATTAGATAATTCAAGTTCTAATTTATTTACTGTATATTTTTTAGGCTCTATTAATTTACCAAATGATTTTATTATGTATTTATTTTCTTCAAAGGCTTGTCTAGTTTGTGCTATAAACTCCGTAGCATCTTGTTCTGTTTTACCTGCAACCAATGTATATATTGATTTTTTATAACAATGTAACCATACAGATATAGCAAAATCGCATACAGTTGTTTTTGCACATCCCCTTGGCATTATTAATTCTAATTTATCTATAGTATCCTTTAAAAATGTATCCTCTAATTGCTCCCAAATATGAAAATGTACTGGTGCTAGTATTCTAGCTGCATTATTTGACTTTGGAAGAAAAGTATCTTGGAGGTAATATAGACAAAAGAACTCTATAGATACTTCTCCAAGTTGAGATGCTAAAGAACTTACACCAAATAGGTTATTCGAGTGGGACAATATCATTTCTTGTGCTTTAGTTTCGGCTTGGTCTTGTGAAAATCCACTTGATATTAATTGTTTAACCGTGTATTTATATAGTAGATATCTGTTTTGTTCATCTTCATTATCAAATTTTATACCATCTATCAATCTATTACCTCCCTTCTTATATCCCAAGTTTAAAAAATATTATAAAAAATTGTATGACTCAATGTGGGGTTATCTTGGCTTTTGCGAAAAAGAAAGCCACCCCCAAATTATTTTGTCGAATCGTGTAATGTATAATATATTAATATACTAGGTTAAATAAAAATAAGACATGGAATAACCACATCTCACTAATAATAATTATTATTTATTTCTTTAGTTATCTTCTAAAACTCTTCAATGCATCTTCATACTCATCATCTACAATGTGTGTATATATCATCGTTGTACTCAAATCACTATGTCCCAAAGCTTTCTGTACTAACCTTATATTCTTAGTATCTCTTAATAAATCGGTAGCAAATGTATGCCTTAGTGTATGAGGTGATATAGTCTTTGTAATACCTGCTTTACCTGCATAATTAACAACCATTTCTCTTACATCTCTATCCTTTAATACACTACCAGTTCTATTTGTAAATACATGGGATACTTTTCCTAATTGCTCCCCCTGTCTTTGTTTCCAGTCCTGTAATAATTGTAGGGTATTTTCTCCAAGCCATAGTATTCTATCTTTTGATCCTTTACCATCTACTACCTTTAATTGTCCAGTAAGTAAATTAATATCTTGCCATTTCAAATTAATCATTTCCGATAACCTTAATCCTGTTGCAAGAAATAACTGTATCATCATTTTATTTCTATGGCTATTAAAATATCTCATATTAAATATATTTATTAACTGTTCTTGTTCTTCTTTAGTTAAAAATTCTGGTATTTTCTTATTGCTCATAACTCTCACCTTTTTTAACAAATTATAGTTTTCCACCTAAAATACATATTATAGGTGGTTATTCACTACAATTATTATTATAAAACTTCCCAATATAAAATTCAAGTGTAATCGGTGGTTATTCACAATAAAAGAAAAGTTTTATGTAATTACTCAACTTTCTTTAATTTGTATTTTTCAAACTCATTCTGCAATTTATTACTATCAATATTATCATTATCTTTGTTATCAGTAACATCTTCAACCTTTGTAGTAATTCCACCCATTACACGATTAATAAGGTATTCATTAGCATCTAGTTTTATTTTATCCGACTCAGCACTATTTGCTATCATAATTATATTGTTAATATAGCTACCTAAATTAGACTTTATTCGACACAACCCATCATTTTTAATTTCCTGTAGTCGATTGTTCATCTCAGCCTTGCATTCATCATTATTTATAACACTATCATATAACCATGTTCTGCTCTTACCACAACTCTTAGCAATGTCTATTTTATTATGTATTCCCTCGATCAAAAGGTCTATGGCCATAGATTGTTTTTCATTTATCATTTTTATTTCACCTCCATTTGTCAAGCAAAAACACTTTACATGTTTACATATTTACTATACTATTTATATAGTACACTCAAAAAAATATATAGGGTGGGGGTATTTTTTACCTCCACTAATTATTTATACCTTTATTATATTCATCAGGAATTTTAAACATTTTCAATATTATTTTTTTAAATACTAATGTACCTATAGTATTACCTAAGACAGTACCTATAGTACAACCTATAATAGCTGCAATAAAAGTTTCCATAATTTATTTATCCCCCATTTTATCTTCATATAATTCAATTAATTTATTAATGCATTCAGTTTCATAGTTCAGAACACTCATTATTTTTTCATTTCGTTCCAACATGTCCTCACTGCTCTTTACCTCATGTCTTTTCATTTCTTTTAATAAATCATCTAATTTTTTACTCATTTCTTCCTTTATTTTATTATCTAATTCTACTACCATATTCATATCTTTCATCTCTATATTTCTCCCTTCAAAATCTTTTCATCTACTACTGCCAATCCAGTGAGAAATTTTCCGTTGATTTCTACAACATTATCATAAATAGATTTCTTTAAATAATCTAAATCATATAATTTATTATCCCTTTTCACAGTTATAAAATTATAATTATGTTGCTCTCCTTTATATGTATAACTTATTCCATATTTTATAAACTCATTAGTTTTGTTACTTGTAAATTGAACATTCACACTAATTAATTCTATATCTTGAACCTTCATAAATTTTCTTTTCATAATATTCCTTCTCTCCTTTTAATTTTGGACATAAAAAAAGGACTTATATTTCTATAAATCCTCACCAATTATTTTACCTTCTTTATTTGCTTGTAACCACTTTTTAATTATACTAAATAGTGTTCCAAAACATACAATCACATCTACAATTCCTATAATCCAAAGCAATATTGTACTCTTTAATGTAAATGCATCACCTATTGCTGCTACAAAGAATACTATTAAACAAGTCTTAATTAACTTTAAAACTGCCTTATTTGTTATCTCATCGTTTCTTTTTCGTAATAACTTATCATTAGCTTTTATCTGTTTTTTATTATAAGTAGAATTATTTACATTTTTAGTATTGCTATTTAGTTCTTTTCTGAAATAAACATTATTAGTTCCACCAGAAACATAAACTTTACCTTTAGAATTTATTCCCATTCTAGCACCTTTTACACCCGTTGAAATAGATAGACCATTTTTAGATAAATTCAACCTAGTATGTTTTGATATTTTAAAAGATTTTCTGAAAAATACTCCCATATAATTCACCTTCTTATGGAATATTATATTATTTTACTCTACTTTCCAACGTTTTTATTAAATACTACATAATCTAAGTCATTTTCATCAATATCTTTTGTATTTCTAAATATAACTTCTTGCTTTTCAATTGATAAATTAAAAAATGGTTTTATCTGCAAATCTTTTGTTATATATGCGGGAATAAGTTTATATCTTTTATGTTTTAAGTATTCTTGTTTAAAAAAAGATAAATTTTTTGAATCTGGTTCAGGATTCATTCTATTATATCTGCCAATTGTCATAATTAATGTATCTTCTGGTTTAATATTATTTGCCTTAAGCCTTCTTATTATATTCTCAGTAGCAGTATTTATATGCACTGTATATCCAGCTTCTTCACCAGGTATATCTCCTTCGATAATTGCTACTCTTATTTCATCGAATATATCTTTATCTCCAAATCGTTTTATCCATTCTTCAAATATTTTTTTACCAGCCTTTTCATTCTCAAAAGCCAATCCTAATATTGGTATATTAATACCATCAGATGCTACAAAAGTTGCTTTCCATTTTGCAGCATTCCATAAATCTAAATTAATTACACTTGTTACATACATATTTTTATCATCTGACATAATCCCATCTCCCTAATATTGTATTTTATCACTCTATTCTACAATATTAGTTTAATTTCCTTCTTTTATAAAAATATTTATTATTTATTTAAAAGTAGGTGGTGGTTGTTCCCCACAAATCCTACTCATTTTTCAATTTTATATGTATATTTTTAATCAGTTATTTCTACTTTATATAAATATAAAGCATCATATAACCTTTTAGAAATCTTATCCTTATATGTATCTGCAATATCTTTGATTAATTGCTCCTTAAATTCCTTATATGCATTAAATGCTTCTTTTGGTGTTTTATAATTACCTAAATGTTTTAATCCTACATCTGGTACACTACATTGTGCTAAATAATATCCACATTCTGTTATTGCAACGCCTAGAGGTAAATCACCCCTATTAGCATCTTTTTTAATAAATAATGCATTAATGAAATGTGGTACAAATACACAAGTATTAGGACTATAAATTTTATTACCTTTAATTAATATATCCTTATCTAGATCCATCCTATGCCCATTGATAATATAATAATTATCATAAAACCATTTAGCAAAAACTTGATAATCATGCCATTCGTCACACACACTACAACCAATATAAGTTGGAAATTTCTCCTGCCATTTTTTATTGTAACATCTAGTCATCATATTACTCCATGTTTGGTATGCCTTTTTTACAAGTCTATTGTCATAACTTACCTCATTTAATTTATTTTGTTTTTTTGTTGTTAATTGTTCCATTTCTTTTTAGCATTTATTGATTCCTATTTGATCGTATCTTAGATTGTATATATTTATACTTTTAGTGTCCTCTGACAGCTCCACCTACTCTTCCTCATACCTTTATTAAATAGCAACATGCCATTCACATCCTTTCCACGTTTTATTTTTGAGTATATAAATCTCTTATACACTCTTATCAAACTCCACTTTGAATACATAATAAAAAGCACCTAATAACTAGATGCTCTCTATATATACTCAAAAAAAGGGATGTGGAGTCCCATAACAATGTATAAAACATTTTAAGATATTTTAATAAAAAATAGAGACTACATTTCAGCAGTCTCATTGCTTTCATTTTTTAACCCCGTTAAGCATCGGAACTATATTAAATTTTATATATAAATATATAAAAAATAAATTAAAAATAAAAGCCTAAAATGTGGATTTCGTTTAAAAAACATTTAAGAGTACTTATACGTAAAAAATAATAAATTCTTATTCTAAGATATAATATTTATCTTAGAATCAATCTACTTTATAAGTAAACTCATTTTAAGATAAAATATTGAGGTTACTTCTTTTTAAGGAAATAACCTCCCAAGAGTGATTCTCACGATTTTTGGAGGCGGTCAGATTCGAACTGAACTACGGAATCACCATAACGCTTACCATAATTTATCATATTTTCTCAAAAATGCCTAAAGCGTATCAAACTTTAGAATCAATCTACTATATATTAATAGTAAACTCATTTTAAAATTTGATATATATTTATACTGGTCAGGTGAAAGTGAGGACAATCCCTAGCCAGTATAAATATATATATTATGAAAGAAAAGAAAGAAGAAAATATATAATAAAACAACCTATCTGTATATAAGTTGTCCTACTAGCAAATTATTTGGGCATTTAATTGAAGAGAAAACACCCAAACCCCAAAAATAATTTAGATTTTCCCGAGATTATTTTTAAAAACATATTGATTTTATGCAATCATATATGCTATAATTTAGATATGTATATATTATTATACTATACCATATAGTTCCATTGAGGCATGTCCTAAAATCATTGATATAACTACGTTTGAAGTGTGTTGTAAACTTTTTCAGCCGTTTTTATTTTTTTCAAAATATGAACTAACCTTCATTTACACATTGCCGCATCTTTTTTTTGAGCATTAAAAAAGACCTGAATAAATTCAAGTCAATAATTTCATTCCTTTATTTGTTTTCGGTACTCTATATTGTTATCATCATATAAGTCTTCAAGTTTAAGTCTATCATCTATTCTTTTCATAATTTCTAATACTTTATAGCACACTTCTACTTCATCTTCTATATTCCAATAAAAATGACAAAATTCTTCTAATATACACTTTATTATTTCGGTATTAGAATAATCGTTTTTTAACCATTTCTCAACAGGATACCAACAAAAATGCAAATGAGCTCCAAATTGATTTTCTTTTAATGTAAAAGTTATTTCTTCTCCATCAGTAAATACACAGCAACACGTTGGAACATCTTTCATTTTTTCATATTCTAATTGATCTGATAATTTCATAGAAGCAAAGCAAAACAATTTTCCTATTCTTTCATCTATTTCAGTGGTTGCATATAATTTTATTTTAGGATCAATCCTTTCATCAACACCAACTGGCATTTTCTTTAATAATGCATTTTTTAATAGTGGCATATAATCTCCTCCTCAATATTACATATTAATGTAAATTATATCATAAATTATCCTGTGCACATGGCGTTAGTCTAATAAATATTGCTACGTTTCACTTGCAAATTTATCAGCCTTTGCCCAAAACTTAAAAAATTGTTCCGTTGCACTACACAATATTTTTAAGATTTTGTGTCAATAATATATTTTTTTGGATTATTTTTCTGTTAAATATAAACTTCTAATAATTTTACAATATATTTTAAATTTAAACTAAACTTTAGGTATACTTTTTTGTGACCATATTATATTATTATAATTTACTCACAATTTTGTATACCTGACTAATTTAGGATACTTTAAATATATTATCTACTAATTAAAAATAAAAATAATGTACATCTTGAATAACTTTCGAAGCGATAGCGAGAAATTATGAAAGATAGCTTCGGGAAAGGTGCGGAAAACCCCCAAGGTACGGGGGGTTGTCTGCTATACTATTATTCAATTATTAATTATTTATCTTCTTTAACAATTATCCATTTAGTTTTTAATTTTCCATTAATTTTAAATTTTTTACTTGTAACAATATAATCAAATTCTAACAAACTAAATAATTTATTATATTGTTTTAGACCTCTATTTCTATTATTACCACCATCTAATTTATTAAGTAATTCATCTAAATTACTACCAATACAATGTTCAATAATTTTTTCTATTTCATTAATAAATGTTTTTTTATCATATCTAATATCATTATTATATGCATTATTTAAATATTCTTCTAATGATTCTACTTCATCTTCCAAGGCAACTTCCTCCACTAATTTGCTTTCATTAAATGTATCATCTAATCCAAGCCAACTTAATTGTGTATGTATAAATGCAAATTTTCTATCTTTTTTAAATAACATCATCATTTGTTTATAGAACTTTAAATCTATATTAGTTCTTGCTTTACCCATTAGATTTATCATCCATTTACCAGTGCCAGTTTTCATATTTTCATGAAAAAATAGATGATTCATTTTTGATATTTCTACCATATCATTATCATATTTTTTGTTAAAAGCATTTGGATCTTCTTCTAATAACTTTATTTCACCTAATTGATATTCACATTCATTTGATTTCATCATAAAACTTTTCATAAATTTAGTTGGTATGTACAAATTTATTTGTTGTGGATTTTCTATGTCTATTCTTTTTCTACCTAATTCCTGTATAAATGTTATTCTATCCCATGCCATAATAACTATATTAGTTAATTTATCATCTACTATATTAATTCCATTATCAATTACTTTTGTTGCTATAAGAACTTTTTTATTAAATTTACTATCTTGTATTATGCTCTCTAATTCTTCATTTTTAGTATCTTTAAATATACATGAAGATATTTCATCACCTAATTCTTTTTGTATCTTTCTACCATTGTCTTTAGATGTTACAAATATAAGCCATTTTTCATCAGATTTATCATTTTTAATTGAATTAATTATTATACTTAAATTATTTTGAAAATATATTGGATTTACATAACTATAATCTGTTCCAGTATAATATTGTTTTAATTTTGGTTTATAACCTAAAGTTTTAGTATTTTGAACTTTGTGAATTATAGGTACTTCTACTTCTTCCATTGTTGCAGATATAAATATTTTAACTGTATTAGGCATATGTTGCTTAACAAGATATTTGTAGGCTAAACGACATTTGTTATTAAAACCTCCATCTGCAAGAATATAGTGTGCTTCATCCATAACTATATAATCATATGTTAAATCCATTTCTTTACCATCATACTCATGGTTAATTGCCATTTGTCCAATACTTTGATAACTTTTAATTGTTATATTTTCAATTTGATATATTCTATCTAAAGCTTTTAAATCTATTTTTTTAGTATCATTACCATCTTTATCTTTAATATGAGGAACATCCAAATGATATTTTTTTAATAAATCTATTTTTAATTGTCTTTTTAAATTAATTCTATTACAGACTAGAAGTAATCTTTCGTAAGGGTTTATGTAATTAATTAATTTATTTTTAATGAAATATGTTTTTCCTGTTCCTGTTTGTGCTTGAAGGATAATAATATCTCCTTCATCCCATTCTTTATAATCTTCACCTATGCTATCAGTAACCCACTTTAAATTTAATTTTTTCATCAATCAAAACTTCCTTCCACAATCTTATTTATCTTTTCTATCCATCCAATTCTTAAATATTTCCTGTAATCTTTCACAATCTTTAAATTTTATATAAACATCTTGTTTTACTCCTGTGCCAAAACCTACTGGAACCAATCCATTTTTTAAATAAAAATTTGCCTGTTCCATATTGTATATGTATCTAAAATCTTTAATCATAGTTGTTACCTCCCTTATTGTAAGGTATGCCCCATTCAGGGCACACCCTATTTATTTTGATTAACATTATCCCTACTAAGCTGATTCTGAGATTTCTTTCCTAACTTTTCCACTATATCTTGTCCCAAATATGTTAATTTCCCCATTTTCATCAGGAACTAATACTTCTTCACTTGATGTATCTGTATTAAGAAAACATGCTAATGTTTCAAATTGTTTTGCATAATATAGAAGGTTCAAGACCTTTAAGCCATATTTTTTGTAATTAGTACCTTTTTCTGAGATTACTCCAAAAGCTTTTTTTAGAATTACTAGGATAGTATTACTATTAATTTTCTTCTTTCTTAACTCTTCAATGGCTTTTTTCTTAATACTAATCCTTATATTCTTTTTTGATTTATCATCAAGAGATTTATTCATCTCTAATCCATTTAATTTCTTACAGGCTGCACCAACAATTTCCCATAGATCATTGACTTGGTCTGAATTAGATTTACCACCTAAATTTTTAGCCTTTTTAACTAGTAAATCTTTAAATGTTAATTTTGGCATTGGTTTAGGTTTATGTATTTCTTTATCTAAAATTTCTTGCAAATAGTCCATTGGGGTATCAAAACTTTGCATAGTTCTATATGTATTATCTTCTGCAACTACATCAAAGAAATTAGGAACTATCATTAATTTTCTTTTTTTCGTTATTCTCTTTCCATTTTTCCACTTAACTACAGTGTACTTTTTAAACTTTAATATTTCCCTGTCATTTTCATCTTTAATATGATTTATTTTAGCTAGTTCTTTCGACATAGATATATTATCAAAACTTTTTTTACTTTTATCTAATTCAATTTGTGACAAGCTTGATAATAGACTTGATGCTTCATATAATTTATCTATTACTTTTCTACTTGCACCTTCTGCAATAGCTTTATGCATATAGGAATTCATTATCTGTGATTTATTTACAATCTTACCCGTATATCCATTTGCCAGTACATTATCTAATTTAGCTAAATCCTTCATAGTATTGTATCTTATTTTTTTCTCACCATTAACTTCATTTATTGGTGTAGGATAATCTTCTTCACAATCCTTTGCTTTAGATGCTAATGCAGGTAAAATTAATATTGTATCACTATCAGTATCGCATCCCTGGGCTCTTTGTGGAAAGTCATTGTCGTTGAAATTACATATCATAATATTATCTGTTAAATTAAACCAATCATATTCATCATGAAATTTACTAACTGCAAAAATTACATTACCACCATTTATATGAGGATTTCTTGATAAACAAAACTCTTGTATATCTTTATCTTTATAATATGAGCACCATATTTCTCTACCTTCAGCAATACATTCACCTTGCTTATATTTTCCTATAGTAGCTTGTAACATCTCATATGGATTTGAAACGATTGTTACATATATGGTATCTTTTAATCTAATTTTTCCATGACGCAAATTCTCTTCATAGTAATTAATTTGTTCTTTTTTGAAGTCCTTAAATTGCTGAGTATATCTAATATTCTCATTAATTAGTAATAAATTGCTTAGCATATCCTTAGTAGAATATTTATCTTCTATAGATTTCAAAACACTGTTATGTTGTACATAATTGCTTAGCTGGATACTATCTTTTTCTTCATAATTTATGTAATTTTTAAGATAAGCTATATTGTTTTTAAGATTCATTACATAATCAATTTCAGGTTGTATAAGTTCCTTTATATCTGGCTTTGATAAAGGCATTGAATTTAATAACTGGTATGTGGTTCTATTGTAATTTCCATAATTGCCCTGTTTATCATATTTAACGACCCCGAATATTTCATCTATATTATTTAACCAGTGTAAATAGCACTTAATTCTATCACCATTAAATTGTTCCTTATAGGCAAATTTAAGCCATTTTAAGCTATTAGGTGTAATCACTAATTTTATTTCGCTAGTTTTTAATATCCTACCTGTAGGTACTCCATCTAGTTTTTCAACTATTTCAGTAACTTCTTGTTCTTGATTCTTCCAATACTCATGAAGTTTTGTATTAAATGCACAACATTTAAAGAAATCTGATCTCAATAAAGCCATTCCTTTATTTTGCAATTTTTTATATTCTTGAAACACCGACTCTTCCATAAGCCCTTGTCCATCCGTAAGACAATTTTGCTGCCAAAAATGTTCTTCAGTTTTAGTTTCTAATTTTTTAGTTTTTTCATTCCATCTTGTAACACTAGCAATAGATTCAAATTTTTTACCATAAATATCATCCAACATTAATATTTCATTAGGATATAATTTTATCGTGGTAGTCAAACTACTCATAATTAATGCTTGGTATGCATGAAGACTTGTAATATCACATTCTTCTCTATCTTTTTTATCGGTACTTTCACTAAATTTAATCCCTAACCTACTACGATTAATTAATTTGTCATATAATTCACCCTTGCAAAATATATCTGTTCCAGTTTTAGCTTTGGATGATCCACGCTTATAAAATCTATAATGCTGCTCTCCTATGTAAAAACCATTTATGTATATGTAGTCTCGGATTCTTTTCTTATGCATGATAATGTTCTTCTTTTTCTTGAGTCTTTTTATCTTTTTACAATCTGAAACTTTAAAAATCACTTTTTTATGAACTTTATTTACTATGTATTTAACAGCATCCTCATTTCTATTATTCTGCATTATAAAGTAATCTTCCGAAAACTTTACATTAATAAATGCATCAGTATATTGTTTATTTTCTCTTAAATATATTTCTTTTGGAAAGTATTCGTTTAGTCTTTTTATTTCTATACTATAAGGCATTGTTGCACTAAATAATTTAATCTCATCTTTCTTATTTTTTGTTTTAATATTTACAGCTTTTAATAAATATGCACCTTCTAAGTTTTTAATATATGTATTCTCTTCTTTCATTAATAAAAATTCCTCCTTTTGGTATTTTAGATTTTTTAGATTTTAATTAAGCACTATGTTGAGTTAATGCACTTAATTCATGTAATAAAGTATTAGTTTCTTCAAAACAGAATACTACTAACCAAGGCTTATTCCTGTTTTGCTCTGTATACAGAAGCTTGTTGTCACTTGCCATCAATTTCAATGCTATGTTTCTACTGAATATTTTTTTAATCTTCATATTTATTTCGTGACCTCCTTTCTTACATAATTTTTTTAAAGCTATTGACTTGCAATCAAATATGTTGTATCATAAAAGTACTTAAATTACGTTTTCAATTACAAGTCACCTTTTGGTGAATAAAAATAAATTAAATGGTTAAAATTTAGATATAAGATAAATTGAACAGTCAAGGGTGTGTCAGACCCTTTCTTACCGTCCAATAATCATTATACTAGCGTAAGCAATATTTTAAAACTTTTATATTGGTTTGTTTTTCGTTATATTCCATTGTCTGTAAAAATTAAATTACTCATACTCTATTTTTATTAGTGTAGCTTAAATTTTCTATGCTTTATTTGTATTTGCATAAAATCACGATTTTATGGCATTATTCCATGTGCTTTTAATTCTTCTGTATAATCTTCTTCTCTATTTGCTCTATCATATTCTCGTGTTACTTCGTCCCAATCGACTGCCGCATACTCTTCAGCAACTTTTATTTGTTCTAATTGGAACTTATTATGCATTTCCTTTTGTAATTCTTCACATATAATTCTCTTAAATAGCTTATATACTAATCTTCTAAATAATTGATTCATCCTATTATCCCCCTACACTAATAATGTTATTTCAATTTTATTTGTTAATTGAATGTAATAAGTATCAAATTCAGATATTGGCGTTGGTGTTTCACTGGATATATATTTTATTTTGCTAAATGGAATTATCATGAAATTATCCTCATATTCTTCTCCACCTAATGAAATAAAATCTTCTTTTGCTCCATGAACAATACCAACTTCAAAACCATCTAAGCATTGCATAAAACTCATTCCACCATCAACTGTTAAGTTAACATCTTGTCCAGTTAATTTTTCCTCCATGTCTGCAAATTCTACCATACTATTAAAATCTAAACTTCTTTTATTCATCATTTTCTCCTCCTAAAAATTTAATATTTATATTAATTAATTCGTTACTATGTAACATTTTAATTAAAAACAAAATAAAAAGAGCCTGTGATTAAGAATTATCTAACAATACTAATTAGGTTTAAAAATTCAATATATTATTTAACATTATTGGCTATATACAATAATACTTATAAATATTTTAATTGTACTCAAATAAACCTTATACAATATTGTATATATATAAATACAATATAAAAGCTTATAGATGTAAATTAAATATTATTCTATTAAAGTTATTAAGTATTATAAATGTATGTAATCCTATTATAAAATAAAATCTTAACAATAATGTAAAATATTAACTTAAATTCTTAAATCTAACTGCATTTGTTAAATACCTTCTTGTATCACCGACTCCTCTTGGTTTAATTTATAACATTTTTATGCAATTTTCTTTAAGTGCCATATCTTGGCTACGAAATTTATTCTATCATCAATTACATAGCTTGTCAACATTTATTTTATAATTTTTATTAAATTTAATTATATATGGAATTTTTATATTTTTTTAGGTTGTCTGGATTAATTTCTATACCAAATGTTTTTGCTACTGATATAAAATCTTGTAACACTCTTATACTCATAATCATTACCTCCCTTGGATTAATTTGCTTGGTACAATTATTATAATACACTCTATTAATTATATTGTCAACACTATAATTATAATATTTGATACACTTTATAAAATATTCTCTACATGCTATAATAAATAATAAATAATAAATAGAAGGTGAAACTGTACATGATAAAAATCAAACTACAAGATATATTAGATAGAGAAGAAAGATCCTTAAACTGGGTGGCAACAAAAACTGGGATATCTTATTCCACATTACATAAATTAAATAGTAATAATACTACATCTATAAGTTTTAATACTTTAAATGCTTTATGTAAGTTGTTTAAATGTAAATTAACTGATATTATAGATTTTGTAGAAGATGAAAATAAAGGTGAAAAAATATGATAAATGATATTAATTTTGATTTAGCATTCCATACTTCTGATTCTTTAGTTTTTAATGTAAAAACTAAGCTTACAGGTGTAATTATAGAAATACATATACATGTAAATAAACACAATCTTATGTATATTACATTAATAATAACAGATAAAAATATTATAAAATTGAGAGAAGAAAATTATTTACATTACATTAATGATATAACATCCGAATTACAATATAAATTATATAATTTTTTTGGTCTTTTAAAAAAAGGTGATAGTGATATAGAAGTGTATTTTCATATTAATTTTAATAGTGTAAGAATAAATTTTGCTCCATGGCTATTTTTTAAAGATAATGATGAATTTCAAGGGGATTTTGCAAATTCAATTTTTAGAGAAATTAAAGGTATTTACATATAAAAAGACTGGAAGAATAATATTAAAATCTTCCAGTAAATTAAATAATTTATTTAGCTTTTCTCAATTCTATTACATTATTTTTTCTGAATGTTTCTAGCACATGTATAGTATCTACCAGATTGGATATGCTTAAATGTGTACTAGATAATTTAGTATATATCTCGTGAGATTCATTAGTAAACTTAATATTTTTGTAATCCTGAGCATATATACCTAAACAACGATTAATAAATCTGATGATGTAAAAAATCTGTTCTCTTGAAAGTGTGCCTGACTTCATACTTGAATTGAACAGATTTTTTGCTTTTGTTGCATAAGGTTTAACTTCATCGTAATTAAGTAGATCTTGTAACTCTTGCTCCTGTCGTTCATCAAAACTATTTTTTTGTGGTTTTGGTCTCCAGTTCCTTATCTTAGCTTTGATGTAGAAGTCTAAAAGTTTGACTGCTGCACATACGGCTAAAAAGTATCCTGCTAACACATAAATTTGTGTACTTAAAGTAAAATTGTACTCCATAACATTTCCTCCTAAAGGTTTATTCATATTTTTTCAATAAGGTTGCTAAATCTAGCTTTTGTTTATTTATCTCTCATTAGCATCATATTTAAAAAATATGTACTATAAATTGGACTATAAAATATACTATTAATACAACTATTAAATATACTGTTTAGTTTTTTGTACAGTCCAATTTATATATCTATAGGTATTGGTATTATTAGGTTTTATAACCACGATAAATAAGGAATGAGTAATAAGGATTTTGTTAGTAATAAGTAATTAGATTAGTTATATAAGAATAATATTAATTAAAACCCAATACATTGTGGGTAAAATTGGATAATTTGAAATCACTGTATATAATATCAAAATTAGTAGATTCATATTTAATGTTATGAGTACCCATAATCACTATTAATGGGAAAGTACCATAACATTGCTCCTGTAGTTCCTGTGATCTATATAATCTCTCATAAGTTTGCATCTTTGGCATACTAGAATGTGTTAAATCTACTTCTAATAATATAAAGTATAGATTACCATTAAATTCAAACTTGAAAAATGCATCGGGTCTTATCATATCTTTAAGGTATCGTGGCTGTATCTTAAATTCAATATTTTTACAATTATTAAATACTAATAATGAGTAAAAATCTAATACATATAAATCATGTGCAGATATCTTTTGCTCTGTATAATATATTTTTTCATCGGTCAATTGATTCTTATAAGACTTTAAAACTTCCATATCTTCTAATTTTTTAAGTCTTTTTCTTGCAACATCATATCCAAATTTACAATCATTAAAAAATATTCTATAAGATTGCATAATAGTTATTGCCTTATGCTTTTCCAGGTAAATTAATATATCTTTATCCCTCTTTGTGAGCATCTTTTTTCACCTCATCAAGATTAATTACACCATTTTTTCTTTTTTTTACCTTTATATTTACTTTAGTGTTGGTTATAGTTTGCTTTACCCTCACAGTACAATCTTTCATTTTTGCAAACTCTTCTGGAGTTGGTTTGTGCCTTTCGTAATGCATTTCGTTTTGAACTTTTGACTGTACTGGTATATTTAAAAGGCTATCCTTTATGTTGTCCTGTATAATCTCTTTATCTATATACGGTGTTTTAATGCGTACATATTGATTAGTAAATAGTATACATTCTTTTTCTTCTAGTCCTACTGCATCAGAACTTTCTATTATATTAGTAGAATTAAGGACACTCATTTGTCTGAATGTAATCCTACTCATTTGTGATTTTATTGTACTGGGAATATTATCTACTGTAGTACGTTGAACAGTACATATAACATTTATTCCAACACTACGTCCTGCTACAATAATATTTTTAAGATGTTGTAGTGCAGAAGCTTTTAGTTTCTCTGTATCTTCATCATCTGATTTATCTTCCATATAGAATGAAAATTCTTCTGCAAATAAATAGATATATTTCATTTTAATTTTAGATTTTTGATTATATTCTTCAATGTTTTCCGCATCTGCTTTATCTATAGTTTCTGTTCTTTTATCAATAATTTTATCTAGTCTAGCAAACATATCTCTTGTTTCATCTAATCTTTCAGAAAATTGTTTGACTTGTTTACAAAATTTAAAATGTTTATAATCTTTCTTTTTTAATTGAGTAAGATATATCTCTATCTCTTTTTCCGAATGATTATGGATAAGATTTGTGAGTATTGTAAAGCCAAGCCTTGATTTTCCAGTTCCGACTACTCCTGCAATAAGTAAGTGACTAAATCGGTTCATATTTAAAATAACTGGTTTTCCAGTATAGTCATATCCTAATAAAATTTCATATGGTTTTGTTTTTTCTGGTTTGAATGTTAGGTTATTTAATGGATTTGTAATTATTTTAACAGTAGTATAATTTGTAAATCTTTGTTTATCGAATTCACATAAACATTTAAAATTATCTTGGATTATTGTCTTTAAGCCTTCTAATTTATCTGCATCAAAACCATCAGGAATATTTACCTTACAATTAAATCCATATTTAGTTTTATTTATATTAATAATTTTAAATGTATCTGAAATATCTTCTTTATTTTTAATCCCTGCTGCAAACATAATCTTATTCCATTTTTTTATAATCTGTTTTTCATCTTTATGTTTAATATTGTAATGAATCTTTTGATAAGCATAAGTAGTTATCCCTGCGACAACAAATTCAGTAATCATTTACTCACCTTCTGACCAGTTCTAATGTCTATGATCTTTATTACTGCTATTATTATTTCTCCACCTATTAGAAAACCTCCTATAGGTAAACCTTGAATAAATATGAATGGTGTTAAAAAATTTTTAATAGTATTTATTATAAGCAAATCTAGTGTACTCATTTTCTAACACCTCTTAACATACTTACTAATTTATTAGTTGCTATTGTTATAATTGATATTCCTAATAAATATAAAACTATACTTAACATTGTACTTTCCCCCATACCATTTACTTTATAGTACAATATATGTCTTATAAGTATATTTGTTGCTTGTCCTAGTGTAAATAATCTATAAAAAAATACATAGTCTCTATTCAACTATGTAAAATATATCTTCTACTTTTTTATTAAGCTTTTTTGCTATATTGAGCATCGTTTCTCCTGAAGGTGCAGTTCCATTCTCCCATCTATTATATTGTCTATAATTAACACCTATTAATTTAGCAAATTCCATTTGACTCATCATATATTCCTTCATCCTAATCTCTTTTAAATGATTACCTAATCCCATGTATACCACCTCACATCTTTAGCTTATGTATTAATTCTACATATGGTATTAAATTCCTTTAAATAGTCAACTTTTTGTGATTAAATTACTTGACTTTTCGAACTAAGCTATTTAATATTTTGGCATGTTAAGCAATTGAACGTAGTTTGCCCTAAGAAAGAGCATAAATAAAAAGAGTCATCAATTAATAATAACTCTTTTTTAGTTTAATATTTTGTATATGTTGAAGTTGCTTTAAGTATTGCTATTGTTATAAATACTTTAATATACAAATTACTGCCCTTGTATACGCCTATGGCTTGTACTTATAGCTATCTTGCGATCAGTAAACCTACCTATCTAATATTTGTGTTGGAATAGATACAGCCAACTGACGGGCATATAACACAATAGCAATAATACTATATGTCCGAGCAAATTTTATGCATTGGCTTTGCTACACCACTAGATATTTTTTTTAGTTACTCTAGTGCAAAATAACCGAATCATACTCTAAAAAAGAGTGCGACAAACTAAGCCTCTTGACAATCCATTTTTTTGAATTTATAATAGTATTATAGGGTGTTTAAATGGATTATAGAAGTTTCATTTAACAATATTAAGTTGTGATAAGTCAGTGCGTTCGAGGCATTGGCTTATTTTTTAGATTTCATTTTTATATGATTACTGCTGTTGAATTCTTCTAAAATATCAAAGTTATCAACTTCTTTTTTCAAATCCGAAACTAAAATATTTATATAATTTTGAGTAATAACTAGGCTACTATGACCAAGCAAATGTTGTAGAATACTAGGTGACTTTCCTGCCAGTATCCATTTTTTAGCTGCTGTATGTCTCAGCCTATGGACTCCAATTTTATTAACATTTCTTTTTCTGTTATATATATTAAGACTTCCATTTACTGTTCTTCTATCCATCTTGTTGTTGTATACAGTACAAAATAAATAATCATCTTCACTATCTGCTTCCCTTATTCTTATATACTCTCTTAAAATTTTAACAATCGTCTTATTAAGAGGTATAATCAATGGTTTCCTGTTCTTTGTTGTATTTACATAAACAACATTATTTTCAAAGTCTACATCTTTTTCTTTTATATTAATTAAGCTATTAATTCTTACTGCTGTAGATAAAATAAAATTTATAATTACATAATCTCTATATTCAGCAAAATGGCACTTTTTGGTATTAGGTTTTTTAAGCAATATTTCTAATTCTTTATCTGAATACGTCTCTATTGCTTTTTTATCTACTCTAGGTAATTGAATTTTAAATGGTTGCATATATTCTAACTTCATAAAATAGTACAATATAGTTTTAAAATCTCTAACATAAGTATGAAGAGTCTGTGAAGCAAGATTTAAATTATCCTTACAAGCAATCACATAATTATCTACAGTTTCTTGTGTGATGTCCTTAATTAAAGTATCTTCATCAAAAAATCTAACAATAGATTTATAACCTTGCTTATAATGTTCTATAGTTGCTGGTCTTAAATTTTTAGCTTTACAAT
Organism: Clostridium sp.; assembly: GCF_047718555.1. Taxonomy (GTDB): domain Bacteria; phylum Bacillota; class Clostridia; order Clostridiales; family Clostridiaceae; genus Clostridium_I. Next base: position 7,482 of record NZ_JBDNRK010000003.1, on the reverse strand, counting down.
TGTCTAAAAACATTAAAAAGCCTTGTTTAAACGTCACGTTGTCTTCTGTAATTATCTTAGTTTTTCTTCTCATCTAGCCTATATCAACACCTTTCAAAAAAAATAAAAAGACACGTTAACGTAATTTATATACATTAACGTGTCTTCTCTAATTTTTAATTAACTAAGTATTGAAACCCTCTTATCTTGAAGTTTCTTCAATAGCAACTGCTACTGCAACTGTAGCTCCAACCATTGGGTTGTTACCCATTCCGATAAGACCCATCATTTCAACGTGAGCTGGAACTGATGATGAACCTGCGAATTGTGCATCTGAATGCATTCTTCCCATAGTATCAGTCATACCGTATGAAGCAGGACCTGCTGCCATGTTATCTGGGTGAAGAGTTCTTCCAGTACCACCACCTGATGCAACTGAGAAGTATTTCTTTCCTTGATCAACACATTCTTTTTTGTATGTTCCAGCAACTGGATGTTGGAATCTTGTTGGGTTAGTTGAGTTTCCTGTTATTGAAACGTCAACGCCTTCACTGTGCATTATAGCAACACCTTCTCTTACGTCATCAGCGCCATAACATCGAACTTTAGCTCTTTCTCCGTCTGAGTAAGCTGTTTCTTTAACTACATCTAATTTTCCAGTATAGTAATCAAATTTAGTCTGCACATATGTAAATCCGTTTATTCTTGAGATTATAAATGCAGCGTCTTTTCCAAGACCATTAAGTATAACTTTTAAAGGCTCTTTTCTTACTTTATTTGCTGATCTAGCGAGTCCTATTGCACCTTCAGCAGCTGCAAATGATTCGTGTCCAGCAAGGAAAGCAAAGCATTTAGTTTCTTCTCTTAAAAGCATTGCTGCTAAGTTTCCATGGCCTAAACCAACTTTTCTGTCATCTGCAACTGATCCAGGAATACAGAAAGCTTGTAAGCCTAATCCTATTGCTTCAGCAGCTTCAGCAGCCTTAGTACATCCTTTTTTAATAGCGATTGCAGCACCTACAGTGTAAGCCCAACACGCATTTTCAAAACAAATTGGTTGAATGCCTTTAACTATATCATAAACGTTTATTCCCTTTTCATCACAAACAGCCTTAGCTTCTTCTATTGTGTTTATGCCGTATTCTTTTAATACAGGTATAATTTGGTCAATTCTTCTTTCATAACTTTCAAATAATGCCATTACGTTTCTCCTCCTTACCTATTATTCATGTCTTGGATCGATAACTTTTACAGCTTCTGCAAATCTACCATAACTTGAAGTAGCTTTTTCCATTGCTTCGTTAGCGTCCATACCTTTTTTAATCATATCCATAACTTTACCAAGGTTTACGAATTCGTACCCTATAACTTCGTTATTAGCATCTAATGCTAAGTGTTTAACATATCCTTCAGCCATTTCTAGGTATCTAGTACCTTTAGCTTTAGTACCATACATAGTACCAACTTGGCTTCTAAGTCCTTTTCCTAAATCTTCAAGACCTGCTCCGATAGGTAGTCCACCTTCTGAGAAAGCAGTTTGAGATCTTCCGTATACTATTTGTAAGAATAATTCTCTCATTGCAGTATTTATAGCATCACAAACTAAGTCAGTGTTTAATGCTTCAAGTATAGTTTTTCCTGGAAGTATTTCTGAAGCCATTGCAGCTGAATGAGTCATTCCTGAACATCCAATTGTTTCTACTAATGCTTCTTCGATTATACCATCTTTAACATTAAGAGTTAGTTTACATGCACCCTGTTGTGGAGCACACCAACCTATTCCATGTGTTAATCCTGATATATCTTTAATTTCTTTAGCTTGTACCCATTTTCCTTCTTCTGGTATTGGTGCTGGTCCGTGGTTAGGTCCTTTAGCAACACACATCATACTTGATACTTCTGTTGAGTAAATCATATTTATATCTCCTTCCTGTACAAATAATTTACATTTTCCCCTTCATTTATGAAAAGGATATACATAGCCATATTTGGCCTATGTACTTGTAATTACTTTTAACCTATTTCATTGTAGCAAATTGTTTAAAAAGTAACAATATTTTTTTGAAAAAACATAGCTTTATGGTAGAAATTTTATGATTTATTAATATATCATCTTCTATTTGTTCCTGTTACTGTATATATGTTTTATTTGTAACATTTTTAGCAACTGTAATATTAATATTCTAATTATAAAAATATTTTTCTTACACGTTTTATTTCTTTTAGGCTAAATAAACTTAAAAATTAGATTAATTTCATTCATATTTTTAATATCTATACTTACAATTTGCTAATTATAGAAAAAACAATTATAAAAATGCTTAAAAGAAACTTGACTATAGCTTTACTCTATGCTATATTATTACATGTCAGCTTTGCCGATGTGGCGGAACGGCAGACGCACACGACTCAAAATCGTGCGGGAAACCATGTGGGTTCAAATCCCACCATCGGCACCAAAAAATTTAAAGAAAAAGCTGTATCACTTAGTTCTAAGACTATTTGATACAGCTTTTTTTATTTATACAGTTTTTTCTGTAAACTCTGTAATTCTGCTTGTTCTTTCTTTTGCTATTTCTTCTTGCGGCATTTTTATAGTAAGTGCAATAACAATTGAAATTAAACACATTATCCCTATAACAACAAAGGTTGCTTTAAAACTTCCTGCAATACCGGCTATAATGGATCCTGAAAGTGCTCCTATACCAAAGCCTTGGTATATTATTCCATAGTTCTTGCTGTGATTCTTAAGTCCGAAAAAATCTCCTACAATTGCTGGGAATACCGTAATGTTTCCACCAAAACAAAATGCAACTGCAGCTACACAGGCAAAGAATATTCCAAAATTCATGTGCACCGTATCCATAATAAACATACTTACAGCTGTTACTATTAAACCAAACAATACAACTTTAAGTCTTCCAACTTTATCTGATAGAGCTCCCAAAATAATTCTTCCTGATGTATTAAAAATAGCAACCATAGCAACAGCATTTGCTGCTACTGCAGGATTAAGTCCTGCTAATTGAACACCAATGTCTTTAACAATACCTATAAGATAGAGCCCACTCATACATGCTGTAAACATTATAATGAACAATAAATATGCTTCTTTTTTCTTCAGCATCTGTGCTGGTGTATAATTCCTAACTTCAGATTTGGCATCTGATACTGGCTTTGCATCTGGTGCATCCTTTAACAACTGTGCACCACCTGATATCAGTATAAAGGCTATAATACCCCAACATAGAAACGCAAATGTAAAACCTTTAGAACCTATAACATAGGAATTTATGTACTTAAAGATTAAACTTCCAGCTCCATAAGCTCCTACAGAAATTCCTGATATAACACCTTTTTTCTCTGGAAACCATTTTATACAATTTGAAAGTACAGTAATATATGCTATTCCATCTGCTGCCCCCACAATTACTCCTGCTGTCAAGTAAAGCATCCCCAGTGAGTTTGCCTTAGAAGTTAATATAAGCCCAAGTCCCAGTATTATTCCAGCAAAAGTAACAAGTTTTCTTATTCCAATTTTATCTTGAATTTTTCCTGCAAATAAAGTTGAAAATGCTAATGCAAAACTAGTAATTGAAAAAGCCACTGCTACTTTGCTAAGCTGCCAACCAAACTTATCTGCAATAGGCTGATTAAACAAGCTCCAAGTATAAATCGTTCCAAGACCCACTTGAGCAATCACAGTTCCTGCTAATATTAAAAGTTTGCTTTTGTATTCCTTTTCAGTCTTTGACATTATCCCCCACTCCTTATATAAAAGTTATAGCTTAAATACTGTCTTTCATTTTCCTTAACTTTATTATATATCTCTATATAAGGATTAGGGTTCTTTCATGAATGAGATGCCATTATAATTACATAAAATGCATTTATATATTCATAATCTGCTTGAATTTTTTTACATTGCTTCTGCTAACAGGTATTTCTTTTGTAACATTCTTAAGTCTTAAATTATAAGTATTATTAAACCAGGGTATTATTTCCTTTATTTTTGTAAGATTTACAATGTAGGATCTATGACATCTAAAAAACATTTCTTTAGGTAGAGTATCATAAAATTCTGATATGGACATTTTTACAAAGTATTCCTCATTTTTAGTCAGTACACAAGTTTCTCTCTCTTTCGCCTCACAATAGTATATGTCATCTATATTTGTAACTATTATCTTGTCGTTTTTGAATAGATTTATTCTATTTGAAATTGTGTGTAATTCTCCCTTTTGAGAATTATAGCTAAGTTCAAGCTTTTTTAACATAGATTTAATTCTAGTTTCATCATAAGGCTTTAGTATATAGTCAAAGGCTTCTATTTCAAAAGCTTCTACTGCATGTTCCTTATAGGCTGTTATAAATACTATATATGGTTTTTCAGAAAATTTACTTATATTTTTTGCAATGACAACTCCATCTATCCCACTTATATTAATATCTAAAAATATAACATCCACCTTATTATTCTGTAAAAATTTTAGAACTTCTATTCCATCTTCAAACTCACCTGTTATCTCAATATTACTGAAATTTTTGATAAAATACTTTAGTTCCTCTCTTGCTAAGAATTCGTCCTCAACTATTATGCACTTCACAGTATCATCTCCTAATTAAAAATTCCATTCTTGTACCCTTTTCTAATCTTTTAATTTTAATACCTTCACCATAAATAAGTTTAAGCCTTAAATGAACGTTATAAAGGCCAATTTTATTTTCAGGCATATTTCCGCTATAAACATTTTTTATGATATCTTCACTTATGCCTATACCACTGTCTTCAACAGTTATTTTAATACTTTCATCTTCACAATTTTTAACCCTTAACTTTATTGTTCCTTTGCCCTTCTTCGGAAGTATACCGTGAATTATTGCATTTTCTACTAATGGCTGTATAATAAGACTTGGCACTTTTATATTTACATCATCAATATCATATATAAGATTAAGCTTGTCCCCAAATCTTGCCTTTTCTATTTCTACAAAATCCTTAACCTGTTTCAGTTCCTTTTTTATATCAATTAACTCATCATTAATTTCAAGATTATATCTTAAATAACTTGATAAATTTATTATGAGTTCTCTTGCTTTGTCAGGATTTATTCTTATAAATGATGTTATTGCATTTAATGCATTAAATAAAAAATGGGGATTAATTTGCCTTTGAAGTGCTCTTATTTCAGCTCTATTTGCAGTTTCCTTTATTTGTTCAACCTTTGATACTTCCATTAAAGTTGATATTATCTGTGATAAGCCAATAGCAAGAGCTTTAATGGAATAGGTTATTTTATTAGAGTCTTTGTAATATATTTTTAAGGTACCATTTACTTCATTCTTATCCTCAAAGGGAATTATTATTGCAGATTTTAAATTACTATGACCATTTTTTAAACTATCATTATTTATAAGTATTTGATTTTTTAAAATTGCTGTCTTGGTTGTCTCATTTACTATTTTATTTTCTACGTTATATATTTCCTCATCAACGCCAACATAAGCAAGCACATTAACTTTATCAGTTATAGATACTGCATCTGCATGCATATGTTCTTTAATAATGATACATATCTTTCTTAAAGATTCCTTATTTATGCTTCTAAAATAAGGAAGAGTTTCATTGGCAATATCCAGTGCAAGCTTGGATTGCTGTCCTGCTATCATTTCCTTTTCATCCTCTACAAACTGCATTAGAAGTATAATAAATCCAACACTTATTTCTCCTAGTATCATTGGAATTGATATTTTGGAAACTATATTTAATCCAAGTTCATATGGCTTTGTCATTATTAATATAAGTACCATAGTTAATATTTCACAAACCATACCCAGCGAAATTCCTGCTATATATAAATACTTTCTTTCAACTCTTTTATTTACATATCCAGATGATATTCCTGCCACTATACTTGTTATAAGACATGGAATAGATGTTACTCCATGAATATCTATTAAAAATCTATGGGTTCCTGCAACTAGCCCAGTTATTATTCCAACCTCAGGTCCAAATAATATACCAGCAGATACTATAGTTATTATTCTTATATTTACTAAAGATCCATCTACCCTAATACCTGAATAAGTTTCCAAAATGGCAAAAGCTGAAAATATAGCACATATAATTGCTATATCTTTTTTTTCATAATTGTCCTTTTGAAATATTTTTCTAAAACTCTTTATTCTAGTGACTATAAATAAAATTAACAAAAGCCACATAGCTCTTTCCATGAGCATAGTTAACATATTAAAAATATACAATAACATAAATAAAGTCCTTTCAAAGTGGAATAATTAATTCATTTGTACTATTTTCTTAACATCACAAACTACATTATCTATATTTCTATTTGCATCTACTACATAATCACATTGAATTAAATCAAATATACCCGACTTACTGTCATAGGATAACCTTTCTAATGCTTGTTTTTTTCCTCTATCCTTGTACATCCTTCTAAAACGCTCATCCCTATCCACTTTTAGATATACAATTATGATTTCACAATCCCTAATAATATTTTTTAATTCTTGTGCTCCCACAGGTTCTACTACATAAACCGAAAACTCTTTTTCCTTATATTGTTCCCTGGTACTCCAGTAACGGTACCCATGGAATTCTGTATAGGCAATCAGCTCCTCCGAGTAGTTTGTACCTTCATATTTATTTTTAAAATAATTTTCATCTACAAATATATGACCATTTTCATTTTCACTTCTTTTAGGTCTTGTAGTATAACTTTTTATATAATTGTATCCTTCTCTTTCTAAACATTCTGCTGTAACTGATTTTCCAGCACCAGATTCACCTACTAAGCATATAATTCTATTCACAGTATTCACCTACAAAATTATTTAGGCATATGAAAATAAATAATAGGTCAAAGATGCGACGGATATTTTGAATCCAACAAGGAAACAGGTTCCGCAGATAGTGAGCTATCTAAAGGTTCTGTTGACGCAGTAGGATTCAAAATAGACTAGCATACTGACTAGTTATTTATTTGAATGTGCCTTATTGTTAATTAAAAATATTATTACATTAATTAGGTTAGTTTTCAATAAAAATAGAATAGCATAACATAAATTCCTTTATATCCGCTGTTTCCCTAACATATATTTTCCTTCTCTGCACAATATAATAACATCAAATATAAAGGAGGTCATATAAATGGCTAGTAGAAGTAGTAATAGACTAGTAGTACCAGAAGCAAAAGAAGGTTTAAATAAATTTAAATTAGAATCAGCAAGAGAGGTTGGAACTCCCTTAACTGACGGATATAATGGAAATCTTACTTCAAGACAAAATGGATCCGTTGGTGGTCAAATGGTAAAAAAAATAGTTCAACAATATGAAAACAATATCAGTAATAAATAATTTTAAGTAAATTATTTATTACTGATAGGGTCTGTATCAAATGTATTAATATATATTTGATATAGACGAGTCTGTCAATAATTTCGTGTAAACTTCCATAAAAAATTTTAAACTAATATATT
>NZ_JBDNRK010000002.1:0-169648 GCF_047718555.1 Clostridium sp. | reverse complement strand
AAATTCAGATGGGGTAAAAGAATCCCCACCTGAATTAAGAACTTGCTTCAAATAAAGATAAATTGATATTTGAATTACTATTAGTATAAATAACCTTCTCTGTATAGAAGTTCAGCAGTTAAAAGTGCTCCACCTGCTGCACCACGTAGTGCGTTGTGAGAAAGACATACGAATTTATAGTCAAATACAGTATCTTCTCTAAGTCTTCCAATTGTTACTCCCATTCCCTTTTCTAGCTCTCTATCTAGTCTTGGTTGAGGTCTGAAATCATCTTCAAAATAAGTTAAGAAGTTTTCAGGAGCTGTAGGAAGCTCTAAAAGCTGAGGCTTTCCTTTGAAGCTTTTAAAGTGTTCAAGCATAGTCTCTTTTGAAGGCTTATTTTCAAAGGAAACAAATACAGCAGCCATATGACCATCGGCTACAGGTACTCTTAAACACTGAGAAGTTATTGCAGGGCTTTCAGCACAAACTATTTTATTGTCTTCAATATGACCCCATACTTTTAGAGGCTCTTTTTCACTTTTATCTTCTTCACCAGGAATGTAAGGAATAACATTATCAAGTATTTCAGGAAATTCCTTGAAAGTTTTTCCACTGCCTGATATTGCCTGATAAGTACAAACGAGTATTTTAGTTGGCTTGTATTCCAAAAGTGCACTTAATGCAGGAACGTAACTTTGGATTGAACAATTTGGCTTAGCTGTGATAAAGCCTTTTTTTGTTCCTAGTCTTTCTCTTTGTTTGTCAATTATTTTAAGATGGTCTGAGTTTACTTCAGGTATAACAACAGGAACATCTTCAGTAAATCTATGAGCAGAATTGTTTGATACTACAGGTATTTCGTGTTTTGCATAAGTTTCTTCTATTTTCTTTATTTCTTCTTTAGGCATATCTACCGCACAGAATACAAAATCTACTTCGTTGGCAATTTCATCTATTTCATAAATGTCTTTTACAACTATATCCTTAATATAATCAGGCATAGGTATACTAAGCTTCCATCTGTCTTTTACAGTATCATAATATTTTTTACCAGCAGAACGTTTGCTTGCTGCAACGGCTGTAACTTCAAAATAAGGATGGTTATCAAGAAGGGTTACAAATCTTTGACCCACAAGGCCAGTACCACCAAGTAAACCTACTTTTAATTTTTTGTTCATTATAAGATCCCTCCAGAATAAATTTTGTTAAAAAATAAAAGCCAAGGCTAAACCCAAGGCTCATTTATTCATATAAATTAAAAAAGAATAAAACTTGCTCAGGATAGCGCTCCACAAAAAGTTGTGACAGTCATACATATATTATATGCAAAACCAGTAATATAGCGTTAAAGCAATAGCTACTTACTTCGGCGATGATTCCTTTCCCAATACTTCATAGTGCTTACCTCCATAAGGGTACTCTTAAGCATCGCGCCTCTATCTCTAAATTTCATATTTATATTGTGATTTCTATTGTACACTAAAAATCAATATTAATCAATTATTTATAAAAATTTTATTTTTACAAAATGTAGAATTAAATACAAAATTTTTAATTAAAAATAACAATGCAACATATAGAAGCTCTTTAACGTCATTATTATTGTAAATATCTAGCTAGGAGAAAAGGAGTTAAATTTATGATGGAGGTAGAAAAAAATATTAAATTGTAAGGCAGGATAATACGAGAATATGGACTGTTGTGGGATATGATCCAGCGGATGGAAAGTAATAAAGTTATATGAAAAGTTTTAAACAGAATTAAATACAAAATCAGTAATATCAAAATGTTATAATAGTACTGACTGCAATGAATTTAGGTAATGCAGGTGGAGCGTTTATAGGTGGATTATCTATAGCCTATCTTCCCATGAGAGATCTTACATTAATTGCACCTGTAGTTACATTGGTGGGTCTAATTCTATTTGTTATTCAGTTGAAATCATCAAAATATGAAGTGGAAAGTGAAGATAGTTCAATTAAAGAATTATTGTAATTAGTATTATTTATAGATATTGATTATTAATGGAGGGTATTTTAGTATAAAAAATAGAGGATTTAATACTGAAAGTAAAATTAATTTCGGTATTAAATCCTCTGTTTTAATATTTTATCCGATGACTAGTCGCTGTAACACTCCACCGTTTAAAGATGGAGATAACAGCGACACGTCCCTGGATAATTCATCTAAACTAAGTGGGAATACAAACTCCCACTTAGTTTAGATGAATTGATGAGCTATAGTGATATCTTCTCCAAATTAACTCTTCTATTATCTAATGGATTAAGATTAATGTGATGAATAGTCTCAGTATCATTAGGATTCATAATTATTCTATCTAGATAAATTCGTCCACTAGGAGTATTGGCTACTACACAAATGTCACTGTGGCTTTTATACTTTACCCAGCTATAATCATCAGTAATTACAGTATTTAAATCCTCTTTAGATATTAACGCCTTAGAAAAAGCTTTACCATTCTTATCTCTTAAGATTACAGCAATTGTTTTTTCATCTACAATTTCATAGTCATTCTTAATGTTTTTTTCAACTATTTCTAGATTGCATTTTCTATTGTCTAAAGTATCACCGTTTAAATGCTTAATGGGAGTTTTAGAATTAGTATCTAAGATTATGCTTTGTAAATTCTGTTTTATTGGCTTAGATTTTTTATTAGTTTTAGTTGAGCTTATATTTTGGGCTAGGTAACTATTAAAGTCTTTATGCCACTCAGCAAACCAAGTCCCCATATTTGTAACTTTTTCCATATCATTGGCATCTATCTTAGCTATAAGTTCAGAACCATCCTTTTTAAGTAGGGATATTAAAACTACATTGTCTCTAATTTCATATTTATTTTCTATATTTTTGTAATTTGTATTTATGTAAAACACCTCTTCTATTATTTATAACATGGAAATAAGTATAACAGAATGATAAACAAAATGATACCATTATCAAATAATGATATAATATCAATAGTAAACTTTATTTTTATAAAAGTAAAATATTATGACTAAAACAATACAATTAACAGTGTTTTACATAAAATTACCAACTTAAAGGGAGCGTTGTATATGGATTATAAAGTACTAATTACTGAAGAGATAGATGATGAGGGAAAAGATTATCTAAAAAAATTTGGATATGAAATAAAAATGGCAGCAGATATATCCGAGAAGACAATTATAGAGGAGGTTAAGGATTGTGATGCCATACTTGTCCGAATGGCTAATATTACATCAAGGGTTATAAATGCTGGAGAAAAATTAAAGGTTATATCTAAATTTGGAGTTGGCGTAGACAATATAGATGTGGAGGCAGCAACAAGACGGGGTATAAGGGTTACCAACTCTCCTGAATCTAATACAAATACTGTAGCAGAATATACAATAGGTCTTATCATCTCTTTAGCAAAAAAGTTTTTTACATATGATAGAGAATTGAGAACGGGAAATTTTCAAATAAGAGAAAATCTGGGCATGGACCTTAAGGGAAAGGTTCTTGGAATTATTGGAGCAGGAAATATAGGAAGACTTGTGGCATTAAAAGCATCTGTTGGATTTGGAATGAAAATCATAGAATTTAAAAGAAATATTGCTGATATGGAATCATCAGAAGATATAAAAGTTACAAACAAGCTAGATTATGTGCTTGAAAATTCAGATTTTGTAAGCTTGCATGTTCCACTTAATGATGCTACGAGAAAAATGATTGGTAAAAGAGAATTTGAACTTATGAAATCAGGAGCATTTTTAATAAATACAGCCCGGGGAGAAGTTGTTGACAACGAGGCACTTATTGAGGCACTTGAAAATAAGAAGATTGCTGGTGCTGCTGTGGATGTATATGAAGGTGAGGTACCTTCTATGGAGAATCCTATATTTAATCTGGATAATGTAATCTTAACTCCTCATGCAGCTGCTCATACAGTAGAAGCAATGAAGAGGATGTCACTGCATCCAGCTATAGGTATACAGGAAGTTTTAAGTGGTAAAGAAATTTCTTGGCCTGTAAATTAATTTAATATAATGTGTAAATAAATTATGCACATTGTGGATTAATGATTTATCTGCAATGTGTATAATTTTTATATATTTTACTTTTAGAATAACATTGAATTACTATTACTACAAATGATGATTGAATTTTCATATGATTTAGTAGAAGTATTAAGGTTTACTGTCACTTGTACTTTGTATATTTTACAAATATAATAGTTAGTGTATTCTAAATATAAAAGAGGAAAGGAAGAGAATAATATGATTAAAGTTGTAGCAAAAGGTTATGTGAAGGCAGGAGAAGTAGACAAGTTTAAAGAAGTTGCTTCTGGATTGGTAGAAGAAAGTAGAAAAGAAGAGGAAAATATATCTTATGGTTTATATCAAGATGCTAGTAATGAACAGATATTAACTTTTATAGAAGAATGGAAGGATCAAGCTGCTTTAGACAAACATATGAAGACATCTCATTTTGTAAATGCAATGGGAGAACTTTCTAAGCTTCAGGAAAAGGATATGGATATAAATATTTATAATCTTGCTATTTAAGTTTGTAGATTTTTTAATGACCCTGCTATAAGTAGAGTCATCTTTTGTTATTTCTGATATTTTCAGAATAATTTCAATGTGATATTAGTGAAAGTAGAAGTGGCTGCCTTACAATGCATATATATGCATTATAAGGCAGCTTTTTAGCTATTTTAATATTAAAAGTAATAATTAAAATCTTATTTTTAATTATTAAATAATGTATTAAATCATGAATTGAAAAAGCGTAAATGAGTAAAATATATATGGGTTTAATCTAAAAAAGGGAAAATAAAAGATAATTTGATAAAATTGGTATTTTAGGTTTACAAATCTAAGTAGGTGTAGTAAAATTAATAATAGATAAAGGATATTAATTAATATTAAATATTAAATATAAAGTGAGGTGAAAAGGCTTATTTATTAAGGCATGTGAAAATAAATAGTAAGTCAAAGATGCGACGAATATTTTTAATCATACAAGGAAACAGGTTCTGATGATAGTGGGCTATCTGAGGGGTCTGTTGACGCAGTAGGATTCAAAATAGGCTAGCATACTGACTAGTTATTTATTTGAATATGCCTAAAGTGTATTATGTTATAGGTACATAATAAAATCTAACTATAAATAAGCTAAAGTATATGAAAGTTGATTTTCAGGGAAATGAAGTTACATTACAGGGAAAAGAAGTAAAGGTGGGAGATATCTTCCCGGATTTTATTACAGCTAATAATTCATTAGCACCAATTTCATTAAAGGATACTAAAGGAGTCAGAATATTTTTGACTGTTCCTTCTGTAGATACTCCAGTATGCGATCTTGAAGTAAGAACTTTTAATGAAAAAGCTGCTGAAATAGAGGGAGTTACTGTATACACTGTATCTATGGATTTACCTTTTGCTCTAGCAAGATGGTGCGGTGCAGAAGGCATTGAAAAAGTAGTTACCCTTTCAGACTATAAAGATAGAGCTTTTGGTGAAAATACAGGTACTTATGTTAAAGAACTAGGACTTCTTGCAAGAACAGCTTTTGTTGTAGGCAGTGACAATAAAGTTACTTATGCAAATTATTTAAGTGAAATAACAGATTATCCAAATTATGATGAAATACTAGAGGCAGCTAAAAAGGCTAAATAGATAACTGGCGATATAAACATATAGATTAAAGAGGGTATTTCAAAGTATAAATTTGGAATACCCTTTTGTAGACAAATGAAGATATGAAGAGAATGATAGAATTTAAACATAGATGGTGTAGTAACAAATTATTTAGACAAGCTAAATGGGCTTTTACAATTGTAATTTAAAGAGTTATTTTAAATATGGTGATGAAAATGAATAAAGATATGAACTTATTTCATAATTTATGCAAGTATATTATGAAAAATTACCAGGTAATGAATAGCAGCAAGATAACATCTGGTTTGATTTACCAATGCTGTAGAGAACTTGGAATGGATGTCCCTGCTGTAGAAGGACTGGTATTCGTAGAAGTAAATGGATATAAAAGACAATATGCTCACTGTTTTAATGTTCAGGGAACCACCATTATAGATGCGTCTATATATGAATTTGCACTTATAAATAAAATAATAGAAGATTTATTTCCACTTTATATTGCAGGTAATGTGCCAGCCCATATAGAATATTCTATCATTAAAGAAATAAAATATGAGAATCAGAGTAAATTCAATAAAGAAATTATAAGTAGGATCATTGAGGAGTCACAAAATTATGGTGATATGATAATCAATAGATTTTCAATGATTGAGGACAGTAAGAAGAAAAATTTGTTTTATCTTGTTTAAATGTTTAAGAATTATATGAACTAAAGCTGGAAAAAATTACACCCCTGGGGTGTAAAAATTGGTAATTGAAAATATTAATTTGGAGGTGATTAACATGGCTATAGCACAGGCAACAATAGTACCACTGGGAACGGGTTCAACTAGTGTAAGTAAATATGTAGCTGGCTGTCATAAAATTTTAAAGGATGAAAAGCGCATTAAATATGAGCTTACACCTATGGCAACAGTTTTTGAGGGGGATTTGGATGTAATTTTGGAGGTTATAAGAAAAATGCATGAAATACCTTTTGAAAATGGTGCTCAGAGGGTTCTTACTACTATAAATATAGATGACAGAAGAGATAAGGAAGCGTCTATGAGTCAGAAGTTAAATTCAGTAAAAGAAAAATTAGATTAAATCCTGTTGACAAACATAGCAAATTAGCATATATTAATTATAACCAATTAAACAAATAGGAATGATGTATAATATACATTTATTGATATATCTGACTGGAAAAACCAGAGGGTATACTTCTTAGGAGAAGTATACCCTCTTTTACACTTTTAAGAACCTTAGTTCATTATCTTTCCTAAAGCTTTAATGACTGGATAAGTACGAATAAAATTAGGAACATTATTATAAATAATGAGCTAAAAGGTTCATTGGTTATCATGAAATGAGGAGGAAGCATAAATGGGGAAAATAAATTTAAAAATTCCTGAAGTTGAAGTTCGTGAAAAACGTCTTGGTTCTATTACTGGTTTTAATGGCAGTGCTGATGAACTTGTTAGATGTTCTCAGGCTGGAAAACTTAAGGATTCTTCAAGAAGTTTTAGCCAGTGCATGGGATGTAGTTCAGGCCAGGCGTTTTGCCAGCTTTCTATGATAAAGGATGCAGCTATGGTAAATCATGCTCCTGTAGGTTGTGCAGGGGATTTCTTTGGCTTTAATTTTGTGTATAGAGTAGGACAAATGCAAAGAGATTTGCCTTCAACAAATGGAAGATATTTTAATACCAATATAGAAGAAAAGGATACAGTTTTTGGAGCAGGGGAAAAGCTGAAAGCTACAGTAAGGGAAGCTTATAAAAGAGCAAAGCCTAATGCTATATTTGTTACAACTTCCTGTGCTACTGGAATAATAGGAGAAGATGTAGAGACTGAAACTGAAGAATTATCTAAGGAACTTGGTATACCAGTAGTTGCATGTTTTTGTGAAGGCTTCAGATCAAAGATATGGACTTCAGGCTTTGATTCAGCTTATCATGCAATAGTTAGAAAAATAGTAAAGCCACCAAGAAAAAAGACTAACAAGGTAAACATTATAAATTTTTGGGGCAGCCATATTTTCGATGATATTCTCAATAGAATAGGCTATGAGGCTCAATATGTTGTACCTTTTTCTACAGTTGCAGATTTAGAATATATATCAGAAGCAGCAGCAACTATTCAGGTATGCTCAACCCTTGGAACCTATATGGGAGCAGCTTTAGAACAGGTATATGGTGTTCCAGAAATAAAATCACCACCTGCCTATGGAATAGCTGGTACAGATCAATGGCTAAGAGATCTTGGGAAAGTTCTTAATAAGGAAAAAGAAATAGAAGAAATTATAAATGAGGAACATGAAAGAGTAATACCTAAACTCAACGAATATAGAGAATTGCTAAAAGGTAAAACTGCTTATCTTACAGCAGGGGCGGCCCATGGTCACGCTATAATTGCACTGCTTAGAGAATTGGGACTAGAAGTGCAGGGAGCAGCTATTTTTCACCATGATCCAATATATGATAATGGGGATAAAACTTCTGATGCTCTGGCTCAGGACGTTAAGAATTATGGTGATATTAAAAACTATAATGTATGCAACAAGCAGTCCTATGAGCTGGTTAATATTCTTAATAGAGTAAGACCTGATATTATGATTGCAAGGCATGGTGGAATGACTTTATGGGGAGCAAAATTAGGCATACCTACATTGCTTATTGGAGATGAGCAATTTGGTTTTGGATACCAAGGAGTGCTTAATTATGCAGGAAGAATTGCTGAGACCATAGATAATAAAGAGTTTGTAACTAATCTTGCAAAGCATAGCAGTATGCCTTATACAAAATGGTGGCTAGAGCAGGATCCATTTACTTTTCTTGGAGGTGGAGCACATGTCAAGAATTATTGAGCAGCCAAGGTACTCCTGCGCGCTGGGGGTACAGCAGACTATAGTAGCTATAAAGAGAGCTGTACCAGTAGTGCATGCAGGTCCGGGATGCAGTACAAAAATAAGCAGGCTAATAGGCCAGGGTGAAGGGTATGCAGGAGGCAGTACAATACCTTGTACTAATTCCAGTGAATCAGAAATTGTATTTGGCGGAGAAAAAAAACTGAGAACAGTAATTGATGGTGCATTTAAGGTTATAGATGCAGATCTATATGTGGTACTTTCAGGATGCACATCTGATATTGTGGGAGACAATATAGAGAGTGTTACTGGTGAATATCAGAAACAGGATAGGCCAATTGTCTTTGCTGAAACGGGAGGTTTCAAAAGTAATAATTATATAAGTCATGATATTGTTGTAAATGCTATAATTGATCAATATGTGGATAAGTTTGCGGAAGATAAAACCGTAGAAAAGGGACTTGTAAATGTATTTGCAACTATTCCCTATCAGGATCCTTATTGGAATGGTAATCTTGAAGAAATAAAGAGGATTCTTCAAGGTATAGGTCTTAAAGTTAATATACTATTTGGTAATGAATCCAATGGAGTTGAAGAGTGGAAGACAATTCCTAAGGCAGAATTCAATATTGTAGTAAACTCCTGGGTTGGACTTAATATAGCTGATCATCTTAAAGATAAATATAATACACCATATTTCCATTTTCCATACCTTCCTATAGGTGGTGGAGAAACTTCAAAATTCCTAAGACAGGTAGGAGACTATGCGAAGCTGGATAAAACTAAAGTAGAAGCTTTTATTACCAAAGAAGAAGAAAAATTTTATACTCATATTGAAAGAACTGCAGACTTCATGCTGGAATTTAGATATGGTATTCCAAGAAGATTCTATACTATACTTGATGCAAGCTATGCTGTTGGATTTTCAAAATTTCTTTTAAATGAACTGGGGATTATACCAGCTAAACAATTTGTAATTGATGATACTCCTCAAAAGTATCAACAGCAAATAATTGATCAATTTAAAACCATATCCCCTTATAGGTCTGCAGAGGTTACTTTCTCTATTGATGGAGGAGAAGTTCAGGAAGAAATAAGAAAAGAACCTCAAAATAATAGAGCATTAATACTTGGCAGCGGCTGGGAAAGAGATCTTGCAAAGGATATTGGAGCAGACCTTTTAATTGTAAGTGCACCAGTAAATTACAGATTGATTCTCAATTGTGGATATGCTGGTTACAATGGTGGATTAAGAGTTATTGAAGATATATATGATAGAGTACTTGATACTTACAAATAAACTGGGGAAAAATGCACCCTAGGGATGTAAAGATTGGAAAAAACCATGCTGAGTGGTTTTAGGCACGCGTTGCAAAACTCTATCTTGGGAATAGAGTTTAATGATATAAGAGCTAGATATAAGGTTGAAATTAATCTTATATCTAGCTCTTATTTTTTTGAGAATATAATCTTTAGATTTAATGATTTAATATATACTCCATATAAATATACATTGACAGGTGAGGTATATTTATTTATAATATAAGTATAATAACAAAATAATTTATTATTTAAGAGAGGAGTGAGGGTATGTCTATAACTTCAGACATAATAAGAGGTCATACAGAAACAATAATTCTATCACATTTGGAAGATAAAGACAGCTATGGCTATGAGATTAACAAATCAATACAGCAAAAAACAAACAATCAATATGAATTAAAAGAGGCAACCCTATATTCAGCTTTTAGAAGGTTAGAGCAGAATGGCCTAATAGCTTCCTATTGGGGTAATGAGACTACAGGGGCAAGAAGACGATATTATTCCATAACAGCGCTAGGGAAAGCAGCCTTAAAACAAAATAAATCTGACTGGGAAGAAGCAAAACAGATAATTGATAAATTGATTTATGGAGGTAATGAAGATGTATGAAAAATTTCGTAAAAAGGTAGATGAGTTATTTGAAAATGCACCAGAGACTAATAGGGCGAGGGAACTGAAAGAAGAATTATTAGCTAATCTTATGGATAAATATAATGATTTAGTAGCCACAGGAAAAAGTGAAGAGGAAGCCTTTAATATTGCAATCTCAGGTATTGGAGATGTAGACGAACTTATAAGAGGACTAAAGGAAAAGGATGTACTTGATTATGCACAAATACAAAAGGACAGAAAAAAAAGTGCGTTAATTTTATCTGCTTCTATAGGACTCTATATTATGAGTGTAGTGATATTAATATTGTGTACTGAAGTTTTCCAAGTGGATGATAATATTGCAGTATGTATAATGCTTACAATAGATGCAGTAGCCACCTGTCTCATAATATATAATGCAATTTCACGTCCTAAGTATTTAAAAGCTGATGATACCATAGTGGAAGAATTTAAAGAGTGGAAATCTGCCAATAATAAGGAAAGAGAAATTCTTAAATCTATAAAATCTATATTGTGGATGATTATTGTTGTTCTCTATTTTGTTTTAAGCTTTCAATTTGGAAGCTGGGCATATTCCTGGGTTATATTTATTATAGGGGCTGCCATAGAGAGAGCTATCACTTTAGCATTTCAATTGAGGAAGTGATAATATGAATAGGAATTTAATAAAAATATTAATTGGAATATGGTTGGCTATTGCAGTTGGACTTACAGGCTTTCTTGCATACGCTATACACTATAACAAAAGTGCGGGAGATGTTTTTAGTTTTTTCAAATGGAGAGATGTATCTGCCTCTACAGTTCAAAAGGATGAAAATATACCCTTAGATAATTTTAATAAAATAAATGTAGATTTTTCAAGTGCAGATATAATAGTGCAGACTACAGATGAACCTAATCTTAGAGTTGTTCAAAAGGCCAGCAGTGAGCTAAAAGAGGAACAAAAATTTACAATTAGTAAGGAAAATAATACTGTTACAATTAAAAGGAATACTTCTGATATGATATTTAGTATATTTAATTTTGGAAACTTTGGAGAAAAAATTGAAGTATATATACCTAAAACTTACACTAAGGATTTAGATATACGTTCAGCTTCTGGTGATGTTGTATTCAATTCAGATATAGAACTAAATAATATAAATTGTTTTACAAGTTCAGGAGATTTTTATGGAAAAAATAATATAAGTGCAAATAATATTATTCTAAAGTCTAGTTCAGGAGATATTTCTATAGGAGATTTAATGAGTAAAAGTTATAAAGTTGATATTTCTTCAGGAGACGTTAAGATAAATTCTCTTTCTGGATCTGGCGAGGTAGAAGCAGCTTCTGGTGATATAACAATAAGCTATAAAGATATTAATGAATATTCAAATGTTAGTGCACAATCAGGAGATGTTAAATTGCTAATTCCAAAGGAACTAAGTTTTCAGTTTGCCGGGAAATGTAGTTCAGGAGATATAAACTCAAATTTTGACTTAAGTTATAAAAGCAAGAGAGGAAATGAAGCCACGGCTCAGGTTGGCAGTGGGCCTTACAAGAAGATCAATGCCAATACAAACTCGGGAGATATAGATATAAGAAGTAATTAGGGCTTATCCGATGACTATCATCCGTAATACTCCCAACTTCTATCAAAGTGGGAGATAACAGCATAATTCAATTATCAAAAATGAGATTTTATCAATTAGTTTCTAATTAAAATAGCTAAGGAGATGGCTCACAATGCACATATATGTATTGTGAGCTATCTCCTTCTAAGTATATAAATAACTTTAATAATTAATTATGATAAGATAAAAATTATCTACAATTACCATTTTATCAATAATAAATTTTCACATTGTTTTCTATAATTTTATATGCTATTTATGTGGATTAAAGGCCTTTACATTTGAAAAATCAGCTTTATTGAATTTCATAACACATAGAATAAAGAAAATGGCACCCATGCCAAGTATAATAAATAGACCATAATAAGGTTTTATTATAAAGCCATGAATATTAAAAGCCACTCCTGCCTTTACTAAGGCTTCTGTACTGAGATTTCCCATACTTAAGGTAATATATCTGAAAATTGAAGTTGTATAAGTTAAGGGATTAATATAAACTAGAGGGCGAATTATCTTTGGCATAAGTGTAGTTGGTATATAAGCACCAGATAAAAAAGTCAGGGGAAAAGTAAATACAGTAATCATTATCTGGAAGGTTGTAGAGCTCTTTGCCAGAGAAGCTAGAAATAAACCAATAGAACTAAAAGTTAAGCCAACTAGTGCCATAACTCCACACATTGCCAGAAATTGCAGTGCATCTAGTTTTAGTCCCATGAACATACCTAATATAATAACCAGTAACCCCTGAATAAAAGCTATAGTTGTTGCTGAAAGAACTTGTCCTATTGATATTTGCCACCTTTTAATAGGAGAAACTATAATCTCTTTCATAAAGCCCATGGACATATCTTCAATTATACTTGTGGAGTTACTTAGAGCCGCTTGGAATACTGTCATAATAATTATCCCTGAAATCAGATAATTAAGTGGCTGAGCAATTCCAGCAGTGGAAGATTTCATTACAAAGGAAAAAACGAATAAAAAGAACACAGACATAATTATTGAAAATACCAGTCTAAGTTTATCTCTTACAAAATTAGTTAAATTTCTTTTTAGAATAGCAAACATTCCACGCATAGTTATCCTATCTCCTTTCCAGTTACAGCTAAAAATACATCGTTAAGGGTTCCTTTAGTTGTTTCAAAGTCTGTAATAGAGTCTTTGAATATGGATACCATTGATAATATATCTTTTAATTCTGTTGAGTATATTTTAAATAAATCGTCAGTGAGCTTATAATTTATGGAATTTGCATCAAGGTATTGGACAAGTAGATCATTATTGGAAACTTTAATTCTAGTTACATTTGAAGTATATTTCTTTTCTAGATTATAAGGACTGTCATAGGCTACTATTTTTCCGTGATTCATAATAGCTACTTTGTTACATATTTCAGCTTCATCCATATAATGTGTAGTTAAAAAAATAGTAATATTCTTTTCCTTCTGTAATTTATAAATATAGCTCCATATATTTGCTCTGGTCTGAGGATCAAGTCCCGTAGTAGGCTCGTCTAGGAATAGAACCTTTGGATAATGAACAAGTCCCCTTGCTAGTTCCACTCTTCTTTTCATACCTCCAGAAAGACTTCCAACAGGAGCTTTTCTCCAGTCTGTAAGATCAACCAGGTTTAATACAAAATCAATACGTTCCTTAATTTCATTCTTGGGAACATTATAGAATTCACAGTGAAATTTTATATTCTCTTCAATTGTCAATTTACTGTCCAAAGTTGATTCCTGAAATACTATGCCTATTTCATTTCTAACTTTATCTTTTTGTTTGGATATATCATATCCATTGATCTTTAGATCTCCTTTAGTCTTATCTAATATAGTACAAAGAGCGTTAATAGTTGTGCTTTTACCGGCACCATTGGAACCAAGAAAGCCAAAAATAGAACCTTCTTCCACAGTAAAGGAAATATCATCTACAGCAACGAAATCACCAAATTTTTTAGTGAAATTTTTCACTTCAATTATGTTTGACATAATGTTAAACCTCCTGTTTTGTGTATTGTCTATGTGTCTTATATTAATGGCTTATTATAAATTTCACTTAAAGTGTTTCTAAAGATTTTATAAAATTATTTAAATTTTTAATTATTAAATTATCTATACACAGTTAGTTAGAAAACAATAATTATTATATTATCAGAAGTTTATTATATAATTGAGATTGAGTTAAAATAGTAATTTATATGTTGTAAAGAGAATAATTTTTATAAAATCTTTATAATTGATTTAAAGGATTTTTAATATTTACCTTTAAAATTATACATAGTTCGTACTTAACAAGTAGACTGTATAATTAGATAAATTTCTTACGATGATAACCAAGATTTATCAATGTTTTGTTGGATACCTATATATTAAAGACAAATATATTTATGAAGAAATAAGGTGATAGAATGAAGAAAAATACAAAATTTATGGAAGTTATTCATAAAGGAATTGCTCTATTGCGTCAATATAGAAATAGAGCAAAAAAAAATCATGAAAAATTTCATAAAATACAGGATGAAATCAATAGAAAAATTAAAAAAGAATATATGGAAGCCAATGGATTTGAGTGGTATTATAGACATGTTAAATATTCACGTATATTTACTATAATTTTTAATATAATTGTTTGGTTTTTGATATTCAGATATTTTGGTGTAAAAGCAGCTGCTGTTGGTTTCGCTATAATCATTGGATTTGGTGGACTTCATCAATTTATATTTAATAGGAGCTTGGAAAAAAGGATACTAAAGCCTATAAGTCAATTAAAAAAGGGTGTAGATGAAATCTCAAAGGGGAATTACCAGGTTGCTGTAGAAAATGAGGTTAGCAGTGAAATAAAAGATTTAGTGGATTCTTTTAACGAAATGGCAAAAAAACTTAGTGAAGGGGAACGATTGAAGAAAGCTTACGAGGAAAATAGAAGAATGCTTGTAGCAAATATTTCACATGATCTTAAGACACCAATTACATCAATTCAGGGATATATTGAAACTATGCTGGAGATGGATGAAATAACACAGGATAAAATAAATAAATATCACCATATAATATATAATAATGCCATTTACATGAATAAATTAATAGATGATCTTTTTTTATTTTCAAAATTAGATATGGATAAATTAGAGCTAAATTTAGAAAAAATAGATGTTAGTGCTTTTATGGAAGATGTAATGGAGGAATTTAAATATGAGTTAGAAGATAAAGGTATAGAATTTTATTATGACAATGAATTACTTCAATCTTTTAATATAAGTATTGATAGAAAAAGAGTGCATCAAATATTCAGAAATATTATTGGTAACGCTATGAAATATGGCTTGAGAGATAATTTACAAATAAAGGTTAATTTATATCAGCAAGAAGATTATGTATGTATTGATATACATAATAATGGGCCAACTATACCAAAGGATAAGCTTCAGCACATTTTTAATAGATTCTATAGGATAGACTATGCCAGAACTAAGGATTTAATGAGTACAGGACTTGGGCTTGCCATAGCTAAGGAATTGATAGAAGCTCATAAAGGTAAAATTAAAGTTGAAAGTGAAGAAATAAAGGGTACTTGTTTTACTGTAATGTTTCCAAGAGATAAACAATTGTAAGATGAACAGCAGCCATGATATTTTCTATTGAAATTTTTGCAATGAAGTATTTGGGTAAAATTGTTAAAACAAAATTTGTTCTGTGTTTATCGTTTTCTAGTTGAGCTGAAGGTATAGTGTTACAGTGAATAGCTATTAGATAAATCATGACTAAGCTGGGCTTATACAAGGAGGATAGTAATGAAAAAGATTTTAATAATTGAAGATGATTTAAATATAGCGGAAATGGAAAGAGATTATTTAGAGCTAAATGGATTTGAATCAGAAATTGCTCAAGATGGCATTGAGGGACTTAAAATGGCATTACAGGGATTGTACGATGTAGTAATTGTAGATTTAATGCTTCCAGGAAAAGACGGCTTTGAGATAATAAAAGAAATCAGAAAGAAATTTGAAATACCTGTAATTGTGGTTTCTGCAAGAACAGAGGATATAGATAAAATAAGAGGTTTAAATTTTGGTGCAGATGATTATCTGACTAAACCCTTTAGCCCAGCTGAGCTTATGGCTAGAATAAAATCTCATATAGGTAGATATGAGAGACTTAAAGGTCGTAATGTATCTTCAGATATTATAAGCCATGGTGGATTAGAAATAAATACAGCTTCACATAGAGTTTCTGTTAACGGGAAAGAGGTTCAATTGACTTCCAAGGAGTATGGAATATTACTATTTTTTGCTTCAAATCCTAATATTGTTTTTACTAAGGAACATATTTTTGATAGAATATGGGGGGATGAATTTTGCGGTGATATGGCAACTGTAGCTGTCCATATCCAAAAGATAAGAAAGAAGATAGAAAAGGATCCTTCAAACCCAGAGCTTATAGAAACATTATGGGGAACTGGTTATAGGTTTAAATTATAAAATTTATTACAATTTAAGAAAAGGCGGTGAACCTCCGTTATTAATTTACTAAAAATAGAATGCTAAAGTTTTAAGATAAATATAGAATATTATATTTTAGTAGATTTAATAAAGTAACGGTTTAAATGAATACATCAGAAAAAATAAATTATAATAATTCAAAGAGGCAGAAGTACTTAGGGGATAGAGGCTTTGTAGTATTTATTGCATTTCTCGGTGCATTTGTGCCTCTGTCTACGGACTTATACCTGCCTGCTCTACCAAGTATGGTTGAAAGCTTTCATACTAATATTGCTTTATTAAATTTAACGTTGATATTTTTCTTTATTTTTTATGCTGGAGGAATGTTGTTTTGGGGACCTTTAAGCGATAAATATGGCAGAAGACCAATACTATTATCCGGACTAATTATTTATACTTTAGCAAGTATATTATGCGCAAATTCTGCAGCTGTTTATCAGCTTATTGTATTTCGTATTCTGCAAGCTATTGGAAGTGGTGCAGCAGTTTCTGTATCAGTGGCAATGATAAAAGATTCTTATGATGGAAGGAAACGTGTATCTATTTTAGCTTTGGTTCAGTCAATGGCAATGCTGGCACCGGTAATTGCCCCTGTTTTAGGTGCTCTAGTATTAAAGATAACTTCCTGGCATGGGGTGTTTTGGATATTATCTTTTGTGGGTATTATAGCAATAGTAGGTGGGGTATTTATGCAGGAGACAATAGCTAAGCGTAACAATGGAAATATATTTCAGACTGTTGGTAGAATAGGAGTAGTAATTAAAAATCCTAGATTTACAGTTCTTCTCATTATTTTTTCAATTCAAATGCTTCCAATGCTGGCATATATATCTATGTCATCATACATTTATGTGGATGGTTTTGGCTTGAGTGAGCAGGCTTACAGTTATTTTTATGCTTTTAATGCAGTATTCTCAGTAATTGCACCACTGTTTTATATGAGATTATCAAAGCATTATAAAAATAATCCGATTATTACTACTTGTTTTGGAATAATTGTTGTAAGCGGTATATTAATCATAACTATAGGAAAATTTTCACCATGGTTATTTGCATTATCAATATTGCCAGCCACTTTGGCAGGAAATTTAATAAGACCACCAAGTACTAATTTAATATTGGAACAGCAGCGTGAAGATACAGGTACTGCTGCATCACTTATGAGTTTTTCATATACCTTTATGGGCAGTATAGGAATGATGCTTATTTCTTTGAATTTTGGAAACAGAATTTTTGTGATGGGTTCTATGTACGTAGTTATTGCTTTAATAAGTTTAGTGCTTTGGATTTTAGTACAAAAGAAATCTTTTATAAATAATGTTTAAATTAAATGAATTGATATATAGAATTTTTGTTTAAATAATACTCCGATAAGTAGATATAGTTAAAATACTTTTTTAAATCTACTTATCGGAGTTATTTTTATATTATTAAGTCTATTGCTTTGATTTACTAATTGTTGTTGTATTGCTATGCTATAATTGTATCGGGTGATTATATGAAAAATATTTTGCTAGTAGAAGATGACAAATCTTTAAATAGAGGTATTAGCTTTAAATTAGACAAAGAAGGCTACAAGGTTTTTTCAGCTAAAACAGTTAAAGAAGCCTGGAAAATATTTAATAACAATAATATTGATCTTATTTTGCTTGATGTGGGGCTACCTGATGGTGATGGTTTTGATTTCTGCAGTGAAGTGAGAAAAAAGAGCAAAGTACTTATTGTATTCCTTACTGCCTGCGATCGGGAAACGGATATTGTTACAGGACTTGATCTAGGGGCTGATGATTACATAGTTAAACCCTTTAGTCTCATGGTATTGATGTCAAAGATAAATGCTCTTCTTAGAAGAAATTCTGGTGAAGAATATGGAGAAAGATTATTTTCTAGAGACATAGTTTTTTCTGTAAAGGATATGAAGGTCTTGAAAAAGGATAAAGAGTTAATTTTAAGCAAAACTGAGCTTAAGCTTTTAAAATATCTAATGGATAATGCACAGCACATCATAACTAAAGAACAGCTTTTAAGTCAATTGTGGGACATTGAAGGTAATTTTGTAGATCAGAATACTATTGCTGTAAATATAAGAAGGCTAAGAGAAAAAATAGAAGATATACCTTCACAGCCTAAGTATATAAAAAATATAAGAGGTATAGGATATATGTGGATAGAAGGATGTGCAAAAGGATGATTAGTTATATAAAAGAGGAACCATTATTAAAAAAATTATTGCTATTATTAGTAGGTAGTATTCTTTTTATGTGGGTTTTAATTTTTTTTACACATTATTATACTGTTCATAAAATCTACAATGAACGTATTAACTTTAACAGAGAACTAATAGGTAGTCTTACAAAATTATATCCTGAAAATGAAACTGACATAGTAAAAGCAGTACTTAATAAAGATGATAACGAAAAAGATTTGGGCTATGGAGAAGAGATCTTAAAGAAATATGGCTATGATAGCACAGTAACAGTATGGAATGATGATAATTTTAATAAAGAATTTAAAAGCTTTATTATTAATGATTTTATTATGTTATTGCTGCTGTTAGTTATATGTACGATGCTTTTTAGTTACTTTAGTTTATATTTTATAAAAAGCCTGAAAAAGCTTTCAAATAATATTGATAACATTACTGCTGGCAACTATTTATTTAATATAGAAGATTATGGAGAAGGGATTTTATCAAAAATATCTACTCAGTTTTATCAGATGGCAAGAAGAATTGACTTGAGTCTTATAAAACTAAAAGAAGAAAAACAAAATATAAAAGCACTGGTTACTGATATTTCACATCAAATCAAGACACCTCTTGCGTCTATCAAGCTTTTTAATTCACTTCTAATTGAAGATAATAATTTGAATACCAGGGAAAGAAATGAATTCTTAATGACAATTAAAAGTGAGTCAGCAAAGCTTCAGTGGCTTGTGGATTCCCTTATAAAGCTATCAAGACTTGAAGTTGGCATGATTGAATTAAAAAAAGAAAATAAATCTATAAAAGATACTATATATAAGGCGGTTGAGGGTGTATATTCAAAGGCTTTATATAAAAATATTAACATAATAGTTAATCCTATTGAAGAAAATTTCATTTGTCACGATGTTAAATGGACTAAGGAAGCTATAATTAATGTACTTGAAAATGCAGTAAAATATTCATATAAAAATGGGGAAATAAACATAAGTGTTGCCAAATTAAATTCTTATATAAGAATTGATATTAAAGATAGTGGAATAGGTATTGCAAAAGAAGATTTCAATAAAATTTTCAAGAGATTTTTTAGAGGTAACTCTGATTTAGTTCAAGAAGAGGAAGGGTCTGGTGTAGGTCTATACCTTTCCAGAAAGATACTGGAGGAACAGGGTGGAAGTATAATAGTTGATTCTTTATTAGGTAAGGGAAGTAAATTCAGTCTTTTCTTACAAAAATGTAAGTAATCTTGAAAGTAAGTTGTAATTTATCAATGTTATCCTCTAACTATATTAAAAATATCAAAGAGAGGTAATGTTTATGAAAATATTGGAGACAAAGTCACTAAAAAAGCATTATGGGAAAGATGAAAATTTAGTTAAAGCAGTGGATGATATCAACTTAAGTGTAGAAGAGGGAGAATTTGTGGTTATAATAGGAACTTCAGGTTCTGGTAAAAGTACTCTTCTGAACATGATTGGAGGACTAGATAGACCTACTTCAGGAAAAGTTATTATTGAAAATAATGATATATTTTCAATGGATGATGAGAAGCTTGCTATATTCAGAAGAAGAAAGATAGGCTTTGTTTTTCAAGCATATAATCTTGTGCCGATTTTAAATGTGAGGGAGAATATTATTTTACCCATAGGACTTGACGATAAGGAAGTTGATGAAGTCTATGTGAGAGAGCTTATGGAAACTTTAGATATTTATCATAAGAAGAATTCGCTTCCAAATGCAATATCGGGAGGACAGCAGCAGCGTACAGCCATTGCAAGAGCTCTTGCCTCAAAGCCATCAATAATACTTGCAGATGAGCCAACGGGAAATCTTGATTCTAAAACAGCCCAGGAGGTAATGTCTCTTCTTAAAATGTCTGTTAAAAAGTATCATCAAACCTTAATTATGATAACTCATGATGATAAAATTGCTCAGATGGGAGATAGGGTAATCAGAATAGAAGATGGAAAAATTAAAGCGGGGGAGGTATAAAAATGAACACTATATCTAATCTCGCTAAAAAAAGTTTAAAAGCCTATAAAACTAAAAATATATTAGTTATCTTAACTGTAATATTCTCTACTTGTCTAATAACTTCAGTGAGTATTTTTGCCTATAGTATTCAGAACATGATGAAAAATTCAGCAGTTGAACAAGCAGGAGGTAATTATCATGCCATTTATACTAATGTAAATGATAAACAATTTGAAATACTTAAAAATAATAGAAATATTGAAAAAGTGGGTGAATATATTCAACTTGGAAATGTGAAACAGGAAAAAGCAGGAGATCCAAGGATAGCCTTAATGTATGTCAGTCCTTCAACTATGGACATGACAAATACAAAATTAAAGGAAGGAAGATTACCAACAAAAATTAATGAAATAGCCATTGAAGACTGGGTACTGGATAAATTAAAAATAAATTGGAAAATAGGAGATACCATTCATATTGAAGATGAAGCTAACTCTATAAAAAATGATTTTGTTATAAGTGGTGTACTGCAGGATAATAAAATGAATAAATTACAAAATACAAGCTCAGCCATACTATCAAAGGAATTTATATTAAAAAATTCACAAAACGCAGGAAGTTCTTTTTTTGTAAGAATTAAAAACCCTGGAAATATAGAAAAAGCTATTTTGGATGTGGGACATAGTATAGGACTCAAGGATAAAGATATAAAAGTTAATAAAATATATATTCAGGCAAGTGGTGGAGATATTCAAACAATGATTCCCTTTGTAATTATAGGTTTGATTGTTATATTTGC
Organism: Clostridium sp.; assembly: GCF_047718555.1. Lineage (GTDB taxonomy): Bacteria > Bacillota > Clostridia > Clostridiales > Clostridiaceae > Clostridium_I. The sequence goes on along the minus strand of NZ_JBDNRK010000002.1, from coordinate 148,146 downwards.
AACGATTATAGTTATTTATAATATATTTTATATATCTGTTATAGAGAGAATCAGACAATTTGGATTACTTTCAGCTCTTGGGGCCACTAGGAAGCAAATTGGAAAGCTCATATTCAGGGAAGGTTTAATTTTATCTATGATAGGAATTCCACTGGGAATTATACTGGGACACATTTTGTGTTATGCTGTAAAATTAGTGTTTTCACAGTACTTTATAGAAATAAAATTTTCACCCTATATAATACTTATTTCAACTTTAATAAGCTTAGTTACTGTAAGTATTTCTCTTAGAAAACCAGGAAAGCTTTCTTCAAAAATATCTTCAGTAGAAGCTATAAAATATAATGGTGTACAGCTTTATGAGGGTAAAAAAGAAAGAGCTTCTATTAAGAAAATTACTATATTTAAAATTGCATATTTAAATCTTTGGAGAAATAAGAAACGGACTATTATGACTATGCTATCTCTTACTATGAGCGGTATTTTATTTATTACAGTTTTCAGTGTTGTTAAAAGCATGAACATAGACAATTTAACAAAGCAGGAATTTAAACATGAATTTGCTTTAACAAGTACTGATACAAAGGGCAGTCCTTTAAATGAAAATTTAATAAATAGGATAAAAAAAATAGATGGTGTTAAAGAAATCAGTACTGAAAAGCTTGCATTAAATGTTTTTAAGGATAATGTAGGATCTATTTTATATGGATATGATGATAAGCTTCTAAATGAGTTAAAGAAACATCTGATAACAGGTAGAATATCTGCAGGAAAATTGAAAAATAACAATGAAATTCTGGTTGTAACTGATTATGATAACTATAATAAAGGAAATTTTAAATACAAACTTGGAGACAAAATTAATCTTACAATTAAGGATAATAGATCAGGTGAAAGTATAAAAAAGCAATTTACCATAACGGGGATAGTAAGTAAAAATATAGCTAATTTGGGAATGATTAATTATGGAGTGACTAGGGGAGATACCTTTATAACTCATGAGAACATATTTGAAGGAGCTGAATATAAAAACCTATTATCCACATCAGAAGATAATAAGCTGGCAGCAGTTTATATAAATATAGATGATAGTAAATTTAAAACTATAAAGAGTAATATAAAATCTATCATAGGAGACAATAACCAAATATGGTACGATTCCTATACAGATAATAGAAAGGAAATTGAAAATCAGTATATGGGAATACAAATTATTGCTGGAAGTGTTGTGGGAATTATAGGTCTTATTGGTGTTTTAAATCTTATAAATACCATGGTAACAAGTATACTCACCAGAAAAAAAGAATATGGAATGCTTGAAGCAGTAGGGCTCTCTAAAGTGCAACTTAGAAAAATGCTTCAAATTGAAGGTCTATATTATTCCTTAACAAGTTCTTTAATATCTCTAATTGTTGGTTCAGGATTAGGATATTTATGTTTTAAACTATTTAGAAAAATTGGAGCGGACTATGCAGAATATGAATTTCCATTGATATCTATTGTGGTACTGGTTTTGGTTTTTGTCATAGTGGAAATATTAATTTCCTATGTGATTGAAAATAAGCTTAAAAAAGAATCAATTATTGATAAGATAAGGTATAGTGAGTAAATTTATGAAAAGATTCAGTTAAGATAAAATAGAAAGTATCGAAAATTTACTAATGTAATTGAATAAAAAATTAAATCAATAATAAAAGAGGAGAATTACCTGGAAATGGTAGGAATTCTCCTCTTTATGAGTCAAATATTTTTTCTATGGAAGCTTTAAAATAAAGGTATCCAAAGATAATCATTTTTATTTGGACTTAAATATTTATACTATTAAGCTAAAATCATAACATCAGTTGATTTAACAACTGCAGTTATTTCTGCACCTTCTTTAATACCAAGTTCTTCAACTGAATCAAGAGATATTATTGAAGTGATTTTGTTTCCACCAGCGATTTCAACAACTACTTCAGCAGTTATAACACCTTTCTTTAAACCTACAACTTTACCCTTTAATTGATTTCTTGCACTTAAACTCATAATTGAATCCTCCTTAATTTATCTTTTATATTTGTTTTTAATTTTCTTTTAGTTTCGTTCCTTACACTTATTATTATACATAAGTATTTTATAAATTCAAGTCATTGCTTATATTAGGTATCGATTGTTTTTGCTAACTATTGTTTGTTTTAGATGTGTATTTATAATTTTCTATAGTTTATATACAGAACAATTTTAATTAAAACTTGGTTAAAGTGATTTTAGAGAATCAGTTATAATTAGTCATATAAGAGCAATGAAAAAGTGTTAATAATTTGTTAACGAATAAAATAAAAATTGTATTTATTCTAGATGAAAATAGATAAAACGGATATTAGAAGCTTTCAACTCAAAATATTATTCAGCTTTCTTAGAAAATATCCTGATATTAGTGGTGAAAAGCTTAAAAAAATAAGGTAAGCTTTTATTGCAGATATATCTTTAAATATAAGTATAATTACTATTAATATGCTTACACTAAAAGCTCTTCCTCCATTAAGAACTACGTCTCTATTAATCATATATTCTATTTTACTATTTTCTTCATTTGAACTGTCTATAACGTTAAAAGTTGCAGAAGAAAGTTGTATCAAAAAGAAGGGGAGACAAAAGGCTTCAATTATAGCATACATAAAAAGTGTACTGTATTTTACGTTTATAACTAATGGCCAAACGGCTAAAAAGGAACCTATAATTCCAATTAATATTGCAAGTTTTCTATGCGGTGGTTTGATTATTTTTTGTACAAGCACATAGGAAAAGGATGTTATAAGCGAGGCAACTAGTGCAAATATTCCTAAGGTAAGTTCTTTTTTAAATACTTCAATTGCCAGTATATTTATGAGAAACATCATTACTGAGTCTCTGAGGCCTCGAAAAAATGTTGACTTTCTAATGATTCGCCAATTTTCACTGTTACTTCCAAAGGCTCTTTTATAATCAATTTTATCGGAATAATCATTACATTTAAAAATTGCGCTGATTAATACCAATAAAATAAATATAACGCAGGTAATTGTGAAAACTATTCTATATCCTGCAAGTCCTTTAAATCCATTAATTATAACTGCTGCAGTTATAGGTCCGATGATTGCTGCAAGTCCTGAAAAGCCACCATTTAAGCCGTTGAAAGTATCTCTGTTATTGATACTTGTAAAATCACAGCATAGAACATTGAAGGGAAGCCAATAAAAACCGGCTGCTATGCCAGAAATAATTCCAAGAGAGTATATATAAATAGTACCTTTATTTCCTATATACAGTATGAGCGCAAAAAAAAGTGCGTAAATTAGCAATCCCAATCTTAAGGACCAAATTCCATTTTTCTTTTTTGATAATATACCTGCAAAGACAAAAGTGATGGGAGTAGTTAAATTAATTATTAAATTGTAAATAGCAATTACAATTAAATTATTTGTCTCTCTCCAGAAAAATACATTTATAAAAATACTGGATAATCCCATGGAAAAGGCAAATAATGAACTTATTACAAGTAGAACCTTGGCATTCCTACACATAAATATTCTCCTAACTATCTTAATAAACAGAATTCTTGGCATCAGGTGGAGTTTTTACTCCATCTGATGCTTAGAAGTCGTTATCCAGGGACGTAGCCACTCTTTACTCCCACTTTGAAGAAGAGGGGAGTATTAGAGTGGGTAGTCATCGGATAAATATATTATGTGCATTATTGTTTTCCAAATGCAAAGAATTAGAAATCTTCTTCGTTAATTTAATTATAGAAGTATTAATATAATAAAAATTGTTACCGTGTTTACTACATTTATCTTTCTGTTGGATTTATACTAATCTATTTTACTTATGAAATATTCCAAAGTCTTAAGTAAAAAGAGGTCAATAAAATTTTCATGACAAAAGCATTAAAAGTTGGAAGAGAATAATTAAGGTATCTTCAAATAAATAATAAGCAAAATATATTAGTTATTTATTTGAAGATACCTCAAATATGTATATAAGAATAGATGTTTGAATATTATTTTTAGTAGGAACTTTATTTTGGAGATGATATAATTTGGAATCCAATATAATACTAGTAATAATATTAGCTATTTCAATAATAGGGAAAGCCAATTCTGTGGCAGTTGCTACGGCTATACTTTTAATTATTAAGCTTTTGAATATTGAAAAATACATTTTCCCTGCTTTAGATAAGAGTGGAGTATTTTGGGCACTTGTGCTGCTTATAGCGGCTATACTTATCCCCATAGCAAATGGAAGCATAAGCTCCTTTAAAATTAAAGATAATCTTACTTCAACCATAGGAATAATTGCACTTTTATTATCCTTCTTTACTACCTATTTAAGTGGGCTTGGGTTAAAGTATTTAACTGTGCAAGGGCATGGAGATGTAATGCCAGCGTTAATTTTAGGATCAATAGCAGCAGCAGCCTTTCTAGGAGGAGTTCCTGTAGGGCCTCTTATTACTACTGGTCTACTTGCAGTAGTTATGAAGATATTTCATAAGGAATAATTTAATAATTTAAAGATTCATCTTATGGAAATTAAATTTAACAGTGTTAATAATATGATTAAATTGGATTCTTAATACAGGGTTAATATGAGTGAATAAATAATATTGATATTTTTAGCTAGTATGGTAATATGTGGGCTATAGTGTAGAGGATATAAAAAGATGTATTGTTTTAATATGAACTCATATGCTTTAATATTTCCATATATCTTTGAGAAACTTGAGGATATACTGTAAGTATGGTATCTATGAGATAATCTATGTTCATGTCATCTACTTTTTTTAATGAGGTATTGCCAAAAACTAGAGAATCCTCATTACCTAAAGAAGTATATACTGTGTCTACAATTGGGGATTGCATAACGGAAGAATTTTCCATACATTTTTCTGAAAAGTACAGTATACCATCTATTACAACAAATTCTCCATAGGCGTATTCTTTTTTAGAGCTGTTGGAATTATCAGATATACAGTCAAATTTAGTATGCTCCACATGTTTTAGATCCAACCTATTTTCATCCTCTTCTCTTGTGAGAACACATCTTACATCAAGTTCTAATAGCCTATTTTTTATATGCTCTGAAAAGCTTTCTCCAAATTCTGCTATGAATTGTTTCATTGAGATAGTCTTTTTTAGTTTGTAGTTTTTCTTATACATAACAACTCTCCTTTTTATTGTATTAAAAAACCAAAACCACCTTTAAAAGGTGGTAAACATTTCTTTATAAAGTATATAATAAAAAAATATTATAATTAAGCTTGTTTTTTAGGACCTACTATCATAAACATATTTCTACCTTCAAGCTGTGGAGCTTTTTCAATTACTCCTAATTCTCCTATTTTAGTGATGAATAAGTCTAAAACTTTTTTACCCATTTGGGTATTATTATTTTGTCTACCTCTAAATCTTATAGAAACTTTAACTTTATCACCATTTGATAAAAATTTCTTAGCGTTATTAGCCTTAATATCTATATCATGTTCTTCTATGGTAGGACTAAGTCTTACTTCCTTTAAAACTACAATTTTTTGACTTTTTTTAGCCAATTTTAGTTTTTTGGATTGTTCATAAATATATTTGCTATAATCCATTATTTTACATACAGGTGGCTTCGCATTTGGAGAAACCATAACTAAATCTAAATCACTTTCTCGTGCAAGTCTAAGTGCTTCTTCTGTTTTAATTATACGGGTATCTTCTCCAGCCAATCTTACTTCTCTGCTTCTAATATTTTCATTTAAAATTAAATCTTTATTGATATATAACACCTCCAAAGTATAATGAGTATTAACCCATTATATAATATTATCACTTAAAATCATTTTTTACAACTGATGTAATATTATTTTATTTTTTTTTGTAAAATTAATTCTGTTTTGCTATAGTATGTCTAGGTTTAATGGAATTAATTACTTGTTTACAATTGTTTTATAAATAGATTAACATACTTAAGTGTGACACTTATTATTTTTATATATTTCTTTATTCTTCATCTTTATTGGTGAAGTTTTTTTATTTTGTTATAGACGGAATTTTTGGATTAATATGGAACTTTACAAGGGTTAGTCATCAGATAAAATGAATTTTATTCTGTGAGAAATTATAAATTTTTATCCACATAGATAACTGTTTAAATAAAATTTAATTGAAATTTTATTTAAATTAAATTTTATTTAAAAAAACCTTAATATTTACAAGAGTTATATCGAATATATATAAAGTGTTTTTTTAAGTGAGGTGAAAAGATGTTTTTTAAGATATCCCTTGAAGAACAAGTAGAAAAAGCTAAAAGGAATCAAGAAGAACTAAACAAATTAATTGAAGCTTATAAACCGTTTATAGCGAGTATTTTACACAAGAAAACAGGGAAATTTTTTGAATACGGATACGATGACGAACTTACTATTGGTATGATGGCTTTCAAGGAAGCAATTGAAGCCTATGATAAAAGCAAGGGTAAATTTTTAACTTTTGCTAAACATGTTATTATTCTTAGAAACATAGACCATTATAGAAAAAGTGAAAAATTAAAAGATAAGATTTGCTTACAGGAAATTAGTACAAGTGAAGATGATAGAGAGAGTAACGCTATGATGAGTAAGGCTATAAAAGAATATGAATATGAAAAAGAAAATGAGATCAGAAAGTTAGAAATTTTAGAATATAAAAAGGAACTAAAAAAATGGGGGATAGAATTTTCTGAATTAGTACAAGTATCTCCAAAACAAGAAAATCTTAAAAAACTTTATAAAGAGGTAGCACAACTTATTATAACAGAACCGGAAATGTTAGATAGATTAATAAGTGTAAAGAGGCTGCCGATAAAGGAAATTCAGCGTAATATGCTTGTGCACAGAAAGAAGCTAGAGAGAGGAAGAATATATATTATTGCATTGGTAATAGTATTGATTGGTGATTATGATGTGATAAAAGAATATATAAATTGAAGGTGAATGTATGAACGCAATTATACTGGAGTTATTAAAGGATAAACTCATTGTATTGACAAAAGAAGGGGAATTTATAGAAATAGATAAGATTAGTGATGCTGTAGAAATTGGACAAGAAATTATAATAGATGGACAAAAAAAGTGTAAAAAGCAGATTTCGAAATGGGTTATTTCTATAGCGGCAGTGGTTATGTTGGCAGTATTTATTTTTGGAGATTATATGAAATATTACAAGCGGCAAGGATATATAAATATTAGCATCAATTCAAATGCTAATACTGATGCTAATATTGTAATCGATTATAATATTTACGGTGATTGTATAAAAATCTCAGCATTAAATAAAAATGGAGATAAGTTGGTTAGAAAAATAAATGGATTTAAGCATAAACCTGCAAATATTGTGATTAATAATATCATCAACGTTGCTAAACAGGAAAAATTTATAGCAAATCCAGAGGAAAATGTGATTTTAATAACAAATACTAAAATTCATAAGAAAATTGATGATTTGGAATTAGATGATTCGGTAAAAAATTTTGTTAAAGAAAATAAAATAGAAGCAAAAACTATCTTGCTGGAAGCAAATAAAGATGAATATAAAAAAGCAGAACAGGATAATACTCCCATTGATAAATTTCTTTTAATAAATGAAGTAATAAAAGGTAATTCATCATATAAATTTGCTGATTTAAAAGAAAAATCTATAAAAGAAATAATCAATATAATCGATGAAAAAGAAAATAATGAAAATAGAGATGTGAAGGATACGGGAAATAATGTATCAAAAGATGTAAAACCATCAAATGATGCTGAAAATAAAGCAGAAGTAAATCAAGAAAAAAGAATTACAACAGAAGAACAGTTAAGAAGTATAGAAGATAAGAACAAAGAGAAAGAAAAGAAAAATAGTGAACAACAAACTTCAAAATATATACAAAACTATAAAAAAGAGGGAAAAGAAGATAGTGACAAGGAATATGGAAAGATTAATAAAACGGATATGAACAATAAAGCAAAACATGAAAAGGAAGATAAGAGTAAGGATAATAAAACCAATAATTTTATTAAGACAAATAAAAAGTAAAAATGAAAAATACAAGATAAAAATTGAATAGTAACACAATTTTGGGTACTAGTTTTATTTAAGACTAGTACCCTTTTGGAAATGTGCAGCTTATTGTTTTAGTTATTGATAGAACGAAGATGTTTTATCGTAACATTTTTAAATATGGATTTGCCTCCAATAGAAAAAAGAGTAATTCTTTTATCGTTTAAATTAGGAAATACTTCGTTTGAGTAAGTAACCTTACCATCATCAACAAATACTTCTATACTTGTTTTATCAACAAGAATCTTTAAATGAACCTTCTTGTTGCTTGTATCAAAGGCTGCTTTACTTTCAATATATTTTTTGCTTTTGTCTGGTTGGCCTGTAAAGCCTCTATTGACATAAGTGTATTGTCCTTCAACAAAAACTCCTACGTCTATATGACGTTTTTTATCTGATGACTCTCGGAGTCTAAAGCCTATATTTTTGGCATCCGACCAGCTTATATCTGCATCGAGTTGATATGCTTCGCTTTGAACTTTCAGTGTTTTTGAGCCTGTAACTTCAATTTGCTTAAAATTATCAGTTGACGTTATTAGACTATCCAAGGTTTCAACAGGCTGTGAGATCAGGCTGTAGGTATTATCTGTTTGTTTTTTCAAGTTGATCTGGCGCACAATGGAATCTATTCCATTGAATCCATCCTGTATTGTTGGGGTGTTGTTTGGATAATCCCAGTTATTCATCCAGGCTAGAGCGTAACGTTTCGTAAATTTATCAGTGCTGTTGCCATTCTGAAAGGTTACTCCTGCATACCAGTCAAAACCATAATCCAGCCATTGGGGCTCATTTTGATTGGCAGCAAATTCTTTTCCATTATAGTTCCCTATCCAATAGGCATAAGTATTGGGCTTACCAGAAGATTTACCATTGGCGCTGGCACCTAGAATCCACTTATATGTTCCATCATTTGCCTGCATTATAAAGAGATCGGGACATTCTACAATGCCTATATTTTGTGTAAAGAAACCACCTGTATAGTTCCAATTTTTCAGATTGTAAGATTCGTAAAAGCCAATTTTTGTCCCTTCTGCTAAGAGCATTACCCATTTGTCGTTCTGAGAATCCCAGATGATTTTTGGATCTCTAAAATCTTTTGTACCTGGATTTAGTATAATGGGTTGGTCACCATAAGATTTAAATGTTTTTCCTTTGTCTGTACTGTACCAAAGAGATTGTTCTTGCTGATTGTCACTTCCGGAAGGTTGTGTTACTATGGCCACAATGGCTCCTTTTCCAAAGCCGGCAGTATTTTTGATATCAACAACCGTAGATCCTGACCATATATCCCCATTTTTATTTGTATATTTAGGAATAGCCACTCCCTCATCTTTCCAATGCACTAAATCTTCTGATGTGGCCTGCCGCCATTCTGTACCATTGCCATTTGGATAATCATGATTATAGAGATAATAATAATGATATTTTCCATCAAGAAATATAGGCTTTTGTGGATCATTTTTCCATTTATCAGGTGTTGTAAAATGATATATTGCCCGATAGTTTGGTTTTTCATGAATAATTGTTTTATCTATCCTCTTATTTGTATGATAGATAAATAAGAAGATAGATGATAGGATTATCAAACAGATAATTATTAAAGCAGCTAATCTATTATATTCTATCTTATAAATTTTTCTTTTTTTCAAGTTAAACACCTCCATTTTGCTCGTTTATATTCTGGCTGATGTGGGAAGAAGTATACATATTTGTTTTTAGATGCTTTTAATCTATAGATAATCAACTTGATATATAAATTTATACTTTGAAATATAAATTTAAAAAGACGTGTATTTTAAAACAATGTTTAATTGTGAAGTTGCATATGTTATAAGAAGGTATAAATTTATTTATAAAAAATGCCGATAAAGTATCGGCATTTTTATTTTCTTTAAATTAAATTTTTAGTTATTTTTGCGTAAGTTTTTTAATTTATTTATTGAATATGTTTTTTTTCTTTATCAATGGTCAATTGTCCTTGTGGAAGGATACCGTTTGGCACAACAGATGTTTTGTCTCCTTTAATATTAAGTAAGAAGCTTGGAGCAAAACTTGAATGATGGTCAGAATATAAACCTCTGTTTGTTATATAACTTGTAATTACTACATTATTTCCTTTTTCCTGTGGTACAGCAAAGTGAGAATAAGTAAATGTAGGGTCAGCAGGGTCAAGATTCATACTTAATACAAGTCCGCTGCCATTTAACGGTTTATATGATCCGGTTAAGGAATTTGAAACGTAGCCTAACATGTATACATCCTTATCGCCTATTCCATCAATAGTCATTTTAGCTCCTCTTGAATCTGTGAATAAGTACCATTTGCCATTCATTTTAAATACATTAGCACGTTCGATTTCATCTGTTACTGTATTGGAAGTAATTAATGGTTTCATCACTTTTTTAAGTGTATAATCATTATTCAATTCAATAATACCTAGTGCTCCATTTGCTAATGATGCAAGTTGTTTTTTAGGTCCAATTAATAGTTTGTCTTTTTCTGTCTGGAAGAAAGTTTCACTTCCACCATAGAATGCTTTATTAAATAAGGATTCATCACCTTGGTATCCATCATCTGTTCCTGTATTAGCTTCAAAAACAAGATATTTATGACCATTATCTTCAATGTAGTGAGGATCTCTTAACGTGTGGTTATCGCCAGAAAGATCAGCACCCTCATCGATAAATTGTTGAACGTTCTGATAGATTGTACCGTCTCCGCCATCAAAGATTGATTTTAGATCTTCTACGCCATCAACTTTCAACGTATTGGCATTGGCCTCAGATAAATTGATTTGAGCCGTTGTTAAGGTTTGTTTACCATAATGTCCGGAATCTGGTGACCAGCTATCTCTATCTGTATAAAATAATCGAACTTTTCCATCTTTTGTTAAAGTGCCAGAGCCTGACCATTCTTCTGCTTGATTATTTAGAATTGGATCATTTGGAACGAATTTATCACTATCTTTAAATACTCTACCAGCACTTTTCCAGCTATCAATGGATGTGTCGCCTATTTTTTGATAGAATAAGTAAATATGTGTATCCCATCCTCTTTTAGGGTCTCCTGCTAAAGCAAAAACCAGATTGTATCCATGATAATTTGCTACTGTTCCATCAGCGTTTTGCAGCGGCCAGCTATCCCAAACATCTAAATCAATTAGGTTGCCAAACTCATCATAACCTTTTGCTGAAGGAATATTTTTTAATGTGGATGCATCGAATTGAGGAACTTTAAATTGTGCATTGTTTTGCTGTCCAGATATTTTTGACATATTGTAACGTGTAATATGAGAAATATCATAGGTGTTGTTATAATCAATATTGCTAGCAAGAGCGACAGATCCACCGCCTGCGCCTACAAGTAAAGCTGTGGTAAAAGAAGTGCTTAAAATAATTTTCATAATTTTTGATTTGATCATTAGTTAGACCTCCTAAATATGTATTTTTTCTATTAAAATTAAGTTGAAGTAAATTTCTATTTAATTTTAGAATTACGTTTATAATAAAGTGAAATAGAAATTGCATATGATTAGCTATTGCAATAAATGGAAAGCGAACAAATACAAAATGGATACTGTGTTTGTTCGCTTTCTTAAAATGGAGATACCAGTAATGAGTAACTGGATAATTTATCTAAACTTAGTGGAAGTATAAATAGTGGAAATATAAACTGCCGCTAAGCAAGATACATTGATAAACAGAGTTTTTGTCTTATGACTATTATTTATTAGTTGTCAGTTGTCCTTGTGGAAGAATGCTGTTTGGTACAACTGATGTTTTTGATCCTTTAATGTTAAGTTCAAAGCTTGGAGCAAATGTAGCGTGGTGATCTGTATAGAAGCCTCTATTTGTCATGTAGCTTGTTATTACCACGTTGTTACCTTCAGGTTGAGGTACAGCAAAATGAGAGTAAGTAAATGTAAGATCAGCAGGATCAAGATTCATGTTTAATACTAGTCCACTACCGTTTAATGGCTTGTATTCTCCAGTTAAAGAATTTGATGTGAAACCTAACATATATACATCTTTATCGCCTATTCCATCAATAGTCATTTTAGATCCTCTTGAATCTGTGAATAGATACCATTTGCCATTCATTTTAAATACATTAGCACGTTCGATTTCATCTGTTACTGTATTAGATGTAATTAATGGTTTCATTACTTTTTTCAAAGTATAATCATTATTTAATTCGATAATACCTAGCACTCCATTTGCTAATGATGCAGTTTGTTTTTTAGGACTAATTAATAGTTTGTCTTTTTCTGTCTGGAAGAATTTTTCACTTCCGCCATAGAAAGCTTTATTAAATAAAGAATCATCACCTTGATATCCATCTTCTGTTCCAGTATTAGCTTCAAAAACAAGATATTTGTGGCCATTATCTTCAACATAGTGAGGATCTCTTAATGTATGGTTATCATTAGAACTCCACTTACCTTCATCTATGAATTGTTGAACATTTTGATATAATTTACCGTCTCCGTCAAAAATAGATTTATAATCTGATACACCGTCAATCTTAAGTGTATTAGAATCTGGCTGAGACATATTGATTTGAGCTGTTGTTAATGTCTGTTTACCAGCACCTGATCCTCCATCTTCTGGAGATCCAGAGTAATCTGTGTAAAATAAACGTACATTGCCATCTTTAGTTAAAGTAGCAGAGCCTGACCACTCTTGTGTTTGATACTTAAGAATAGGGTCATTTGAAGCGAATTTGTCGCTATCTTTAAATACTCTACCAGCATTTTTCCAACTGTCGATAGATGTGTCACCTATTTTTTGATAGAATAAGTAAATAGAAGTATCGTTACCGTTCTTAGGATCTCCTGCTAAAGCAAAAACGATGTTATATCCGTTATAATTTGCCACTGTTCCATCGGCGTTTTGTAGCGGCCAGCTATCCCATACGTCTAAATCTATTAAATTACCATATTTATCATAGCCTTTTGCTGATGATATATTTTTTATAGTTGATGCATCGAATTGAGGCACTTTAAATTGTGGGCTATTTTGTTGTCCAGGTACTTTAAGCATATCAGAACGAGTTATATGGGAAACCCCATAGGTGTTGTTGTAATCAAGAGTGCTAGCAAGAGCAACAGATCCCCCACCTATTCCTGTAAGTAATGCTGTAGTAAAAGAAGCGCTTAGAACAAATTTCATAATTTTTGACTTAATCATTAATTTACCCCCTAAAAATTATTATTTTTATTTTTGTTTGTCGAAACTAAATTACTAACAAAATTTTTATGGCTATATCATTCCCCCTTGCTTCGAAATATACATACGTAAATTTTTTATGCTTTTTTGAGGTGAATTAAAATTTAAATTAAAATTATATTTTTTATCTTTATATATTGCAGTAAAAAAATAGAGAACAGCACAAATATAAGAAAGTCTATACCTTTTTGTAAATTTAAGGTATCTTCAAATAAATAACTAATCAATATACTAGTATATTTGACTTGCCACTTATTTTCACATGCCTAATCCATAAAAAGGTATAGACTTATTTGTGTAAATCTCTATATTCACTGGATATTATATATATTTTATCTAATATCCAATACTCTTACCTATTGATTGTAATCTTACTTTGTTTGTGTAAATTTTTTTAAGTTATCTTTTTGAATGATTTTTTTGTTTATCAATAGTTAGTTGTCCTTGCTCAAGGTTGCTGTTTGGCACAACAGATGTCTTACCTCCTTTAATATTAAGTAAGAAGCTTGGAGCAAAACTTGAATGCTGATTAGAGAAGAAACCTCTGTTTGTTATATAACTTGTAATTACTACATTACTGCCTTTTTCCTGTGGTACAGCAAAATGTGAGTAAGTAAATGTAACATCAGATGGATCAAGATTCATGTTTAACACAAGGCCACTTCCATTTAAAGGTTTATATGATCCAGTTAAAGAATCTGAAGTGTAACCTAACATGTATACATCTTTATCACCTATTCCATCAATAGTCATTTTAGCTCCTCTTGAGTCTGTAAACAAGTACCATTTACCATTCATTTTAAATATATTTGCACGTTCAATTTCATCTGTTATTGTGTTAGATGTAATTAGTGGTTTCATTACTTTTTTCAAAGTATAATCATCGTTTAATTCAATGATACCTAGTGCACCATTAGCTAATTCGGCCAAACCTTTTTTAGGACTTTGTAACAATTTAGTTTTTTCAGCTTCAAAAAATTGTCTAGTTCCACCATAATAGGCTTGATTGGATAAAGCATCCTCTCCTTGGTAACCAGTTTCTGTTCCAGTATTAGCTTCAAAAACAAGGTATTTATGTCCATTATCTTCAACGTAGTGAGGATCTCTTAATGTATGATTATCAGAGTAATTTGGTGCTTCAATACCTTGCAAAACATTTTGATAAATCTTTCCATCGCCACCATCAAAGATAGATTTAAAATCTTCTACGCCATCAACCTTCAGCGTAGTAGCATCCGGCTGAGATAAATTAACCTGAGCTGTTGTTAAAGTTTGTTTACCATAGAACCCTTTATCTGGATTCCAGGCTTGTCTATCTGTATAAAACAATCTAACTTTTCCATCTTTAGTTAAAGTGGCAGAACCTGACCACTCTTCTGCTTGATCTTTTAGAAAAGGATCATTTGGAATAAATTTATCGCTATCTTTAAATACTCTACCCGCATGTTTCCAACTATTAATGGATGTGTCGCCTATTTTTTGATAGAATAAGTGAATAAACGTATCACTTCCAACTTTAGGGTCTCCTGCTAAAGCAAAAACGATATTGTATCCATGATAATTTGCCACTGTTCCATCCGCATTTTGAAGCGGCCAGCTATCCCATACATCTAAATCTATTAAATTACCATTCTTATCATAACCTTTTGCTGAAGGTATGTTTTTTATTGTAGATGCGTCGAATTGAGGCGCCTTAAATTTTTCATTGTTTTGTTGTCCAGGTATTTTGGACATGTCATAACGTGTAATATGAGAAATATTATCATACTTTGGTTTAAAATCTTTGCTATTGTTTTCTTTAGCAAGAGCAACAGATCCACCGCCTATTCCTACAAGTAATGCTGTAGTAAAAGAAGTACTTAAAACAAATTTCATAATTTTTGACTTAATCATTAATTACTTACCCCCCAAATAATTATCTTTTTCAATATAAATATAAATTTTTTATTCTGATTTTTTATCTTGTATATCACCCCCTTTTAAATCTAATATATACATACGTATATTTTTATTTTTGAGATATACTAAATTTTGATTAAAAATTAATTCTTATTATGGATTAAATGTTAAAAATATACATATGTAACGATTGAATTTATGTTGAATATTTCTAATTTGTAAAAATAAATACATATTTTCTACAAAATACAAATAGTCATTACACGTGATGTTAACCTTTTTACCATAATAGGAAATTAAATTTGTTTTAGAATATACATTAGCTTTACCTTGGTGATGATAACAGCATATTCTTGAATTGATTTGTATTTGTCTATTAGAAATTGGATTTACATCTAATCAATACTAAATGCCAGTTTAATTATTGTAGAATGCCAAATATGATTATCTGAGTTTCGTACGAATGAAACATTAATAATTTGAAAAAGATAGTTTCTAAAAAATAAATAGTGGATAATAGCAATCCTTAAAATATAATTTTCTTATCACAAAAAAATTAAGAGAGGCTTGTATCATCCACATGAGTAATATTACCTTTACTCAAGATAATTGTAAAGAAGAAACTATTTCCATTTGGCTAGTCATCGGATAAATCAAGAAGTGTAGAGTGGAGTATTGATAAAAATAAAAACCTTTTATACAATTAATATAATAGGAGAAAATGGTAAAGGGGAAGGATGGTAATAATTATGACAAAACCTAAAGTATATATTGCAAAACATTTTCCGAAGGAAGTAATCCAATACATTGAAAAGTATTGTCAGTGTGAAAAATGGGAAGGTGAAGGGGAAATTTCTAGAGAAGTTCTTCTGAGCAAAATTAGGGATAAGAACGGAGTAATATTGACTTCAATTAAAATTGACAAGGAATTTCTAGATAATGCACCTGATTTAAAAGTTGTCAGCAATGTGTCTGTTGGATATGATAACTTTGATTTACAGGCTATGAAATCAAGAAATGTAATTGGAACAAATACTCCTAGTGTATTGGATAATAGTGTGGCAGATTTAGTATTTGGATTAATGCTATCTTCAGCACGTAGAATTGTGGAATGTGATAAATATGTAAGATTGGGAAAGTGGAAGTCTCAATATGATGAGAATTATTATGGAATTGATGTATATGGTAAAACATTGGGGATAATAGGCATGGGAAGAATTGGTGAAGCTATAGCTAAGAGAGCCAGATTTGGTTTTGATATGAAGGTACTTTATCACAATAGAAGCAGAAAAGTAGAAGCTGAGAAAAATTTGGGCGTAGAGTATTCAGATTTGGAAACCCTTTCAAAGGAATCTGATTTTGTAGTTTTAATGACACCATTTACAAAGGATACCTATAGACTTATTGGTGCCAATGAATTTAAATTGATGAAAGAAACAGCCATATTTATTAATGCATCCAGGGGACAGACTGTGGATGAAAAAGCATTGATTGAGGCACTGAAAAGTGGAGAAATACGGGCAGCAGGCTTAGATGTCTATGAAAAGGAACCTGTTGATGTTAATAATGAATTACTTTCTTTAGATAATGTAGTTGTTCTTCCTCACTTGGGTTCAGCTACCTGGGAGACACGTAATAATATGGCTATGGTAAGTGCTGAAAACATGGTAAAAGTATTATTGGGAGAGGCTGCTCCAAATATAGTTAAAGAACTCAAAGAATAATACAAAAATTGACAAAATTTATATGTTAATAAAATTTTCTGCAGGTGAAATTAGGTAATATTGATAATTAACTGGATAATTTGATGAATTGAAATAAATTAATGGAAAAGGTTTTTTATTGTACTGATTGTATAGTAAAAAGCCTTTTTTCATTTAACCATATAATATTATCAACAACTATAGGATAATACTACAAACATAAATAGAATAAATGTAAGGCAAACTTTCATTTAATGAGATTCGTTGATAAATGAATTTTATTTAGTGGAAGTTTATATTTCTACTAAGTTTAGATGAATTATCAATTTAAGATAAATAAAGAAAATGGGAAAACTAATAAAAATTTATTAAAGTAAAGCGTAGTTATTTTTCAAAATGTGAAAATAACTACTTATTCTTAAACAATTATTTATAATTTACAGTAAATTATAAATAATTATTATTGACAAATAATCACCATAGATATAAAATATTTATAAATCAGAGTGAAATGCTCGGGATTAAAATTCTATTTTAGGAGAGATTAATATGGGAGATAAACTTTTAGATATAAAAGATATTCATGTTGAAGCAGATGGAAATGAGATATTAAAAGGTCTTAATTTAACTGTAAATAAAGGTGAAGTTCATGTAATAATGGGTCCTAATGGAGCGGGAAAATCAACTTTGGTAAATGTAATAATGGGGCATCCTAAATATAAAGTTACAAGTGGAGACATAATATTTGAAAATGAAAAGATTAACGAGCTAAAGACAGATGAAAGGGCAAAAAAAGGTATATTCCTGTCATTTCAGACACCAGAAGAGGTTCCAGGAATAACAGTAGAAGGACTTTTAAGAAGTTCCAGAGCAGCTGTTACAGGAAAGCCTATTAAGCTTATGGCCTTTAGAAAAGAACTTAAAGAAAAATTGGAAATTTTACAATTTGATGAAAGCTATGCTTCAAGATATTTAAATGTTGGCTTTTCTGGTGGAGAGAAGAAAAAAAATGAAATAATTCAAATGATGATGATAAATCCTAAACTAGCTATACTTGATGAAACTGATTCAGGTCTTGATGTAGATGCCGTTAAAATAGTTTCAAAAGGTGTAAATAAATTTAAGAATGATGATAATGCTATACTGATAATAACTCATAACAGTAAGATATTAGAAGATTTAAAACCTGATTTCGTTCACATAGTTTTAAATGGCAAGGTTGTTAAAACTGGAGATGCTTCCTTAATAGATGAAATAAATAATAAGGGATTTGGAGAATTTAAAGAAGTAGCTTTAGGCATTTAAAAAGTAAACAATAAGCTAAAGATGCATTAGCAAGTAAAAATTGAAACAGAAATTTAAATGAAAATATCTTATAAGGAGGTAAGTCTCATGGAGAGGAATAAGACTTTTATTGAGGAGCTAGATCGAGGTTTTTATGATATAAAAAATAAAGATGTATATAGTTATAAAGCTAAAAAGGGATTGACTAAAGAAATAATAATGAATATTTCTAAAGAGAAAAATGATCCTGAATGGATGACAGAGTTCAGGCTTAAATCATTAGAAATATATAATAATATGGATATGCCAACTTGGGGACCATCTCTAGATGAATTAGATATGGACAATATAGTTACCTATGTTAAACCAAACACTGAAATGAAGGGCAATTGGAAGGATGTGCCTGAAGAAATAAAAGATACTTTTGAAAAATTAGGCATACCAAAGGCTGAGAGGGAGTCCTTGGCTGGCGTAGGAGCACAGTACGACTCTGAAGTTGTGTACCATAGTATAAAGGAAGAATTGGTTAAACAGGGAATTGTATATACAGATATGGAAACAGCATTAAGAGAATATGAAGATATAGTTAAAGAATATTTTATGAAATTAGTTCCGCCTAATGATCATAAATTTGTAGCACTTCATGGTGCAGTTTGGTCTGGAGGTTCTTTTGTATACGTACCAGAGGGGGTAGATGTAGAAATACCACTTCAATCTTATTTTAGACTTAATTCCCCAGGTGCAGGACAATTTGAACATACATTAATAATAGTGGAAAAAGGTGCTAAGCTTCATTTTATTGAAGGTTGTTCAGCTCCAAAATACAACGTAACAAATCTCCATGCAGGCTGCGTAGAACTTTATGTTAAAGAAGGAGCAACTTTAAGGTATTCAACTATAGAAAATTGGTCAAGAAATATGCTTAATCTTAACACCAAGAGAGCAGTTGTTGAGAAAAATGGTACTATAGAATGGGTATCTGGTTCCTTTGGATCAAAGATTTCTATGCTCTATCCTATGAGCGTATTAAAGGGAGAAGGAGCTAAGGCTGAGTTTACCGGAATAACTTTTGCAGGAAAAGGACAGCATCTAGACACTGGTGCTAAGATGGTTCATGCGGCTCCATACACTTCTTCAACTATAAATACAAAATCTATATCCAAGAGCGGTGGTACCGCTATATATAGAGGTGCTGTAAAAGTATCTCCAAATGCACATCATACTAAGGCATCTGTATCCTGTGAATCTTTGATGCTAGATGATATTTCCCGCTCAGATACACTGCCGGTACTTGATATCTTAAATGATGAGGTAGATATTGGACATGAAGCAAAGATTGGAAGAATAAGTGACGAAGCTATTTTTTACCTTATGTCAAGAGGTATAAGTGAAGAAGAAGCTAAAGCAATGATCGTAAGAGGTTTTGCAGAGCCAATTGCTAAAGAATTGCCTTTGGAATATGCTGTGGAAATGAACAATCTTATAAAGCTTGAATTAGAAGGAAGTATTGGTTAGGTGGTGAAGGTAATGAATAATAATGCATTAAAAAATATAAATAAGATTCCTGTAAGAACATGGAGATGGCTAGGGGTAAATGATTTATCCATAGATAGGGAACTACCAAAAATAAAACCATACAATAAGAATATAATTGAGGATACATACGAAGAAGGTTTGCAGGTTATCCCTATTAATAAGGACAGTAATACTTTAAGAATATTGGATACTTTAAATTATGAAGGTATAAGTAAAGAAGCAACAGAGCAGGTGAAAAACAATTATAATACTGGTGCATTCATACAGGTTCCGCCAGAAAAGAAAGTTTTAAATCCAATATTTATAGATTACTCCATTGACAAAGAAAATCCTGTGGTTATAGATGATAATATAATAATTGCTGAAGAAAATAGCGAAATAACAGTAGTGGTTAAATATGATTCAGATAATGGTGAAAATTATTTTCATAACGGACTCACAAGAATATATGGTAAAGCAGGTTCTACTATAAACCTTATAAAAATACAAACTATATCTGATACAGCTGTTCATCTTGATGCAAATGCAGCAGAATTAGAGGCTGGAGCAAAAATAAATTACGTAGTAGTTGAACTTGGAGCTTTGCACAGTGTAACTAATTATAAAACAGATTTAAAGGGATATAAGAGTTCTGAAAATTTATATTCCATTTATTTAGGAGATAAAGAAAGAAATATTGATATAAATTATTTAATAAATCATTATGGTAAAGAGACTAATAGCTCTATCGAAACCAGAGGTGCTCTTCTTGATAAAAGCAATAAGATATTTAGAGGTACTTTGGATTTTAAAAAAGGAGCATCTAAATCTAAAGGACAGGAAGAGGAGTATGCAGTACTTTTAAGTCCTAATGTAAGAAACAGGTCAGTACCTATACTTTTGTGTACAGAAGAAGATGTGGAAGGACAACATGCTGCCAGTGCTGGTAAAATAGATGAAAATAAGCTTTTTTATCTTATGACAAGAGGGCTTAGTGAAAAAGAAGCAAAGAAGCTTATAATAGAAGCTGCTTTTAATCCTATTTTAGATAAAATCCCTTTACAGGATATTAAAAGTGAAATTTCAGAAATTATTAGGAGGAAACTTATAGATGACTAATAAATATGTTGCGGATTTTCCCACTATAAATCAAACAGTTAATGAACATAGATTAGCCTATTTAGATAGTGCAGCTACTACTCAAAAGCCAACATCTGTAATAAAGGCAGTAAATGAATATTATAATCAATTTAATGCCAATCCTCATAGAGGAGCGTATTATCTTAGTATAAAAGCAACAGAAATATATGAAAATACTAGAGAGGTTATAAAAAATTTTATAGGTGCAGAAAAGGCAAAGGAAATAGTATTTACTAAAAATGCTACAGAAGGTTTTAATTTGCTAGCTTATTCCTATGGAATGAATTTTATAAATGCTGGAGATGAAATAGTCATATCCATAGCAGAGCATCACTCTAATTTAGTTCCATGGCAGCAGGTGGCAAAGGCTAAGGGCGCAGTGCTTAAATATTTGTACTTAGATGAGGAAGGTATAATTTCAAAAGAAGAAGTTGAAAGTAAAATAACTGAAAAGACTAAGATTGTATCCGTTACTCAGGTATCTAATGTACTTGGAACTATTAATCCTGTGAAAGATATTATTAAAAAGGCTCATTCTGTGGGAGCAATTGCTATAATAGACGGATCACAAAGTATCCCTCACATGAAAGTTGATGTGAGGGATCTAGATGCAGATTTTATAGTGTTTTCTGGACACAAGATGCTTTCACCTATGGGAATTGGAGTAGTATATGGGAAAGAAGAGCTGTTAGAAAAAATGCCGCCCTTCATATTTGGCGGCGATATGATAGAATATGTGTGGGAGCAGGAAGCTACTTTTGCAGAGGTTCCCTATAAATTTGAAGGTGGTACACAGAATGTAGGAGGAGCCGTTGGAATAACTGCTGCTATAAAGTATCTTGAAAATGTAGGCATGGATACGGTAAATAGTATAGAGAAAGACTTGGTAGGCTATGCATTGGAAAGATTAAGTGAAATACCTTATATTACTGTATATGGAACAAAGAATATTGATAAAAAAGCAGGAGTAATTTCCTTTAATGTACAGGATGTACATCCACATGATGTGGCATCTGTATTAGATGCTTCTGGCGTTGCAATCAGGGCAGGTCATCATTGTGCTCATCCCTTAATGAGATATTTAGGAGTAAATGCTACTTGCAGGGCAAGTTTTTATCTGTATAATATAAGGGAAGATGTGGACGCCTTAGTTGAGGGGCTAAAAAATACAAGGAAGTGGTTAGGTTATGGATCTTAGTAGTGTATATTCTGAAATCATAATGGAGCATAATACTTCAAATCACAATAAAAGGCATGTTGAAGGTGCAGATGTAGTGGAACAAGGGCATAATCCCAGCTGTGGAGATGAAATTGAACTCGAATTAAAAATAAAAGACAATGTGATTGAAGATGCAGGCTTTACTGGTGTAGGTTGTGCCATATCACAGGCTTCTACATCTATAATGATAGATTTAATAAAGGGAAAGACTTTAGAGGAAGCAAAGCAGCTGGTGGAAACTTTTTTAGGTATGATAAAAAGAGAGATAACCGATGAAAAGCAGCTGGAGATATTGGAAGATGCTTTAGCTCTTAAGAATATATCCAATATGCCAGCCAGGGTTAAATGTGCAGTTTTAGCCTGGCATACTTTAGATCAGTCATTGAAAAGAGATAAAAATTAACATAATTGTAAAAATCCTTAATGTGTATTATAACAGCATATTAAGGATTTTATTATTTTTGAAAATTATTTGTTGGTAAATTGTACAAATTTAAAGAATTTTTACATAAACAATAGCTAATTTACATACTTAGTGTACAATATATACGAAAAATATGAATATTGTGAATTTATAAAATAATATTATTTTAGTGTATAATTTAGATATTTGTTATATAATAGTTTATAAACTGGTTCCACAGTTTAAAGACTGATTGAAAATTACAATAAAAAAACGGAGGGAAAGTTATGGTAAAATCAATTCAATCACCGAGTAAATATGTACAAGGTTCAGGTGTACTGACTCAATTAGAAACTTATGTAGGAAGCTTAGGAGAGTCATTTCTTGTAGTAGCAGATCCATTTGTTTTAGATGATGTAAAGGAAAAGATAGGAAAGAGTTTTCAAGGTACTGAAAAAGAGGTTACAATTGAAAAATTTGGTGGAGAATGTACTAAAAATGAAATTGACAGATTAATACAAATAGCAAAGGCAAAAAATATACAGGCTGCAATTGCTATAGGTGGAGGAAAAACTTTAGATACAGTAAAGGCAATTGGATATTATACTAAGATTCCAGTGGTTATAATTCCAACATTAGCTTCCTGTGATGCTCCATGTACAGCACTTTCAGTTATATACACAGAAAAAGGGGAATTCAGTGAATATTTATTCCTGCCAGAAAACCCTAATATGGTTATGGTTGATACAGATATAATTGTAAAGGCTCCAGTGAAATTTTTAGCAGCTGGTATGGGCGATGCTTTTGCAACTTACTATGAAGCAAGAGCTTGCTATAAAGCAAGTGCTAGTAATTTAGTTGGTACAAAAATAACAAAGGCAGCTTTAGCTCTTGCAGAACTTTGCCATAAAACTCTTCTTGAAGATGGAGTAAAAGCAAAACTTTCAAATGAAAAGGGAGTTTTAACTAAGGCTCTTGAGAACATAATAGAAGCAAATATATACTTAAGTGGTGTGGGAGCTGAAAGTTCTGGACTAGCTGCTGCTCACGCTATTAGTAATGGTCTTACTGTTCTTACAGAATTACATCGTGTATCTCATGGAGAAAAGGTTGCCTTTGGTACTTTAGTTCAATTAGTTCTTGAGGATGCACCTGTAGAAGAAATAAAACAAGCCATAAACTTTATGAAAAATGTGGGACTTCCAGTATCCTTAGAAGAAATGGGCGTAAATGTTATAAATAAAGACGCCATATGGAAAGTTGCAGTATCTTCTTGTGCAAAAGGTGATACTATGGGAAATATGCCGTTTGAAGTTACTGTAGAAGACGTTTATGGAGCAATAATAGTTGCAAATGAACTTGGTAAGCAATTTAGATAATATTTTTTTACTAATGATTGTTATATAACAAACAATTATGTTACAAGTTAAACAAGCATGTTATAAATTAAACAAGATTTTTAAAAATGTTTAATTTCATAATTAATTAAAGATAAGATCCCTAGTATGGTGTGAAAAACATATTAGGGATTTTTTGTCATATATGATTTCTCTCTGACCCCATAATAACCTTGGACAGAATCTAACGAGCATGGGAGTATAAAAGTGTTGACAAAAGCACTCTACTTGAATAGAATAATCTTAAAGAGGTGTATAGATTATGACATTAAAAAAGATTCCTGATGCTGAATTAGAAATAATGGAAATTATTTGGGATAGCGAAAGACCTATATCTTCAAAGGAAATGATTAAAATCATGGAAGAAAAAAAGGAATGGAAGAATACAACTACATTAACATTACTTTCACGATTAATTGATAAAGATTTTATAAGTGCTAAAAAAGAGAAAAGAATTAGTTATTATACTCCTATTATAACTAAAAAAAGTTATTTAGGATTAGAAACTGGTAATTTTTTAAGAAAATTACATGGTAATTCATTAAAAAGCTTCGTTACTACCTTACATGAAAATCACGACATAACTGATAATGATTTAAATGAATTAGAAGAATGGATTAAAAATAGGTGATAATATGTATGAAAGTTTAATAAATAATCTCTTACTGTCTTCTTTAATTAGCAGCATCATAATATTATTTATTATTATATTAAGAAAAACTTTATTAAAAAAATATTCTAAAACTCTTATATATTATTTGTGGGTATTTCCTATTTTGAAAATGATTATAATATTCAGGTTTTCAATTTTTATTTCTAATAAAACGTATAAGACTTTGTTTAAAGAATCTAATATTATAAATAGCAATTTTGATGTAATTTACAGTAATAACAAAAATATACATTTGTGGAAAATAATATTTTGTATATGGTTAATTGGATTAATAGCCTTTCTAATTTATCATATATGTGCTTATTTAAATTTTACTAACAAGATTAAGTTTTTAGCTTATGACATAAATGATGATAATATTAATAAATTATACTCTAAGATATTATACGAATTAAATATAAAAAAGAAAATTTCTTTAAAATACTGCAAGGGCATAGGATCACCTTTAGGAATAGGAATATTTAAATCACTAATTTTATTACCTGTAGATACCTATAATGTTGACGAATTAGAGTTGATTTTAAAGCATGAATTAATTCATTTTAAAAGACATGATTTATATTATAAGATTTTAGTTATGATTATTATGTCAATACATTGGTTTAATCCTTTAGTATATATAATGTGGAAACAAATAAATCATGATTGTGAATTATCTTGTGACGAAATTGTATTAAAAGATTCTAACATGGAATTAAGAAAATTATATGCAATGACTTTTATTAAATCTTTAAAATCTAATAGAAGTAATAATCATAGAATTGAAATAATAACAGGTTTTAATAATAATAAAGAGATACTAAAAAGAAGACTAGAGAATATAGTTAATTTACAAATTGAAAAAAAAGGACTAATTTTGGCAATTTTAGTCGGAATAATATCAATAACATCTTTTTTTAATATTAAAATTTTTGCTCAAAATAATGAAATGAATACAAAGCCAGTAGTTAGTTCAACAAAAACAAAGTCTGAAGAGTCAAGTAATGTAAATGGTATAGATAATACAAAACAAGTAGATGATCAAGATAAATCTGCTTCTGGCCCGAGAGTAATATATAAAGGGCCAATTAAAGATGTACCTAAAGAATTTGCTCAGATAAAGTCAATTCAAGAGCAGATAAAAGAAAATCCAAATAAATATATAATTCTTCAATCAAAATAGCACAATAAAAATAACACTATGTACAGTGTATCAAATGTGGGTGCAGCACAGGTAGTTTTATCAGTTAAAACATATTTAATAGGAATAGATTTAGCTTTTGGTAAAGAAACTCATGATGCAGTAACTTATTTTCAGGATAAGGTTCATATACCTGATGATGGAATCATAGGACCTACTACTTGGAGTTATTTAGTGAATTAATTTATTTCCCCAATTGCACACACGATTTATATTGTGTGCAATTGGGGAATATTTAGTTGCTCAATTTTCTATTATTACATTTAAAAATATAGTATATTTTTTTATTACATTTATTTTTTTACTAATAAAATAAATATACCTTTTTCAATTAGAAAACAACTTTTGATCGTTATAAATAAAAAAGCTATAGAAAGTAATAGCTTTCGCCTGTTAACTCTTGGATGGTCTGATGGGAATACTTTTTTACCACTTGCTTTTACTCTTCTTTCATCTGCAAAAGAGAAAAATAGACTATGCCCTGAAAATAAGACTTTAGACAAAAGAACTAATGGTTCTAAACTCCGTAAGGAGGCTCTTTTAAAGTCCCCTGATGCAATGCTTAAGTTAATCAAGAGAGCGGTAGAATTGGTATTCCAGCTTCTTATGTTCTCTTTGACAGTTGGTTTACTTATCCTAAGACTCTAATACAAATTTTAAATCTTAAGCTTCATACTATAGCCATGGTTAAAGATATGCCCAGAGTTTACTATGATTATGTTGGCAAAAAGTCAAATCTTAAATCTCTATATTCCTCTGTTAAAAAAGAAGAGGAAAAGCTAAAATTTTATCTGTAACTGTTGATATAGGCACTGATAAAGATGGTAACAAAGTTGAATCCAAAATAGTTTTTGTACGTCATAGAAATAGAAGTAGGCAATGGCTTGCCATTGTATCTACTGATACATCTCTATCTGACGATGAAATCATAAGAATCTACGGAAAACGTTGGGGCATCGAAGTCTTTTTTTAAATGAACAAGTCATTTTTGAAACTCGGTAAAGAATTCCAAGGACGTTCCTATGATTCTATGATAGTACATACTACTATAGTATTTACAAGGTATATCATGCTATCTTTAGAAAACCGTAATAGCAAAGATTTACGTACAGTGGGTGGATTTTTCTATCAGTGCTGTGATAAACTTGAAGATGTTCAATTTTATGAAGCACTACAAATACTTATAACTACTTTAAAAAATGTACTAAAAGAAAAAATTTTACTTTCAAAGGAGATTATTGATCTAATAATCGATAGTTTTATTCATGCTCTGCCTAGCTATATAAAGGAAAAGCTATCGCTTTTGTCCTGCGAAAGTTGAGTAAATAATAAATTAACAGTATAAAAAATTTTTTAGTATTGACTAACACTATTCTACTGGCGTAGAATAGTGTTAGTCAATATATTTCTGTATTAATAATTTATAAATTGGAATACCATGTTATATATTGATGGTTATTAAAAATATATTATTGGAATTAAAGAGTATGAGCTCAACGTAATATGAATTCTGTTAAATTGAGCAGCTGCTTAATTTTTATTGTATTAAGAAAATTTATTAACTAAATTTAAATATTATTAACATAAATAAAAATATTGGCATATTTACTCTACTTAAGTAAAATGAATATAAATTAGATGCACATTTTAGTATTAAAAACAATTTGAAAATAATTAAAGAGGAGAGGAGATTTTTTAAATGAAGATTTTAAAAAACAATTTGAAAAAGTTTTTGAGTATTCGTATTATAGTTGCAGCAGTAATAATTTCAATTATTTCATTACCAGCTGTAGCTCTAGCGGCACCAGGAGATTGGTCAAGCTTGCATTGGGTTGGATCTGGATATGAAACTGTTGGAACTAATGTAAGAGCTGTTCAACAAATATGTACAGATTCTGGATTTGGAAGTACTGTAGGAGATATAGATGGATATTATGGTATTAATACAAAGACAGCACTTGGATATTATCAAACACAGCATCATATAGGGTCTGATGGCATAGCTGGTTCTGGGACTTGGAATGTAATGCATTCTGGACTTCTATATGGATATACTGCATATTATCAATATGGGAATGATCAAGTTTATTCATATCAAGGAGGCAGTTTAGTGTTCGGCTACTCTTCAACGAGCGGAAGATGGGGATATGAAACTGGCGATGTTGATGGTTCACCAGTATTTACACAACTAGATTATAATTAGATATAATGAATAAAATTGAGGTGATATAAATGTTTAAATTTAAAAAGGTTTTAATTCCAGTTGTTGCATTAGGGATAGTCTTTACAGTAGCATTTTATGGAAAAAGTTCTGTTAAAACAACAAATGAAAAAGTGCTTACAACTGCAAATACTACTATACAAAAACCTGAAATTCATAAAGGTATTGCAGGAGCAAAAGCTAATACTCCATATTCAATAAAAGCACCAACTGCAAAAATAGACGATTTAAAACTTGTTAATATGAAGTCTGATAAACATACCTTTAAAAATAAAGATGTACACATAGCATATTCTTTTTATAAAGGAAATAATAATGATGAAGAACTTACTATTCAACAAGTAGATAGCACTGAAAAGAATCCATTAATAGATACTAGTAATGAAAAAATAAAATTGAGTGATGGTACGGACGCATGGATTTCTGACGAAATGAATGGAAAAGGATATATTCATGTCCTTTTTACAAGAAACGGTCAAAATTTTGATGTCATGGGATTTGATTTAAGCAAAGATAGACTTATAAGTATAGCTGATTCGTTAAAATAAACTGACAACTTAGAAAATTTTGTTTTAGTATATATGTAAACCAATAGATTAATGGAAATAACTATTAATAATTTATTTTGCCCTTATATTCTCAATATTGGTCAAGATTAAATTTAGATTTTAATGGACCATATAGTGCTACTTATAATAAGTATATTTTATAATAAGTATGTTATATACTCATAGTTGTCAAAAGGAGATTTATTAAAATAAATCTCCTTTTGATTAGTTTTGAAAAGGTGGTAAATATATGATTGAAATAATAAACATATGTAAGGCATTCAATAGAAAAACTATTTTTAAAGATTTTAACTTGGAAGTAAAATCAGGAGAGTTCATTGGTATAGTTGGGAAAAGTGGCCAGGGAAAAACTACTCTTTTAAATATAATGGGTACTTTAGAAGAAGCTGATTCAGGTATTGTAAAAATAATGGATAAAGATATACGTAAAAATAAAATAAAAAGGCTTTTATTAAGAGATCATTTAGGTTTTATTTTTCAAAACTATGCTCTAATTGATAATGCATCAGTAAATGAAAATTTAGAAATTGCCCTTAAACATAAAAAAATGAAGAAAAAACAAAAATATGATGCTATATCATTAGCATTAAAAGAAGTAGATCTTGTTGATTATGGTAAGGAAATAGTGCATACCTTAAGTGGTGGAGAACAGCAACGTGTAGCAATTGCTAGATTACTACTTAAAGATCCCTCTATAATTTTTGCAGATGAACCAACTGGATCATTGGATAGTGAGAACCGCGATATTATTGTGTCATTGTTTCAGAAATTACATAAGCAAGGAAAAACAATTATTATGGTCACTCATGACAAAAATTTAACTAAATTCTTTTCAAGAATAATAGAATTGTAAAGGAGGAATGGTTATGAAAAAATTAATTTTCCTTCTATTTACAACCACTTTTATAGTTGTAAGTTTTTTATCTATAAAGCAATTTGAATATATGCAGTTTCAATCTTTTAATAATGACAGTATAGGTGAAAAATGGAATTTCATAGTTAAAAATGGTAATCCTCAAAAAAACAATTTTGAAAATTTTAATTTATTGGAAGACATGGCAATAAATATAAAAGGAAACTTTCAACGAACATCTTTTGAAAGGGATAATAATAATAAAGATAAAATAGTATATTATGTAGCTTTTTTTGAAAAAGATAAATATTTTCAAAACATGAAATTAAAGACTGGTGAATTTTTAAATGTAAATAGCGACAAAAATGATTTTCTTTCGACTATAAAAACCTACAACAATCATCAAATAGGCCAACTTGAAATTTTTCATAGTTTTGAACCGATAGAAATTCGTCCAATGATTGCTGCTGGGAATACAAAGGATATCAAAGGAACGTATACATTAAATGGCAAAGAGACTGCAGAAAAGTTAAAAAAGATAGCATTAGAATATGGATTTAATGTTGAAATTTCAAAAGATCAGGGCCAAAGTTCGATTACACCATATCCTTACCAAGATATGATGCATCAAGCATCATTAATATTATGTTTATTAATAGCACTTGCAATGCTATATGATTTAATTAGTAATTATAAAGAAATAGCAATAAGATATTTGTTAGGATATAACTTTGGGCAAATTGGAGCTTATTTATTTAGAAAGTATATTAAAGTTTTCTTAGGTTCATTATCTATAGTATTTTCAGGATTAATAGTATATTTATATTTTTATAATGAGCTTCAACAACTATTTCCTTTTCTATATTTTTGGATAGGAAATACTATTCCATTAATTTTAATTATCTCACTAATTTTTATTGTTACATGGTTAGGAACTAAAACCATAAATATTTCTCAGATGATTAAAAATAAAAAACCTATAAAATTATTGTTTTATACAAATATTATTATTCGATTTATATTAGCTATTTTTCTTACATTAGGATTACAACAAGGAAGTAATACTTATCTTACAATCAAGAGTACTTTGGATAAGCAAGAAAAATGGTCTATACTAAAAGATTACTCCTATTTAGGAGTAATTGCAGATTCTCAACAGGGATTATTAAATTCTCTAAATGACGAAAAAAAACGACAATTTCAATTATTATATAAAGAACTAGAGTCACAGGGAGCTTTTTATATTTCTCCATCTGCTTATTATATGAATAGTTGTGAGACTCCTTTAGATCCAAATCCTTGGGGTATGGATGGAATGAAAGTAGAAATCAACAAAAATTATCTATCTATAAATCCAATTATCGGGATTAATAATGAACGGGTAGAAATTCCGGATAACCCTAATTCTAATGAAATAACTGTACTTGTACCAACAAAGTTTGAAAAATATGAAAATAATATTAAAAGAACTATATCAAAAGATTACACGGATATATATAATGAAAAAGATTCTACACCGCACAATGTAAATATTCTATATGTTAAAAATGATCAATCTTACTTTACATTTTCTACAAATATGGCAGAAAAGAATAACTATGAAATCACTGATCCAATTGCTATAATAGCAAATAGTCAGTTTGATCCACGCATTTTAGCAGCTAGCATTTCTATGGGGTACGGATACTATATTAAAAATAGCGGAAATGAAAACCCCTTTAAGGTAACGCAAGATACTTTAAAAAAGTATAATTTTGATGAGATTTGGCAACCTATTTCTGTAGCTTATGCTAGTGTAGAATTAAAGCTAGCAAGTAACAAAGAACTACTACAATTAGCTACAGTTTATTGTAGTCTATTTGTAATCTTGTCAGGTGTTTTACTATTTTTTTCTTTTATGTATTATTTAGAAATGAACAAAAAATCATTAGCATTACAATGGATTTTTGGTTATACCTTTTTTGAAAAACATTATCTAGCTTACTTAGTGATATTAGTATTCTGGAATTTCACGTTTGCGATTTGCTCTTTTATTACTAGTAAAACTTTATTACTTGCAATAATAATCTCGGGGCTTACATTTTTTGATATCCTATTAATCAGTATTATTTTAAGTATAAAAGAATATAGTATTACGAAACAGATACTTATAGAAAAATAACGATGACCAAGGAGGTTGTATAGGTGAATAATAAAAAGGTAATGGTTAGCTTCTTAATTATTATACTCACTCTATCCTTAGGAGTTTATTTTTGTAAATTCTTTTTAAACAAAAAAGAAGAAGTAAAGACTACAAGTAACAAAGAAATTTCTCAGGAAGAAAAAAAAATAAAT
This sequence comes from Clostridium sp., assembly GCF_047718555.1. Lineage (GTDB taxonomy): Bacteria > Bacillota > Clostridia > Clostridiales > Clostridiaceae > Clostridium_I. Next base: position 116,447 of record NZ_JBDNRK010000002.1, on the reverse strand, counting down.
ACAAGCTCGATTACAGTTAAAGAAAATGAATATTATGTTGTCTATGTTAAAGGGAACAATGGTTCTGGTTCCTCCTTTGTTCCTTTAAAACTCAATCCTGATTTTAAAAATGACTCTAATTTTAATGAAAGTATTTCATTTGATGATAACGGAAAGATTATAAATGACAACAAAATTATCGTAATTGATAATTTTGTTATTTCAAAGGAAAACAAAGAAACAATTAAAAAGATAGCAGGACTAAATGGTTATAATGAAGCCTTAAAAGAAATTGAAGAGCGAGTAAATGATACTAAACAGAATCTTGAAAAAAAAGTGGTACCGTCAACATCTGCGACAAAAGCCATATTAAGGAACTAAATGGTGAATTTTGAGGGAAATATAATAACATGTAAAGTAGCTTTAAAAGTAGGGGTAATACCAGCATCCGTGTAACCAGGGGCAAAGTAATAAAAAGCACTATTCTAATTAAATGTTTAGAATAGTGCTTTTTAGAATTTTTTAATCCAGTAGACTTATTGTCAGCAAGGTTGTTGCGTTAAATAAGGTGGACACCGAGATACATGCGAAAACCGGTAACATTATGGAATAAACTTACATAACTTATATTTCGCAGATTAATTTACACTTTTTATATATTTTTACAATTCAATTCGTAAATGGGATAGTATTGATACTTAAGAATATTATTCCATTTCATATAAGTGGACTTTCTCTACAATTAATTTATCTTGGATTCGACAAGTGCTGCCGATAGGCATTGATTTATAAAGATTTTGCATTTAAAAAAATTTTAGAGATTTACTCCTATTCGTGGTAAAATGTTTTTGGGAAAACAAAAACGAAAGAGTAGAAATCTCTATGAAAAGTATACCACAGAATAAGATAAATATTGATAAAGAAATTAGAAAATTTAATGCAAAATCAAAATTTACTGATAAAAAAGTAACATTTGTAGCTACATTTATATATGTTGAGTTATTTAAAAAAATTATCGGTCTATTTGCTCAAAATAATGAAATGAATACAAAGCCAGTAGTTAGTTCAACAAAAACAAAGTCTGAAGAGTCAAGTAATGTAAATGGTATAGATAATACAAAACAAGTAGATGATCAAGATAAATCTGCTTCTGGCCCGAGAGTAATATATAAAGGGCCAATTAAAGATGTACCTAAAGAATTTGCTCAGATAAAGTCAATTCAAGAGCAGATAAAAGAAAATCCAAATAAATATATAATTCTTCAATCAAAATAGCACAATAAAAATAACACTATGTACAGTGTATCAAATGTGGGTGCAGCACAGGTAGTTTTATCAGTTAAAACATATTTAATAGGAATAGATTTAGCTTTTGGTAAAGAAACTCATGATGCAGTAACTTATTTTCAGGATAAGGTTCATATACCTGATGATGGTATCATAGGGCCTACTACTTGGAGTTATTTAGTAAATTAATTTATTTCCCCAATTGCATGCGATTTATACTGTGTGCAATTGGGGAATATTTAGTTGCTCAATTTTCTATTATTACATTATTCAAATTCTAAAGAATCTGCTATTTTTATTAAGTCTTCTTTATTTATTTCGTAGCCTACTACATTATAAGTTACTCTATCTCTAATAAATATTACTTGAGTATATCCACCTTTTGCTTCACATATTATGGCATCTACCCCTTTTACCTTTGTTGTACTGGTTTTATTTTCTATATTTTCTTTAGATATACTATCCATATTAGGAGGAGTAGTTGATTGGATTAAAGTCAATTTTTTACCTGATGGTGATCTATAATTTGTTGCTATATAATAGGAGTCTGTGGTATATTGAGGCATATCAGGATTATGAATATCATGTTCTGCATATGTATCCTCTTCCTTTAAATCACCTAAATTAATTGTTGGCTTTTTAATTTTAATTGGAACACTCTTTTTTATATTATCCTTATTAGTTATAATTTCACGCTTAGTTTTAGGGACAAACGATTTATTTTCATTTTTAACAGATGTAGACAGTACCACTTCTTTTGAGTTTAATGTATCTATCTTATTAGTATTTAAATTAGCATTAGATATGACAAATATTCCTAGTATAACAGGTATAATTGGAATAATAATAAATTTTTTTCTTAACATAATATTTTACACTCCACTCCTTCATTGATAAAGATTATATACAGTTTGTATTTATTTTCATCGTATTTTGGATAAAGAGAGCATCCATGTCATGAAGTACAAAGTAATCTCAATAAATTAGATAAAATAATGGCTTTCAGCCATCAAAGTAAATAAAAGCATAATTATATTCTACTGCTATAGAATTAATAATGCTATTGTACAATAGTAGAATATGGTTAGTCAAGTAAAAATATATTATATTCTTTTATTGCATTTATTTTTTTACTAATAAAATAAGCAACTCAATATTCAGCTGTACTAAGAAAACTTATTAACTAAATTTAAATATTATTAAATAAATAAAAATATTGACATACTTATTCTACTTAAGTAAAATAAGTGTAAATGAGATGCGCATTTTAGTATTAAAAACAATTAAATAGAGAGAAGATTTGTTTTACGGTATACCATAAAAAGTTATAAAAAAAGGAGAATATAATATGAAATGCCAAATAATAAACAGTCATTTTAAAGATAAATTTATACAAAAAATTTACTTAGGATTAATAATAGCATTAAGTTTTATAGCTATTACTACTTTTTCTGGAGCTACAAATGTACATGCAGATACTTGGTCAGTAACATTACCAGCATTTACGTTGCCTACTCAAGGAAGAACTTATTATTGCACTCAATCTAATTCTGGAAAAATTTCATTAACTCGTATAGTAGATGGACCATCTTATTATGTACGTGCTCAGATGATTAATTCAAATGGTGATCCTAGGACTGGTGAAGCATTGGTTCAACAAGGTGCTGGATATACGAATTTTCCAAGTAGCAGTATGAGTTATTCATATTACTATAGCTTATTGGTAGAAAATGATTATTTTGAAACAACTGCTAGATCAGCATATGGATATATAGATATAAGTTCGACAAAATAGGTACAAATTTTTACAGTATGTATTTGGACAACTTTCATGATTTAAAAAATAATATCAAGAGGGATATTGCGTTGAGCACATTCGTAAATCCATCGGATGCTATTCTTCGTACACTTTATTTCTGAAAATTAATAATACTTTAAATTGTTAATTTTAATAAAAACATATATTAACTAGAAAACTATAAATATTTTAAAATCATCTAGACTTTGAGAAATACAAGGTAAAAAGAATATCACTTATTGATATATCTTTTTACCTTGTATTATTAATAAGTAAATCGATAGAGATATATAAGCAAATAATGTATTATATAATAATATATAAATTTTTATTAGGAAGAGGAATAAGATATGATAAAAAACCAATTAAAGAAAGCGATTTTAAGTAAAAGATTTTTAATTATTATTTTCATAGGAATACTAATTCACATTTTAGGTGGATATAATCAAATTCATAAATATCTTTTTTTTGATTATAATGCTTCTGATATTCAGACACCACAGCTTCAAGCCACAGTTAGATCAATGGTTAAGAAAGAGCTTAATATGTATTCCGTTTGGTTTGATTCATTACTGTTATATACACCTTTAATGCCAATAATCGCTGCACTTCCATTTTCATTATCATATTTAGAGGATGTTAAAAATGGTATGATTAAATATATTGATGTAAGAATTAATCATGACAAATATTTAGCTGCAAAATTACTTACTAATGGGTTAGTGGGAGGTATAGCTGTTTCATTACCAACAATTATTTTAACAATAATTGTAAGATTGTCTTTTAGTGGAAATATAAATGATTTTTCGGGAAAAGGTATGTATGGAGGAGTTTTTTCAAATTTGCTCATATATAATTTTTATTTATATGTAGCAGTACATATATTTATTGAATTTATATTTGGTTTTGCATATTCAAGTATTGCATTAGCGGTATCTTCATTTATAAAAAATACAATTGCAGTAATGATTTCACCATTTTTGTTTTGGGTTGGAGGAGATCTGATATTTCAATTTCTTAATATACAATCTTATTTACCTACAGAAATAAACCAATTCTATTTGATTCCAAAAGTAACAGTTAATGAAATTATAGTAGAACTTGTATTTATTACATTTTTTTCTTCTGCTTTATTTATCTTAAAATCAAGAAAGAGGAGTATTTATGAATAATAGTTTTAGAAAATATACCGTGTTTAATTTGATTAAATTAAATTTAAAAGTATGCAGACTTCCAAGAATAATATGTTTTAGCATAATGTTTTTTTTATTTATTTCTTATAAAATCATAGAGCCATTAAATGACTTTAGTTTAAAATATAATTTAGATATTAATATTTGGGATGGATTTTTTAAAGTGGTAACTTATCCAATAATAGTATTATGTTTTTATTTACCATTTGTAATAATAGTAACTTCTATTATTAATTTAAAAATTAAACATTATCAATACATAATTGTAAGAAGTAAAAAAAAGGTTCTGTGGATAATAAGTAAATTAATTGCAAACTTGCTTATAGGTTTATTAATTGCAACTATATTTTTTTTGTCAGCATTTATAATTAGTTATATATTTTTTGGCTTTGACAAAAATTGGAGTTCAACAATTACAAATATAAATGTTAGTATGAAACTTGTTGATGCATTATACCTAAGTAATTTTGTATTTTCATTAACACCTATACAAGCCATTATTATTTCATTTTTAGAAATTTATATAGCTACGGCTATAATTATTAATTTTAGAGATGTATTGACAAATTATATTTCTAATATTTATATTTGTGATTTAGTTATAAGTATATATATTTTTATAAGTATAGTTAGCTTTATGTATAATTTAACGATAGGGATATTTAAAATAATGAAATATATAGGAATGCATACAATTGCAATTATAAGTTTCCATAGATTTGATAGTATAAAAATTTATGATGTTACATTAACACAATCATTTACAATTAGTTTAATATTTTTAAGTATATTAATATTAATTAATTTAATGTTTAACAGAAGGTTAGTGGTTAAAGGTGATTAGAAGATTATTAAAAATAAACTTAAAAGGCACAAATAATAAAATACATATATTAATTTTAGTAATTATATCAGTAATGACAACATACATAAATTTAAGTATTCTAAATATTCAACGTTCACAACTATTTTATATGGGAGATATATTAATATTAGTTTTTGGAGGGTTAAATGGAAATTTTGATATTACGAAAAATTTCCAAGTTTTTACATTATGGATAGTTCCAAATATTTTACTTGTTTATTTAATTAACATTTGTATTATTCATAAGTTTAGAGAAAGGACTATTTTAATTTTACCTAGAGCTAAAAAAAAATCTGACTGGATTATATCTTATAACATCACTATTTGGATTATTGTTTTAAAATATTATTTAGTAGTATTTAGTGCTTCATTGATTACAATATTCATAAGGATGGGGTATAGAGCATTTATAAATACTAATATTTTAATTAATAATTACAACCAATTAACTGCTGATAAAAATCAATATTTAATAGTACTATATATAATTATATTAAATGTCATTACTATGATATGCTTAATAAGTTTTATTAATAATATATATTATATTTTTTTCAATTCAACCCATGCGGCAGTAATTTGTATGATGATATGTTTTATTACTGTAGGTACAACAGAGTTCAATAAAATAAATAAATTCATATTGATGAATCAACAAATGTTAATAAGGCATGATTTTTTTAAAGGCGGACTTAAAGATTTTAATTTATCATTTTCAATTTTGTATTTATGCATTTTTTTAACTATTAATTTTATTTTTAATATATTAATAGTTAAAAAAAGAGATATTGCTAATATTTAATAAAAAATAAAAGAGGTGTTTTTATGGAGTCTACTAAAAATGTGATAGAAATTGTAAACTTAACTAAAAGATATAAAGATGTAAATGTATTGAATAATATTAATTTAAATATAAAAAAAGGAAAGTGTTATGGACTTATTGGAAGAAATGGTTCAGGAAAAAGTCTACTTTTTAAAGCTATATGTGGATTTATAAGACCTACATCAGGATATGTTAATGTTAATGGTAAAAAAGTTGGATCAGATGTCGATTTTCCTGAAAATATTGGTGTTCTAATTGAACATCCTGGTTTTTTACCTGAGTATACTGCATTTGAAAATCTTAAGTTTTTAGCTAGTATAAACAATAAAATAGGGAATATAGAGATTGAAAATGCAATGAAATGTGTTAATTTAGATATAAATAATCATAAAAGTGTAAAAAAATATTCATTAGGAATGAAACAACGACTAGGTATTGCTCAAGCTCTTATGGAAAATCCCGAAATATTGATTCTTGACGAGCCAATGAACGGTCTAGATAAAGAGGGTGTAAAATTAATAAAACAAAAACTACTTGAACTTAAAGAAAAAGGAAGAACAATACTTTTAACAAGTCATATTTCAGAAGATATAACTGAAATAAGTGATTACGTTTATGAATTAGATAATGGTAATTTATCTCAGATATTATAAATTAATTTTGTCTATATTTAGATTTGAGGTATAAAAATAAAATGAAAAATGATCGAATAAAACTAATAAAATTAATAGCTATAACTATAATAGTATCTATATTTTTCAAAACTTATATAATTTCAAGAGTACATGTTAATGGTCCATCAATGGCACCTACACTTAATAATAATGATAGTGCCTTAATTGAAAAAATCTCATTATTAAGAAAAAACTTTAAGAGAGGTGAAATTATCGTTTTTGATTCTCAAAATGTAAATCATGATGTATATATAAAAAGGATTATAGGTATAGAAGGTGATGAAATAGAGCTTAGGGGTGGTAATATTTATATAAATGGTAGCAATTTAAAGGAGCCTTATATTGAAAGAAATATTGCTACAAATGGAGGTACTTTCTTACATGAGAATCAAAAGATTAAAATAAAAAAAGGATTTGTTTTTGTACTTGGTGATAATAGAATGTTAAGTAATGATAGTAGATATTTTGGTGAAATTAATATAAGATCAATTGAAGGGCATGTGATACTTAAAATTTTCCCATTTAATGGATTTAAGGTTTTTTGATTGTAAATTATAATGTATAATATAAATATGCATTTTATATATTAAATAGAAAAATTTCAATTCCATATAATGGGTAGATGTATTAGATTAAAGAAAAAATAAGAATTATATAATATTAAGTTGTTGAATAAGGGACTGTCGCACTAAAAAATTAGTGCGATAGTTTTTTTCATAAAAAAATAAATCTCCCACTCGGAAGAGTGAAAGATTTATGGTAAAATAATATACGCCTAAATACATTAATTTACACAAAAATTATACTTCAAATCGCGGAAATTATCAATTGAAACTTCCACTAAATATTTAGTACCTGATTCCACATAATGATTTCCAGAAAAGAAATGTTATTTTTACAAGCATCAATATACTTTTTTGAATTATTTTTAGTTGGATTAATAGTTTTGTTTAGAAAAGAAAGTATTGATCTAATTCCTATTAGTTTGATTTTCGGATATACAATGTTAAAAACTAAAAATATACTTACAAGTTCAATATTTCATGCAATTAGCGATTGGACAGAAAGTGTATTTAGGATAGTTGGATAATAGGAACTTAAATATTTACTTTTCTAAAGATAGTATACAGTAATATTGCAAAAAATATAAAAATAACATTTTACATAGTAAACTTTCATATTTAATTGATAAATTGGCAAAAGTACTTCTGACTAATTTAAATATTTAGAAAACTTATTAAAATCGTTGACAGAAGCCCTCTATTTGTTATAATAGATATAAAAGTTAGTTACAGAATTGATTAGAAGGAAAGTTGGTGAATTTATATGAATAAGCTTGTTAGTGCAGTAAGTAATAAAATATATGGTTTTTATTTTAGCTTGGGCTTTTATTTTAGCGCTGGCTATTACTTTTGCACAAAAAAATTTCATATATTTTCACATAATGAGTTTAATAGATTAGTTGCTGTTTAATAGGTAAATCAATTAAGTAGGATATTGATTAACAGGAAGACTCATTGAGAGTCTTCCTTTTTTTTATAATAATATTAATAATAACTTTGATTAATAATAAGAAAACGAGTATAATATAATTGCTTTAACACTATACAGTGTAAAACAGATACTTACTATAAATTGTAAATAAAATTTTACTTAACTAATGTAATGGAATTAAAATCAGCTTTAAAGTATCTTCTAAAAAGGTATATGAAAATAAATAGTAAGCCAAAGAACTGGCTAATCATTTGTCTGAATATACCTAGGAATAGGAGATTTAAAATAAATTCAAAATAAGAGGAGGCAATTATTATGATAATTGTTATGAAACCAGGAACATCAAAAGAGAAAATAGAAATTTTCCAAGAAAGATTAGAGAAAAAAGGATTAATGGTTCATGTGGATTTTGGCGATAATTACTGTATACTAGGTTTAATAGGAGATACTAGAGCAATTGATCCAGAGCAGATTCAGGCATATGATGAGGTTGAAAAAGTTATGATTGTTCAGGAACCATATAAGAAAGCAAATAGATTATTCCATCCTGAAGATTCTATAATAAATATAAATGGCAGAACTATTGGCGGAGGTAAATTAGCTGTTATAGCAGGACCATGTTCCGTTGAAAGTGAAGATCAAATTGTGAGTATAGCAGAAGATGTTAAAGAAGCAGGAGCAGGCTTTTTAAGAGGTGGTGCTTTCAAACCTAGAACCTCACCTTACAGTTTCCAAGGTATGGAACTAGAAGGCTTAGAACTTTTAAAAATTGCTAGAGAAAAAACAGGGCTTCCAATAGTAACAGAATTAATGGGAACTAAGATGCTTGAAAGATTTGTTGAAGATGTTGATGTAATACAGGTTGGAGCTAGAAACATGCAGAACTTCGAACTTTTAAAGGAACTTGGAAAAACTAATAAGCCTATTCTTTTAAAGAGAGGATTATGTGCTACCATTGAAGAATGGCTTATGTCAGCAGAATATATAATGGCTGGTGGAAATGAAAATGTAATACTATGTGAAAGAGGAATAAGAACTTATGAAACTTACACTAGAAATACTTTAGACTTAAGTGCTATACCAGCTATAAAGAAACAAAGTCATCTTCCAGTTATAGTTGACCCAAGTCATGCAGCAGGAATGTGGTGGATGGTAGAACCTCTTTCAAAAGCAGCTGTAGCAGTTGGTGCAGATGGATTAATAATTGAGGTACATAATGATCCTGCTAATGCTAAATGTGATGGTCAGCAATCCATAAAACCAAATAAATTCAAGTCTCTAATGGATTCTTTAAAGGAAATAGAAAAATTTAAATGGAGCTTTAACGTTGATAAGCTTGGAATTTAATATTACCGTTGTTGGACTTGGATTAATTGGTGGATCTTATGCTATGGCTCTTAAGGAGCTGAAGCCTAATAATTTATGGGGAATTGATATTGATTTAAATGCAATTAAAACTGCAGAAGACATGGGTATTATAGACAGGGGATATAAGGATGCTGAAGTGCCTCTAAGTAAATCAGATATAGTTATAGTATCTCTATACCCGGAGGCAGCAATAGAATTTATTAAAAAGTATAAGAATGATTTTAAAAGGGGTGCAGTTATCACTGACACCTCTGGCATTAAGGAAAGTATAGTAAAAGAGGTATCAGACCTTATACCAGATTATGTTGATTTTATTGGAGGACATCCAATGGCAGGAAGAGAGTCAAAGGGACTTGCCTTTGCCTCTAAGGACATTTTTAAAAATGCAAATTATATAATAACACCAACAGAGAAAAATAAAAAAGAAAATATCAAATTAATAGAAGATATTGCTAGAAATATAGGCTGCAAAAATGTAGTTTTAATAGATTCTAAAGTTCATGACAAAATTATAGCCTATACCAGTGCTGTACCACACATAATTGCTGTGGCTTTAATGAATTGTGATAATTTTGATGAGCAAAGAGGCTTCTTTATAGGGGGAAGCTTTAGAGATGCAACAAGAGTAGCATTAATTAATCCTGATTTGTGGTCAGAGCTATTTATTTCCAATAAAGAAAATATACTAACTGAACTTGAAGAATTTGAAAATAATTTATCTCTTATGAAGGAAGCCATTAGAAAAGAGGATGTTGCCTTAATGAAAGAAATATTTAATAAGGCAGGTTCAAAAAGGAGGAAACTTAACAGCAATGAGTAATATTATGATAAACCTTTCACATAAAATTTATCCTATTTATATAGAAAAAGGATTAATGGACTCTATTGGGAAAGAAATAAAGAAAATATATAGTGGCAAGAAAATTGCTGTAGTAACAGATTCTAATGTTAATAGTTTCTATGGGCAAAAGCTTGAAGAAGCTTTAAGAGAGGAAAGCTATAATGTAAAGGCCTTTGTGGTAGAAGCAGGGGAAAAGAGTAAATCAATTGATGTACTACTGAAGCTTTATGATGATCTTCTAGGTTTTGAAATGACCAGAGGAGATCTTATAATAGCCCTTGGCGGAGGAGTAGTGGGAGATTTGACTGGCTTTGCAGCTGCAACTACCTTAAGAGGAATACCTTTTGTTCAGATCCCTACATCTCTATTAGCTCAAATAGACAGCAGTATAGGGGGCAAAGTAGCTGTAGATCTTCCTAGAGGTAAAAATTTAATAGGAAATTTCTATCACCCTGAAGCAGTATTTATTGATCCCAATGTGTTAAAGACCTTAGATAAAAAATTTCTTCATGATGGTATGGGTGAAGTTATAAAGTACGGTGCTATTAAAGATAGAGCTTTATTTGATACACTGCTTAGCTTTAATGATGATGAAGAACTTTTAAACAATATAGATGATATAATTTATAAGTGCTGTAATATAAAAAAGGAAGTAGTGGAAAAGGACGAAAAAGATAAAGGTGACAGAATGATGCTGAATTTTGGGCACACTATAGGCCATGCTATTGAAAAATATTTTAATTATGAAAGATATACTCATGGAGAGGCTGTGGCTATTGGTATGTATAAAATTACTGAAAAGAGTGAAGCTATGGGTATAACTGAAAAGGGAACTGCGGATTTGTTAAAGAAGATATTAATTAAATATAGTTTACCTTTTGAAATCGAAGCTTTAGATAAGTCTAAAGTATTAGAAACTATAGCTATGGACAAGAAAAATGATAGAGACAAAATTAATATTATCTTATTGAATAAACTAGGTGAAGCTTTTATTAAAAATATAGATAGCAAACTTATGGAAAATTATATTTAGGAGAAGTGGATAGATATATGAATTACGTTAAGATAACTCCATCAAAATTAAAAGGCAAGGTAACAATTCCACCCTCTAAGAGCTTAAGTCATAGAGGCATAATTGCAGCAGGGCTTTCTAAAGGTAAGAGCGTGGTAGAAAACGTTATGTTTTCAGAGGATATATTGACTACTTGTAATGCTATGGAGGCACTAGGTGTAACTATAGAAAAAAAAGAAGAAGAAAATAATATTTATACTTTGATAATAAATGGAAGTACTGAGTTAAAATTATTGAAGAAAGAAATAGACTGTTCAGAATCAGGTTCATCTCTAAGATTTTTTATACCTATATGTTTAGCTGAAGAAAATGATGTTGTATTTACAGGAAGGGGAAAATTAGTTTCCCGTCCGCTGAATCAGTATTATGAAATTTTTGATAAGCAGGGTATAAAGTATTCCAATGAAAATGGAAAACTTCCTTTGAAGGTACAGGGTAAAATTCAGTCTGGAGAATTTACTATAGACGGAGATGTAAGTTCTCAGTTTATAACAGGACTTATGTTTACTTTGCCAGTACTTCAGGGTGATTCCAAAATTACAATTAATAAAAAGCTTGAATCAAAGGGATATTTAGATTTGACCATGGACGTATTAAATAGATTTTCAGTAGAAGTAATAAATAATGATTACAAAGAATTCTTAATAAAGGGAAATCAGGAATATAAAAGTAGGGACTATAGAGTTGAAGGGGATTTTTCACAGGCGGCATTTTGGCTTGTGGCAGGTATGATAGGCGGAGAAATAGATTGTCTTGATCTAAATCCAGACTCTAAGCAAGGTGACAAAGAAGTATTAGATATAATAAAGAGAATGAATGGAACACTAAACATTACTAGTGATAAAATATATGCAGAGACAACAAATACAGTTTCTACAGTTATAGATGCATCTCAATGTCCTGATATAATACCAGTACTGGCAGTTTTAGCAGCGGTAAGCGAAGGAACTACAGAGGTTATTAATGCAGGAAGACTCAGAATAAAGGAGTCAGACAGATTAACTGCCATCACTACAGAATTAAACAAATTAGGTGCAGATTTAGAAGAAAAAGAAGATGGCCTTATAATAAGAGGGAAAAAAGAACTTACAGGTGGAGAAGTAGACAGCTGGAATGATCATAGAATTGCCATGGCCCTTGCAGTAGCGTCTATAAGATGTAAAGATGAGGTTACTATAAAAGACAGCGGATGTGTTAAAAAATCTTATCCTACCTTTTGGGAGGACTTTAAGAAGCTAGGAGGAAATGTCCATGAGTGGAGTGTGGGGTAAAAATATTAAACTTTCAATTTTTGGAGAATCCCATGGAAATGCTATAGGAATTACTATAGATGGACTTTTGCCAGGAATTGAACTAGATATTGACTACATAAAGAGAGAAATGGAAAGAAGAATGCCTGGTAAAAATAAGCTTTCTACTGCCAGAAAGGAAGCTGATCAGTTTGAAATTCTTTCCGGTTATTTTAATAATAGAACTACCGGTTCACCCTTATGCGCTATAATAAGAAATTCAGATCAGCATTCTAAGGATTACAGCAAGTTAAAAAATCTTATGCGTCCGGGCCATGCAGATTATACTGGAAATATAAGATATAAAGGCTTTAATGATTATAGAGGTGGTGGACATTTTTCAGGTAGAATTACTGCACCACTTGTGTTTGCAGGAGCTGTAGCTAAACAGATTTTAGCTGAAAAGGGAATACTCATTGGCAGCCACATAAAAAGTATTGCTAACGTTGAAGATGAGTCCTTTGACAAAGTTAATATAGAAGATTCTCTGTTATCGGATTTATTAAAAGAAGAATTTCCTACAATCAATAAAGAAAAAGGTGTAGAAATGAGGAAGCTGATAATAGATGCTAAAGGAGAATTAGATTCTGTTGGTGGAGTAGTTGAAACTGCAGTTTTAAACTTACCAGTAGGCATTGGGTCACCATTTTTTTATTCTGTAGAATCTCATTTGTCCCATATGATATTTTCTATTCCAGCGGTAAAGGGAATAGAGTTTGGAGAAGGCTTTGATATATCTAAACTTAGAGGCTCAGAGGCTAATGATGAGTATTATATGGAGAATGATAAGGTTAAAACTCGTACTAATAATAATGGTGGAATACTAGGTGGCATAACAAATGGTATGCCTATTGTATTTAGAACAGCTTTTAAGCCTACAGCGTCTATAGCTAGGCTTCAGCATACTATTGATATAGAAAATCATGAAAATGCAGAGCTTGAAATAACAGGCCGTCATGATCCATGTATTGTACAAAGAGCAGTACCGGTAGTAGAAGCAGCAGCGGCAATTGCCATATTGGATTTAATGTACGATATAAGATAATAAGAATTCTTATAAGTACTTAATATTGAATCATAATGCTGTGATATAATTATAACAAGTATTGTAAATAACTAAGTCAGTTTAATATATAATTTTGTATAAGACATTTATGAAAATTTTCTTGTGTATTATACAAAATTATTTTGTTAAATTTGGCTTGTTATTTAGTTTCAGATATTTTAGACATCTGAAAATCAATAACAAATGAAAGATGAACGGATATTTTGAAGATACCTTAGTATGAATAAAGGGGGGGTTCTATGAAAGATTTAGAGGAGCTTCGTGAGGAAATTGATAGTATAGATAAACAAATGGTAGCTCTTTTTGAAAAGAGAATAGAAGCTGTTTTAAATGTGGCGAAGTATAAAATGAAAAATTCTATGCCAATTTTAAATGCTGAAAGAGAAAAGCAAGTTATAGAAAAAAATATAGCAAATTTAAATAATAAGGAATTCAGCAGTGCTACAGAAGATTTTTTTAAAGCTGTAATGTCTATAAGCAGAAATTTAGAAGCTCATAAAATGTTTGATTCTAACGAAGAAAAAAAGGAAAGCTCTTTAGATAAATTAGATTATAAATTAAAAGAAGATATAAGAATTGAAGCAGAAAATTCTAAAATTAATGTAGGTTTTCAAGGGGTGTCAGGTTCCTTTAGTGAAGAGGCATTATTTAATTATTTTGGAAGTGAAATAAATACCTGCAGCTTTAATCAGTTTGAAGAAGTATTTAAAGCCTTAAAAGAAGGTAAAATAAAATATGGGATTTTACCAGTGGAAAACTCTTCTACGGGGAGTATTTCAGAGGTATATGATCTTTTACGTAAATATGGATTATACATAGTGGGAGAAAAATGTATAAAGATATCCCAGCATTTAGTCGGAATAAAAGGTACAAAACTTGAAGACATAGAGGAAGTTTATTCTCATCCCCAAGCCTTTCAGCAAAGCAGTATTTTCTTTAAGGATTATCCTCAGTGGAAGCTCATTCCTTACTATAATACTGCAATAAGTGCAAAGATGGTAGCGGATACAAATAGTAAAATCATAGCAGCCGTAGCCAGTGAAAAAGCAGCAAAATTATATAATCTTGATATAATCAAAAAAAATATAAATTATAACAATAGCAACTACACTAGATTTATAATAATAGGTAAAGAATTAGAAATAGAGAAAAATGCTGATAAAATAAGTATAGTTATTTCTGTACCACATAAACCGGGTTCGCTTTACAGTATATTAAGAGATTTTTCAGAAAATAATTTAAATATGCTTATGATTGAATCTAGACCTATGGAAGGAAAAACATGGGAATACTTTTTTTATATTGATTTTGAAGGAAAGATAACAGAAAGTTTTATAAAAGATGCAGTTATAGGAATAGAGCAAAAAAGCAGTTATTTCAATTTATTAGGCAATTATAAATCAGATGCTTGGATAGATACTAATACAAAGAAGGTGGAGTAATACAATGAGTTATTTATTTGGACTTATAGGAGAAAAATTAGAGCACAGTATGTCTCCAGTTACACATTCAAAGCTTTATAAAATATTAAATATGGATGCTTGCTATGATTTATTTGAAATAGAAAAAGAAAACTTGGAGATAGATTTTAAAGCTTTAATAGAAAAGGGAGTAAAGGGCCTGAACGTTACTATTCCCTATAAAGTAGATATTATGAAATACTTAGATGAAACATCCGTTGAAGCGGATAAAATAGGATCTGTTAACACTATATGCTTTAAAAGTGGTAAGGTTATTGGACATAATACAGATTATCATGGCTTTGGCAGAATGTTGGAAAAAAACAATATACCAGTAAAAGATAAGAAAATTGTAGTTCTAGGTGCGGGCGGTGCTGCAAAGGCAGTTATACAATATTTTATAGATAATAATGCTAAAGATATATTACTGGTAAGCCGAAATAAAGAAAGGGCGTCAGAAACCTTTAAGGATGTAAAAATAATTGATTATAGTGAACTTAAAGCTTTAGAGCAAGGTGATGTAATTGTAAATTGTACACCTTGTGGAATGTATCCTAAAATAGAAAATTCTCCTGTAGATGAGAATTGTATTGGTAAATTTTCTTCAGCTGTAGATTTAATATACAATCCAAAGGAAACTTTATTTTTAAAGTATGCCAGGGAAAAGGGGATAAAAGCGGTTAATGGATTATATATGCTGGTTGGGCAAGCTATAGCTGCCGAGGAGCTTTGGAATGATATTACTATAGATGAAAAGATAGTGGATAAGATATACCAAGAACTTTTATAAAAATAAAAAATTTATACAGAGTTAAGGCATCTGAAAATAAGTAATAAGTCAGAGATGAAACGTATATTTTAAATCATACAATGAAACAGGTTCTTATTATAGTAATGCTATATGTAGGTTCTGTTGACCAAGTATGATATGAAATAGACTAGTATACTGACTACTCATTTCTTTACGATGCCTACGAATTTGCATTAGTAAAGAGGTGTTATGTTGTTATGAATTTACGAAAAAATATAGTATTCATAGGTATGCCAGGCTCTGGAAAAACAACTATAGCTAAAGCTATATCAAGACTTTACGGACTTGAATTATATGATACTGATGAATACATAGAAAAAAAAGAAGGAAAAATTATATCTGATATATTTAAAAATGGAGAGGAACATTTTAGAAAGCTTGAGACAGAAGCAGTAAAAGATGTCAGCAGCAAAGAAGCTGTGGTTATTTCCACAGGCGGTGGGGTTATAAAATCTCCTTATAACATGGAACTTTTAAAAAGAAATGGTTTAATAGTATTTATAAATAGATCAGTAGAAGATATAATAAAGGATGTGGATACATCTAATCGTCCTCTTTTAAATAAGTCTAAAGATAATTTACATAAATTATATAATGAAAGATATAGATTGTATAAAGAATATAGTGATTATGAAGTTATAAATGATAAAAATTTGAAAATAGTTATAGATAAGATATCGGATATAATAAGGGAAAAACTTTAACGTTTAGTATAGTTATTAATTTCTTTATAAAAGAATTAAGAGTGTTAATATTTTAATATAGTGTTTTATTAATTGAAAATAAATAAAATGTTACTGGATAAAATTTAGTTCATATTAAAATAAATTAAAAAGGAAGCGTATACTTGTGAAAATATTAGTGATTAACGGACCTAATATTAATTTTTTAGGAATCAGAGAAAAAAATATTTATGGAACTAAAAATTATGAAGATTTGTGTGACTACATAAAGAGTGAAGCTAAAATATTAGGAGTTGAAATTGAAGTTTTACAGAGTAATATTGAGGGAGAGATAATTGGTTACATACAGGATGCCTACGAAAAGTATGATGGAATTGTAATAAATCCTGGTGCATATACTCACTACAGTATAGCTATTTATGATGCATTAAAAGCTGTTTCCATCAAAACTGTAGAGGTACATATAAGTAATATACATTCAAGGGAAGAATTCAGAAGAAAATCTGTTACAGCACCAGCTTGTATTGGACAAATTTGCGGTTTTGGCTTTTATGGATACATAATGGCAATAATGGCATTATTAAAGGAAGATGAAAAATAAAATGGCAAGTGAATCAATTATAAAACCTGTTTATCAAAAAATAGCAATTGATATTGCAAATAGAATAGTAGCTGGAGACTTTGCTGTAGGGGATAAACTATATGGAAGGTCTTCCCTGGCAAGTAAATACAATGTATCTCCTGAAACTATAAGAAGAGCAACCATTCTTTTAAGTGATATGGGCATAGTTAAAGTTACAAAGGGCAGTGGAATAATAGTAGAATCTGTAGATAATTCTCTGAAATTTATTGATAAATTTAAAGATATAGATTCATTAACTTCATTAAAAAGAGAAATTACAGATTTAATGGCTAAGAAAAATCAGATAGAAAAAAGTATGGATAATGTTATAAATGAGTTAATTGATTATTCCAATAGATTTAATAAGAGCAATCCCTTTGTACCTTTTGAGTTTGAAATATATGCGGGACTGCATATAGTAGGAAAAGCTATATCAGAAGTAAAGTTCTGGCAAAATACAGGGGCAACCATAATAGCTATAAGAAGAAATGGAAAGCTAATACTTTCACCAGGCCCCTATACTGTGTTTCTGGAAAATGATGTATTTATTTTTATAGGAGATGAGAGTACCTATTATAGAACTAAGCAATTTCTTTATGAGGAATGAGTATTTAGTAGAATAAGGTTTAGTATTGAAGAGAGATAATTTCAATACTAAGCCTTATTTTTACTATATAAAATATCCATTTAATCCATTGTTATCTATTAATGTGAAATTTTAATTGAAATCTGTATATAATAGCTATTGTATTAATAGATTAGATTTAAATTTCAGCATAGTTTTTATTATGCTATGGTAGAATATAGTTATCTAAAGTATATAGAAAAGTTTATTGGGGAGGTAACTCATATGAAAATAGGAGCAATTGAAAGAAATTTCAGAAAGATAAAGAATCAATTTGCCCAGACGAAAAATGTGGTAAAGCATACAAAATCAAATGGACTTTGGGAACATGAAGCCTCAGTAAGAAAAAAACTTAAACTGTTAAGGGAATTTGAAAAAGAAAATTTAAAAGATTATGATCTGGTTTATGAAGATTACTTAGAGCTTTTAGAATATATATCAAGAAAACTTATTGAGGCCTATAATAATAAGAATGACACTAGATTTCGTTTTGAAGATGTACTTGAGGAGGACTATGAGGGCTATCTTCAATCGGGAATTATAAGTGTACTTATAACAAAGCATATTCCGGAAATTATATCTGAAGAATTCAATAGAGTGTTTCCATTAAATCCAAAGGATGAATACAGAGATGCAAGAAGATTAAAGAGAAAATTTTATCTTCACTTAGGAGAAACTAACACAGGAAAAACTTACAATGCTATGCTTAAGCTAAAACAATGTAATAAGGGAATATATTTGTCTCCTCTTAGAATACTGGCACTTGAAAATTATGAAAGACTAAATAAAGAAGGAGTAAAATGCAGTCTTATAACCGGTGAAGAGGAGATAATAGTCGAAGGTGCTAACCATATCTGCTGTACTATAGAAAAGCTGGATATAAAGGAAGTCTATGATGTAGCAGTTATTGATGAAGTTCAGATGATAGATGATGATCAAAGGGGAGCTGCGTGGACAAGAGCTATATTAGCACTTCAATGTAATGAAATTCATGTTTGTGGAGCATATAATGCAAGAGCTTTGCTTTTGGATATAATAGAAGACTGTAATGATGAATATAAACTTAAAAAATATACAAGAGATATACCACTTAAAATAGATTACAAAACTTTTGCCTACAGAGATGCAGAAGAGGGGGATGCTCTGGTGGCATTTTCAAAGAAAATGGTATTAAATTTAGCTTATTACTACTCAAACATAGGTATAAAGGCAAGTATTATCTATGGAGACCTACCACCAGAGGTAAGAAAAAAGCAGTATGAGCAATTTATAAATAAGGAAACAAAGATTTTGATAACTACAGATGCCATAGGCATGGGCGTAAATCTGCCTATAAAGAGAATTGTTTTTATGGATATAAAAAAATTTGATGGAAATGGAGTGAGGTATTTAAAATCTCAAGAGGTGAAGCAGATAGCAGGAAGAGCTGGTAGAAAAGGTATATATGATACGGGATATGTGGCAACTTATAATAAGGTTCAGGATTTTATAAAGGAAAATCTTGATACAGAAGATAGAATAATAGAACAGGCTGTTGTCGGTCCTAGTGAAGAAATTCTAAAGGTAAAAGAGCTTTCTCTAAGAGAAAAGCTGGCTCTGTGGAGCACAAAAGAAGAAAAATTATCCTACTATAGAAAAATGGATATAAATGAGTATTTAGCAGTACTTGATAGTATAAAGAATTATAGATTGGAAGATAAAATTCAGTGGAGACTTTTGAAAATTCCATTTGATGTATCAAATGAGGATATGCTTAATGCATTTTTATTCTACATAGATGAATTGTTTGTAGCTAAAAAAGATACTGTATCAAAACCAGGTTGTAATTTAAAGGAATTATATGATTTGGAGATATTCTATCAGAAGATAAATCTTTATTATTCTTTTTCTAAAGCTTTTAGCTTAGAATTTGATCAAGAGTGGGTTTATGAAAATAGGATTAAAGTTAGTGAAGATATAAATAATATTTTGAGAAAGATATAGGGAATTTCAGAAACATACATAGTGTTATATTATACCTATGTGTGTTTTTTTAGTATTGATCTATTTAAATATTAAAGTATCTAAAATCCTATAAGGAACTAAAGCTTATTGATATAGAGACGCAGGAAGGTTATACAGTGAAAATAGTTATATAATTTTTAAAATTAATCTATTGACATGAATTAATTTTAAAAATATAATTAGGTAGGTTAATAATTCAAATTGTTGATTATTAACTTATCTAATTACGATAGAGGTGTAAAAATGTGGAAGATAATAAAGAACTAATTGTACAAAAAATTATGAAGTGTTTAAGTGAATTTAGAAGATTGCATAAGCATAAAAGTCCAATTTCTGATTTAACTCATAGTGAGACTATGGTGTTATTTTGTATAAAGAACTATGTAGAAACACATGAGATAGGAATTAAAACTTCAGAACTAAGTAATATTTTAAATGTAGCATCACCTACAATTACTCAGCAAGTCAATAGTCTTGAAAGACGGGGCTTTGTAGAACGTAATGTAGATAAAGAGGATAGACGTGCTGTTAGAATTAAAGTTACAGAGAAAGGAGAGGAAGTTTTTAAGAAAGCATCAGAAGAATTTGAAGCTTCTATTAATGGATTGGTGGAGCATTTAGGACAGGAGAAGAGTGAGCAGTTAGCTGATCTTTTATCAGAAACCTTTAATTATTTTATGAATAAGACATCTGAAAATAAATAGACTGGCATACTGACTAGTTATTTATTTATGATGCTTGAAGAAGACAAACTATTTAAAAGAATGGAGAGGACAATATATGCTGAAATTATTAAAATATCTAAAACCCTTTGCTATATCATTAATTGTTGTAATAGCATTGTTTTTTATTCAGGCTTTAGCGGAATTATATTTACCAACATTAATGTCAGATATTGTTAACAATGGTATAGTTAAAAATGATACAAATTATATAATGAATATAGGTAAAACTATGATACTTGTAGCAGCAGGGGATGCTGTTTGTGTTGTTATAGCAAATTTCATAGGCTCAAAGGTTGCAGTAGCACTTGGTAGAAATCTAAGAGATATTCTCTTTAAAAAAGCAGAGAGATTTTCACTGCATGAGTTCGATAAAGTTGGAACAGCCTCAATGATAACAAGAACTACAAATGATATTATTCAGGTTCAACAAGTATTAGTAATGATAATGCGTATGATGATTAGTGCACCACTTATGTGTATAGGTGGAATTATTATGGCAGTTCATAAGGATGCTAAACTTTCAATCATTTTTGCAGTGGCATTGCCATTTTTATTGATTGCTATAGGGATATTCCTACTAAAAGGGCTGCCATATTTTAGAATTATGCAGAAAAAGCTTGATAAATTAAACCTTGTTACCCGTGAAGGATTAACTGGCATAAGGGTAATTCGTGCTTTTAACAGAATCAATAGCGAAAAGAAAAAATTTAAGGAAGCAAATTTAGATATTAGAGATACAGGACTTACAGTTAATAGACTTATGGCAGGAATGATGCCAATTATGATGTTTACACTTAGTGCTACTCAGCTTGCAGTTGTGTGGTTTGGAGGACTTAGAATTGACAGCGGGCACATGCAGGTTGGAGATATGATGGCATTTATACAATATGCTATGCAAATTATGTTTTCATTTCTCATGATGGCAATTATGTTCGTTATGATTCCACGTGCAGAGGCTTCAGCTGTAAGAATAGATGAAGTACTTAAAATGGAACCCGAAATTGTAGATGCAAAAGAGGTTAAAAGTGCTGATGGCAAGAGGGGATATGTAGAATTCAGGGATGTAACCTTTAGTTACTCCGGAGCTGAACAGCCAGCTATAAGCAATATATCTTTCAGTGCAAAACCAGGAGAGATAACAGCTATTATAGGGGGAACAGGTTCTGGAAAATCTACCTTAATCAATTTAATACCCCGTTTTTATGATGTAACTGGTGGAAGTGTAATAATAGATGGTTTAGATGTACGTGAGATGTCTCAGGAAAGTCTAAGAGCTAAAATTGGTTTTGTTCCACAAAAGGCTGTGCTATTTACTGGATCCATAAATGATAATATAAGATATGGTAAAGAGGATGCAAGCTTAGAAGAAATTAAAAAAGCAGCAGAAGTTGCTCAGGCCTCCGAATTTATATCAAATATGAAGGAAGGCTTTGAATCTGTTATAGCGCAAGGAGGTAATAATGTCTCCGGTGGTCAGAAACAGCGTCTTTCCATTGCACGTGCAATGGTTAGAAGACCAGAAATATATGTTTTTGATGACAGCTTTTCAGCTCTAGACTTCAAGACAGATGCAAAGCTTAGGGCAGCACTTAAAAGTGAAACCAAAGAATCTACAGTTCTTATTGTAGCTCAAAGAGTCAGTACAGTAATGGATGCTGATAGAATTATAGTTTTGGATGAAGGTAAAATTGAGGGAATTGGCAATCATAAGGAACTTTTAAATACCTGTGATGTATATCGTGAAATTGTATACTCACAGTTGTCAGAGGAGGAATTGGCATGAGTGAAAACAAGAAAAAGCCAGATGATGGAACTCAAAAAGGAGGTCCTATGGCGGGCTTCGGAGCTCCCGTTCAAAAGGCAAAAGATGTTAAAGGAACATTAAAAAGACTTCTGATATATTTTAAACCCTATTCTGTTAAATTTATAATTGTGTTTGTATTCGCTATCTTAAGCACTATTTTTAATATAGTAAGTCCTAAGATTATGGGAAATGCAACTACAAAATTATTTGAAGGTATTTATGGAAAGCTTGCCTTAGCTAAGCTAATGACTCAGCAGACAGCACTAGAAAAATTAGCTGGTAATAAGGCAACTGCCACTCCTCAGGTTATGGGTGGACTGGCAGCAGTTAAAGCAGGAATAGCTAAAGTTATAAGTGAAACTGGCGGGAAGATAGACTTTACTTATATTGGACATATTGTATTGTTGTTGATTGGATTATATGTAATAAGTTCTTTATTTTCCTTTGTACAGCAATATATCATGGCAGGTATAGGACAGAATGTTGTATATAATATGCGTCAGGATTTAAGTGATAAACTTAATAAATTGCCTATTAAATTCTATGATTCACGTACCAATGGAGAAATATTAAGTCGTGTTACAAACGATATGGATAATATATCTACCACACTTCAGCAGAGTTTAACTCAGCTTATTACATCAGTTGTTACCATTATAGGTACTGTAATAATGATGCTTACTATTAGTCCTATATTGACCCTTGTAGCAATTGTAACTTTACCAATATGTGGAATTTCTACTGCAGGACTTGCAAAAAAGTCCCAGCAATATTTTGCAGCACAGCAAAAGGAGATTGGTGAATTAAATGGCCATGTGGAGGAAATGTATACTGGTCATAAAATTGTTAAAGCTTTTGGTAGGGAAAATGAGTCCATAGAAAAGTTTGATAAAATAAATGTCAGACTTTATGATGTGGGTTGGAAGGCACAGTTTATATCCGGGGTAGTAATGCCTATAATGATGTTTATTAACAATGTAGGTTATGTAGTAGTCTGTGTTGTAGGAGGTATTTATGTAGCTAAAAAGAAGATTGAAATTGGAGATATTCAAGCCTTCATTCAATATACAAGACAATTTACCATGCCAATAGTTCAGACTGCCAATATAGTAAATATTGTTCAATCAACAATTGCGTCAGCTGAGCGTGTATTTGAACTTTTAGATGAAATAGAAGAAACTGCTGAGGTAGTAGAACCTAAGGTTATAGAATTACCTAAAGGTGAAGTTAAATTTGAACATGTGGACTTTGGTTACAAAGAGGGTGTTACGCTTATAAAGGATATGAATGTTTTGGCAAAGCCAGGACAGAACATAGCTATAGTAGGACCAACTGGTGCTGGAAAAACTACCCTTGTAAATTTACTTATGCGTTTCTATGAAATAAATGCTGGAAAAATAACTATTGACGGTGTAGATACCAGAGATATGACAAGGGAAGCTTTACGTGGAATGTTTGGAATGGTGCTCCAAGACACCTGGTTATTTAATGGAACTATAAGGGATAATATTGCCTACGGAAGAGAAGGTTGTACGGAAGAAGAAATTGTTAGAGCGGCAAAAGCAGCTCATGCAGACCACTTTATAAGAACTCTTCCAGAGGGATATGATACAATCCTTAATGAAGAAGGAACAAATATTTCTCAAGGGCAGAAACAGCTTCTGACTATAGCAAGAGCCATACTTGCCAATCCAAGAATTCTTATTCTTGATGAAGCTACAAGTAGTGTTGATACAAGAACAGAAGTATTTATACAAAAAGCGATGGAAAACCTTATGAATGGAAGAACAAGCTTTGTTATTGCCCATAGGTTATCTACAATACGTGATGCTGATTTGATACTTGTCATGAATAATGGAAGTATTATCGAGCAGGGAAATCATGAAGAGTTAATTGCTAAAGATGGATTCTATGCAGATCTTTATAATAGTCAATTTAGTGATGATAACTCTGAAGATGTAGGATAAATAGTAAAAAAGCTGCCTTGTTTTTATCAGGCGGCTTTTTGCTTTATTCTAAATTCAATGAGTAATATACAAAGGTATTGATAATTATATGTTTTTTTATAAGGTTTTTTCTACAGGATAATTAGATTTTAGTAATTGTTTGCCATAGCACCTTTCCAATTGAAGCTCATTTTATATGGCTATTAATGCCATAATAATTTTGTAAATCACGTGTTGCCTTATAATAATTTCTAGGTGATAGATCAAACATTTTTTTAAAAGCCCTTACGAAACTGGAATAATCTCCAAAACCACATTCTTCACATACTGTGGACATTGAAATTCCTTTCTTTATGAGGTCAGATGCCTGCAATAATCTTTTCTGCTGGGTATAATTATGAATGGTATATCCGGTCTGTTCTTTAAATTTATGCATTAAATAATACCTATTAATAAAAAATTTTGAAGATATAATCTCAATTGAAAGATTTTCAGATAAGTGAGTATTTACATATTGAAGTATTTCTACGATAGATTTATCATATTGAACATCGTCTTTTTCTTTATCTAATTTACTTCCTATAAATAATCTGTTTATATATACCATAAGCTGAATTAGTATTGAGTTTTTTAAAATATGATTGCCAAATTCTTTACTTGTATAATTATTTTCTAAAGAGTCTAATGTAGATTTTATTATTTCAATATTATTTTTATTCAATCTAAGCAAATTATTTCTCTGTGATAAAGAAAGCTTAAAGCAATTCAATAAATCACTATCTTCTGTGTTATGTTTTTCTAAAAACAATTTATTAATCCATATTATTATCCTTTCGTAGGGCTTTCCAGGATTTATTATAGGTTTATGAACTTCATTGTTGCTTATTAAAATTAGATCCCAGGGTTTTAATCTATAAGATTTTCCTTCAACAAGATAATTTACGTTACCAGATAGGAAAATTATAATTTTATTAAAATCATGATAATGAGATTCAAACTCCATATGCTTATGATCTTTTAAATGAAAATATTTAAAATCCTCATTAAGATAACCTCTTTTAATTTTTAACAGAGTATTTTTATCTATCATTTTAACCACCTATAGAATTTTAATATTTTTTCTAGGGATTTCTCTTATCTCCCTAAACGTATTTAAACATCCAACCAACCATATTTATTAAAATTTTATAATATAATCAAGTAAAATTCAATAAAATAGTGATTTCCTTGAAAGTGAAAATAAGGATTGATTAAGATAGCTAAAAAGCTTTCTCACAACGCATACGTGTCCATTATGAGAAAGCCACATTTTTATTATTTTCAGTCTATAATTTATATTTAGGCATTGTAAATAACTAGTCGGTACGCTGGTACCTTTGACTTAGTATTTATTTTCAGATGCCTTAAGTAATCTAATCTTTAAAACTTTTGTATAACTTATATATGTGAAAGCTAAAAATATTTTTTACTTTTACCTAGATCATATACGCTTTCTAAAGCTTCACCAAAACGTTGATAGTGTATAATTTCTCTGGCCCATAAGAATTTTAAAACATCTTTTACGTCGTGATCATCTGTTAAGTCTATAAGATGTTCATAGGTAGCCTTAGCTTTCTGTTCAGCAGCCATATCTTCATGAAGATCTGTTATGGCTTTATCTGAATTGGCAAAATAGGCTGCTGTGAAGGGAACACCGTTTGCATCTGTTGGGAACAAACCATTACCATGTTGAGAATAACTACCTCCTAGTCCGGCAGCTTCCATCTCTTTAGGAGTTGCATCTTTGGTAAGCTGATAAACCATAGCACAAATTATTTCAACATGAGCTAATTCTTCTGTACCAATGTCTGTTAGAAGACCTTTAGTTTTACCTGTGGGCATTGTATAACGCTGATTTAAATATCTTAGGGAAGCAGCTAATTCGCCATCAGGACCGCCATACTGAGTTACTAGGAATTTAGCCATTCTTATATCTTTATTTTTTATTTTTACTTTGTGTTGTAAATTTTTTGAGTAATTCCACATAATTTATTATCCTCCTATTTATATTCTATTCTCCGCTTTCCCAAGGCCAAGGTTCATCAATCCATGCCCATGGATATTTGCTTTCAGCGCCGCCAAAGTTGGTTAATGGAGCATATTTACTTTCATACACACTTATTACTGCCTTTAAATCGCGAGTTATATTATTATAATCATTTAGCGCAGGTTTACATTCAGGATGTGTATCTAAATACAAATTTAAATCCAAAGCAGCAAATTTAAGTTCACGAATAGTATTCATTAATTCTTCACGGGATAGATCTTTTAATGCTTTTGCCATTTTAATTCCTCCAATTTTACAGTCTAGGATAGTTAAGATTTATATTAGGAAATATGCTTCCTCTTTTTAAACCTTCATTAAGTGGTAATAAACCAACATAAGTTTGAATTGGCATATAAGCTCTGGCCAATTCTAAATTATTGGGATTGTAACCACAACCTGAGGAGCTAATTGCAGCGTTATTGTCCGAAGAATTAGCTGCAACATTGTTATTAGGAATTTTAGGATTACTATTTAAATTATTGGGTATTTTAGGGTTAGGATTACTATTTGCATTGCTTGGATTCCAATTTGTATTATTATATATATTAGTGTAAGGATTTTTCTCCGTATATCTCATCATATCTGGATTTATACAAGGAAAGAAATTTTCATACATTATATTTTCACCTCTTAAATTTAACTTACAATAATAGAATATTCATAATAGGAAAAATATGTGTAATAAAAAATAAAAGTGTTAGCAGTAGACTTGTAAAAAAGTTTATTGAATTAAAAAAGCAGTTGTGGAAAGAATATTTCTTAAGTAATAATTTCGATATGGATACATTTGACCATATTTTGAGTAATGGCATAATAATATTAATAAAATGTAATTTGTGATTATTAGAAAAATAAATTATCAATGAATCTTACTCAGTGGTAGTTTGTATTCCCACTGAGTTTAGATGAATTATCCAGGGACGTGCCAGTGTTATCTCCACCTTTAGAAGGTGGAGTGTTACAGTGGCTAGTCATCGGATAAATTTTGTTTTCCATATTTATAAGTATATTATTAAAAATATTGATAATTCTGTAAAAAAGAATGTTATGGTATATTGCATATTTTTTTATGTTGTATTATAATTATTAATATAAAGAAAAAGAATATTAATTAATAATAAT
Organism: Clostridium sp.; assembly: GCF_047718555.1. GTDB lineage: Bacteria > Bacillota > Clostridia > Clostridiales > Clostridiaceae > Clostridium_I. Next base: position 88,810 of record NZ_JBDNRK010000002.1, on the reverse strand, counting down.
TGTTAATTAATGTGAAGATTAAGCTACTAAGTAAGTTAATATTATTAGTAACATGAAAAATTCTTCTTATATAAATATATGGTGGTGATTGTGACATGAAAGAAGAAAAGCAATTGGATTTGGTTATAATCGGAGCAGGTCCAGCAGGACTTACGGCTGCAATTTATGCACTAAGAGCTAAACTAAATACTATAGTTTTAGAAAATGAACTTGTAGGAGGACAGATTAGAGAAACCTATACAGTAGAAAATTTTCCGGGATTTGATGTTATATCAGGAGCTGATTTAGCAGATAATATGGAAAAACATGCTAAAAAAGTTGGAGCAGATATAAATGAATTTGGTAATATACAGAGAGTTAAATTAACAGATGATGAAAAAATTATAGAAACAGATGATACTATATATAAAACCAAAGCGGTAATAATAGCTACAGGAGCAAAAGCTAGAAATTTGCCCATACCAGAGGAAGAAAAATTACATGGAAAAGTTATTCATTACTGTGAACTCTGCGATGGTGCTCTATACCAAGGTAAAGATGTAGTTGTTGTAGGTGGTGGAAATTCCGCTATAGAGGCAGCTATATTCTTAACAAAATATGCGAAAAACATTACTATAGTACATCAGTTTGATTATTTCCAGGCACAAAAATATTCTCAGGATGAATTATTTAAGCATAATAATATAAAAATAATATGGGATAGTGAAATAAGAAATATTGTTGGAGAAGATAAAATTGAGAAAATAATAATTGAGAATATAAAGACAAAGGAAAAAAGTGATTTGAAAGCAGATGGAGTATTTGTTTATATTGGCTATGAGCCTAAGACTGAACTCTTTAAGGATTATATAAATATAAATAAATGGGGATATATAGAGACTGATGAAAATATGGAAACTAATATAAAAGGCGTATTTGCAGCCGGTGACGTTAGAAATAAAACAATAAGACAGCTTACTACAGCAGTTAATGATGGCACTATTGCCGCATTAATGGCTGAAAAATATATTGGAGGTAAATAATATGATTAAAATATATTCAACACCAACATGTCCATGGTGCAAGAAAACTAAGGAGTATTTAAAATCAAAAAGTATAGATTTTACTGATGTAAATGTAGCAGATGATATGAAAGAAAGAGAAGAAATGCGTAGTTTGTCAAATCAATCAGGTGTACCTGTTATTAATATAGATGGAAATATTATAGTTGGATTCAACAAAGGTGAAATAGATAAATTGATAAAAGATAAAGCTACAGTATAGCAGTACTGTTTTTGTATTTGAAAATAATCATTAAAATAAACTAAGTATTCATTTTAAGATATCTTATAAAAACAAAGGAGGCGATTTTATGGAAAGACTAGTGGGAAAAGCAGCACCGGAATTTAAGATGAATGCTGTCAAGGGCGATGGTAGTGGTTTTACTGAGATTAAACTAGGCGATTATAAAGACAAATGGTTGGTAATGTTTTTTTATCCTTTAGATTTTACTTTTGTTTGCCCAACAGAGATTACAGGCTTTAGCAAAAGAGCTGAAGAATTTAGAGATTTAAAAGCGGAGCTATTAGCAGTAAGTTGTGACAGTCAGTATTCTCATGAAGCTTGGATTAAGCAAGATGTGAAAGAAGGTGGACTTGGTAAAATTAATTTTCCTATTGCTTCTGATAAAACAACTGAAGTAAGCGAAAAATATGGGGTACAAATAAAAGAAGAGGGTATTGCCCTAAGGGGATTGTTTATAATTGATCCTGAGGGAATAGTAAGGTATTCTGTTATACACGATCTTAATGTGGGGAGAAGTGTTGACGAAACGCTCCGTGTATTAAAGGCTTTCCAAAATGGAGGATTATGTGCAGTGGATTGGCATGAGGGAGATCCTAACCTATAGATGTAGTATTTTACTATATGTATATTTTATCTAAACTTGGTGGGTATTATCTATTATTCACTAAGTTTAGATAATTTTCTTAAATATAGATTTTTAGTCATGATAAGGTAGAAATATTTATTTAATTATTGTAATATAAAATAAAGTACATTAAAAATTTTACTAAGGTATTGGAGGAATTTTTATGAAAAAATATACATGTGTAGTATGTGGTTATATTTACGACCCAGAAGATGGAGATCCAGATAATGGAGTAAATCCTGGAACAGCTTTTGAAGATATCCCTGAGGATTGGGTATGTCCTTTATGTGGAGTAGGTAAGGATCAGTTCGAAGAAGTAGAAGAATAGGAAAATTAAAGGCCAGCAGCATTTGTTGCTGGCCTTTAATGCTATATTTGTACATCTACATTATATAATCTTAGCCATGTATCTACTTGAATAAGATAGGCTATGAGCTGAGGACCTGTCATCAATTGACCATACCATGGTTTTTTATAGGATTCTCCTCCAGTTTTCACAATTTCTCTTACTACAGATAAATCAATTAATTGAAGTATAGGAGAATTGGGATCATCTAAAATATTATCTAGCCATTTTTGAACTATTTTAGTGTAGTTAGGGTTATGAGTTTTAGGATATGGACTTTTTTTCCTGTAAATAATATCCTCAGGAAGTATTCCCTTTAAGGCTTTTCTTAGAATACCCTTTTCTCTATCGCCATAAAAACGTATTTCTGGAGGAATATTAAAAGCATATTGAACTAACCTATAATCGGCGAAAGGAATTCTTACTTCTAGATTACTTGCCATGCTCATACGATCATTTCTAGTGAGCAAAGTAAGCATAAACCATTTCATGTTAAGATAGAAAAGCTCTCTCATTCGATGAGCATAGTTGCTTTCGCCGTCAAGATGTGGAACTTGTTTTAGTGTATTTTCATAGTGATATCTTACATAGCTATCTAGGTCAAGTTTTTTTAAATCACCACTTAGTATTTTAGTCCTTTCACTGACAGATTTTGACCATGGAAAGGTATTTGCATTTATATCTTCTGCTCTTCTATACCAAGGATATCCACCAAATATTTCATCAGCACATTCACCTGATAAAGTAACAGTTTTTTCCTTTCTCACAGCTTTACAGAAAAGGTAGAAAGAAGAGTCTATATCTGCCATTCCCGGTAAATCATTGGCCTTCACTGCATCAACTAGAGCATCAGCTAAATCCTTATTACTATTTACTATGCCATGATGATTACTGCCTATAAATTCATGCATTTTTATGGCCCATTCACTGTCGGAGTTAGGTTGAAATTCGTTTGCCTTAAAATATTTTGAATTATCTTCATAATCTATTGAATAAGTATCTAAAATTTTCCCATGTTTTTTAAATTCCTCTGCTGTGAAAGCAGAAATGGCACTAGAATCCAGACCGCCGGATAGGAAAGTGCCAACAGGTACATCTGAAACAAGCTGTCTTTTTACGGCATCTCCCAGTAAATTTCTTAAATGCTCAGCTGTTTCTTCTACATTTTCTGTATGGGGTTCACTTTTCAATTTCCAGTATTCCTCAACTTTAAAGCCATAAGGAGTATATATTCCACAATGTGCTGGTGGTATTTCATATATATCTTTAAATACGCCGCTATCTGGAGCACGACCTGGCCCAAGACCAAATATCTCAGTTAAGCCTTCTCTAGTTAATATAGGCTTTACGTCTGGATGAGCAAGCACTGTTTTGATTTCCGATCCAAATATAATAGAATTGTTTTTTATGCTATAAAATAAAGGTTTTACGCCAAGAGGATCTCTTGCTAAAAATAGGCTTCTATTTTTTTCATCCCAAATTCCAAAGGCATAAATTCCGTTAATATACTCCACACATTTATATCCCCAATGAATATAAGCTGTTAATAATACTTCGGTATCCGAATAAGAATCAAATTGGTAGCCTTCTGCTATAAGCGTTTTTCTTAAATCTTCTGTATTATATAATTCTCCATTATATACTAGTACGAATTTATTATTATTTAAGGTTTTTATCATAGGTTGTTTTCCGCCTGAAGGATCAACAACAACTAATCTTCTATGACCTAGAAGTGTATGTTTTGAAAGATAATATCCTAGCTCATCAGGTCCCCTTTGTTTTAAGGTATCAGTCATGTTTTCTATGATATATTTATTATATAATATATTTTCTTTAAAATTAACCCAGCCTGCAATTCCACACATTATATCAATCTCCATTATTATTAGTAATATATAATACATTGTATGATATATGCTTAATATTAGTTACGAGGAATGAGAAAGTATTAGGCACATTCAAATAATTATACAATCATCTCTCACTTACTATTTATTTTCACGCCTTATAGAAGACAATTTACTAATAACAAAATATTTTTATTTAATTATGAATATTTATTCTAGTTTAGGAGCAATTTGATTATATATTACATATATTTTATTAAAGATGAAATATTTTAAATATAATGAGATAGTATTATTACATCTATTATAGGTTAATTGCTTTGAAAATAGGTGTAAGTAGTTGACATATATTGAATCAAATATTATAATTTTCGTGTAAATAAGCTTAATAAATTAGAAATATGTCAATAATATCTATATATAATCTAAGATAATTATCAATTATGAAATGACATGTATGAATAAATGGATTTAATAATAAATAAAAATTTACATTATGTATAGTATTTATATAAAAAATATTTTAAAATTAATATATAAGAGTTTTCAAGTAGGCTTAGAGGGGTTCTATATGTTAAAATGGATTAGTATAGTTTTTACTACCTTAATCTTAAATCTTATCATATTTTGAACATTTCTATGGCAGCAAGTGTAATAATACCAACTGTCCTTTCGCCCTTTAAATTATTAGGGAAGAAAGGTCTTTTATTTATGATTTTGTAGGAGGAAGAAAAATGGAAAATGTACTTATAAAAGAGCTTTATAGAGAGATAGAAAAGTACAATGAGAAAGATATAAAAATATCAGGCTGGGTGAGGACTATAAGAGCATCCAACGCCTTTGGATTTATAGAGTTAAATGATGGAAGCTTTTTTAAAAATATTCAAATTGTCTTTGAAAGAAGTCTTGAAAATTTTAAAGATATATGTAAAATTTCTATCAGCTCTTCATTGGATATAGAAGGTATTGTAGTTCTAACTCCAGAAGCAAAACAACCTTTTGAAATACATGCAAAAAATATTATCATAGAAGGAAATTCTAGTGTGGATTATCCTCTACAGAAGAAGAGACATACATTAGAGTATTTGAGAACAATTGCACATTTAAGACCAAGGAGTAACACTTTTTCAGCAGTATTTAGGGTACGTTCTTTAGCTGCCTTTGCAATACATAAGTTTTTTCAGGATAAAAACTTTGTATATGTTAACACTCCTATAATTACAGGTAGTGACTGTGAAGGTGCAGGAGAAATGTTTGAATTAACTACTTTGGATTTAAACAATATTCCTAAAAATAATGATGGAGAAGTAGATTATTCAAAGGACTTTTTTGGAAAAGAAACAAATCTTACTGTCAGTGGTCAGCTTTCAGCAGAAAGTTTTGCACTTGCTTTTAGAAATGTTTACACCTTTGGGCCAACTTTTAGGGCTGAGAATTCATATACCGGGAGGCATGCAGCGGAATTTTGGATGATTGAGCCTGAAATAGCATTTGCAGACCTTGAAGATGATATGATACTTGCAGAAGCTATGGTGAAATATGTTATAAATTATGTCATGGAAAATGCTCCAGAGGAAATGGAATTTTTTAATAAATTTGTAGATAAAACTCTTTTTGATAGATTGCAGAATGTAGTAAATTCGGATTTTGGTAAAATAACTTATACTGAAGCCATAGATATACTTGAAAAATCAAATGAAAAATTTCAGTATGAGGTTAAATGGGGAATTGATCTTCAGACTGAGCATGAAAGATATTTAACTGAGAAGGTATTTAAAAAACCTCTATTTGTAACGGATTATCCGAAAGACATAAAGGCTTTTTATATGAGAATTAACGATGACAATAAAACTGTAGCAGCAGCAGACTTACTTGTACCAGGAATAGGTGAAATAATAGGGGGAAGCCAAAGGGAAGAAAGATTAGATGTCCTTGAAGCTAGAATGTCAGAATTAGGACTTAATAAAGAAGACTATTGGTGGTATTTAGAACTTAGAAAGTATGGGGAAACAAAGCATGCTGGCTTTGGTCTAGGTTTCGAAAGAATTATAATGTATATAACAGGAATGACAAATATAAGAGATGTAATACCATTCCCTAGAACTACGGGTTCAGCAGAATTTTAGTATATGTTTACAGTTGAATTGTTAATAATTTTATATTATCTCCAATTAGGCAAGTAATTTTTATGATTTAAAAATTACTTGCCTAATTATTATTTTTTGTAGTTTATTAGCGTTTTAATATAATTTTGAATAAGAAAAACTATATATATTTAAATGATAAATTGACAAATAATATAATTTATTATACATTATTGTAATTTTTATCCGATGACTAGCCGCTGTAACACTCCACCGCACACAGCGAAAGCGATTCACACAAAATCTAAGATTTTGGTTCTCTGCTTTTCTAAAGGTGGAGATAACACCGGCACGTCCCTGGATAATTCATCTAAACTCAGTGGGAATACAAACTCCCACTGAGTAAGATTCATTGATGATTTAACGCCGACTTAACCAAATGAAAAGATTCACTTAACATTGACAGTATAAACTATTAACTGTCGGACAGCTTTAACTGTCTGACAGATATGAATTAAAAGGAGGTTAGATTTTATTATGATAAATGAAAATAAAATAAATATAACTGCACATGCAGGCTGTATGGGAACAAAAATGGATAGTATAGAAGCAGTTGAAGAAGGAATAAAACATGGAGCAGATATTATAGAAATTGATTTAAATATTGATGCAAATGGAAATTTAGTTCTTTGCCATGATAAGCCAAAGGCATTTGGAAAGTATCTAAGACTGGAAGAAGTTCTGGAAATAATAAAGAGGGAAGAGACTGTGTTATTAAATGTTGATATTAAAGATACTAAATTACTTGCCAAACTCAACAACACTATTTTAGGTTTTGGTTTGAAGGACAGAGTATTTTTTACCGGGCTTGACTACCAGTCGTTAATTGATAGTATGGAAATTCTTAAAGGAGCAAATTACTTCATAAATTTAGGTATTCCTAAGCTAAATGTAACAGAGTTAAGCAATAAGGACTATTTAAATAGACTGATTGATGAATTAGAATCCTTAAACATTTTGGGGGTAAACATAAATTACAGACTTGTAACACCTGAATTAATAAATGTTTGCAAAGAAAGAAAAATGATGTCCTCTATATGGACAGTTGATGATAATGAAAATATGAAGAGAATGATAGATTTAGAGGTGAACTCCATAACAACAAAGAGAGTAGATGTTTTAAAAAATTTAATATCAGAAATTAAAGATGATAGAGGGTGATTATATGAACAGTGTAAAGAGATTATACTATACTCTGGGAAAGAAAAATTTTTTTGGTTATTGTCTATTTGGAATTTTTTTAATATTTTTCTTTTTTCCAATTTTACATCTTATAATGCTAGCCTTTGGAGAAAGTTATCAATATCCATCCTTTCTCCCACAGGCATTTTCCTTTAAATGGTGGGGGTTTGTATTGAGTCAAGATGATTTAGCGGGAGCTGTGATGCTTTCATTCTTACTTGCAATAATAACCACTGTATTATCAATAATAATATGTATACCAGCAGCCTATGCTTTTGCCAGATATGATTTTCCCTTAAGAAGAGTGTTTTTATTTTCTTTTTTAATATCTAATGCATTTCCTAAAATAGGATTGTATATAATGATTGGTGTTGTATTTTTTAAATTAAAGCTTATGGGAACCCTGTTGGGGGTTATTTTAGTACACATTGTAAATACATTGATGTTTATGACCTGGATACCTGCAGGAGCATTTAAAAGTATACATAAACAGCAGGAAGAAGCAGCACGAGATGTTGGAGCCACCGCATGGCAAACCTTTAGGCACATTACATTACCTTTAGCGCTGCCTGGAATTATTACAGCATCTATATTTACTTTTTTAGCATCTATGGAAGAAGCACAGGGTACTTTACTTATAGGTATGCCGGATATAAAAACAATACCAGTTGCAATGTATTCAATAATAATAGATTACCCTGCAACAGCTGGTGCAGTATTAGCCTGCATATTAATTATTCCTACTGTTATACTTTTGTTCATTTTAAGAAGATTTTTGGGTGCTGATGCATTATCAAGCGGATTTAATATGAAATAATTTTTGATGGAGAGGTATTTATGAATAAAAAAAATAGTGAAACAAAGATTAAATTATCTCTAAAAGAATTGACAAAAAAATATTCAAATGGAGATGGTGTGGAGGGAATTAACCTTAACATATACGAAAGCGAGCTTTTGACAATGCTCGGACCTTCTGGCTGTGGAAAAACTACTATACTCAGGGCTATAGGTGGATTTATTGAGGCAGATTCAGGAAAAATAATATTAGATGAAGTAAATATAGAAAACCTACCACCTGAGAAAAGACCAACAGTTATGGTATTTCAAAGCTATAATCTTTGGCCCCACATGACAATATTCGAGAATTTGGCCTTTGGTTTAAAACTTAGAAAAATTGATAAGAAACAAATACAAAGTGAAATAAAAGAAGTTTTGGCGTTGATAAGAATGGAGGGAGTAGAAAAAAAGTATCCATCTCAACTATCAGGTGGTCAGCAACAGAGAATAGCAATAGCAAGAGCTTTGCTGTTAAAGCCATCAGTGCTGTTATTGGATGAACCATTTTCAGCCTTAGATGCTAAAATTCGTGCTCAAATGAGAGAAGAATTAAAGAAAATTCAATCAGAATTAGGTATAACTATTGTATTTGTTACTCATGACCAAGAAGAAGCTATGACTCTTTCAGACAGAATAGTAGTTATGAATAAAGGTGTTTTTGAACAAATTGGAACACCTGAGGAAATATATGATAATCCTAAATCAAAATTTGTTGCGGAATTTATAGGCAATATGAACTTTATAGAAGAAGAGGACAAGATAATTGCCGCTAGGCCAGAAAATACAATTATAAACAAAAATGAAATAGGCGACTATTTTGGAGATATAGTAAACAGTGTGATTTTAGGACATTTTGTAGAAATAAGTGTAGCTACAGATAAGGGAATAATAAAAGCATTTTTGTCAAGAGAAGAAGCAAAGGCTTTCTCACAGGGTGACAGAGTAGGAATAAGTTTTAGGAGTAATCACAGTTTTAATAAATAGTTTCCAAATAAATTTATATAAATAGATTATTTAAAAAGGAGATTAAATTATGTTAAAGAAAAAAATTTTATCACTTGCAATTACAGCAGCGGTTTCAGTTTCATTTTTAGCTACCGGTTGTGGAGCTTCTAACCAAAATTCTACTCAAAGTTCCTCAATTAAACCAGCTACAATTAATCTTTATTCCGGTGGATCGGAAAACGTTAGGACAACTTGGGAACAGGTAATAAAAGCCTTTAAGGCAAAATATCCTCAGATTACTGTTAATCTTCAATTTATAGCTTCAGGTCCAAGTGCACAATCTGCTGTAGACAAAGAAATAGCTTCTGAAAAAGCTGGTGAGACAGAAACAGATATGGACATTGTAGAAGTTTCAGATAGTGATATTGCCAAATTATTTAAGGCAGCAGGAAAAGATTCCGTTGTTACCTTGAGCAAAGATAAAATTCCAAATATGAAAGATATAAAATTTCAATCATCTGTGGGACAGGATAAAGCTCTTGTCTTTAGAGGTACAACAGTTGTACTAGCATATAATTCAGATAAAGTAAAAGATGTTCCAAAAACAGATAAAGAATTATATGATTGGATAAAGTCACATCCTGGAAGATTTGCTTATAATGACCCAACAACAGGAGGTTCAGGGGATGCATTTTTAATTACTTCAGTATATAATAGTTTACCTCAGGAGGCTATCACTTCAGATGATCCAAAGTGGGAACAACAATGGGATACAGGCTTTAACTTATTAAAGGAGCTTCATCCATATATGTATAAAGCTTCTGGAAAGGTTCAATATCCAGTAAAAAATCAAGGAACTTTAGATTTATTAGCAAATGGACAAGTAGATATGATACCAGCTTGGGCAGATATGGCACTTGATCAATTATCTAAGGGTACTTTACCAAAATCAATTAAAATTACTCAAATCAGTCCTTCCTTTATTGGCGGTGTGCAATCATTGGTGATTCCAGCTAAGAGTAAAAATAAAGAAGCATCAGAAATATTCTTGAATTTTGTAGCTTCAAGTGATGGCCAAAAGGTATTTATGGATTCAATGAAGGCTTTACCTATAATTGACACTTCAAAGCTTCCAAAGGAATCTGTTGATATGCTTGCTGGCTTAAAAATTAAGGACTTTAGAGCAAATTCTTTAGGTGATTTAAGTAAAGATATACACAAACGCTGGCAGGATCAAATCGCTACTTTAAAGTAATATTTAAATAGTATTCAGAAGTTTTGTTGTGTCTTATGTGATGAGGCACAACAAAGCTATTTACGGAGGGTTTTATGAAGAAAAATAGTAAACTAAAAGCCTTATTATTTGTATTACCGTCTTTTGCTGTAATGCTAATGGTTATCATAGTTCCAATAATTAATTCTGCTGTACTCAGTCTATATAATGAGAAAGAGAACAAGTATGATTTTTCTAATTATATAAGCATACTTACTGATAAAAATCAGATTGATAATATTAAATATACACTATATATTGTAATAGTTACAGTTGTTTTGTGTATAAGCATTTCTCTGCTGCTTGCAATTTATTTGAGATTCAGTAAAAGCAAAATTGCAGCATTGATAGAAAAAATATATATAATACCAAAATTCATTCCTGGAATAGTGGCTGTATATGCTTTAATGTTGATAATTAAAGACGTAGGGGCAATCAACAGATTTTTACTGATGTTTGGAATAGATTTTAAACCTGGTTTAATGTTTACCCCTAATGGTATAATTATTGTTAACTTATGGTTTAATATTCCTTTTGCTACCATGCTAATACTTTCTGATTTAACTAAAATATCTCCTTCAATAATTGAGAGTGCAAGAGATGTGGGAGCAAATAAATTAAGAATATTGATGGAGATAATACTTCCACTAACTTACAGATCCTTATTAATAGCTGCAACCTTTGTATTCATGGGAAACATAGGGGAATTTACAACACCATATTTAATGGGAACTAATGCTCCAAGAATGCTAGGCGTAGCTCTGCAGCAGGAATTTAATGTGTTTACCAATTACCCAAGAGCAGCTGCTATGTCTGTAATGATGTTCATACTATCAGCTGTTGTGGGATTTTTCTACATTTCTTCCATGATGAAAGAGGATAAGTGGGTATCTTAAGGAGAAATAGCGAATTATCTAGAAATACACTTCAGTTAACTTCTTTTTAAGAAAAAGGGTTTTACGGTTAATTGTCAGATGTAATATCAGTAAAACTACCATTATTTCTCATATGGTAGTTTTACTGTTAATCAAAATAAATTATAAGGCGTGATAAAAAAGTGGAAAAAATTTTGGACTTAGCTTTAACTGTAAATAAAAGTGATATAAAGTCTCATAAAAGTATTAAATTCAATATTGATAAAGAGGCAGAAATTCTAAAGATAGAATTTGATTACTTTCCTAAGGTTGTAAAAGAATCGGAGGATATAATAAATGCTTTTGAAAATCGCAGTTCAAATTTAAGTTATGAAGAAATTAGTTCTTTGAAGGAAAAATTTATAAGAGGAGAGGAAGAGTTAAAAAATTTAGCTACGCTGTCTCTTTATTCTAAAGATGAATACATTGGATGTGCTCATAGACACGTAGGAAAACAGACAATAATTATATCATCAAAGGAAAGTACTGCAGGTTTCATAAAAACTCCAATAAAATCTGGACAGTGGGAAATAGTTATATCTCTGCATGGAGTATTTATTGATAATATGCAAATTTTTGTAAAGGCATTTACTGAAATTTAATTTAGAAAATAATCCGGCAAAACGTTGATAATATTTAATTGTCTTCATAAAAAATTTACAAGTAAACCTAATGATATGATGCTTAGAAAGATTATTTGCTGCATACAGGTTGAACAAAAAAGAACTTATGGAAAGGAAAATGATGAATGAGTTTTAAATGGATAAAAATGCACACCCATACCCATACATTAAATTCAGATGGAAAAGATAATTTAAAGGATATGGCTTATGCTGCAAAAGAATCCTCTGTAGAGGCAATGTTTTTAACAGATCATAATACCATGGCAGCTTGGCAAGGTGGCGATGCTATTTCAAAGGAAACAGGTGTTAAGATAATAAAGGGCATTGAGTATACTACTTTTTACGGACATATTGTTGTAGTTGGAGCTCCCTATTATAGATGGGAAACCCTAACTATTAAATCCTTGAATGAACTTGCAGACTATGTTCATAAATATAATGGAATAATAGGAATTGCCCATCCTAAGGGAATTGATGACCCTGTATGTACTGGAGGAGGCTACAGCTTTGAAGATGTGGATTTCAGCAAAATTGATTTTATTGAAGTTTGGCATGGAGTAACTGATAAGTTTAATGAGTGGAAAAAAAATAAAGAATTTTGGGAAAATAAACTAAATGAAGGAAGAAGCATTACAGCTGTTTATGGTGGAGATTTTCATAGAAAAGAGCATTTTCAAGAAAGTAATGCATTTAATTGGCTATTGATTGATGAGGCACAGGAGCTGGAAGAGGCGATTGTTGACGCAATAAAAGCTGGCAGAGTAGTTATGTCAAAGGGACCACGTTTCAATATGGAATTTGAAAAAGATATGGAAAGTTATAATATGGGTGAAACAATTAAGTCAGAAAGTGATGGTATTTTATATAATGTTTTTTTTGATATAGATTGGACAACTATTGAAGGAAATATAGTAATAAACTTAGTAGACAATTTAGGAAGGATAAAGGAAGTTAAATGCAGTAGAAACAGTAAAACGAATATTAAAATGAATGGAGATATTAGCATTAAATGGATAAAAGCAGAAATAATTAATGAAATAAATAAGGAAATTTTGGCAGCTTGTAATCCAATATATTTTGAATATATTTGATACCATAAAACGTTTACTTATGTGGAAAGTGGTAAAATAAGAATTTTTAGTTTGGGGGATAGAATGATAAAATGATAGATGATAACTTAATGTTTTTAGGTACTGGTGCTGCAGAGGGGATACCCAACCCTTTATGTGGCTGTAAAGTTTGTCAGAATGCAAGAAAAATTGGTGGTAGAGAGTTAAGGCTCAGAAGTTTGTTCAGAATAAATAAAAGGGTTCAAATTGATTTTGGACCTGATGTATTGGCTGCATCAATGAAACATAGCTTAGATATGACTGAACTCAAAGATATACTGATAACTCATACCCATAGTGACCATTTATGTTTATCTGAACTATTGCTAAAGGAAATGGTATATGGAGATGCTGGAGAAAAAATAAGTATTTATTTAAGTCAAAGTGGACACCAGTGGATTAAGGAACAATTAAAAGCCTTTAGAATGGGAGAGAGTAATTTTGCTAATTCACCTGTCATAAAAGATAAGATGGTAGAATTCGTACCACTAGAATATTATAAAGAGTATGAAATAGAAAATCTGAAGGTTGTTCCATTAAAGGGAGCTCATTATGGATTTGGAATAAATGAAAATTCTAATAATTATTTTATAACTTTGGAAGATGGCAGGAGATTATTCTATGGTGTTGATACAGGATATCCTCTAACTGAGACAATAGAATATTTAAAAGAAAAATATATAGATTTATTAATCATGGAATGTACCTTTGCAGGAGAAATAAGAAAAGAGGATAAGCCTTTTGGTCATTTAGATCTCATAAGTTTGATAAAAGTTTTAGAGGTGTTTTATGATAATGGTACTGTAGATAGTAATACAAAAATATATTTAACTCATATAAATCATAAGCATGACCTTACGCATGCATTGTTAGAAAAAGAAGTAAAAAAATATAGCAAATTTCAAATAACAGTGGCCTATGATGGACTAATAATAGATTAGGAACAATCTAATAATACATAAATTTCAGAACTATATTTACTGCTAGAAATATTAACGAAAGAAGTGAATACCTTGCTTTATTTAAAAATAAAACAGCAACTAGAAAATATGATTAAAGATGGTGTATTTAAGGAAGGGGACAAGTTGCCCACAGAACCATTACTTGCAAAACAGCTGCAGGTTTCAAGGTCCACCTTAAGAGAAGCAATAAAACTTTTGCAAAGGCAAGGGGTTTTAATATCAAAAAATGGAGTTGGAACCTATGTAAATAAAAACAGAGGGGTAATAAATAGTTCCCTAAATAAGCTGCAAAGTACTAAAACCATGATAAATAATACTGGAATTGTTACATCCGAGGGGAATATGAAGGTATATGAAAGGGATACAATTGAGGAGTGGAGTGAGAAGTTAAATTCGGATGAGAATGTAGTTATTATTAAAAGAACAAGGAAGAATGGAGATATAAATCTTGCATATACTTTTAATATATTTCCAAAGAGTATAGCAGGAGACTTTTTCTCTGAAGGTATAACTGGTTCCTTGTTACATTTTTTAAAAGATAAAATGAATGTAAATATAAGCTATGCGTTGAGTGAAATATGTCTGCCAGATGGCAGCAGTATTTTTGATAAGAAAGCAATGGCAAAGCTTGGGGACAAGACAATGCTGTTAAAGCAGCTTCATTTTGATGAAAATGATTTACCTATTTTTTATTCCTATGATTACATGAATAATAGCTATATCAAATTTTACGTAAAAAGAGATAGGGAAGTGTAGTTAAGAAAATAAATGCAATACACTTTTGCTACTTCAAGAAAATGAAAAAAATCGTATATATTGAGGATTTAGTACTAATAAATAGTGATAGAGTAAAAGAAGGAATATATGTTTATAACACAAATTCCTTCTTTCTAAGCATAATATTAACCCTATATAAATTTAGTCTTTCTTTGGAAACCATCCTTTTTCTACTCTTTTTCTCTGCTTAAGGATTTCTAATATGCCCCATAAAAATGTCATAGCAATGATTCCAAGAATACCTGAAACTAATACATTTTTGCATATAATATTATATTATCTTAACATGAAAGATATTTATTGTAACTTAAAGATGTTTGCAGCGTATTATTTTAAAATATCTCATATTCAGTCTTTTATAATGCTTATAAATATCAACTATTTTCTTATCTGTCCGTTACCATATATTATATATTTTATAGTTGTTAATTCATTTAACCCCATAGGTCCTCTTGCATGGAGTTTTTGAGTACTTATGCCGATTTCTGCTCCAAAACCAAATTCTCCTCCATCAGTGAATCTTGTAGAGGCATTTACGTATACAGCAGCTGAATCTACTTCTTTTAAAAAGCGCTGAGAAGCTTCATAACTTTTTGTTATTATGGCTTCGGAATGTTTTGTACTGTACTTATAAATGTGGTCTAATGCTTCATCTAAAGAATCAACTACTTTTACAGCCAATATTAAATCTAAGAATTCTATTTCATAATCTTCTTCAGAAGCAGGCTTTGCATAAGGAAGTATTCTTTGAGTTTCTTTGCAGCCTCTTATTTCCACACCTAAGTCTTTTAAAGTGTTTCCAAGCTTAGGCAGGAATTCTTCAGCCACTGACTTATGAACAAGTAATGTTTCCATAGCATTACAAACAGCAGGTCTTTGAGTTTTTGCATTTACTATTATATCTTCAGCCATTTGGAGATCAGCGTCACTGTGGACATAAACATGACAGTTTCCAACACCAGTTTGGATTACAGGTACAGTAGAATTGTTTACAACATTATTAATTAAACCAGCGCCACCTCTTGGAATTAGTACATCTACATATCTATTAAGTTTCATAAGAATATTTACCGCTTCTCGTTCAGTTATATCTATAAATTCAATGGAACCCTCTGGAAGGCCTGCTTTAATTGCCGCATCATTAATGGTTTTATAGACTTCTAGATTAGAATTTATAGCTTCACTGCCACCTCTTAGAACAACTGAATTACCACTTTTAAGACATAATGCTGCAGCATCAACTGTTACATTTGGTCTTGCTTCATAAATTATACCTATAGTGCCGAGAGGTACTTTAATTCTACCTATATTTAAGTTATTTGGTCTCTTCCACATACCAGTAACTTCACCTATTGGATCAGGTAGTGCAGCTACGCTTCTAAGACCATCTGCCATGCCAGCTATTCTTTTTTCATTTAAGGTCAATCTATCAATAAGTGCTGTGGTAGTGCCAGCTTTCTTAGCATTTTCTACGTCTATACTATTTGCCTTTAAAATATTATCTTTGTTTTTTTCTAAGGCTTCAGCCATAGCTATTAATGCATTGTTTTTTATATTAGTATCTAAAGTACTAAGTTTTCGTGCAGCTAAACTAGCATTTTTAGCTTTTTCAATTACATAATCATTAATATTCATTTATTAACCTCCATTATTGTAAATATTCTATTTTTGAGCAGAAAAAAGTGTACCTATTTCTTTATTTGAGATTATATTTTTTATTATATTGTCATCAGAACCATTTGCAATTATCATTGATACACCATGCTCTACTGCAATTTTTGCAGCTTTTATCTTGGTATACATGCCACCAGTACCAAGCTTTGAACCAGAACCACCACAAAAATTTTCAATTTCTTTAGTTATTTCATCCACATGAGATATAAGTTTAGCATTTTTATTAGAATGGGGATCTGAATCATATAAACCGTTGATGTCGGAAAGAAGTATGAGTAAGTCTGCATCAATTATAGTTGAAACCAGGGCGGACAGAGTATCATTATCCCCAAATTTTATTTCATGAATTGCAATGGCATCATTCTCATTTACTATGGGGATAACCCCTTGCCTTAAAAGTTCATTGAAGGTATTTTTAGCATTACTGTATCTCGTCTTATTGGTTATATCATCTTTAGTAAGTAAAATTTGAGCAACTATTTGGCCATACTCTGCGAAGAATTTTTCATAAATGTGAAGAAGAATACCTTGGCCAATTGCAGCAGCTGCCTGCTTTTCAGGTATAGTTTCGGGTTTTGTCTTTATTCCTAGTTTTGCAGTACCAACACCAATGGCACCAGAAGTTACTAGAATTACTTCTTTACCTTGATTGTGAAGATCTGAAAGCTGTCTTGCTAGTTTATCTATTCTATCAAAATTTAGCAGCCCATTTTCATGAGTAAGGGTTGAAGTACCTACTTTTACTACAATTTTTTTTGCTCTATCTATATGTTCTTTTCTAGTATTCATTTTTATACCTATGTAAAAGCCAATTAAGCTTTATCCTTTCAATTACGAATTAAAGAATTAAGTTTACTCGTAAAACTTTGTAAAAATATGTGATATAATTATATCACAGTAACAGGTATTTTTTCAATGTATAAGAGGAGGCACAAAGATGACTAAGAATATAGGATTTATAGGATGTGGAAATATGGCAAAGGCTATGATAGGTGGTATTGTAACTTCCAAGCTTTATTCTCCACAAAAAATAATGATAAGTAATCCATCAAATCCATCGTTACAAGAGGTTAAGGAGAAATTTAAGGTAACAACTACCAATGATAATTTAAAAGTGGCAGAGTTCGCTGATATATTAATACTTTCGGTTAAACCTAATAAATATGCCCATGTAATTGACAAGATTAAAGCTTTAGTTAAAAGCAATGTGGTTATTGTATCTATAGCAGCTGGAATGAGTATAGAAAACATTAAAAATTATTTTGGAAGAGACATTAAGATTATAAGAGCAATGCCGAATACGCCAGCACTTGTGGGTGAGGGGATGGCATCTCTATGTAGAAACAGAAATGTAACAGATGATGAAATGAATTTAGTAGTTGATATCTTTAGAGCCTTTGGTGAAGCTGAAATTGTAGAAGAGAGATTGATGGATGTAGTAACCAGTGTAAGTGGATCTTCTCCAGCTCTTGTATACATGTTTATAGAGGCCTTGGCTGATGGTGGCGTATTAGAGGGATTACCTAGAGAAAAGGCATATAAAATGGCTGCACAAGCGGTACTTGGGTCAGCTAAAATGGTACTGGAAACAGGTAAGCATCCAGGACAGCTTAAAGATGAAGTTTGTTCTCCTGGTGGTACAACAATAGAAGCTGTGTATAGCCTTGAAAAAAATAAATTTAGAGGTGCTGTAATAGAAGCGGTTAAGGTATGTACTGAAAAGGCCAAGAATATGTAATAAATTGTATATAACTAAAGCTTATGAATAGGTATACTATTTTATAATAAATCTGAAACTACATATAGTAATTTATGAAAAAATTATATCTTTAAAATTATATAAAAATATTCCTTGTCTTAGAGACAAGGAATATTTTTATATTGTTAAATTTATTTTATAGACTGAATAACAATTCACCATAAGTTGGTAATGGCCAGAATTCTGCACCTACTATTGCTTCAAGTTTATCTGCAACTTCTCTTAATTCACCCATTTTTTCAAATACGTCAAATTTATAGAAGTGAGCAGTATCGTAAGCATCTTCTAAACCTTGAGCTTTTTCCACTGAAGCTTCTAAATCAGCTATTTTAGTCTTTAATGAACCAGCTAATTCAGCTACTTCAGAAAGTATTTCAGTTTGAACTTTAGCGTCCACACCAGCAGCTTTTACAGCAGCAACTGATTTAGCTAAACTAGTTTCAAATTTAATAACAGCAGGTAAAATTTGACGTTTTGCTATTAAAATTGCTGTTTCAGCTTCTATGTTTATAGTAGTAGCATAATTTTCAAGAATAACTTCATAACGTGCATGTGATTCAGTTGAATCTAATACATTATGTTTTTCAAGTAAAGTTACATTCTTATCAGCGATTAAAGCCTTTGCAGCTTCCACAGTAGTTTTTACATTTGGAAGACCTCTTTTTTCAGCTTCAACTACCCATTCATCTGAATAACCATTTCCGTTGAATATAACTTTTTTATGTTCTTTAACTGTTTCAGTAAGAATAGCTTGAATTTCAGCTTTTATATCAGATGCTTTTTCTAATCTATCTGCTACTTCAGAAAGTACTTCAGCAACTGATGTATTTAAAACAATGTTAGGACCAGCAATATTTCCTGAAGATGGTACCATTCTGAATTCAAATTTATTTCCTGTAAATGCAAATGGTGATGTTCTGTTTCTGTCAGTTGCATCTTTAACAAGTACTGGAAGTGTTAAAGCTCCAAGAGATAAGTTTCCAGTAGTTTTTGAAGTAGTAGCAGCTCCTTTTTCAAGTTGTTCTATTACATCTTCTAATTGATCACCTAGGAATATGGAGATAATTGCTGGAGGAGCTTCATTAGCACCTAGACGATGATCGTTACCAGCATTAGCAGCTGACAATCTCAATAAATCTGCATATTCATCTACAGCTTTTATAACTGAAGTTAAGAATAATAAGAATTGAGTATTTTCATGTGGTGTTGTACCTGGATCAAGAAGGTTCTGACCATCGTCAGTGCTCATTGACCAGTTGTTATGTTTACCTGATCCGTTTATACCCGCAAAAGGTTTTTCATGAAGTAGGCATACCAAACCATGTCTTAATGCAACTTTCTTCATAAGATCCATTGTAACTTGATTGTTATCAGTTGCAACATTTGTTGTACCAAATATTGGAGCTAATTCAAATTGTGCAGGAGCAACCTCATTATGTTTAGTTTTAGCTGGTATTCCAAGCTTCCAAAGTTCTTCATCAAGTTCTTTCATGTAAGAAGAAACTCTTTCTTTTAGTGTTCCAAAATAATGATCATCAAGTTCCTGACCTTTTGGAGATTTTGCACCAAATAAAGTTCTGCCAGTGTATATAAGATCTTGACGTTTATTAAATAATTCCTTAGTAACTAAGAAATATTCTTGTTCAGGTCCTACAGTTGTTATAACTTTTTTTGTAGTAGTGTTTCCAAGTGCAGTTAAAACACGAACAGCCTGTTTTGATAAAGCTTCCATTGAACGAAGAAGAGGTGTCTTTTTGTCAAGTGCTTCACCTGTATATGAAATAAAAGCAGTTGGAATATATAGAGACCCATCTTTTACGAAAGCAGGAGATGTTATATCCCATGCAGTATAACCTCTAGCTGAACAAGTAGCTCTGATTCCACCAGAAGGGAAAGAAGATGCATCTGGTTCTCCTTTGATTAATTCTTTACCAGAAAACTCTAATAATAATTTACCATCACCAGTTGGAGAGATAAAAGAATCATGTTTTTCTGCTGTAGTTTCAGTTAATGGTTGAAACCAATGAGTGAAGTGAGTAGCGCCTTTTTCTACAGCCCAATCCTTCATTGCAGAAGCTATTACGTTTGCTGAATCTAAATCAAGAGCAAGACCCTTTTCTATTGCCTTTTTATAAGCCTTGTATGTGGCTTTAGGAAGACGTTCCTTTATAACTGAATCACTGAATACATTTGAACCAAAAGTTTCGACTAAATTGCTCATTACAAAATCCCCTTTCATTATTAGGCATTCTCAAAAAAATAATCAGTCAGTATGTGTTAGTATATTCTTCATAACATTGTGTTTATAGAAACCTAAGATATTCTTAGAGAATCTGTTTTTCTGTCTCATGAAAAACATACCACATATCTTTCAGGCTATTTATTTTCAAATGTCTTAGAAAATATCAAAAATATTAAAAATAATAGTGTTAAATTAATTTAGAGATAAGAGAAACTAAATTAGTACCTCTAATAAATTTATCATATGTATAATAATAAAATATAAAATTATATTATGAAATAAATATCAGTAATATTGTTAATTATAATATAATTATTAAAGATATACAATATAAGTTGTAAATTTTTTAGTTAAAGTTAATGAAAAATGAAATTATGTTAAATCCAAATGAAAATACTCTAAATTGACCCCAAATAAGACTTGATATCCATCAATTAACAAATTTTACTTCAGATATTTTAAAATAACTTCTTTTCTACATCATTAATATTTACTTAATAGTTAAAATTCATGCACAATATTATCCATATTTTGCATCGGAATTTTCAAAATTGTAATAATTTAACATAAACAGAATTCTTGGCATCAGGTGGAGTTTTTATTCCATCTGATGCTTAGAAGTCGTTATCCAGGGACGTAGCCACTCTTTACTCCCACTTGAATAAGATGGGAGTATTAGAGTGGGTAGCCATCGGATAAATTTTACGTAAGGATATATAGATTTGGACTATTAAAAAGTAAATATTATTTGTTGTAAGTCTACCAGGTAGTAAGATTGATTATAGAATAAAGTATATGTATGAGTTATAATAAAATTAAATTTAGAATATATGATGTATAAGGCATTTTTTTTCAAATGCTTGACTGAGGTGATATCGTGGAAATTCAGAATAAACCTGTAGGTTTCTTTGATTCTGGTGTTGGTGGAATTAGTGTATTAAAAAAAGCAATAAAGCTTCTGCCTAATGAAAACTTTATTTATTATGGTGACTCAAAAAATGCACCATATGGAACTAAAAGCGTTGATGAAGTGAGGCAATTGAGTTTTAAAGTTTCTGATTTTCTTATGGAAAAGAATATAAAAGCATTAGTGGTTGCCTGTAATACAGCTACTAGCGCTGCAATCAAAGATTTGAGAACAAAGTATTCAAGTATTCCTGTTATTGGTATAGAGCCAGCATTAAAACCAGCTGTGGAGATTAATAGAAAAGGTAAAGTATTAATTATGGCTACCCCGGTAACTTTAGCAGAAAAAAAGTTTAATAATTTATTAAAAAAATATAATGATAGAGCTGACATAATTCCTTTGCCTTGTCCTGGCCTTGCAGAATTAATAGAAGCTGGAATTTTAAGTGGAAATGAACTAGAAGAGTACTTAAAAGAAAAACTATCTATATACATAAATAATGGAATAGCTGCTGTTGTTTTAGGGTGTACGCATTATCCCTTTATAAAGGATGAGATAGCAAAACTCACATCAGGTGTACCTATAATAGATGGGAGTATGGGCACGGCTAAACAGCTAAGGCGAAAGCTTGCTATATTAAATTTATTAAACCTTAGTGATGAAAAAGGCAGTGTAGAAATATTAAATTCTTGTGAAGATAAAAAGATACTTGAATTAAGTAATAAGCTTTTAAATATGTAAATCTGAATAAAATTATAAATAGGAAGTGTTTTGTAATAGGACACTTCTTATTTTTTTATTGATTTTAGTGTATAATAATCATGAATAAGGCATATGAAAATAAATAGTATGTCAAAGATACGAAGTATATTTTGGATCATACAAGGAAACAGGTTCCGAAGATATGAGCTATCTGAGGGTTCTGCTGATGTAGTAGGATTCAAAATAGGCTAGCATACTAACTAGTTATTTATTTGAATGTGCCTAATATAAATGATATAAAATTATAGAAAATAATGGAGGAGATAGATATGAATCCTATAGTTACAATTAAAATATCAAATGGGGATATAATAAAAGCAGAATTATATCCAGATTTAGCACCAAATACGGTAAATAATTTTATAAGTCTTATTAAGAAAGGTTTTTACAATGGATTAATCTTTCATAGAGTAATACCAGGTTTTGTAATACAAGGAGGATGTCCTAACGGAACCGGTACAGGTAATCCTGGATATTCTATTAAAGGTGAATTTGAAATTAATGGATTTAAAAATGATATAAAGCATCTTGAGGGAGTATTATCCATGGCAAGGGCTATGTCACCTGATTCAGCAGGAAGTCAATTTTTTATAATGGTAGGAGATGCCCCTCATTTGGATAGGCAATATGCTGGTTTTGGAAAAGTAATAGAGGGTTTGGATATAGCCCAAAAAATAGCAGCTGCAAAAACTGATTACAGAGATAAGCCATTAGAGGATATTATAATGCAAGAAGTAACAGTAGATACCTTTGGAAAAGAATATGATGAACCGGAAAAAATTTAGAATAATAGATATTAAAAAATAAATATTTCTTTAAAAGTATTTCATAAGACTTTGAAATAGCAGCATCATAGTTTTAGGGAGGCGAGGTTCATGACGCTTAATAATGACAAATTAATTTTAATATATGGCTTTAATCAAGAAGAAATTGTGAATATAGGCGAACTTGTATTAAGTAATAAGCTTGTGAAATTCAAAGTAATTGATAAACATATGGGTAAGATGAAGATAGAAAGTATTATACAGGGTTTAATTTTACCGGTAGCAGATGGAACTGTCAGTAATGAAAAAGTAGTTTTATTCAATAATTTAGACGATGAAGAGCTTGAAAAAACTATAAAGATATTTAGAAATAGCGTAGATAGAAAAACTATATTTGCAGTAGTGACCCCAACATCTATTAATTGGACTTTTGATGATCTTTTAGAACATCTGGCAGAGGAACGAAAATGGGCAGAAAGACGAAAAAAATAAGGGTTGGTGAATATGACTAGAATTGGAGAAAAAATTAAGGCTTTAAGAACTAAAAATGGATTAAACCAGAAAGCTTTAGGAAAAAAACTTGGGGTTTCGGAAGGTTTTGTAAATGAACTTGAAACTGGCAGAAAGGTTGCCAATGAAGCTATTATTAAAAGAATTTCAAAAGTTTTTGGTAAAGACTTAGATGATATTAATATGTATGCAGAGGATCAAAAAGAAACTAAAGAAGCTAATGTATCTAAAAATAAAATGTACATAAAACCTGACGTGAGAAAGCAAGAAGTCAATGCTGTGTGGGATGATGCATTTGGCTCTATATTAAAGAATGTTCCCGTATATAAGACTGATTTGAAAACAGTTGTTTCATCAAAAAAACTTCCTATAATTGCAAATAAAATAGAAGGATATGCTCAAGACAAAGTATTTTTTGTCGAAATACAAAATAACGATATGATTGGCTTTAGAGTTGCAAGGGGAGATATCGCCTTTGCTCATACAATTCATGAAATAGAAAATAATTCATTATGTTTACTGGAGTATGATAATCAAGTGATAATAAGACAGATTAAAAAACTAGATAGCAATAAATTGTTACTTGTTAGTAACAGTGGAAGTGGTGTTAAAACGCAAACTGTATATGTAAAGGAAATAAAGCCATTAGCGAAACTTGATAAGCTGGAAATCATATTATAAATATTAGGAGTTGAGAATGATGAAGGGAACTGTAGTTGCGACTTGGATAAAGACTTGTAGGAAACTTTATGGTGATTCTATAATTAATGAGGCTATGAACCAAGCAGGCTTTGGTAGTGAAAAAATATTTTCACCACTTGAAAATGTTAATGATGATCAGGTAAATAATTTAATAACACACATTTCTAAAAAGACCAATACTGATGTTAAAGATCTCTGGGGGAAAATAGGTAGAGATAATGTAATATCATTTTTTAATGATTTTCCTGCATTTTTTCAGCATGACAATTTATATTCATTTTTAAGATCACTTTTTGATATTCATGTAGTGATGACTCAAAGATTTCCAGGAGCGAAACCACCAATTGTATCTATTGAACCAATAGCTGCCAAAGAAGCCATATTTACTTATGAATCCAAAAGGGGAATGTTTGATTATTTATATGGACTACTTAATGGTAGTGCAGAATTTTTTAAAGAAAATATAACTATAGATGAAATTGAAAGAACAGATAGCTACGCAAAACTAAAAATTAATTTTGAAAAGAATATACATTATGTAAAAGTATTTAGATTTAATAAATTATTATCATTAGGATTTATAAAGAGTATTGAAGTTAAAGTAGCAATATTTACATTTATAATTTCTATAGTATTGTTTATCCCTCTATTTGGGACAAGCAATATTGTAAAAATTACTATTGCTGCAATTATTGCATCCTTATCTTCATTTGTAGGTACAAAGCTTTTACTTAGACCTAAGAATTTTATAAAGCAACAATTACAAAAAATAAGCAATCATAATTTTGTTATAGATAGTAGTGTAAAAACTTCAGATTTTTTTGAAGAATTTCATAATTTAATAATAAACCATGAAAAAATTATCTGTAAAGATTTTGTGGGAATTAAAGGTATAACGGATGAAATGAATACTTTTGTAAAAAGTATAAATAGTATTTCAGATTTTATGAGTACTACTTCAAATGAGATATCTAACATTGTAGAGCAATTAGCAGGTGGAGCTGTAGATCAGGCAAATAACACACAGAATTGTGCCACTATTTTGAATGAAAATATAGAATCCTTAAAAGATGTAGTAAGAGATGAAAATGCTAATAAAGAAAAACTTGAAAATGCTATTAATAAAATTGATAATAGTTATGAAAGTGTAGATGATACTGGTAAAAATATAATGAATAGTCTTACTAAATTTAAAGAAGTTAAGGATAAAGGAATTAAATTAAGTGGAGAGGCTAAAAATATCAGAGGAATTATTTCTATAGTTTCAGAAATATCAGAGCAGATTAACCTATTGGCTTTAAATGCTTCAATTGAAGCTGCACGTGCAGGGGAAGCAGGAAAAGGGTTTAATGTAGTAGCAGAAGAGGTAAGAAAATTAGCAGAAGAAACAAGAAATGCTGTAGAAGAAATAAATAGTAGCCTGGGACATTTTGTCGGAGATATTGAGGGACTTGTTGAGAATATAGGAACTCAATATAGTGTGCTTGAAGATGGAATAGATTCATTACAAAATGTAAGAAATTTAAGTTATGAAGCAAAAATATCTGCTAAGAATGTTTCGGAATCTATGATAAAAGCTGCAGAAAGGCTAAATGTTGAGGCTGATTCAATAGCAAGTATATATAATAACATAGAGTCACTTGCGGCTATAGCTGAAGAAAATTCTGCTTCTTCAGAAGAAGTGAGTGCTAACGTAAGTAATTATACCAATCAGATTAAGAATTTAACGGATAAGGTAGGTCAATTTAAAAGTCTCGTAGAAAGTTTTGAATTGGAGCTTAAGAAGTACAAAGTATAAAAACTCAGTAATCTTTCGCTGGTAGAAATTCTTTTGGTTTTTGCCAGCGAAAAATTTTTTATTAAGAAAATATTAAAACTAGAGAGTGTTGTTTATTGTACGATTCTTTCAAACTCCTCTTAAATCAAAGTGGGGCACGAAGCTTTCTTTTACTGTTCCCTCTTCTTGTATGAAGCCATTTTTAATTCCTAAGTTTAAGCTATAGTCTATAAGACTCTCATAGTGTTTCTTATTTAAAGGCCTGTTAATTTCAGGATAGTTTTTGGAGTTAAACATAGGTGTGTATTGATTCATAATGCTAATATAAACAGAATCATAAAAGGTACTATGTATATAGTCTACTATTTTTTTTGAATCAAAAAGCAATCCTGGCAGCATTAGATGTCGTATAATAACTCCTTTTGTAAGTATACCTTCTTTATTAAATGATGGCTCAGGACATTGTCTAACCATCTCTTCTATGGCTCTTGATGCAAATTTGAAATAATTCTTTACTTTTGAATATTTTAATGCATATTTGTCATTCATATATTTAAGATCAGGTAAATAAATATCTATATATCCCTCTAGTAATTTTATTGTTTCCATATTTTCATAACCATTGCTATTATATAAAATTGGTATGTGAAGGCCAGATTTTTTTGCTATTTTAAGGGCTTCTATAATTTGAGGAACATAATGAGTTGGAGTGACTAGGTTAATATTATTAGCACCTCTGTTTTGCTGCTCTATAAATATTTCACTTAGCCTATCTATAGAAACATTTTTTCCTATATTTTGCTGGCTTATTTCGTGATTTTGGCAGAATACACAATTTAGATTACAATTAGAAAAAAAGATAGTTCCAGAGCCTTTTGTTCCAGAAATACAGGGCTCTTCCCAAGCGTGAAGAGAAACTCTAGCTATTTTAATGTCTCTACTAGATCTACAGAAACCAATTTCATTTTTTAATCTATTCACACTACAATTTCTAGGACAAAGCTTACAATTCTCTAGCATTTCTAACATAAATACACCTTCCTGTAATGGGATATATGAGTCTTCATTTTGCAATAGTGAGAAAGCGGAGTAATAAATGGCAATATTTACACCCCAGGGGTGCAATTTTTCCCAATTTTAGTTCGCAATCTTCTTAAATTACTAATTAAAAGTATAAATTAATTATAATATTTTTATAGTATAATTACAAAAACTCAATGATTTTTTCTATAAAATATAATACACTGTATTAAAAATATAAAACTTATAACACCAAAGGCTGGATATAAAAAATTTATAAGTTTTTTAAAGCCTATTTGAGAAATAGGAATTGATAAGAGCAATATACATATAACAGCTTTATTATAGGATATCTTAAAGGATTGCTCTAAGGTTTTAGATACACTGTATATATCTGATACCTCAGTAGAAAACATTTCAAGCCAAATAATACCAAGAAGGACTATTTGAATTATTTTTCCAAATCGGCTGACTATATATAATAGGGGAATATCGTAATCATAGATATATGGTATATTTGTCAGCAACATAAAATTTATCATTAAGGAAAGAAGAGTTAATCCTAAAGCCCCAAGTGCAGTGCCAATTATTAAATATTTTTTGTTTTTAATGTCATGACTAAAGGGAACTAGTACTCCACTGAAGGATAATATATTAAAGCTAGCGTATATTAATGAAGATAGAAACCAATAGTTTTTATTATGAGAAATAGTCTTTACATGATTTATGTTAGTAGCATGTCCTGAAAATAGCATGTACAATAAAAAAATAGTAGTTATTACTATAAGTAATGATGGAACAATAAGAGAATTTATTTCAACTAAACCCTTAGTATTTCTGAAAAGTACCATTAGAGCTATAATTGACATTATTAGTATACCTATCCATTTAGATACTCCAAAGTATTGATGCAGTAGAGCACCACTGCCTGCCAGAATTATAGCAGCTCCACTTATCATAAAAAAACTTGTTAATATATCGGTTATTTTCCCTAAAAGTCCCGAACTAACTAATACTATTAAATCTTTATATGAATTTAACTTATATTTTGTACTGAGATCTATAATCATAAAACTATATAGTATATACATAAGCATACAAATTATAAGACCGAAGAAACTTTTATATCCAAAGGCAGTAAAAAATTGAGTTATTTCTTGTCCAGAAGCAAGTCCTGCACCTACAATTGTACCTATAAATACAGCAGCAATTTGAAAAATTATATTTAGTGATTTTCTCATAGCATACCTCCAGAGTTAAATACTATGGCTAAAATATTATGACATATATAGATTAATATGATAGATATGATAAATATATGATAAATTAACATAGTATTTTAATTTAAAAATAATTAAAACTTTATAAATGAAATTCTAGATTTTGTGGAAAACTATTATAAAAATTCTTTATAAAGTGAGGTAATTTTATGAAAAAGATATTTTCAGGTATAATATGTTTTTGTATATTTATAAGTACCTTTGGATGTAATATAAGTCATGTGAAACAAAGCAGTGAACTAAAAGAATTTGATATAGAAAAAGCTTTTCAAGTAGTAAACCAATATATGGTAGCAAATATGAAAAATGATATCAATGAAATGTCTAAGTTCTATAGCAGTGATTTTAAAAAGGATAACAGTACAAAACCCCAGCAAGACGTTATTATAAACGGCTATAGATTTGATGAAGTTAATCAGGCTCAAAGTATGGCAGATATAAATGTAAGAGTAACAAAAATTAATACTAAAATACCCTATGCATCTTTAGAAATTCAAGATTTTAAGGTGATAAAAGAAAAGAACGATTATAAAATTAAGAGTGTAGATATTGAAAATCAGAATGAAAGCTTTGAAACTTATGCAAATAATAATCAAAATACATCGAATGGAAGTAATAACAATCAAAATATGTTAAATGGAAGTAATAGCAATCAAAATTCATTGAGTGGAAGACAAATAAGGGTTAGATTGAGGAATAATGTAAAAACAAATCTTGTGACCAATTTTCAGGGAATACCCAAATATTACTATACCCAGGATGATAAAGCAAGAATTACTAAAATACCCGTGACACTTGGACAATTTGGAGTTACTACCTTTGCTTATGGAGGGACAACAGAAGCAATAACCACAAAAGGCGATAATCCTTTTATAGAAATTGTCCATTTTGATGAATCTATGGCAACTCAGGGAGGCGCTGGTGGATCTGATTCTGGTGGTGGAGGGAGTTCTAGTGGTACTGCAGGCGGTGGTACTGCAGGTGGTGGTGAAAATCAAGCACAACCCGAAACACCCATCAGTAAAGATATTATGCCAATTGATATAATCCCAGGAGCAGTTATAAACAATATAGTATTTTCTCAGGATGAAAGATACTTGGCTATTCAGTATTCTAAGCCTAATTTAGGAAATTCTATAAGAATATATTTAAATAAAAATGGTAAAATTATATCATTTCAATTTGAAAAAAATTACCCTATGGATAAGGTAGATGTAAAAATTATAAATTTTGTAGAAGATGGACTTATCTACAATGTTTCACCAAGAAATGGAAAAACAAATGATAGTAGTATAAAAGATATGATAGGAACCTGGCAAATAGATATGAAAAAATATAAACCTAAGAGAATAAATGAAAATGAAATAAGTAAATTAAAGAAGTAAATGATATAATAAGGTTTAAAAGATTTAAAATAATAAGAGAAAAATAATTGCTATATATTTTAATTTAATTTGAAATATTTGAAAAGTGCGAAGAAACCTTTTCTTAGTTGAAAGTTGATAGTGGGAAGTGGAAGGTTGACAATCAGTTAAGAGTTATGAATTAAAAATTAATAGTTAATGTTACTTTTTCTCAGCCATGCTGCGAAAAAGCTTTAAAGTTAATTATTTAATTATTTTTTCATATTATAACGGAGGAAAAATCTCCTTCACTCTCAGCTTTCAACTCTTAACTCTCCAATGGTTTTTTCTAGTTCCTCTTTTCTCACAATTACAAATTTAAAATACAGTACAAGAAGAAATTGGGTATACACCATAGAAAGGAAATTTAATTTGGGTACAAGTTTAAAATGGGATGATAAACGTTATTATAGTCTGAATAGTTTTCTGAAAAAAAAATTTGGAGAAAAAGTTTTTAAAATATCTCTTGATGCAGGTTTTTCATGCCCTAATAGGGATGGAACTATAAGTGACATTGGATGTATTTTTTGTAGTGAAAGAGGTTCAGGAGATTTCGCAGGTGATAGAAAATTTTCTATAGATAAACAATTCCAGGATATAAAGAATATGATGAGTAAAAAATGGAAAAATGGTAAGTATATAGCTTATTTTCAAGCTTACACTAATACCTATGGAGATATTAATGTCTTGAAAAATAAATATGATGAGGCTTTAAGACAAGAAGGGGTAGTTGGATTAGCTATTGCTACAAGGCCGGATTGTCTTGAAGATGAGGTTTTAAAGTTGCTTGATGAATACAATAATAGAACTTATCTTTGGATAGAGTTGGGTCTACAAACGGCGAATGATAATACGGCTAAAATAATTAATAGAGGATATAATCTGAATACCTTTGAAAAAGCACTTGAAAAACTTAGAAGAAGAAATATAAATGTAGTTGTACATACTATATTCGGACTTCCGGGAGAAAATGAAGAAGATATGTTAAATACTATAAAATACATATCTAATAAAGATATTCAGGGTATAAAGATGCATCTATTGCATTTAATGAAGCATACGCCTTTAGTGAAATTATATGAGGCTCATAAATTAAATTTTATGAGCAAGGAAGAATATGTTGATATTGTATGTAAAGCAATTACTATGCTAAGAGAAGATATTGTTATACACAGACTCACTGGAGATGCCCCTAGAAATCTTTTAATAGAACCACAATGGAGCATAAAAAAATGGGAAGTTTTAAATGCCATTAATGATAAGTTAGAATCTGAGAAGCTTTATCAAAGTTTGTATTTTCATACAAATTAAATGTGATACTTTTGTTATTTTTGAGAATAGATAAAGCTAATGTAATGGTTTAAAATATAAATATAAAATGATTTGGGGGGATTTTAAATGGCTGATTTATCATTAAAACATATATATAAAATTTATTCAGGTAACGTTACAGCTGTAAAGGATTTTAATCTGGAGATAGAGGATAAGGAGTTTATTGTATTTGTAGGGCCTTCTGGTTGTGGAAAATCAACTACATTAAGAATGATAGCTGGACTTGAGGAAATTTCAAAAGGTGAGTTATATATAGGTGGAGAATTAAAAAATGATGTTTCTCCAAAGGATAGAGATATAGCAATGGTATTCCAAAACTATGCATTGTATCCACATATGACTGTTTATGATAATATGGCATTTGGTTTAAAACTTAGAAAAATACCTAAAGATGTCATAGATACTAAGGTTAGAGAAGCTGCTAAAGTTCTTGATATTGAACATTTATTAGATAGAAAGCCAAAAGCTTTATCAGGTGGACAAAGACAAAGAGTAGCTATGGGTAGAGCTATAGTAAGAGAGCCAAAGGTATTCCTTATGGATGAACCACTATCAAATCTTGATGCAAAGCTTAGAGTTCAAATGAGAACAGAAATAGCAAAGCTTCATAAGAAGCTTGAGACTACATTTATATATGTTACCCATGACCAAACTGAAGCCATGACTTTGGGAACCAGAATAGTAGTTATGAAGGATGGTATAATTCAACAGGTAGACACACCTCAGCATTTATATAATCATCCTGTAAATATTTTTGTAGCTGGATTTATAGGAAGTCCTCAGATGAATTTTATTGATGTAAAAGTATTAGATAATAATGGTAAAATAACTTTAAAATTTGAAGAGGATACAATTCCATTAAATGAAGAACATAGTAAGATTCTTAAAGAAAAAGGCTATATAGGAAAAGATGTAGTTATGGGTATAAGACCAGAAAACATAGATGATAACGAAGAATTTATTGAGAAGCATAATGATTCGGTTATTGAAGCTAAAGTTACAGTAACAGAGCTTATGGGAGCTGAAACTTATCTGTATTTAACTAAAGGTAAAGCCAATTTTACTGCAAAAGTAGATGGCAGTACAAAGTCAAGAATTGGAGATACTATAAGAATAGCTTTCAACAATAATAAAATACATGTTTTTGATAAGGAAACAGAGCAAACTGTAATTTAGGGGGCGCAATTTATGGAACAATTTAAGAATTTTCTACAAGAGTTAAGTAGTGATACTAAAATAGATTTTAATATCACCTATGAAGATGGTAGTGTCATATTTGAAAGCAATGCCTTTGTGGAAAATTCTAATATGATATCTGTTCCCATATATATATGCAAAAATAGAGCAAGAATTAATCTAGAAAATAAATTTCAAGTTTGTGCCAAATTATTAAAATATACTATTGAAAATAAATATAAGGAATTATATTTGACGGAAGAACAGATACTTATAGATATATTAGAGGCAAGAAATGTATCTAATGATATGGTATCTAGCAGCATTCCATTTTTATCAGAGGGTTGTTTTTTATTGCTAGTAAGTGTAGATAAAAATATACAGGAAGCATTGAATTTGATTAAACAAATTTATAAAGAGCAGGATGTAATTAGTATAATAAATGAAAATAAAATTATACTAATAGGAAATTTCCCAGAAGTTAATGAGCATGCTAAATCTGTAAAGGAAGCTATAAATTCAAATTTATTTTTAAAATGCAAGATAAGCTTTGGTACTGTTGCTCATAATAAATATGAAATAATAGAGGCGTATAGTGAAAGTAAGCAAGCTATGTTATTTGGTAATATATATTCTTTAAAAGAAGATATATTGGACTATAATAAATTACTTTTTGAAAAAATGGTTTATAATTTAGATTCCAATCTTAAGAATAGTATTCTAAATAATTTCAAAGAAAAATTTGATGAATTTGATTATGAAATTATAAATACTATAGAGGAATTTTTTAATTGTGGACTGAATATAACAGATGCCGCTAGAAAATTATACGTTCATAGAAATACTCTTATTTATAGATTAAGCAAAATTGAAAAAGAAACAGGTTTTGACATAAAGAATTTTAAAGATGCTACTGTCTTTGTAATAGCTTTTCTAGTATGGAGAGAAAGTAATAACAAATAAAAAGAAATGTCTGTTGGAAAAGTTATTTTGTTGGCGAGAGCTATAATAACTAAATTTATATAATTACAAAAAACACTATGAAATTCATATAATTGATTTCCATAGTGTTTTATTATTTTCAATATAACTATGAATATGTCTATGGAAATTAATTTACAGATTTTTGTGATTTAATCATAGTATAGAGTATAATCTACATATAAAACTAAATTATACAAGGAGGAAAAAATGAAAGTTGATATAATAATATCTGCAGATGATATTAAGGAAAAGAAAATATTTAACAAATCAGTGGTGGTTATAGATATTTTAAGAGCCACATCTGTAATTGTAACTGCTATTAACAATGGATGTAAAAAGGTAATTCCCGTTCTTACAGTAGATGAGGCGGTAGAAATAGCGGAAAAGGACAGAAAAATATATATGCTTGGAGGAGAAAGAGATGCTTTAAAGATACAAGGCTTTGATTTCTCAAATTCTCCATTAGAGTATAACAAAGAGAAAGTTAGGGGGAAGACTCTTGTTATGACCACTACTAATGGGACTAGAGCTATAAAGGCCAGCAGTAAGGCAAAAAATATAATTATTGGAGCTATGATAAATGCCAGAGCTGTTACAAAGAAACTTATTGAACTTGGTGATGATATAGTTATTGTAAATTCAGGTACAAATGGTGAATTTTCTATCGATGATTTTCTATGTAGTGGATATATTATAAGTATATTAAAAAGAGAATGTGAAGTAAAATTATCCGATATTGCCACTACGGCCTTGTACATATATGAAAACAATAAAGATATAAAGAGTTTCATAAAATATGCAAATCATTATAAAAAAATAGAAGAGCTTGGTCTCCATGAAGACTTAGAGTATTGCTGTCAGAAAGATATAATAGATTCGGTACCAGAGTGTAAAGATGGAATAATTACAAAGAAATGATGATTAAAAATTTTGCTGTTATGGATAAAAATTTCTTTTGACATAGCTACAAAGCTAATTTAAACTGTTTATTGTGGAAGAGTAATTTAGACATATTTTAAATAATAACAATTGAATATGTTGATATATTTTATTATAAATTTTGGAGGAAAATATGAGTATTCTTACAGTAAAAAATATTAATCATGGTTTTGGAGATAGAGCAATATTTGAAGATGTTTCCTTTAGGTTGTTAAAAGGGGAGCATATAGGACTCATAGGAGCTAATGGTGAGGGTAAGTCTACCTTTATGAACATAATAACTGGAAAACTTATGCCTGATGAGGGGAAAGTAGAATGGTCCAATAATGTAAGAGTAGGATATATGGATCAGCACGCACAACTTCAGAAGGGCCAAAGTATAAGAGATGTATTAAAAGGAGCCTTTAAATATTTATTTGATCTTGAAGCTGAACTTATGAATGTAACAGAAAAAATGGCTGAGGCAGATGAAGATACCTTGGAAAAGCTGCTTGAGAAAATGGGAACCATACAGGATGTGCTGGACAATAATGGATTTTATATGATAGATGCAAAGGTAGAGGAAGTAGCAAAGGGGTTAGGACTTACAGATGTGGGATTAGATAGAGATGTAACAGATTTAAGTGGAGGACAGAGAACTAAGGTATTGTTGGCAAAATTACTACTGGAGAATCCAGATATACTGCTTTTAGATGAGCCTACAAATTACCTTGATGAGAAGCATGTAGAATGGCTAAGGAGATATTTAGAAGCTTACGAGAATGCATTTATATTAATTTCTCATGATATTCCATTCTTGAATAGTGTAATTAATCTCATATATCATGTGGAAAATAGAAAATTAAATAGATATGCAGGAAATTATGATGATTTCATGAGAGTATATGAGGCTAATAAGAAACAGTTAGAGGCAGCCTATGAGAGGCAACAAGCTGAAGTAGCCAAATTAAAGGATTTTGTTGCAAGAAATAAAGCTAGAGTTGCAACTACAGGTATGGCAAAGGCAAGACAGAAAAAATTAGATAAAATGGAAATGATCGAATTAACTCAGGAAAAACCAAAGCCGGAGTTTAATTTTAAGGTTGGTAAAACATCTGGAAAACTCATTTTTGAAACGGATAATTTAAAAATAGGTTATGATACGCCATTATCAAAAGCTCTTAATTTAAAGATGGAAAGAGGGCAGAAAATTGCATTGGTAGGAGCTAATGGACTAGGAAAAACTACATTACTAAAAAGTCTATTAGGAGAAATTCCTGCAATTTCAGGATCTGTTACCTTAGGAGATTATCAGCAGATAGGATATTTTGAACAAGAGATAAAAAAGGCTAATTATAATACCTGCATAGAAGAAGTATGGAATGAATTTCAAAGCTTTACTCAGTATGAGGTTAGAGCTGCACTAGCTAAATGTGGACTTACTACCAAGCACATAGAAAGTAAGATTACAGTTTTAAGTGGTGGAGAACAGGCAAAAGTTAGACTTTGCAAACTTATTAATAGAGAAACAAATATATTGGTATTGGACGAGCCAACTAACCACCTAGATGTTGAAGCTAAGGAAGAATTAAAAAGAGCTTTAAAGGAGTATAAGGGAAGTATACTATTGGTTTGCCATGAACCAGAGTTTTACCAAGATGTAGTTACTGATATATGGAATTGCGAAGAGTGGACGACTAAAATAGTGTAATAGATCTAGAAAAGCAGTCAGTTTATTTAAACTGGCTCTTTTTATTTTTGTCATTAAATTCATAGTATTATAATTCGTAAATTGAAGAAAATATTAGTGTAATATTACGATTAAATTTTTATTTTAGGAGGGATAAAGACTATGAGTGAAAAGCATGATTCTTCTTGTGGAAGTCAACAAGAAAAGGAAAAGAAAGCAAATAATTCTGGAACTAAACATAGTAAAAAGACAAATAAAAAAGATTGATACTTTGTAAAATGATTTAAGCGTAGAGTTATTCCCAAAATGAGCAACATACTATATATTCTTTGCTAGAGGATTAAAATGCTGTAATAGAATAGTATAGTATGGAGAATATGGTGCAGATCAAAACATCTAAAGTGGTTTTTATTTGATAATAAAAATAATTTAGAATTAGAGGGCTTATCAGGATTGAGTATGCCCTTTAATTATTATTGGTATTTTTAATAAGGTTATTTTCAAAAATCATTATATTTTCCGCTTCTATCCAGCCTTTATTGTTAAGGCTATTTTGAGATTTAAATTTTACTTCATACCATATTTTATTATCAATTTTTGCAGAATCTAATATTTCAACTTCCTTATTAGAATTCAATTTACAAAGTATACCATATTTTTTTATTGGAGCAATGTAAAGATTGGAGGAATTAGCTACAACACCACAGTTATATTTTGGAACACTATAATATATAGTAATTTTGTCAAGTATTAAAGTTTGCCTATTGACTTTATCTTTAAGGGTACTATTTTGTCTTACGAGAAGCATTATTTGTTTTTTTTGCATTGAAGTTATAGTGGCAAAATGTGAAATAAAATATCCAGAGATAGCTAGTAGTATTAAAAATAATATGATTAACAAAATAATCTCTCCTTATGGGCTTGATTATATGAAAATTTAGAATTACATATACATAGTATTATAATATTATTTAAAATGGCTTATATTCCTATTATTTCAGTTTCAGCAAGTGATAAAAAGTTATTCATGGAATTTAATTTCTTAACTTTATAAAATAGATATAGAAAGATTAATATTTAACTATAGAGATTGTTTGCCAATTTAGGTCCAAATAAAATAGACATTATCACATAGAAATAGTGTAATGTCTTGAAATTTATTTTTCACTTATAAGGAAAATCACAGATTTTTTTATACTGCTTCTGTTAATTCTTTATATCCATGGATATATTTATCCGCGCTTTCTATAATATCCTTTTTTTGACGTTCTGCATAGGAATCATGAACTCCGATTACTTTCATTCCAGCTGCCTTTGCACCCATTACAGCAGGCAATATGTCTTCAAAGACAATGCAGTTTTTAGGTGGGACCTGAAGCTTTTTGGCGGTTAATAGATATATATCTGGAAAATTTTTTCCTCTGTTTACTTCATCTGTAGTGCTTATAGTATTAAAAAGATCATATATATCATGTTTTTTTAATACTGTTTCCAAAAGCAGATTACAGTTACTTGTAGCTAAACCTAATTTTATATCAAGAGATTTTAATTTAAGCAGATATTCTCTTACAAAGGGCTTTAGTTTTACATTATGAGCGTACTCATGGTATGCTATATTATTCCATTCATCCATTATTTCCTGCAAAGAATCTGGTAAATTAAATTTATTTTTAAAATATTGAGCTGCCTCAAGAAAACTTAAATGTTCTATATCAGATCTAAGGTTTGGAGGCATTATCAAATTTCTCCTTTTCAAGTATGTTACATCAATTAAATCCCAAACCCACATGGAATCTATAAGAGTACCATCCATATCAAATATGGCAGCTTTAATGTCTTTTAGCATAATATATCACCTCTTCAAAAGTATAGCATGAAATTTTTATAATATAAAGAAAAGTTATTTGCAAGGATTGAAAATAGATGCATATTAAGAAAGAATTACATTTTTAATATGCATCTATCAAAATGTATTCACAAATTAAATTAAAAAGTATATTGACAGAGAAGTAATAGTACCCAGTAACATTCCTACGAAGACATCTGTAGGATAATGAACTCCTAGATACATTCTTGAAACCCCAACAGCTGCGGCAGTTAGTATACTAAAAAAAGCAATACTTGGTATACTTAAGGCTAGCATAACTCCAATTGAAAAAGCAGCAGTTGTATGACCTGAAGGAAAGGAATAATTATCTATTCCTATTTTACGGGTGTATAAGTTTTTTAAAGTTATATAAGGTCTTATTCTGCTTACATGAACTTTTATAAATCTGGCAATTAAAGAACTTACTATAAGTGCAGTAGCGGTTTCTATACTCAAAATTTTAGTTTTAAAATAAAAAAAGGATATAATACAAAATATGATACCAAATATGGCAGAACCAATATAAGTAATTATGGGCATTAATATATCTAGTAGTTTACATTTTATTGAGTTATTAAAAATCATTAGTATGGAGGCATCTTTTCTTTGAATACGATCTAAAAAAGCATTCATAAATCTCACCACCCTATAAAATATATTATGAATATTTAATGAATTTGTACATTTATTTTATAATATAAATGTTTAATCTTCTTTAACATTATGTTAATTTTTAGATTTAAATGACAGAAGTGCTGTAAATAAAGATTTCAGCACTTTATCATTTAGATGTTATCATATTTATACATAAAAATATATAGTTTATTTTAGAGATAATTATATGATACAATGATTTACTTGTAATAAAGTAAAATAGAATAAGTTTTTTTATTAGTGAGAGAGAATAGAGGCATGTCCTTAAATAATACATGTAAAATAAGTTAAGATTTATTTTCCTAACTTATTTTACATGTATTGATGATCTTCCATAATATGTCTAGAGTATAAATATTAGAATTCTCTTTCAAATATTTTTATTTTTTCTTCATCCATAAAATCTTCGGCGGAAGTTATATTTAGCATATTCAATATTTTTTTCATTTGGTCACTTTCTAATGAAATTTTTACATTTGAATTTTCCGCAAATTCATTAACCTTTTCTCTACCCTTTTCCTTTGGAATAAGTGCTTTTGGACCGCCAACACAACCACCAACGCAGCCCATACCTTCTATGAAATTTGCTTGGATTTCGCCCTTTTGAGCTTTTTCTAATATATCTTTACATTCCTTAACTCCATTTGCCTGTACGCTTTTAAATAAATCTTTTTTCTGAGGGAATAATCTTGCTACGGCTTCACTTACCGAAATAGAAACTCCGCCCGTACGTGCATATAGCCTTCCTTCACGGGATGCATAGTCTGTAGAAGGATCTTCTGGTAATTTTGAAGGATCTATGTTCAAGGACTCAAATATATCTTTAACTTCAGAAAAGGTTAAAACAAAATCAATATCACCTAAGATATCTTGATTTTTACTTTCAGCCTTTTTAGCTATACAAGGTCCTATGAAAACAACTTTACAATTGTTATTCAATTCTTTCATAACTCTACCAGCAGCTATCATAGGGGATACTGAAGGAGAAACATATTTCACCATGTCCTTGTAGACTCTCTTTAACATTCCAACCCACATAGGACAGCAGCAAGAAGTAATCATAAGATCATCCTTGGATTTAACATGGGCATTAAATTCGCAAGCTTCTTTTAAGGTTAACATATCTGCAAAGAAGGCTACTTCTATCATGTCTGCAAAGCCAATTTTTTTAAAGGCAGTTCTCAATTGGTCTACAGTAACATCATCTCCAAATTGCCCTGTTATAGCGGGGGCCACTGCAGCTATGACAGGATGTTTTTCTTTTAGGAGATTTGCCAGGGGTATAAATTCAACTTTGTCTAAAATAGAACCATTTGGGCAGCCTTCTACGCATAAACCACAATCAGTACAGAGATCTTTTTCAATATAGGAGGTTTTATTTTCCTTATCAATTAAAATGGCATCAAAAGGACAAGATTTTTGGCAGGAAGTCTGACCATTTTCGTCAGCGCAGTCTATTGAACAATCTCTAATTTTACTCACAATCTTATGATCAGGTTTATAGTTTTTTATAGCGGTTTTTAAATCTTTTATGTAATTGTCACTATCAGTATATTTCAATTCTACACCACAGAAAGAAGAGATAATATTAGAAAGTTCTTCTTTATTAATAGAAGGATCTGAAAGTGTTTTTTTTATGAAAACTTCAAATTCATTTTTATAATAGGCATCTACTAAAGCCTTGAACAAATCATTATATTCTGATTTCATGCTAATCAACTCCTTTTAATTGTTAGGTGAATATGGCATTACGTTGAAAAAAATAAATAAATAACTGTAAGATGGAATAATTACATATTTAAAGTGTTATTTCTTCATATGCCTAATAACTATATTTTAACCCTGCTCTTTATATTGTATACTTGTCACACCGTTTTACAAGTTGCAAAGATACCTTTCTATATATTAATTATATATTAATATATAGAAAAGTGATAGAGATAGAGTTCTATATCATTTATTAATATAAATTTCTGCTATTGAAATTTTAATAAAGAAAGTTATACAATGTAGAGTATCAATTAAAAAATGACGTAATCCAGTTTATAATTGGTTTCCACAAATGTGGATATTCTTCATTGATTAAATATCTTATTTGCTCTGATTTTATACAATTGAAATTATGATTTTCGATAACGATTGTTCTAACTCCATTTACAGTCTCTCCAATTGCAATATGTCCCTTTGTGTATCCGCCAATTGCTATATGAGATGCTATTGCACATCTTCCAAATGAAAACATGCCGATGGATAAACAATATAATAAAAAGCAGTTTACGACTATAAAGCTGTAATGGCAATTTGTTAACCAACGGTTGCAACTTATAATTTTAAATAAAATATTAGTTAAATGCGAATTTTATATATTTGAAAAACAAAATACACTTGAGGAATTTCAAGTGTATTATATATATGGACTTATATGAAGATATCAATTATTTTAGCAATTTTGGTAAATAAATGCTGTGTTTATTACGATTTTATCATATGAATAAGATTTTTTTAATAGATTGCCGCGTATAAGAATATGACTATTAAAATTGTAATATACACAATTAAAAAGTCGATTGCAAATACAATCGACTTTTTACTATAAATTATCTTTTGGTCGGGGTGACAGGGATTGAACCTGCGACCTCATGGTCCCAAACCACGCGCGCTCCCATCTGCGCCACACCCCGGCAACATGTATTATTATATACAAATGTTTCTGAAAAATCAAGAATAAATTAAAATAAAATTATTAAA
This sequence comes from Clostridium sp., assembly GCF_047718555.1. Lineage (GTDB taxonomy): Bacteria > Bacillota > Clostridia > Clostridiales > Clostridiaceae > Clostridium_I. Next base: position 47,773 of record NZ_JBDNRK010000002.1, on the reverse strand, counting down.
CTATAGGTATTTACAAATAGTAATGTGGAGTGTATTATGTAAGTATAACAGTAGTTAATTGGAGGTGATATAATGAAATTCGATGAAAATATTCCAATATATATACAAATAATGAACTATATAAAAGAAAGAATTATTACAGAAGAACTGAAAAAAGGAGAGAAGCTTCCATCTGTTAGAGAATTAGCTGAACAAATAAAAGTGAATCCTAATACAGTTCAAAGAGCTTACCAAGAGCTAGAAAGAGAAAATGTAGCTCATAGCCAAAGAGGGCTGGGAAGATATATTACAGAGGATGAAGAAAAGATAAAAGTATTAAAAAGTGAGATGGCTGATGATTTCATAAATGCTTTTATTCAAGGTATGTCAAAATTAGGGTATAAACCTGAAGAGATACTTAGTATTCTGAGTAAAAAATTAGAAGGGAAGTGCTAAATATGGAGCCAATACTTAAAGCGTCAAATCTTACGAAAGCTTATTTTAGAAAGAAAGGTTTGAATGGATTAAATTTAGAAATACCATTAGGGAGAATAGTTGGACTTTTAGGGCCAAATGGCAGTGGTAAAACTACCTTTATAAAAATTGCAGCTGGAGTCTTAAGACATAGTTCAGGAGAAATAAAAATTGATGGACAGAACCCGGGAGTATATACAAAATCAGTTGTTGCATATTTGCCTGATGTGAATTTCCTTTATAAATGGATGAAGATTAGGGATGCAGTAAAGTTTTATAAGGATATGTTTAAGGATTTTGATGAAAATAAATGCAGGGAACTTTTGAAGTTTATGACTTTAGATGAAAATGACAGGGTAACAGCACTTTCTAAGGGTATGCTGGAAAAGTTAAATCTTTCCCTTACCCTTGCCAGAAAGGCAAAGCTTTATATTTTAGATGAACCTTTAGGTGGAGTTGACCCTACTGCAAGAGAAAAGATACTCAATGCAATTCTGGATAATTACAGAGAGGATTCCTCCATGCTTGTAACAACCCATTTGGTAAATGACATTGAGAGATTATTTGATGATGTAGCTTTTATCTCAGAAGGTAAAATCATACTCCAGGGTAATGCAGAAGAACTTAGGGTTGAAAAAAGTAAATCTATAGATGAATTGTACAGGGAGGTATTTCAATAATGTTGAAGCTTATTAAATATGAACTTATAGGAAAATATAAGGCCTTTGGAATACTGGTGGCAATTGCCGTAATTTTAAATTTAGCCCTTATGAGCAGATTAGAAGTTTGGCCTAATGCAGCAATAGTATTTTTATCTTTTTTTATACTAGGATTAGCAGGAGTAGTTTTGCTTATATGGTGTATAAATCTATTTAGTCAGGATTTATATGATGATAAAGGGTACTTAACTTATACTTTACCTCAAAAGGGGTATTCTATTTTAGGGTCTAAACTTATAGTTTCCTTAATTTTTTATATAATAATTTACATTATAACAGGGTTATTTATAGTTTATTTTATAGGACGTGAAGTAAATATTCAAATGGAATTAGACTCTTTGGGAATAGGATTAAGTATAACAAAATTATTTATAATAGCGTTAATATCTATGTGTATACAGGCTGTTACTTTGCTTATGGGTATATATTTTGCGATATCTTTAACAAGAATGGCAATAACAAAAAAAAGAGGAGGAAAATTTGCAGCATTTATAGTTTTTATAATAATATCGATTATTAATGGACTTATAACTGATGGACTTCAACATTTGTTTCCACAAAAAATATCTTTTAATGTAATTAATGGATTTAAAGTAAATATAAGCAGTGCTGGTAGTGATTTACTTTTTAATAGTGGCATTATAGCATTTAATATATCTGCAATTATATTCGGTATTGTAATATTTTGGGTATGGTTTTTCTTAACATCATATATAATTGAAAATAAAGTAGATCTATAAATATTTATTAAATTATTAATAAGACTAAAGGGTAAATAAAAAATAGGATTTAGTGCTGGAAAGATAATTACTGCTAAATCCTATTTTTGTTGTGATAGCTTTATAAAAAATTTATTCTATCAATGTGAAGACTTATGCCTTTTATCCCCAGCACCCCTTGTAGGTACCACAGACACTATGAAGCCTATAAGTATAGAGACCAGTGCCGGTGCAATGATATTAATATATACTACATATCTGGTTCTATAAACAATTAGAGCAGTTATACCAGTAATTAATATTGAAGCTACAAATATATAAATAACAAATTTTGCAAAAGAGCTCATGAATTTTTCATAAAATCTATGACGAGTAGGTCCACTAATAATACTTCTAAATAAAAAATATGATATAAGTATTAGGACTAAATCCATGCCTGCTGAAATAATAAAATTTCTCATGTTAATCACTCCCATGATAAAAATAGACTTTTTACATTCTATTATATTTTGCCTAATTTATAGGATTTTACACATAAAATTATAAAAAAATAAGGAGTAAATTTGGGAACGGCCTCATTCAATTATTCAAAAATAGATTTTAATAATTATTTTTAATAGTAAAATAGCTAAAGGGATGTATCACAATGCATATATACATTGTGATACATCCCTTTTTTAATTCATCTTCAAGTATCAGAATATTTGTTTTGCCATTCATTTCTACATAATTAATTAGTTTCATTAAGAAATTTATATTGTGACATAAATAAGTCATAATATAATCCTTTCAATTTCATTAATTCCCTATGAGTTCCAGCTTCAGCTATATTGCCATTATCTATAACCATAATTTTATCAGCATTTCTAATAGTAGAAAGTCTATGAGCTATTACAAAAGAAGTCCTGCCAATTAGCAATTTCTGTATTCCCTCTTGCACAAGCTTCTCTGTATAAGTATCTATATTAGAGGTAGCCTCATCAAGAATTAATATTCTTGGATTTGCAAGAAGTGCTCTTGCAAAGGATATAAGCTGCCTTTGCCCAACTGAAAGTCTAGAACCTCTTTCATTAACTTCCGTATCGTAGCCTTTTTCAAGATTGATGATAAAACCATGAGCATTAGCTGATTTTGCAGCAGCTATAACTTCTTCATCAGTGGCATCAAGTTTTCCATATCTTATATTTTCTCTTATAGTAGAGGAAAATAGGAAAGTGTCTTGAAGCATTATTCCCATTTGAGATCTTAAAGATTCTATAGTAAAATTTTTGACACTTTTACCGTCAATTAGTACATCACCTTTGGTAGCATCATAAAATCTGCTTATAAGGTTTACTATTGTAGTTTTACCAGAACCAGTAGGTCCAACTAAGGCTACAGTTTCTCCAGGAATTATTTTGAAATTAAGATTGTTTAAAATAGTGGTGTCATTATTATAGGAAAAAGTTAAATTTTTAAATTCCACAGTACCTTTTATTTTAGGCATAATATCATTTTTAATATCGATTATATCTGGTTTAATATCAAGAATTTCAAATATTCTTTCACCAGCAGCAAAGTTTGTGATAAGAGTATTATAAAAATTGCTTATATTTATAATAGGTCTCCAAAACATACTTATATAAGAAATAAAAGCAACCATGGTTCCGATAGTTATACTGCCTGATTTTATAAGAGAAATTCCATATCCAAAAACCAGTACAGTACCTATGCCAGAGGATAGAGTAACTATTGGCCAAAAGGAGTCATTTAATCTTACTGCTTTTACAAAAGAATTCATCATATCTTTTGTAAACAATAAAAAATTTCTTGATGTTTTTTCTTCTTCAGCAAAGCCTTTTATTACTCGTATGCCGGAAAAATCTTCATGGGTATAGGCATTCAAATTTGATCTTTTTCTCCTATAATTTTGCCATCTGCTTCTGGCAATTGTCTCTACGGAAAAAAGAGCAATTGACAGGAAGGGAAGAACGACTATAGAAACTAAAGCTAGCTTAAAGTTCATATAAAACATTATAAAAGTTACGCATATAAGTGTTAATATTTCAGGTATAAAGCTTGTTAAGCTGGTGGAGAATAACTCTTGGAGAGAGTTTACATCACCTATTACCCTAGCTAAAACTTTTCCTACGGGTCTATTATCAAAAAAGGAAAAGGAAAGTTTCTGAATGTGTTCATAAAGCTGTTGTCTTATCTTCAGTAAAACTTTATTTGTAACCCTAGACATCATTCGAATACTTGTTTTTGAAGCAAGCATTGATAAAAAATTCAGCAGGAACATGATAATAGCTATAAAAATAAGACCCTGTAGATTTTTTACTGAAATATATTTATCAATAGCTATTTTCATTAAATAGGGATTTAAAAGACCGCATATCATTACGTAAATCAGGAGTATTAATATAAAGAATACCTTTAATTTGTAGGGCTTTAAGTAACTGAATAATCTAATTATTAAATCTTTATTGGAGATATCATTTATATCTTCATCTTGCCTTATTGAATTCTTAGCCATTATATCACCTCATTTTCATCATCTTCTAAAGATTTAAATTGTTCATAATAAATTTCGTAATAACGTCCCTTTTTGTCAATTAATTCTTTATGAGTTCCAGTTTCTACTATTTCACCATTTTCCAAAAATACAATAATGTCTGCGTTCTTTACAGCTGATATTCTATGGGCAATTATAAAAGTAGTTATTTTTTCTTGTCTGTTATAAAGATTTTTCAGTAGATTATATTCTGTATCCATGTCTAAAGCTGAGGTAGAATCATCTAAAATTAGTATTTTTGAATTTTTAACCAGTGCTCTGGCTATGGAAAGTCTTTGCTTTTGACCGCCAGAAAGACCTATTCCCCTTTCGCCAATAATAGTGTTAAAGCCTTCTTCAAGTTTATTTATAAAATTTAGAGCACAGGAATCACTGCAAGCTTTTTCAATTTCAGCTTTAGAAGCATTTATATTACTGAATTTTATATTATTTTCGATAGTATCAGAGAAAAGAAAGGTGTCCTGTGGAACTATGGACATCTGCCTTCTTAAAAGTTCCATATTTAAATCTCTAACATCTACTCCATCTACCGAAACACTTCCAGCAGCAACATCATAATATCTTCCTATTAGATTTATCAAAGAGGATTTGCCAGCACCAGTAGTACCCATTATTGCCACTGTGCTTTTGGCTGGTATTTTTAAATTAATATTTTTTAAAACAGTTTCACTATTATATTTAAAGGTTACGTTTTTGAATTCTATTTCTCCTTTAATATTATTAAGAGAGATTGAATTTTTAGGACTTACTATTTCTGGTTTTATGTTAAATATTTTATCTATTTTTTTTGCTGAAGCTGAGCCTTGGGAAACTACATTTGTAAAGGTACCAATCATTCTTATTGGCCATATTAACATCCAAACATAGGAATTAAAGGCTACTAAAGTACCTATGCTCATATTGTTTTTTATAACTAATATACCGCCAACGCATACAACTAGTAGTGTTGATATATTCCCCAAGAAATCTTGTAGTGGATTATACTTACTCCATATATAATTTAATCCTACATTTAGATTAAAATTAATAGTATTTAATTTTAAAAACTTTAATATTTCATGCTTTTCTCTGGCAAAAGCCTTTACCAGTCTTACTCCAGCAATATTTTCTTGAGCTGTAGTATTTAATACAACTATTTGGTCACTTATCTTGTCAAATTGAGAGTCCGTTTCTTTTTTTAATTTAGCAGTTATATAGATTAATATAGGCATAGTAGCCAGGCAGGTAATTGCAAGTATCCAATTTAACTTAAAAAGTATTATGGAAGCAATAATAAAATATAACATATTTTCTATTATTAAATTTATTCCAAAGCCTAAAGATTTCCATACATTTTCTATGTCTTCTCCTATTCTTGACATTAGTTCTCCTGTATTCATATTGTCAAAATAGCTAAAGGAAAGGTTTTGAATGTGATCGAATAAGTCTTTTTTTATATCTGTGGTTACTTTAGTAGACATATAATCAAAACAATATTCTTTTACATACCCAAGAATAGCTCTTAATGTAGATATAAGACCTATATAAATAAGAAGTTTAGTTAGTAGTTCATATCTTTTTAATATTATTACCTTATCTATCATTATCTGTACTAAATATGGATTTAACATATCAAGTCCAATACCTAAAAGCATTGCTATTGATGGTATTAGTATAAGAAGACGATATTTAGGTAAATATTTCAGTATTTTTTTCAATTAATGAAGCCCCCTTTATGTAGTTATTATTTAGAAATCTGTTCATAAAAAATAAAAAAGCCCATGATTTACCATGAACTTTTGCATAATTTAATACAAATTAAAAAATAAAAAGTCATGGGTATTAGCCCATGACCATTAAAAACAAACTTTAAGTTAATTATAAAGTACATCTTTTAAGGTAGGACTAAATTTTAAATTTTTATAAAAAGTTATTGTATTGCTAAATAAAATTCCGTATCTCATTTTCCTACCTCCTTAAATTAACATTATGTTTCTATCATAAATTATTAAAAAATATTTGTCAATAAAAGTTTCTAATTTCTTCTAATTTTTTAAATACATTTCTCCAACTTCAAATATATTTCCAGCACCTACAGTTAAAAGTAGGTCTCCTTCTTTTAAGTTATTGTTAAGATAGGTAACTATCTCTTGGAAACTGTGTATATTTTCACATTTTACATTATTTTTTCTTATAGAATTTGCAAGTGTATTTGAGCTGACAACACCTGTATCTTTTTCTCTAGCGGCATAAATATCTGCTAATATAAGCTCATCTGTATCAGTAAAAGCTTTACTAAACTCATCAAAAAGAGAAAGTGTTCTTGAATAAGTGTGAGGCTGAAAAATACAAAGTATTCTTTTGTGAGGATAATTTTTAGCAGCTGATAAAGTAGCTTTTATTTCTGTTGGATGATGTGCATAATCATCTATTACTGTTACACCGTTTTTTTCACCTTTATATTCAAATCTTCTATGGGTTCCACCAAAGCTTGAGAGTCCATTTAATATAGAAGATTTATTTATATTAAGTATTAGAGCACAGCTGATTGAAGCTAAAGCATTCAGTATATTATGTTTTCCAGGAACATTAAGCTTTATATTAAATAAGAAATCATTAGCATTATAAACATCAAAGGAAGCACAGCCCTTTGTATCAAAGGATATATTTTTGGCAGTTATAGTACCGTTATCTATACCGAAGGTTACAACATTGCAGTTAGTTTTTGAGGCAATTGCAGAGGTTCTTGTATCATCTGCATTAGCAATCAGATATCCATCCTTTGGAATGAGGTTAGTGAATTTTTCAAAGGTATTCTGAATATCATCTATGTCCTTATAATAATCCAAATGATCTGCATCCACGTTAAGAATTATACCTATATAAGGGTAAAACTTTAAAAATGAAGCTTTATATTCACAGGCTTCAGTAATAAAATATTCACTTTTTCCAGTTCTCACATTGCCGTCAATAATATCAAGCTCGCCGCCAACAAGAATAGTGGGGTCTAAATTTTCTTCTAAAGTTATATGAGAAATCATGGAGGTAGTTGTAGTTTTACCATGGGTTCCAGATATAGCCACATTATATTTGTGACCTTTCATTATTAATCCTAAAAACTCTGCTCTTGTCAGCAGCGGAAGGTTTAACAGCTTAGCTTCTGCCAGTTCTGGATTTGTGTCAGGGATAGCAGCGGTATATATTACTAAGTCTACATTCTTAAGATTATTCTTATCATGCCCTATATATATTTCTGCTCCAAGCTCTGATAATTTTTTTGTGAGAGGAGATGCTTTCATATCTGAACCTGATACAGTGTATCCTCTCTTAAGTAGAATTTGAGCAAGTCCGCTCATGCTAATACCGCCTATACCTATAAAATGAACCTTTTTCTTAAAATCCATATTTAAATTAAAATTCATGAAACCAACTCCTTAAAATATTAACTAATTAATTTGTATATATCAGAGAAGTTTTACTCCTAACGAATTTTGAAAATAGTTATAATTAAAAATTCCCCTTCTTAAATTATATACAAATATAGAAAAAAGCAATACATAAAATAATCAATAACATAGAAAAACGGGAATATTTCTATTGATAAAGGCTATAATATAGCATAAAATATGAATAATAAGAAAATTATTTCATAAATAATTCGTAATTTTAATGTAAACAGGTGATGGGATGGAAAAATTTAGTAGGAATCAGAGGATAGCAGCTATAACTAAAATATTAGTTGAAAAGCCTAATAAAGTTATAAATTTAAATAATTTTACTGAGATATTTAATGCAGCTAAATCAACAATAAGTGAAGATATAGTTATTATAAGGGATATATTAAATAAACTTAAGATTGGAAATATTGAAACAATTTCGGGCGCTTCTGGTGGAATTAAATATGCCTGTAACGTTTCGGAAGCAGAGAAAGAGAAATTTGCCAATGAATTATGTATTATTCTAAAAGAAAAGAATAGAATAATACCAGGAAACTTTATTTATATGACCGATATAATGTATAATCCTGAAATGGTGCATAAGGCTGCAACTATTCTGTCATTAAATTTCAATAAATTGTCAATAGATTATGTAGTTACGGTAGAAACAAAGGGAATACCTCTTGCTTATGAGGTGGCCAAATTATTGGGAGTACAACTTATTATAGTAAGAAGAGACAGTAAGGTTACGGAGGGGCCTACTGTAAGTATAAATTATTTAAGTGGATCAAGTAAAAGGATACAGAATATGTCTTTATCTAAAAGATCAATGAAAAGAGGAAGTAAATGTATTTTTATTGATGACTTTATGAAGGCTGGAGGAACTGCATTAGGAATTATTGATCTATTAAAGGAATTTGATAGTGAAGTTTTAGGAATTGGTATATTAGTGGACAATGTGGAAAATAAAAGAAAACTTGTGGATAATTACATATCAATTTTAAAATTTAACGGTGTTTCTGAGGATGGAACGGCAGTTCTGATTCCATCGGAGAATAAAAAATAATAAAATTTTCATAAAAATTATAAATTTTTTGAAAAATAAGAAGGAAAAATATAAAATATAGAGAATATAAGACTTATAAAGCATCTTGGAGGTGGAGTTGAATAATGCAGATTACAGATGTAAGAATCAGGAAAATAACTACAGAGGGAAAAATGAAAGCCATAGTTTCAGTTACATTCGATAATGAATTTGTTGTTCATGATATAAAGGTTATCGAAGGTCAGAATGGTCTTTTTATTGCTATGCCTAGTAGAAAAACTCCAGATGGAGAATTTAAGGACATAGCACATCCTATAAACACTACAACAAGAGAAAAAATACAAACGGCAATTTTGGATGAATACGAAAAAGTAAAAAATGAAGAAGAAACAAAAACAGAAAGTGAAGAATAAAATAAAAAGGAGGTAATACTCCTTTTTATTTTCTGTGAATTCAACTGGATGGCTTTTCAAGAAACTTGAAAAAATGTCCTATTATCTTGAAAATACTTTAATAATAAAATATAATGATAAAGGTTAATTGTCGTAAAATGTACAAAAAGAGGTGTAAACATGGATAAGTGTGTTTTGATTTTGGCAGGTGGCAAAGGCAAAAGGATGAAATCGGATTTACCTAAAGTACTGCATAAAGTCTGTGGTAAGGAAATGTTAAATCACGTAATTGATGTGATGAGAAAGTCAGATTTTGAATCTATCAATATTATAATAGGAAAAGGAGCTGACCAAGTAAAGATAGCTACAAGAGATAAAAATGTAACTTATTCTTTTCAGAGTGAACAATTAGGTACAGGACATGCTGTTATGTGCGCTAAAGAATTTTTGAAAGATAAGGATGGAATTGTGGCAATCTTTGCAGGGGATGCTCCTTTAATATCGGGAGACACTGTTAAAAAATTCATTAAATTCCATGAACAAGGTGGATATAAAGCTACTCTGCTAACTTCAATATTAGAACACCCTGATGGCTATGGCAGAATTATAAGGAACTCTCAAGATGACGTAGAGAAAATAGTTGAGCATAAGGATTGCAGTCCTGACGAGCTGAAAGTTAAAGAAATCAATGCAGCGATGTATTGTTTTGACATAAAAATTCTTTTAAATGGATTAGAAAAAATTAATAATGATAATGCTCAAAAAGAATACTACTTAACGGACATGATTGAGATATTAAGAAAAGCTGGAGAAAAAATTGGTGCAATGCCTATTGATTTTGAGGAAACTCTAGGGGTTAATTCAAGAGTTCAATTGTCTGAAGTTGAGAGAATAATGAGAGATAGAATTAATAAAAAACATATGGAAAATGGAGTTACTATTATTGATTCTAATTGTACATATATTGGTGAAGATGTACAGATAGAAAAGGATACAATAGTATATCCTGGGAATGTAATTGAAGGTAATTCCATAATAAAAGAGGGATGCATTCTTTATCCTAATTCTCGAATCGTAAATAGTATTATCAGTGAAAATGTAACTATACAGAGTTCTGTAATTTTAGAGAGTAAAATAGGCAGTAATACTACAGTAGGACCTTTTGCATATATAAGACCAGAGACTAGCATCGGAAGTCATGCTAGAATAGGTGATTTTGTTGAAATTAAGAAATCCAAAATAGGCGACAACACTAAAGTATCACATTTAACATACATAGGTGATGCAGAAGTTGGAAATGACTGTAATTTTGGTTGCGGAACAGTAGTGGTAAATTATGATGGAAAAGAAAAACATAAGACCATAATTGGTAATAATTCATTTATAGGGTGCAATACCAATTTAGTATCACCAGTAGAAGTTGAAGACAATACATATATTGCAGCGGGATCAACAATAACTGAAAAAGTTCCAGAAGGATCATTAGCAATAGCTAGGGCAAGACAGGTTAATAAAAAAGACTGGGTATCAAAAAAGAATTTAAAGAAATAAACTTTAGGAGGATTATTTTATTATGATATGTCATGGAAAAAATATAAAAATATTTACAGGTAATTCAAATCCTGATTTGGCAAAGAGTATTGCAGATATATTAGGAATTAAAGTAGGAGATTCTAAGGTAAGTAAATTTAGCAATGGGGAAACTTACGTTGATATTAATGAAACCGTAAGAGGGGCAGATGTATTTGTGGTACAGACTCTTTGTGAACCTGTTAATGACAGTCTTATGGAACTTTTAATTATGCTGGACGCTCTTAAGAGGGCATCAGCAGGAAGAATAACTGCCGTTATACCACATTATGCTTATGCAAGACAGGACAGAAAAGCAAAGGCAAGACAGCCAATAACAGCAAAGCTTGTAGCCGATCTTATACATACAGCAGGTGCAGACAGAGTGCTTACAATGGATCTGCATGCAGCACAAATTCAAGGATTTTTTGATATACCTGTTGATCATTTAGAAGGTGCACCAATTTTGGCTAAATATTTTAAAGAATTGGACTTTAATAAGGATGAATTAGTTGCAGTATCACCTGATATAGGTGGAGTGAAGAGAACTAGAAAATTTGCAGAAAGACTTGAAGTTCCAATAGCTATAGTTGATAAGAGAAGACCAAAACCAAATGTATCAGAGGTATTGAGCGTTATTGGTAATATAGATGGAAAAAAAGTTATATTAGTAGATGATATGATAGATACAGCCGGTTCAATTACCAATGCAGCAGATGCACTTACAAATTTGGGGGCAAAAGAGATATATGCTTGCTGTACTCACGGAGTATTGTCAGGGCCTGCAATGGAGAGAATTGAAAAATCCAGTCTTAAAGAGGTAGTAGTATTAGATACAATACCTGTTGATGAGGAAAATTGCAGCAATAAGATAAAAATTTTATCTGTAGCAAATATTTTTGCGGAAGCCATAAGAAGAATATATGAGGATGTTTCAGTAAGTAAAATATTTGATGAAGCAATAGATAAAAATTAATATAAATTATGTAAGGCATTTGAAAATAAATAATAAGTTAAAGATGAGAGTATATTAACTGGTTGTTTATTTACGATGTCCAAATCAATAGAAGTAAAACATCGCAATCTACAATTTAGTTTTGCGATGTTTTACTATATTTTAAATTATAATTAATAATTTGTAACATTCATGATTAAATCAAATAAATATGATAAATTATAATTACTATGGTAATAGTAATACCTATAGGAGGTATAAGAATGGAAGGAACATTAGGAACAATTTTAATTATTGATGATGATGAAAACATAGCAGATATAATAAAAATATATCTTGAAAGCTCAGGGTACAGTACAAGGCTGTGTTATGACGGAAAAGAAGCTATAGATGCTTTTATAGAATGCAAACCAGATTTGGTGCTTTTAGATATAATGCTGCCTCATGTAGATGGTATAGATGTTTTGAAGGCCATAAGAAAGGAATATGAAACTCCTGTAATTATGCTTACAGCTAAAGGAGAGACCTTTGATAAGGTTTTGGGGCTTGAGCTTGGAGCTGATGATTATATTGTTAAACCTTTTGAAGCTAAAGAACTCATAGCAAGAGTAAAAGCGGTATTGAGAAGATATAATACGGATAATAGAGGCAAAGAAAAATTAAGCTTTGATGGTTTATTAATAGATATAAATTCTTATTCTGTTGTATATAATGGAGAAGAGATAAAGATGCCGCCAAAGGAATTTGAATTATTATATTATCTCGCAAACAATAGAAATAGAGTATTTACAAGGGAACAGCTTTTATGTGAAGTATGGGGATATGACTACCCAGGAGATTCAAGAACTGTAGATGTGCATGTTAAAAGGTTAAGAGAGAAGCTTCAAGGAGGATCGAATTGGCAAATTCAAACAGTATGGGGTGTTGGATATAAATTTGAGGTGAAGTAGTGTATGAAAAAGGGACTATTTTCTCAGATGATAGCAACATATACTATTATCATAGCTATAAGTTTCATTATTGTTTCAGGACTTTTGTCTGTTTGGTTTGAATCCTACTATTTTCAACAAAGAGAGGATGAACTTTCTAGAGGGGCTGCACTTATAAAACCTGTAGCAATAAATTACATGCAGGGTGGTATGTCCTATGATTTCCTAAACGATACACTGCAGAATCTTGAACACTATTTTAATGCAAATATACTTTTAATAGGGAAATATGGTTACGTCTATGCAGTTTCTAATGAAACTAATGCCAAATTACTTGATAAACAAATAATTTTAAATGGTGATATTGAACAGCTTAGGAAAGGAAATATTATTGCTAGAAAAGACGTATATGGAGATACCTTCAATGTACCTGTACATACATATATCGTTCCAATTTCAGATAATAGTAATGGCTTTGAAGGGGCTATAATGATGAATACCTCTTTGTCTGAAATAAAGAGACCCCTTATAAAAGTATACTATATAATTTGGGTATTGGCCACGTTTGCCATAATAATAGCCTGTATTGTTATATATCACCTTTCACAGAAAATTATTGTTAATCCCCTTGGTAAAATAAACTATGCAGCTAGAAAAATAGCTAATGGAGATATAGAAAAAAGAGTTGAAATTAAATCAGAGGATGAAATCGGAGAGCTGGCAAATTCTTTTAACTATATGGCAGATTCTATAACTAAGATTGAAAAAAATAGAAGAGAATTTATTTCAAACGTTTCCCATGAAATAAGATCTCCAATAACTTCTATTAAGGGATTTATTGGAGGAATATTGGATGGAGTCATACCAGCAGAAAAAGAAAAATATTATCTATCTTTGGCCTATGATGAAACTCAGCGATTAACGAGACTTGTAAATGACCTATTGGATTTATCAGCTATAGAATCTGGGCAGTTAACTCTGAATATAACTAAACTTAATATTAACGAGATAATAAGGCGTACAGTTATAAAGTTTGAGCCTAAAATAAACGAAAAGAAATTAGTAGTAGATGTATATTTTGACAAAGATGATTCCTATGCAATGGGAGATATGGACAGAATAATGCAAGTTGTGACAAATTTGATTGATAATGCTGTTAAATATGTAGTAAATGAGGGAAAGATTAGCATTGCAACAAAAATAAAGGGAGATAAGATTTTTATTTCAATTTACAATGAAAGCAAGCCTTTATCAGAAGATGCTTTAAAGCACATTTGGGATAGGTTTTACAAAAAAGATAAATCTAGAACCTCTAAAGTTAGCACAGGACTTGGATTACCTATAGTTCAAAGCATACTTACTCAGCATGGAGAAGATATATGGGTAAAAAATATTAAAGATACCGGAGTTGAATTTACATTTACATTGACAAAGGCAAATAATTAATCGTTATTTAATTTTATATAGTGGGAGGTGTTACTTTGAAAGATGATAGTAGAATTGTTAAAGATGTGGAATGGCATGAAATAGAAACAAAGAAAGATGATTTTGGAGGAAAAATAAAATTTAGAAAAAAGAACCATAATCGTATATTTGTTAAAATTTGTAAAGGAGTAATCTTTGTTTTGATCGCCGCTCTTTCAGGTGGAATAACTGGAGGCTACATCTCAAGTAAAAAATATAATAGTGCAATAGAGAATAATAATTCTTCCTTTTTTCAAAGTAACAAGGCTTCTACAGGTGTTAATAATATTTCCCAAAATCCTATTACTAGAGTAGCTGAAACTGTAAGTCAGAGTGTTGTAGGGATAAATAACAGTAACGATAATACTTTGAATGGTGAAAATAGCTATAGTGGGTCAGGAATAATTTTTAAGTCTGATGGTTATATTGTAACAAATTATCATGTTATTAAAGGCACAAGCAAGCATCTTGTTAAACTGTCTAATGGAAAAAATTCTAAGCCCTTCAATGCAACAGTTGTAGGGTATGATGCTATGTCCGATTTGGCTGTTATTAAGGTTGATGCACCTAATTTACCAGCGGCAGTTTTTGGAGACTCATCTAAAGTGCAGGTAGGTGATACAGCTATTGCTATAGGAAATCCTTTGGGAAATGAATTTTCAGGGTCTGTTACAGCGGGTATTATAAGTGCTGTAAATAGAAAAATAGGAATACAGGATTCTTCAACCGGGGTTACTACAACTTACAATTTGCTTCAAACAGATGCAGCTATAAACCAAGGAAATAGTGGTGGAGCTCTTTGCAATGAAAGTGGGGAAGTTATAGGTATAAATAGTTTTAAAATAGGTGCTGATGAAAATGTAGAGGGAATGGGATTTGCTATATCTATAAATGATGCAAAAAAGATAATAAATTCCATAATAAAAAATGGAAGAGTAATAAGACCTGATCTAGGTATCATTCCTGAGGATTATGTATCAGAAGATAGAAAGACAAAAGGTGTGCTTGTGAAGCAAATTAAAAATGATGCCGGAGCACAGGAATCAGGTATAAAAGCTAATGACATAATAGTAGAATTTGATAGTGTAAAAATACAATCTAAAAATGAACTTCAAGATATTGTTAATAGGCATAAAGTAGGGGATTCTGTTCCATGTAAAGTACTTAGACAGGGAAAAATAATTAGATTTAATGTTAAATTATTGGAAAGACCTGTTTTCGACAATTGATGATTATTAGTGAAATCTATAGGAATTTTACTTAAGTGAAGATTTAATGATATCTTACTATGGTTATTAATATGTTCTAAGAAGTATAATAAAAGCAGCCAGTTATGGAATGTAAAAATATTTAGCAGTAATTTAATATTTACTGCTGATTTTTATTTTAGTAAATATTTAGTATAATGTATTTAGATATTTTTAAGTTATTATTTTTTATCCGATGACTATCCACTCTGATAATCCCATCGCACTCTGTGAAAGCGATTCACAGAAAATCAAAGATTTTTGTTCTCTGTTTTTCGTAAAGTGGGAGTAAAGAGTGGATACGTACCTGGATAACGATTTCTAAGTATTACAAACCGATACTTAGAACTCTGTTTATATGTATTATATTGTGATAAAATTAAGGAGGAAGTAATATAAAGTGTATCTAATAGTTGGGCTGGGCAATCCTGGTAAAGAATATGAGAAAACAAGACATAATGTGGGGTTTGATGTTTTAGATCTGATGTGTGATAAGTATAATATTAACATGAACAGGACAAAATTTAAAGGAGTGTATGGAGAAGGAAAATTAGAACAAGAAAAAGTGATTTTTTTAAAGCCTACTACTTTTATGAACTTAAGCGGAGAGAGTGTTAAAGAGGCTTGTGATTTTTATAAGATACAAAGTGAAAATGTAATAATAATATATGATGATATTAGTCTTGAGGTTGGAAGAATGAGAATAAGAAAAAGCGGCAGTGCTGGTGGTCACAACGGTATAAAAAATATAATATTAAATCTTTCCACAGATGTATTTCCGAGAGTGAAAGTTGGAGTTGGTGAACCTAAAGGAGATCTAATAAGTCATGTCCTTGGAAGATTTAATAATGATGACAGAGCAGAAGCTGAAAAAGTATTTAGTGCAGTAATTGATGCGGTAGAGTGCATAATAACAAAAGGTATCTGCGAGGCCATGAATAATTTTAATGGTCTCAAGGTTTAGTAATTAAGAGGTGTTAGTATGAGGTTTAGGGGGCTTATTCAGCCTTTAAGAGAAAGTAGAGAATTTATAAATGTAATACATAATATAAATAAAAATAAGTTCCCAATTGGAATAACAGGATTATCTGAGTCCGCAAGAAGTTATTTTATTTACAGCGTATATGAAGAAATGAATGCTCCTTTTGTTGTTGTAACAGATAATGATATGGAGGCAAAAAAGCTACATGAGGATTTATCTTTATATTTGTCAAATGTGTATTATTTTCCAACTAAAGATGTAGTTTTTTATAATGTGGATGCAATTTCTGGTGATTTAAGATGGGAAAGAATAAAAATCATAAAAGAGATGCTTCTAAAGGGAAGAAAGATAATAGTAACTTCAATTGAAGCTTTTTCATCCTATTATTCCCCTGTAGACTTGTATAAGAAATATACATTTAATATTGGTCTTGGGGATACTATCGATTTGGAAAAATTCGGTAGAGAACTCATTTTATCGGGTTATGAAAGAGTAGAAACTGTAGATAGTAAAGGGCAGTTTTCCATAAGAGGAGGTATATTTGATATATTTCCGCCTATATCTAATATGCCTTATAGGATTGAATTTTTTGGAGATGAAATTGAATCCATAAGAACTTTTAATACAGGATCTCAGAGGAGTATTGAAAAAGTAACTAAAGTGGATATATTTCCAGCAAAAGAAATTATCTTAGAGGAAAGTAATATTGAACGCGGATATGATTTAATAAAACAAGAACTTTCTGTAGTAATAGAAAATATTAAAGAAAAAAAAGATAAAGAAGCTGAAGAAAGAATAATTGGTATAATAAATAGGAATCTAGAAACATTAAGAGAAACTTCAACCTTTGAGACTATAGATAGCTTTTTACCATTTTTTTACGATAAGCCATCTACATTTTTTGACTTTATTCAGAATTCAATAATAATAATTGCAGATGATTTAAGATGTAAAGGTAAGTTAAACAGTGTATTTTTTGAATTTCAGGAAAATTATAAAGCTTTTCTTGAGAGAGGAGACATATTACCAAGGCAAGGTGAACTCCTTTTTCCAGAAGAAGAAATTTATGAGGTGCTAAATAGCAGTAAAATAATTAATATAACTGGTATTGAAAAATCTAAAGGCTTTCTTAAAAATACCTATGATGAAAATTTTAGAGAAATTACCTTAAGTAATTTTGGTGGAGTTCTCGAATTACTTATAAATGAAATTAAGGATAAAAAAGATAAGGGATACAAAACAGTTATATTATGTGGAAGTAAACCTAGAGGAGAAAGATTAGTAAATACACTTAGAGATAGAGGTATAGAGAGCAGTTACAGAGATGAAATACAAAGTATACAATTTGGAGAGATTATTATTACTTTTGGGAGTCTTAACAAAAGTTTTGAATGTCCAGATTTGAAGCTTTGCATTATTTCAGACAAAGAAATTTTTGGTGAATCAAAAAGAAAGTCGAAAAAGAAAATTCAAAAAGGTGTAAGTAAGATAAAGAGCTTCGCTGAGCTGAAGCCAGGAGATTATATAGTTCATGTTAATCATGGAATAGGTGTATACAAGGGAATAAAACAGCTTGAAGTTGAAGGACATAAAAAAGACTACTTAGAACTAACTTACACTGGTGATGATAAATTATTTGTTCCAGTGGAACAACTTGATTTAGTACAAAAATATATAGGTAGTGATGGGAATTCTCCAAAGGTAAATAAGCTTGGTGGTAATGAATGGACTAAAGCTAAAAACAAAGTTAAAAAATCAATTAATGAGATTGCCGAGGAACTGGTTAAGTTGTATGCAATAAGGTCTACTTTAAATGGATACACTTATTCAAAAGATACTGTCTGGCAAAAACAATTTGAAGATGAGTTTCCCTATGATGAAACTCCAGACCAACTAAGTGCCATAGAAGATATAAAGCATGATATGGAAATTGGTAAAGTTATGGATAGGCTTTTGTGTGGTGATGTGGGCTATGGTAAGACAGAAGTTGCAGTTAGAACAGCTTTTAAAGCAGTAATGGATGGAAAACAGGTAGCGTTTTTAGTTCCTACTACTATACTTGCAGAACAACATTATACAAATTTTAAAAAAAGATTTTCTGATTTTCCTGTAAAAATAGACATGATAAGTAGATTTAGAACCTCTGCTCAGCAAAAGGCTACAATAAAAGCTTTAAAAGAGGGGAATGTAGATGTACTTATTGGTACTCACAGAATACTGCAAAAGGATGTTCAGTTTAAGGATCTTGGACTTTTAATTGTAGATGAAGAACAACGATTTGGAGTAACACATAAAGAAAAAATTAAAAATCTGAAGAAGAACATAGATGTATTAACATTGACAGCTACACCTATACCTAGAACCCTTCATATGTCACTTACGGGGGTAAGAGATATAAGTGTAATGGAAACACCTCCAGAAGAGAGATATCCAGTGCAAACCTATGTAGTAGAATATAATGATCAACTTATAAGAGATGCCGTTATGAGAGAGCTTAATAGAGGTGGACAGGTGTTTTTTGTATATAATAGAGTGGAAACTATAAATGATATGGCATCAAAATTGACAAAATTAATTCCAGAAGCTAAGGTAGCGGTGGCACATGGGCAGATGACAGAAAGAGAATTGGAAACAGAAATGCTGGGCTTTATGAATAAGGAATATGATATACTTTTATGTACTACCATAATTGAAACTGGCATTGATATTCAGAATGTTAACACAATGATTATATATGATGCAGATAAGATGGGATTATCTCAGCTCTATCAGCTTAGGGGTAGAGTGGGAAGAACAAACAGGATAGCCTATGCTTATTTTACATATAGAAAGGATAGAATATTAACAGAAATAGCAGAAAAGAGACTAAAAGCAATAAAGGAATTCACAGAGCTTGGTTCAGGTTTTAAAATTGCCATGCGAGATTTGGAGATAAGAGGAGCAGGTAATATGATGGGATCAGCTCAACACGGACATATGGCGTCAATTGGATATGATTTATATTGCAGGATGCTTGAGGATGCTATAAAGCAGTATAAAGGTGATGTAGATAAAGAACCTATTGAAACTTCTATCGAACTCAAAATAGATGCATATATACCAGATTCTTACATAGAAAACGAGGTACAAAAAATAGAAATTTATAAGAAAATTGCATCTATTGAATCAAAGGATGAATTCTTTGAAATACAGGAAGAACTAGAAGATAGATATTCGGATATACCTATTTCTGTTTCTAATTTAATGCATATTGCTTATATCAAATCATTAGCAAAAAAAGTTGGTATTATTGATATTAAGGATAAAAAGGACTTTATAGACTTTAAGTTTTATGATAAAAATAGAATTACTGATAATTTGGTGAAAAATTTGATTAAAGATTATAATAGAAGTATAGTTTTTAAATTAGAAGATAAACCTATAATTGTATATAATTTAAGGAATTCAAAACGAGAAAATCTATTAATTAATTTGACTGAATTGCTAGAATATATAATATCTATAGTTGAAACAAAATAAATTTATGATAAAATTAAAATCGTATGATAAAATAAAAACTAGGGGGAATAAATTTTGAAGAACATAAAGAAAATAGTGTCTTTTGCAATTGTTGGAATGCTTGCTGCAGCAATAAGTGGTTGTAATATGATAGCAAAGACGCAGCAAGGTATTTTAAATAGTACAGTGGCGCAAGTAAATAATGAAAAGATAACTAGAGGTCAACTAGAGGACAGTTGGCAGATGAAAAGCCTTATAAGTCAGATTAAGCAGCAATATGGTAATAACTACACCAGTAATGATCAGGCAATACAAGCGTTAAAGCAACAAAAGCAAACTATCTTAGATCAAATGGTTACAGAAACTTTGTTCCTTCAAAAGGGAAAGGAATTAAAACTTATTCCTTCTGATTCTGAGTTACAATCTGAAGTTACTAAGCAGTATGATTCTGCAAAGTCTCAGTACAAAACTGATGCTGAATGGAAGACTGCCCTAAGTCAGAATGGTTTTACTGAACAATCCTTAAAAGATGAAATAAAAAGAGAAATAACACTTAATAAAGTTAGTGATTATATAACTAAAAATGTAAAAGTAACAGATAAGCAAATTCAAGATTATTACAATGCAAATCAAACTCAATTTACTACTCAGCCTAATAAGATACATCTTGCTCATATATTGGTAAAGACAGAAGACGAGGCAAAGCAGGTAAAAGCCAGAATAGACAAAGGTGAGGATTTCGCAAAGGTAGCAAAGGAAGTATCTACTGACACAGGGAGTAAAGACAATGGTGGAGACTTAGGAGATGTAGAAGAGGCAAATTCAGGACTTGACCCTACATTTTTAAAGGCTGGAATGGCACTAAAGCCTGGGGAAGTATCACAACCGGTTCAAACTCAGTTTGGATGGCATGTAATAAAATGTATTACTAAGACAGAATATCCTGTTAAAAAACTTGATGAAGTAAAATCCGACATACAGAATAATTTGTTAAATACAGCTAAACAGTCTGAGGTACAAAAGACTACAGATACCTGGAAAAAAGCAGCAAAAATCAAACAATATCCTAATAATCTAGAATAATGGCGCTATTTTCACATGTTTTAAATGAATAAGATTTATTAACAAATCATATTTTGAATTGAGATATAGTATATTATTAATAAAAGTAAAAAGGTTATCCTCTGCAGTTGGGATAGCCTTTTTATTTTTATTAGCGAATATTGACAATGTTAAGATTAGATAAATTAATTAACTATAGGTAAAATTTTAAAATTTAAGGGATTATAAAGAATAGTTTTTGTAAATATAAGTCTATTTTAGTACTACAGTAAAAAGTATGCATAAAATTTTATACTTGGTAGGATACTATAAATGTAAAAATATTTACAATAAACAGGAGGGAAGATAGTATGAAAGCAACTGGTATTGTTAGACGTATAGATGATCTAGGAAGAGTTGTAATACCAAAAGAGATAAGGAGAACTTTAAGAATTAGAGAAGGAGATCCTCTTGAAATATTTACTGACAGAGAAGGAGGAGTAATATTAAAGAAATATTCACCAATCGGTGAATTAAGTGATTTCTCAAAAGAGTATGCAGAATCCTTAAATGCTTCCAGTGGACATATAGTTCTCATATCCGATAAAGATAGTATTATTTCTGTGAGTGGTGGGGTGAAAAAAGAGTATTTAGAAAAACGTGTAAGTGATGAGCTGGAAAAGGTTATGGATGATAGAAAACTTGTTAATATCAATAACAATGATAATAAAGCAATACCTTTAATAGAAGATGAAGATACTGAGGGAAAATATTCTGCACAAATAATCTCACCTATTATAGCAGAAGGAGATTCTATTGGAGCGGTAATTATAATGTCTAAGGAAGATGGAGTAACTTTTAGTCAGATAGAAGAAAAATTGGGAGAGACAGCTTCTTTGTTTTTGGGGAAGCAAATGGAACAATAGTGTTATTGTACTAGTTATAATAAATTTTAAAAGCTAAAGATTACATATGGTATCAGAAATAAATCACTGGTTTATTTTTTAGTTATTTATTTACGATGCATATAAAATCATATAAAAAGTAATAATACCTCCAAACTATAAATATTAATATCTTATAGGAATTTTGGAGGTATTGTATATTATGAGAAAGCAATCGCTTATTAGAGGAACTGTTATTTTGGGTATGGCAGGTATTTTAGCTAAATTTTTGGGGATATTTTTTAGATGGCCTCTTATAATGTTAATAGGTGATGAAGGTATAGGATATTATCAAATGTCATATCCTATGTACATGTTTTTTATAGCCACTGCGTCGGGGATACCTGTAGCTATTTCAAAAATGGTTTCTGAGAGAAATGCATTAGGGGATAAAGATGGAGCAATTTTAGTACTTAGAAAAGCTCTTATTCTTATGATTATCATTGGAGGGGGATTTACAGCCTTTATTTTGATATTTAGTGGTAAATTAATAATTTTTTTGAATTGGGATAGGAAATCCTATTACTCATTAATTGCTATTGCTTTTGCACCACTATTTATATCTATAGTAAGTGCATTTAGGGGATTTTTTCAAGGTATGCAAAATATGAATCCCACAGCCATATCTCAAATATTTGAACAATTAGGAAGAGTAATGGTTGGAGTTGGACTTGCATATGTATTATTACCCAGAGGAATAGAATATTCTGCAGGTGGCGCTGCTTTTGGAGCAGTGGCTGGAGCCGTAGCAGCTGGAATATATTTAATAGGTAAATATATTAATGTTCGAAAGGAATTTAAAATTGTTGAACATAAAAAAAACTATGAAATAATGACTAAATTATTATATATAGCAATTCCTATTTCTCTTGGATCAGCAGTAAGTAGTATAATGGGATTACTTGATTCTATAATTGTTCCTCAGAAACTCATTATGGCAGGATTTAACTACAAAGAGGCAACTATACTTTATGGACAACTTACTGGTAAAGCATTTGTATTAGTTAATGTACCATTAACATTATCTATAGCTCTATGTGCATCACTAGTACCAATAATATCAGAAGCATATATATTAAACAGGAGGCAGGAAGTTATACATAAACTTCATCTAGCTATAAAAGTATCTATGGTTATTGCAATACCATCTTTATGTGGATTATTTTTTATGGCCAGGCCTGTATTAAATTTAATATTTCCAGGTCACGGAGATGGATATTTAATTTTAAAATACTTAAGTATTTGTATACCATTCATAGTGCTTGCTCAAACTGGTACTGCCCTATTACAGGGTGTTGGAAAATATTTTTATCCTGTAATAAACTTGTTTTTCGGATGTATTGTTAAAGTTACTATAACTTTATTTTTAGTTCAAGTGCCTGAAATAAATATATACGGAGCGGTAATAGGAACTATATTTGGATATATGACAGCAGCTGTACTTAATATAAGACTTGTTAAAAAATACTTAAATGTAAAAATTAATTTTTATGATAGCATAATAAAACCAGCTTATGCATCTATAATTATGGTAATTGCAGTTGTATTTATTTATTCAAATGTCTATAATAATACAATGAGTAATAGTATGGCTTGTTTTGTGGCTATATTTTTAGGTGTTATTATATATTTGATTTTAATATTGTTGTTTGGAATATTTAGTTACAGTCAAATAAAGAGGAGAATAGGTAGAAGGCATTTATAGCTTCAATTCGTAATTGTGAGAAAGGACGAAGTAAAAAACAGTGGAAAGTTAAGAGTTGAAAGTTGAGAGTGATGGATATTTTTCCTCCGTTACACTATGGAAAAATTAAAAAAATAATTCCAAAGCTTTTTTCCCAGCATAGCTGAGAAAAAAGCATCATTAACTATTAATTCTTAATTCATAACTCTTAACTGATTTTGAACTAGCCACTGTCCACTATCAACTTTCAACTAGGAAAAGTGTTTTGCACTTTTCTTATATTGTCAATGAAGTTACAATAGCGGAAATATATATAAGGGAGATATGCATATGATTAATATAGTGGGTTTGGGTCCAGGATCTTTAGAATCACTGACTATGGGTGCAGTACAAGTATTAAAGCAAAATAACAACATATTTTTAAGGACAATAAAGCATCCTACAGTTAAATTTTTAAAGGATGAGGGAATTAATTTTTTAACCTATGATGGTAAATATGAGCAGGCTGAAAATTTTGATGAAGTATATAGTTCTATTGCGGAAGATTTATTAGAGCAGCATAAGTTGTTAGGAAATATTGTCTACGCTGTACCAGGTCATCCATTAGTAGCTGAAAAATCAGTTGATATCTTATTAAAGCTTTGTAAGGAGAGAAAAATACAAGTTAATGTATTACCAGCTGTAAGTTTTATCGATGCTGTAATGGAGGCCCTAGAGATAGATCCAATAGAGGGAATTAAGGTAATAGATGCCTTTGATATAAAGAATCAAATTATGGATAAGAGAATAGGAACTATAATAACTCAGGTTTATAATAATTTTATAGCATCTGAGGTAAAACTTGCTTTGCTGGATTATTATAGCGATGATACTGAAATTTATTTTGTAAGATCAGCAGGAATAAAAAATGATGAAAGTATAAGGAAAATATTGTTGTATGAACTTGATCGTCAGCAAGATATAGATTATCTTACATCTATATATGTACCAAAAGATTTGAATAATAATAAAGATTTTTATGATTTGGTAAATATTGTAGATATTTTAAGGGGAGAAAATGGATGCCCTTGGGATAAAAAGCAAAATCATGATTCCATAAAAAGGGATCTTATAGAAGAGAGCTATGAAGTGTTGGAAGCTATAGATAAAAAGGATGAAAATATGATAGTGGAAGAACTTGGAGATGTTCTCTTCCAAATTATATTTCACTCACAGATAGGAAAAGAAGAGGACTATTTTAATGTGAATGATGTGATTGAAGGTATATGTAATAAAATGATTGATAGACATCCGCATATATTTGGTAATGAAATTGCAGATACTTCAGAGGCAGTTATTGATAGATGGGATCAAATCAAAATGAAAGAGCAAAATCTAACTAGTCATACAGATGAATTAAAACATATAGCAAAAAATTTACCAGCACTTATAAGAGCAGAGAAAGTACAGAAAAAGGCAGCTAAAATTGGATTTGATTGGGAGAAAGTCGAAGAGGCTATGGATAAGGTTTTAGAAGAATTAAATGAAGTAAAAGATGTATATAAAGGCAGTAATAGGGATAAAATATTAGAAGAAGTGGGCGATTTAGCATTTAGTGTAGTAAATGTTTCAAGATTCCTTGACATTGACCCTGAAAATGCTTTAAATTATACTATAGATAAATTCATTAGACGCTTTGAATTCATTGAAATAAAGGCAAAGGAAATGGATATTGCTCTAGAGGATATGACACTTAGCGAAATGAATAAATTATGGAATAAGTCAAAATCTTTAAAAATCTAATAAATATATGTTAATTATTTATTAAAAAGAAGGAATTTTGCAATTTATGAAGAATATGCTATTAAGTTGATGTATATTCTTAATTTTAAGGAGGTAACAAAAGTGAATAAGGCAGAATTAATCACAAGTATAGCTGAAAAAAGTAATTTAACAAAAAAAGATGCAGAAATAGCTCTAAAAGGATTCATAGAAAGTATTGAAGAGGCTCTTGAAAAAGGTGAGAAGGTTCAATTAGTTGGATTCGGTACATTTGAAACAAGAGAAAGAGCTGAAAGAAAAGGAAGAAATCCAAGATCTAAAGAAGAGATAACTATACCTGCTTCAACAGTTCCAGTATTTAAAGCTGGAAAAGAATTTAAGGACAGAGTAAATAAATAATTTGTTTAATTTTATTCCAAAGCCTGGATTTTATCCAGGTTTTTTGCTATTTATAGATTAAATTTTAATTATAAAGAGGATTTTAGGAGGAATTTTTATGAGATTAGATAAGTACCTGAAGGTATCAAGAATAATAAAAAGAAGAACGGTGGCAAAAGAAGCCTGTGAAAGTGGCAGGGTTTTTATAAATGGAAAGGTAGCAAAACCAAGTTCAGAAGTAAGTGAAGAAGATATTATAGAGATTAAGTATTCTGAAAGAGTGCTAAAAGCAAAAATAATAAATATTTCAAATCATGTTCTTAAAGAAAATGCAAATCAAATGTATGAAATTATTTCAGGTGAGGAAGATAATTAATTTCTAAGTTAATTAATATGAGTGTATAAAGTAATATAACTTTCTTGTTTTACATATATATTTATAAGTGGAATAGGAGGGAAAAGTATGGAAGTAAAAGTTGAAGATAAAAAAAGTAATTTAGTGCTTGAAAATAGAAAAAAATTATCCATTACAGGTGTAAATGAAGTAGTCAGTTTTAATGACGAAATTATAATATTAAATACTAATTTGGGGGCACTTACAATAAAAGGTAATGAGCTGAAGATGAATAAGTTAGATGTACAAAATGGGGATATGAAAATTACCGGATCAATAAATTCCTTTGCATATACAGGAAATCAAAGTAGAAAAAATAATGAAAGCATAATAGCTAGGCTATTTAGGTGAAGAGCATGGTACTTTCAAATTTTATTCAATTTAATTTACTTTTTTATAGTTTTATTGCAGGAATATTTACCGGTATACTATTTGATATATATAGAGTTATTAGAGGATTAGAGCTTCCAAATAAAATTCTGGGGTTTATTGAAGATTTACTTTTTTGGATTTTAACTGCTATAATAATATTTGTATTTTTACTTTACAGTAATGATGCTATTATAGGTATTTATGTATATTTATTTATAGCACTTGGTGTATATATTTATATTAAACTTTTAAGCAAAAAATTAATATATGGTGAAGCTAAAATTTTAAGATTTTTGATAAGGCTTATAAGAGTAACTTTTAACCTTATAATATATCCTATTAGGCTATTATTTAATTATTTTTTAGTTAAAGATAAAAATAAAGGATAAAAAACTTGAATATATTTAAAAAAAAAATTAAAATAGAGATAGTAGTTTAAATGCTTAAATTCTGAAAGGAAAACGGTATGGGAAAGAAGTCTAAACTTAAGTATCTGATAGTAGGCATTATTGTTATCAATGTGTGTTATGTATTTATTAATCAGCAACTTACTATGAACAGAATACAAGCAAGAATTCAAGACACAACTATAGAAGCACAAAAGATCAAATCCGAGAATGAAAAATTGCAGAGCGAGATTAAAATATCACAATCGGATGAATACAGCGAAAAACTTGCTAGAGAAAAATTAGGTCTTATTAAACAAGGCGAGATTCCTGTAGTAAATGGCAGTAATAATAAATAGATGTTATAATATCTATAATTAAAATAAAATATAAACATATATCAAGGAGGAATCTTTTTAATATGACCTTAAAGGTAGGAGTAATTCTAGAAGGTACAATAATAAATATTACAAATTTTGGTGCATTTGTAGAGGTGGAGGGTAAAACTGGTCTTGTGCATATTTCAGAAGTTGCTGACACTTTTGTTAAAGACATAAGGGACTACTTAAAGGAACAGGATAAAGTAAAAGTAAAAGTTTTGTCAGTAGATGATAATGGAAAGATAAGTTTGTCTATAAAGCAAGCATCTGTTCCTAAAAAAACATGTAAACCTGTTGATATTGATTGGAGTAATAATTCTAAAACTAAACAGGGAGGGGCCGATTTTGAAGATAGACTATCAAAGTTTTTAAAGGATAGTGAAGAGAGATTTCAAGATTTAAAGAGGCATCAAGAGGCAAAAGGCCGTGGTGGTTACAAAAAAAGCTAATATTAAGTAAATAAAGAGGCTTCTATTAGCCTCTGCTATTTTTGTCTATGGCTTTTTCTTATATCAATGAATTCTGTTGAGATTTTTTTCTTTTAATTTCTTTCCAATATTAAGCAAATGTTATAGTTGATAATCCTCAGGCGAATTTTAAAGTACATAAATAGAATTCTTGGCATCGGGTGGAGTTTTTACTCTATTTGATGCTTAGAAGTCGTTATCCAGGGACGTAGCCACTCTTTACTCCCACTTTACGGAAAGCAGAGAACAAAAATCTTTGATTTTCTGTGAATTGCTTTCACAAGGTATGATGGAAGTATTAGAGTAGATAGTCATCGGATAAATATAGTTGAAAAAACATTATTAATAGTTGTTGACAGGTAGTAAAATATGAGATATAATAATTTTTGTCGCTATGAGTGACATGCCGAAGTGGCGGAACTGGCAGACGCACAGGACTTAAAATCCTGCGGTGCTTAAACCACCGTACCGGTTCGATTCCGGTCTTCGGCACCAATAATATCGCGGGGTGGAGCAGCTGGCAGCTCGTCGGGCTCATAACCCGAAGGTCGTAGGTTCAAGTCCTACCCCCGCAACCAGATTTGGCGGAATAGCTCAGCTGGCTAGAGCATTCGGTTCATACCCGAAGTGTCGTAGGTTCAAGTCCTATTTCCGCTACCAGAGTTCATACATATGTATGGACTCTTTTGTTATTTTAATTAAACTATGAGAATTTATTTATCATATAATTATTGACTTCAATTCGTGATTGTAAGAAAGTGCGAACTAACAATAACTAACAAACGGTGATTTTTGCTCATTGACAAGTGAAAGCTTTTCACCCGGCTTACGCGGTAAAAAAGTGAAAGATTACCGCTGGGGCGTGAAGGTGAAAGATTTAATCTTGGGTTCGCCTCGATTAAAAGTGAAAGAATTCACTTATGTTTTTAGGCCGGTAGGTCGTTAGAATAGCTTGATTATCATGGAGGCTGTGGATGTTATAGTAATATAGAGTGATTAGCTATAAGATTCATAGATTAACAGTGTAAAAGTAATTGTCAGTGGCCATTAGTAGTGATTTAACGCCCGCAGGGCTATATTATGAATTTAAAACTTATAAATAGTAGATCAATGAATCTTACTTATTGGGTTAATGCCATCGGTCCTACGGATTATAATAAATCAACTATTTGAATACTTCTGTTTTTAATAAATGAAAAACATTGCTCTACGAGATAAGAATACTGATAACAAACGGGCTGCCGCCAAAAAAACTTTCTGAGAGCTAAATTTCTACGTAAGGTAATTATTTTTATTTTAAATTTTTTCTCAGCACAGCGTAGAAAAAATATATTTTACTTTTAGCTTTAGCCAAATCTATCACCTTCAACTATCGAAGCGATGTTGAATCTTTCATCTTTCACTGGTTAGTGAACAGAAATCCTCATTTTAGTTCGCAGTCTTCCAATATTGTTAATTAAAATATTAAAATAATCATTGACAGGTAGTAAAATATGAGATATAATAAATTTTGTCGCTATGAGTGACATGCCGAAGTGGCGGAACTGGCAGACGCACAGGACTTAAAATCCTGCGGTGCTTAAACCACCGTACCGGTTCGATTCCGGTCTTCGGCACCAATAATATCGCGGGGTGGAGCAGCTGGCAGCTCGTCGGGCTCATAACCCGAAGGTCGTAGGTTCAAGTCCTACCCCCGCAACCAGATTTGGCGGAATAGCTCAGCTGGCTAGAGCATTCGGTTCATACCCGAAGTGTCGTAGGTTCAAGTCCTATTTCCGCTACCAGAGTTCATACATATGTATGAACTCTTTTGCGTTTTTATAGATATGTCTTATATAGTATATATATACTATATAAGACATATTTTTTTATAACGACAATTTTTATAAATGGTTTTTAAATAGAAGAAATCCTAGTTACTTTTAAGGATAGATAGGTTTTACTAATTTTTATTTTCAATTACTATAGAAAAGTATTTGTATTATAAACTTGTATTTTTAAAATGTATAAAAAAATCTAGGGATAAATGTCCTAAAAAAAATTATCATCAATTCACTTTTATGACAAATAATTCCAGACAATATTGCTATAATAGAGATAGTTTATTAGTTGGGAGATGTTTGTATGCAATATAATTCACAAGTTTATAGTTATCAGAGAGTTAATAAAGAAAATAATGGTTATGGAAGGAACAAATTCGTATTAGATATATTTGATATGAAGTTCATATTGTATTTTGTCTGTGCCTTTCTAATAAGTAGAGTATTAATGATTAATTCAGCTGCACCTTTTGGTATTGCTTTTGCAGTTTCTATTCTAATGCACAGTAATGTAAAAGAAAAAATTATTGGAGCAGCTGGCGCTGTACTGGGGTATATAACTTTGTATAATAACTTACAGAGTTTTTATATTTATATAATTGCTATAATGACAATAACTTTTTTTAGTTTTATTATAGACAAGCTTTCTTATAATAAGAAAATATTAATATATAGCATGATTATATTATGTGAATTTATGTTTTTCAATTTTATATTGAATAAAATGAATGGAACTATTGCTTTTTTTACTTCTATTTTAGAATTACTTTATATTATTCCAATATATTATATTATTAATTATTCCATGATATGCTTTAAAAATATAAAGACAAAACATTTATTTAGTGGAGAAGAAGTTGTTAGTATGGCTTTGATAGTATCATTGGCTATAGCGGGTACTTGGGGAGTAAGCTTCTATAATATAAATTTAAGAAATGTTGTGGCACTAATAAGCATTCTTATAATTACATATGTAAATGGAATGACTGTGGGAGCAGCCAGCGGAATAGCAATTGGGGCAGTGATTGGAATGTCTTCAAATATGATGCCGATTTATATTAGTGTTTTTGCTATTTGTGGACTTGTATCCGGTGTATTTAAAAACACTAATAAATGGATAATGGGTATTTCATATACTATAACTTTTTTAATAATAATACTATATGAAAAGGTTATACCAAGTTTTAATATTATTGATGGCATGATTTCCTGTGGTATATTCTTTGCAATTCCAAATGCAATTTTAAAGAAAATAGAGATTGAAATAAATTTTGAGAAAAAGCAAGAAAGTATATCTCAGGGATATATTGATAAAATTAAAAATATATTCATTAAGAGGCTGGATAGTTTCTCCGATGTACTTTTTACAATGTCTAGTATATTAAATAATCTAGTGGATAATGATAAATTAGCTTTGAAGACAAAAAGCAGTGCATTGGTAGAAAATTTAGCAGATAGAGTATGTAATACCTGCAACATGAAAAATATATGCTGGAAAAGAGAATTGTATTATACTTATGCAGCTTTTGAAGAACTTATATCTAATTTCCAAGATAATAGGATAGTTGTTCCTAATGAAATAGATAGAAAATGTATACATCGAAATGCATTGATGAAGAATACTGAAGAAATAGTTAACAACTATATTATAAATGAAATGTGGAGAATACGTCTAAGTCAAGGAAGAGAAATTTTAGCTAACCAGATTAATAATATGGCAGGAACTATTAAAGAAATACAAAAGGAATTTAACGATAGCCTCAATTTTAATGGAATAATTGAAAAAAAGATTATAGAAGTTTTAAATAGAAATGATATTAAATTTAAAGATATAATGTGTATAAATGATGACAATGATAGGCTTTTAATAAAACTTTCTATGGAGGCTTGCGGAGGAAGGCAAATTTGTGTTAAAGAGATATTGCCGCTGGTTAATGAAGTCACAGAGAGATGCATGTGTGTTTGTGATGATGGGTGCAAAATAAATCCCGATACTAATTTATGTATGGTAGAATTTCAGGAAACTCCTAAATATCATGTAGCTTCTTATGTAAGTCGCAGAAGTAAGCATGGGGAAACAGAGAATGGAGACAGTTATAGTTTTGGAAAATTAAATGATGGAAGTTATATGATTATAATAAGCGATGGTATGGGGTCAGGAGCAAAAGCTGGTCATGAAAGTAAAGCCGCTATTGATCTCATTGAAAAATTCACCATGTCTGGGCTTAGTAAAATTACTGCCATTAATAGTGTAAATTCTATAATGACATTAAAATTCAGTGAGGATGAGAAATTCTCCACAATAGATTTATGTAGTATAGATTTATATTCTGGCAATGTAGAATTTATGAAAGTTGGTGCAGTTACTAGTTTTATTAAAAGAAAAGATAGAGTTGAAATAATAGATTCTAAAACTTTACCTATTGGTGTATTAGATAAAGTTGATATTGATACAAAAGATAAGAAGGTGCAAAATGGAGATATTATTGTAATGATAAGTGATGGCATAACAGATTATGATAATGAAAATGCGGGAAAAATAAATTGGATTGTAGAATATTTGCAGAATTGCAGTTCAAATAATCCTAAAGATATAGCAGAGGAAATTGTTAAAAAATCAGTTAAGATGGGTGGAGGCAAAGCCAAGGATGATATGACTGTTATAGTATCAAAAATATATAGTTTATATTAAAATATTTAGTTGATGATTGGATGGAGATTTATAATTATGATATAATGAATTAGAAAAATAAGGATTTGTTTTAGAATAATGTTTAAAGCATTATTCTAAAACAGGCTGGTTATTAAATGTTTTAGGAAGTGGTGCCATTGTTAGATAAAGTATTAAAAACTATACAGGAAAATTCAATGTTTTCCATAAATGATAAGGTTGTAATTGCAGTTTCTGGTGGCCCAGATTCAATGTGTCTTCTTCATATATTGAATAGTATTAAGTCTAAATTAAAAATAAAACTTATAGTTGCTCATGTAAATCATTGTTTGAGAGGAGAGGAAGCTGATAAAGACGAATCTTATGTAAAAGAATTTTGTAATAAATTAAATATTGATTTTTATAGTGTAAGAATAGATATAAATAAGCTGGCTAAGGATAAGGGTATATCTTCTGAAATGGCTGGTAGAGCTGCTAGATATGAGTTTTTCCAAGAAATAAAAGATAAAATAAATGCACAAAAAATAGCTATAGCTCATAATGCAAATGATCAAGCTGAAACAATACTCATGAGAATAATGAGAGGAACAGGTATCTCTGGAATTATAGGTATAAAACCTGTGAGAGATGGTGTATTTGTAAGACCGCTCATAAAAGTAAATAGAGAAGAAATAGAATATTATTGTGAAAAAAATCATATTAATCCAAGAATAGATAAGACAAATCTTGAAAATATATACGGAAGAAACAAAGTTAGGCTTGAACTTATTCCATATATAAAGAAAAATTTTAATAAAGATATAGTAATGACACTAAATAGATTAAGTGACACAGTAGAAATAGATAACGATTACCTAGAATATGTTTCTTTAGAAAAATATAAGTTGTTTTGTGAAGAAAAAGAAGATAAAATTATAATACATAAAAATGCATTTTTAGAACACAGGGCCATTGTTACCAGGATAATTAGAAAAGCGATTTCTTATATTACTGGTAGTACATATAATTTTGAAAAAAAGCATATTTTAGATATAATTGATATGCAGATCCATGTTACTGGAACTAATTTGGATTTACCTAACAATATAAAAGTGTACAATAATTATGGGGATATCAGCATATATTTTAAAAATGAACAAAATATCAATAAAGATATCAATGAATATGAACTTTTTATTGGTAAGATAAATGTAATACCTGAAAAAACAACTAAAATTACATTGAGAACTGTGGATGAGAATGAAAAAATAAAGTTTAGAGAAAATAATTTTATAAAATACTTTGATTATGATAAGATAAAAGATAAAATAATATTAAGGTATAGAAAAAAAGGTGATAAGTTTACTCCTATTGGAATGAATGGCAGCAAAAAACTAAAGGATATATTCATAAATATGAAAATTGAAAAAAGTTTACGTGATAGAATACCTCTTATATGTTTTGGAGATGAAATTTCATGGATAGTAGGATATAGAGTAAGCAATAACTTCAAAGTAGATGAAAATACTAAAAAAATACTTGAAATTAAATTTGAAGGTGAGGAAAACAATGAGAGAAGATATTAAAGAGGTATTATTTACTGAAGGGCAAATAAGAGATAAAATTAAGGAAATAGGCAAAAAAATAAGTACTGATTATAGAGAAAAGGATCTTATTTTAATAGGAATTTTAAAAGGATCAGTTATGTTTATGTCTGATCTTATGAAGGAAATAACAATACCTTGCAGTATGGATTTCATGGCAGTATCAAGCTATGGAAATTCCACTGAATCAACAGGTAAAGTTAAAATATTAAAAGATCTTGATTTTTCTGTGGAAGGAAAGGATATACTTATAATAGAAGATATTATAGATTCTGGTATAACTTTAGCATACCTTAAGGAATACTTATATTCAAAAAAACCAAATAGCTTAGAAATTTCTACACTTTTAAATAAACCGGAAAGAAGGAAGATAAATATTGAAGCTAAATATACTGGATTTAATGTACCAGATGCTTTTTTAGTGGGCTATGGGTTAGATTTTGCAGAAAAATATAGAAATCTTCCTTACATAGGAATTTTAAAAGAGGAAGTTTATAAATAATTAAATTTTGCATTATTGTAAACAAATTTTCGTTATGGTACAATTTTATCGTATTTACAAAGAGAGGGGGGCCTATAGTGAAAAAGATATCGAGCGCTACGGTCTGGATTATAGTATCTATAGTAGTAATTTTTACAGCATTAACATTGCTAGAAAGTGGAAAACCAAATAATCAAATAAATTTTAACACTTTTCAACAAAAATATATATCAAATGACATAAAGAGCTTTCAGGTAAAAGAGGACAGAATGACCGTTGATGGAACATATACAAATGGTCAAAGTTTTGAAACAGTAGTCCCAATGGAAAGACTTGTACAATTTTTAGGAGAACATCCTAATAATGGGAATATATCTGAAGCTTATACACCGCCAGCAAATATACCTATATGGGTAAATTGGCTGCCTAGCATACTTTCTATACTTGTATTAGTTGTATTTTGGATCATGTTTATGCAGCAGGCTCAAGGTGGTGGAGGAAAAGGAGTTATGAGCTTTGGAAAAAGCAGAGCGAGAATGTCCTCTCCAGATAATAAAAAGAAAGTTACATTTGGCGATGTAGCTGGTGCTGATGAAGAAAAAGAAGAACTTGCTGAAATAGTAGATTTTTTAAAAACACCTAAAAGATATCTGGAACTTGGAGCAAGAATTCCTAAGGGTGTATTATTAGTAGGACCTCCGGGAACGGGTAAAACACTTTTAGCTAAAGCTGTAGCAGGAGAAGCAGGAGTGCCTTTCTTTAGTATATCAGGTTCGGACTTTGTTGAAATGTTTGTAGGTGTAGGTGCTTCAAGAGTAAGAGATCTGTTTGAGCAGGCTAAGAAAAATGCACCTTGTATAGTCTTCATTGATG
Source organism: Clostridium sp. (assembly GCF_047718555.1). Classification (GTDB taxonomy): domain Bacteria; phylum Bacillota; class Clostridia; order Clostridiales; family Clostridiaceae; genus Clostridium_I. The sequence continues at coordinate 12,596 of NZ_JBDNRK010000002.1, read as the reverse complement.
AAATTGATGCAGTGGGAAGGCAAAGAGGTGCAGGATTAGGTGGAGGACATGATGAAAGAGAGCAGACGCTTAATCAATTGCTTGTTGAAATGGATGGATTTGGAGTTAATGAAGGAATAATAATGTTAGCAGCCACTAATAGGCCAGACATACTAGACAGAGCTTTATTAAGACCGGGTCGTTTTGATAGACAAATTCTAGTTGGAGCGCCAGATGTAAAGGGAAGAGAAGAAATACTTAAAGTTCATTCTAAAAATAAACCTTTAGAGCAGGGTGTAAAGCTTGATGTATTAGCTAAAAGAACAGCTGGTTTTACAGGAGCTGATCTTGAAAATCTAATGAACGAATCAGCTTTATTAGCTGTCAGAAATAAAAAGACTTTAATTGGAATGGATGAACTGGAAGAAGCTATAACAAGAGTCATAGCTGGCCCAGAAAAGAGAAGCAGAGTTATCAGTGAGGCAGATAGAAGACTTACTGCTTTTCACGAGGCTGGTCATGCGGTGGTAATGAAATTACTTCCTAATAGTGATCCTGTTCATCAAATAAGTATTGTTCCAAGAGGTATGGCTGGTGGATATACTATGCACTTACCTGTAGAAGATAGAGCATATATGTCTAAGAGCAGACTTGAAGATGAGATGGTAGGTCTTCTTGGCGGAAGAGTTGCAGAAAAATTGGTGATTGGGGATATAAGTACAGGTGCTAAAAATGATATAGATAGGGCTTCCAGCATTGCCAGAAAAATGGTTATGGAATATGGTATGAGCGAAAATCTTGGACCAATATCCTTTGGAACAGACCAAGATGAAGTGTTCCTTGGAAGAGATTTGGGGAGAAATAGAAATTTTAGCGAAGAAATTGGTGCAAAGATAGATAAAGAAGTTAAAGAACTTATACAAGACGCATACAATCAGGCAGAAAAATTATTGACAGAAAATATGAATAAGTTAAAGGCTGTGGCTGAGGGCTTGCTTGAAAAAGAAAAGCTAGAAGCTGATGAATTTGAAGAGATATTTGCCAATAGCTAAAAAGGCATTTGCAGTAGGAAATAAAATGTTTCCTACTGCCTTATTTTTATTTTAAAGCTGTATATACATAGAAAATATTTATCGTGATATGATATAATATGTAATTATTATATAAAATATTGAAAAACATAGATGAAAAGGAGCGTATTTTAAAATGAAATCCGATATTGAAATTGCACAGAGCTGCAAAATGGAACCTATTTATAAAGTGGCTGAAAAATTAGGACTAGAGGAAGATGATATAGATTTATATGGAAAATATAAATGCAAAATCTCATTGGATATTCTTAAAAAGAATAGCGAAAAAGAAAATGGAAAGCTCATTTTGGTTACTGCCATAAATCCTACACCAGCGGGTGAAGGAAAGTCTACAGTAACAGTGGGTCTTGGAGATGCATTAAAGAGAAAAAATAAAAATGTTGTTATTGCATTAAGAGAACCTTCTTTAGGACCAGTTTTTGGTATAAAGGGAGGAGCAGCTGGAGGTGGATATGCTCAGGTTGTTCCAATGGAGGACATAAATTTACATTTTACCGGTGATATGCACGCTATAACTTCTGCAAATAATTTACTCTGTGCAGCTATAGATAATCATGTGCAACAGGGAAATCAATTGAAGATAGATGTAAGAAGAATAGTTTTTAAAAGAGTAATGGACATGAATGACAGAGTGCTGAGAAAAATAGTTGTTGGACTAGGCGGAAAACCAAATGGATTTCCTAGAGAAGACGGCTTTATGATTACAGTTGCATCTGAAATAATGGCAATATTATGTTTAGCTAACGATCTTATGGATTTAAAAGAGAGAATGGGTAAAATATTAGTAGCTTATAATTTAGATGGTGAGCCTGTATATTGCAAAGATCTAAAAGTTGAAGGAGCTATGGCCCTTCTTATGAAGGATGCTATAAGACCTAATTTAGTTCAAACCTTAGAAAATACTCCAGCAATAATTCATGGAGGACCTTTTGCTAATATAGCTCATGGATGTAACAGTGTTCTAGCTACAAAAACTGCATTAAAAATTTCCGATTATACTGTTACAGAAGCAGGTTTTGGTGCAGATCTAGGAGCTGAAAAGTTTTTTGATATAAAATGCAGATATGGAAATTTAAAACCAGCATGTACTGTAATAGTTGCTACAGTTAGAGCTCTTAAGCATCATGGGGGAGTAAAAAAAGCTGACTTAAATACTCCAAATGTAGATGCTTTGAAAAATGGGATAGAAAATTTAGGTAAACAAATTGAGAATGTAAAAAAATATGGCGTCCCTGTAGTTGTAGCAATAAATAAATTTATAACTGACAGTAATGATGAATTGGCATTTATTGAGAAATATTGTGAAGACTTAGGAGTGAGAGTCTCACTTACTGAAGTTTGGGAAAAAGGCGGAGAAGGTGGACTTAACCTTGCAGATAATGTTTTAGATATAATTGAAAATGAAAACAGCGATTTTAAATATATCTATGATGAGAAGAAAACTATTAAGGAAAAATTGGAAACTATAGCAAAAGAAATATATGGAGCTGAAGGTGTTACATATACTACTGCAGCAGAGAAGCAAATTGCAGAACTTGAAAAATTTAATTTAGATAGACTACCTATTTGTGTAGCCAAAACTCAATATTCACTCTCAGATAATCCGGCATTACTTGCAAGACCAAAAGGTTTTTATATAACTGTAGGAGAAGTAAGAGTTTCCAATGGAGCTGGATTTATTGTAGCTTTAACTGGAAATATTATGACAATGCCAGGACTTCCAAAGGTGCCAGCAGCAGAAAAAATGGATATTAACCAAGATGGATCTATAATAGGTTTATTTTAGATGTCTAAAATACTTGACCAAATAAATTTAAGTTGTTAAAATGAATTTATTGTGTTTTTATCTACTATACTTCCATATACAAAATGCAAAGGGTGGCTTTAAAGAGCCGCTCTTATAATTTTAGGCATCTTTGTCTCGACATTTTTCAGATGCCTTATAAGGGGTGTATTAATTTGATTTTAGTTCTGGATGTTGGGAATACTAATATAGTTATTGGTATTTACGATAAAAAAGATCTTATAACTGAATGGAGACTTTCAACAGATATGTTTAGAACTGCAGATGAGTATGGAATTCAGTTTTTAAATCTATTTTCTTTAAGTAAGATTGAAATTAACATGGTTGAAGGAGTAATAATATCATCTGTAGTTCCAAATATTATGTATTCCCTTGAACACATGATTAGAAAATATTTTAAAATAGGGCCAATAGTTGTAGGGCCGGGAGTTAAAACTGGCATTAATATTAAATATGACAACCCAAGAGAAGTTGGAGCCGATAGAATTGTAAATGCAGTAGCCGCCCATGAAATATATAAAAAGCCTTTAATTATTATTGATTTTGGAACTGCTACTACCTTTTGCGCTGTAAGAGAAAATGGTGACTATCTAGGTGGTGCAATTTGTCCAGGAATAAAAATATCATCAGATGCTCTCTTTCAGAAGGCAGCAAAGCTTCCAAGAGTTGAATTACTTAGACCTTCTGAAGTTATATGCAGAAATACGGTAACAAGTATGCAAGCGGGAATAGTATATGGATACATAGGTCAAGTTGATTATATTGTGCATAAAATGAAAATAGAAATGTTAGAATTAGGAGAGCAAGATATTCTAGTAGTTGCTACAGGTGGTCTTGCTAAGCTTATAAGTGAAGAATCTAAAAATGTAGATATCGTAAATCCTTTTTTGACACTAGAAGGATTGAGAATTATATATGAGAAGAATAAAAAGCAGGTGAATTATGAAAATATCAGAGCTTGAATTTCCCAATAATGTTTTTCTTGCACCCATGGCTGGGGTAACGGATATTATATTTAGAGGAATATGCAAGGATATGGGATGCGGGCTTGTCTATACTGAAATGATAAGTGCCAAAGCTTTGTACTATGGAAGTGAAAATACTAAAGAACTGCTTAAGGTATCTCATAAGGAAAGTCCTGTAGCTGTACAAATCTTTGGAAGTGAACCTTTAGTTATGGCTAAGGCCTGTGATTACTTTAATGATAATAAGGATATATGTATAGTTGATATAAACATGGGATGTCCTGCCCATAAAATAGTAAAAAACGGTGATGGATCCGCACTTATGAAAAACCCAAAATTAGCTGCTGATATAGTAAGGGAAGTGAAAAGAGCTTCTATTAAGCCTGTCACAGTAAAGTTTAGAAAGGGTTTTGATAGCAGCAATATAAACGCAGTAGAATTTGCTAAAAGAATAGAAGATGCTGGAGCAGATGCGGTAACAGTTCATGGTAGAACTAGGGAGCAAATGTATGAAGGTAAGGCTGACTGGAATATAATAGCTGAAGTTAAAGAACAGCTTTCTATACCTGTTATAGGAAATGGAGATGTTTTTTCGGCAGAAGGTGCCTTGGAAATTAAAAAACAGACACAATGTGATGGTATAATGGTAGCTAGAGGGGCTATGGGGAATCCTTGGATTTTTAGAGAAATTAATCAGGCCCTTAAAGGAGAAATAATTATAAAGACTTCTGTAGAAGAAAAAATTGATTTGTGCATTGGTCATTTAAAGCTTGCAGTAGATTATTATGGGGAAGCTAAAGCAGTTAGGGAAATGAGAAAAAATATAGCTTGGTACTTAAAGGGATTAAAAAATTCTACAGACATAAAAAATAAAGTGAATTATGAAAGTGATGCTGGCAAGGTTATGGAAATATTGAAAAATTATAAATCTCAATTTATTCAATAACAATTTATACCTTGTAGAAAATATATTTGTTATAAAATATTAACAATGCGAATACAATTTAAAAAGCAAAATTAATATTTAGAAATGGTCTGTATTGATAATATTGACAATGGAAATAGGCTGTTTTATAATTACTTAAATGGCTACACCTAGATATTGGTAGTCTTTTGTTTTATTATTGTGATAAATAAATTACCTATAAATATAGAATAGGGCATTTCATGAAATCAGAAGGGGAGAAATAAAATGAGTGAAACAAAAAAATATGTTATGACTTATGAGGGTTTAAAAAAATTAGAAGAAGAATTAGAGTATCTTAAGACTACAAAGAGAAAAGAGGTTACGGAAAAAATAAAAGTGGCACTTTCCTTTGGTGACTTAAGTGAGAATTCAGAATATGATGAAGCTAAAAATGATCAGGCTTTTCTTGAAGGAAGAATTATACAACTTGAAAATATGCTTAAAAATGCTACTATAGTAGATGAATCAGACATTCCAAAAGATAAGGTTAACGTAGGAAGTTTAGTTAAAGTTAAAGATTATGAATTTGATGAAGAAGTGAATTTTTTAATTGTAGGTTCCGCAGAGGCTGATCCTCTTGAAAATAAAATTTCCAATGAATCACCAATTGGAAGTGCTTTGATTGGCAAAAAAGTGGGAGAAATAATAGAGGTACAGGTTCCTGATGGTACAAATAAATTTGAAATACTAGAAATAAGTAGACCGTAATTGGAGGTATAGTAATGTCAAATGAAAAAAAGTCATTGACAAAAGAGGAAATAAAATTACAAAGACTTGAAGCAAAAGTTGAAGCTGAAATGAATGATTTATTAAAAGAGAGAAGACAGAAACTTTCAGATCTTCAGGCAGCCGGAAAAGATCCTTTTGATGTTTATTCTGTTGAGAGAACTCATACATCTCAGCAGATAAAAGAAAATTATGATGAACTTGAAGATAAAACAGTTACTGTTGCAGGAAGACTTATGTCTAAAAGAGTACATGGAAAGGCTGGATTTTCTGATATTTATGACAGATATGGTAAAATACAGCTCTATATAAAGATAGACGATGTAGGTGAAGAAAAGCTTAAATCATATAAGACCTTTGATATAGGAGATTTTGTATCAATAACTGGTAGGGTATTTAAGACAAAAACGGGAGAAGTTAGTATACATATTACAAATTTTGAACTTCTATCTAAATCCTTAAAGCCGCTGCCAGAAAAATTCCACGGTCTAAAGGACCCAGATCTAAGATATAGACAAAGATATGTGGACCTTATAATAAATCAGGAAGTTAGAGATACTTTCTTCAAGAGAACTGCTATTATAAAAGCTATAAGAGAATTTTTGGACAATAGAGACTATCTTGAGGTTGAAACACCTATATTATCACCTATAGCTGGTGGAGCGGCTGCTAGACCTTTTGATACTCATCACAATGCACTGGATATAGATATGTATCTTAGAATAGCAACAGAATTATATCTAAAGAGGCTTATTGTAGGTGGATTTGAAAAAGTATATGAAATAGGTAAGAATTTTAGAAATGAAGGTATAGATGTAAGACACAACCCAGAATTTACTATGATAGAGTTATATGAAGCTTACGCTGATTATAATGATATGATGGAAATAACAGAAAATATGGTTGCCTATGTTTGTGAAAAGGTACTTGGGACAACTAAAGTGACATATCAAGGCACTGAAATAGATTTCAAACCACCATGGAAGAGAATAACTATGGTAGAGGCTGTTAAGGAATATGCTGGAGTTGATTTTAATGAAATAAAATCAGATGAAGAAGCAAGAGTTATAGCTAAAGAAAAGGGACTTGAACTTAAGAAAAAACTTGAGGATTGTACAAAAGGTGATATATTGAATGAACTCTTTGAAGCTTTTGGTGAGGAAAAGATGATACAGCCTACCTTTGTGTATGATTATCCAGTGGAAATATCACCTCTTACCAAGAAGAAGAGAGGTAATGAGGCTTTTACAGAAAGATTTGAAGGCTTTATATATGGAAGAGAATTATGTAATGCTTATTCAGAACTTAATGATCCAATAGTTCAAAAGGATAGATTTATACAACAGCTTAGAGAAAGAGAACTTGGGGATGATGAAGCATATATGATGGATGATGACTTTATTAATTCCTTGGAAATTGGAATGCCTCCAACTGGTGGACTTGGAATAGGTATTGATAGACTTATTATGTTTTTAACAGATGCGTATTCTATAAGGGATGTTATATTATTCCCAACAATGAAACCATTGCCACAACAATAAATGTAAGCAGTAAATCATAAAGTAGTTAAAAATTTTCAGTATTATGAATCTATGAGAACACTATCAAAACTAGTTTATTACTATAGCTTTGATAGTGTTATTTTTATAAAATATTAATAAGATAAAAAAATTAAAAATAATGCTTGATTTTTTAAAATATATTGTTATAATAATATATGTAAGTGAGTCAAGTAAAATATTCCGCGATAGCTCAACGGTGGAGCACTCGGCTGTTAACCGATAGGTTGAAGGTTCGAATCCTTTTCGCGGAGCCATTTTTATTTTTTGTATATTTATCTTAGTAATTGAAAAATTAATGCAGCTTATCAATAAAATTGAATATGATAATTACGCAATGATGGAGAAAAGTAATTTTAAGATTCTTTTAGAGAAGTCATGTAAAGCAATTAAAAATGGATAACAGTCATTTGTAGTAGGACTAAATATTGATTTTGAAAATGCTGAGGTGAAAGTGGCTAGGATTTTAATATGAATGGAGCTTTTGAGTGTAAAAGTATAGAGTAGGGCTAATGCCAATAAGGGTGGAACCGCGGAATTTAAAATTTCGTCCCTTAGGGTATAAGTCCTTTTTTATTTTCAAAATTAATTGATTTTGTTGTATATTATATGTCAATATTTAATGCATAGTGTAGTATTAATGTTTGAAACTGAATTCATGATCTTCATACCTATTGGTTGTTAATACCTTAATGTGTAGTTTTAATTATAATATATATAAATTAAAAAACTTAAATATAAGGAGGTTTTATTATATGTCTTTTGAAAAAACAATGGAGAAAATAGTCGCTCTTGCTAAAAACAGAGGTTTTGTATTTCCTGGTTCTGATATATATGGGGGACTGGCCAATTCTTGGGATTATGGTCCTTTAGGGGTTGAGTTTAAAAACAATGTAAAAAAAGCTTGGTGGAAAAAATTTATACAGCAAAGTCCTTATAATGTGGGGCTTGACTGTGCAATACTTATGAATAGAGAGGTTTGGGTAGCTTCAGGTCATATTGGAGGCTTTTCAGATCCACTTATGGATTGTAAGGATTGTAAGTCAAGATTCAGAGCAGATAAACTTGTAGAAGAACATATGGTTTCTAAAGGAATAGATGATGCCAGTGCTGATGGATTTACAAATGAACAGTTAAAAGAGTATATAGAAAAAAATAACATAGTTTGTCCTAAGTGTGGTAAAAGTAATTTTACTGATATAAGAAAATTTAATTTGATGTATAAAACTTTTCAAGGTGTTACGGAAGATGCTAAATCAGAAATATTTTTAAGACCAGAAACTGCTCAGGGAATATTTGTCAACTTTAAAAATGTGCAGAGAAGCTCTCGTAAAAAAATTCCTTTTGGTATAGGACAAATTGGTAAAGCTTTTAGAAATGAAATCACTCCAGGAAATTTTATTTTTAGAATTAGAGAGTTTGAACAAATGGAACTTGAATTCTTCTGCAAGCCAGGAACTGATCTAGAATGGTTTGAATACTGGAAGGATTATAGCTTTAACTTTTTATTAAATTTAGGTATTAATAAAGATAATATAAGAATAAGAGACCATTCACCAGAAGAATTGGTTTTTTATAGTAAGGCAACTTCTGATATAGAATATAAATTCCCATTTGGTTGGGGAGAGCTATGGGGAGTGGCAGATAGAACTGATTATGATTTAAGTAAGCATATGGAGCATTCTGGTGAAGATCTAAACTATTTAGATCCTACAAATAATGAAAAATATATACCATATGTTATAGAACCTTCACTTGGTGCAGATAGAGTTACTTTAGCATTTTTGGTTGATGCTTATGATGAGGAGGAGCTTGAAGGAGGAGATGTAAGATCTGTTCTTCATTTGCATCCAGTACTAGCTCCTTTTAAAGCAGCTATACTTCCACTTAGTAAAAAGCTTTCAGAAAAGTCTATAGAGGTCTACAATAGATTAAGTAAGAATTTTAACGTAGATTATGATGAAGCTGGAAGTATTGGTAAGAGATACAGAAGAGAAGATGAAATAGGTACACCTTATTGTATAACTGTAGATTTTGATACTTTAGAAGATGATACAGTTACAGTAAGGGATAGAGATACTATGCAGCAGATAAGAGTAAAAATAGAAGAATTAGAAAAATTCATAGAAGATAAATTGAATTTTTAATATAATTTAATGAAAAACATTATGAGATAATTATTTTTGATAATAGACTCATAGTGTTTTTTTATTAACATATAATAAAAAAAGAGCCGGATACAAAATCCGACTAAATAGGGTTTAATCATGGGGATATGTTATATGTTCAATTAAAACTTGGGGAATTATATTAATGTTTTCCTTACGGCACAACCATAGTATAGCACAATAAAGTCGAAATTTGCAATACTAGGTAAGAAAGTTGAAAAATTAAATAAATTCTTACAATTCCGACATACATAATCTTTTTAATGGCATAAAATACTTATACAATTACTTATTACTAAACTAATAATTCCAATTAATAGAGCAGTATATTTAGAGGCTTTGTTATTTTCTGTATTAGAAATTAGAATAATATTTATTATTATGCCTATGGGAAATGGAATTTTATAATTTATAGTTATGTATATTTGGCTTAAAATCCATATGCAAATAAGTTTTATACTATAAAAATTTTCTGGTGTATGTTCTTTCACATAAGATATATATATCAAAGGACTTGAAATTATCAACGCTAAAAATGGCATTCAATATCACTCATTACAATTAGTATTAATAAATTATATGATGTGTCTATAATAAAATGTTAGTTATGTTTAAATTTTTTAATAAAGTGATATAATTAATAAAGCGGTTCATTAATGAATCTTATTTGGTGGGATATTTTCACTAAGTTTAGATAAATTATTTAGGTATGTGCTGCTGTTATTGGTTTATTTAGAAGTGATACAACCACTAAAAGTGGGATAAATAATATTTTTCGGGGGTAATCATGAGTAGAAATTTTAGTGATTTTAAAAAATTTATAAATAACAAGAAAACTGCGGTTGTAGGTATAGGTATAAGCAATAGACCTCTAATAGACTTTTTACTAGAATTAGGAGCTGAGGTTACAGCTTTTGATAGGAAGACAAAAAAACAGATAGGACATGCAGCAGATGAGCTCACGGAAAAAGGAGTAAAGTTAATTTTAGGTGAAAATTATTTAGAATTCCTTGAAGGGTATGAAGTTATATTTAAAACACCTTCTATGAGGATAGATATTCCAGAATTAGTTAGAGCAAAACAATCAGGAGCATATATAACTTCTGAAATGGAGGAGTTTGTTAAATATTGTCCTGCTAAAATTATTGGAGTTACTGGTAGTGATGGGAAAACTACTACTACAACGTTAATATATAATATTTTTAAAGAAGAAGGATATAAAACTTGGGTAGGAGGTAATATAGGAACTCCTTTATTTACTAAAATCAGAGATATAAATGAAAAAGATAAGGTGGTTCTGGAATTATCAAGTTTTCAACTCATGACTATGAATGTATCACCTCAGGTATCTATAATAACAAATTTGAGTCCAAATCATTTGGATATTCACAAAGATATGAAAGAATATATAGATGCGAAAAAAAACATATATAAATTTCAAAATCAAGATGGACTACTTATATTAAATAAAGATAACTCTATTACATCGGCTATGGCTAATGAAGGAAACGGAAAGGTTATGGAGTTTAGTACAAAATATAAGGTGGAAAATGGAGCATATTTCTATGATGAAAAATTATACGTATTAAATAGATTTGTTTGCAAAAAAGAAGAGATAGTAATAAAGGGAATGCATAATGTGGAAAATTTTCTTGCAGCTTTTTGTGCTACCATAGGAGATGTTAGTATTGATACTATGAAAAAAGTAGCAGTTACATTTTCGGGTGTTGAGCATAGATCCGAATTTGTAAGAGAGTTAAATGGAGTTAAATATTATAATGATTCTATTGCATCTAGCCCAACTAGAACATTGGCAAGTTTAAGAGCCTTCGAAAAAAAGGTGATACTAATTGCTGGTGGATATGATAAGCATATTCCCTTTGAGCCTTTAGCTGAAGAAGGTTTAAGTATGATTAAAGAATTAATACTTTTAGGAAATACAAAGGACAAAATTGAAGAGAGCTTTAACAAAGTAATGGAGGATAAAAAAGTATATATTCCAATAGTTAAAGTCAACACACTTGAAGAGGCTGTAAATATAGCTAGAAAGAAAGCAGAGGCTGACGATATAGTCACTCTTTCTCCATCTTGCGCTAGTTTTGATATGTTCCCCAATTTTGAGATAAGAGGAAATAAATTTAAAGAAATTGTAAATAATATGAAATAGATATATATGGTGATAAATTACCCTTATTGATAAAGTGGTAATTTCATTTAAATATTATATACTATCTAGTATTAAATGAGGAAATTTCATATTTGAAAATTTTAAAAATCAAGCACAGTATATAGTATATATTTTTAGTCATAAATACTATATGTAGATGCAGCTTAATAAATAAGTTAATTATGCAATTTCCTCAAGTAAATATATAATTTTATTTAATCCCAGGTTATATTATAATATTATTTTATAAATAAAAAAGTTGTTGACAAAGTATATTAGCTCATATATAATTATTTACTGTGATGAGGTTATTTTAACTTATAGTTAAAGTAAATTTATATTTGGTAATTGTCACTTAGGGGGAAACAACTGTTTCTATTTTGAACAAGGCGATTAACCTCTAATGTGCTGACGGTACTACAGCGGTGGTTTTGTATAAGAGTAAGTCGTTATCAAGCAATTAAGGATCTTTAGCTCAGTTGGTTAGAGCAACCGGCTCATAACCGGTTGGTCCGGGGTTCGAGTCCCTGAAGGTCCACCATATGGGGGTATAGCTCAGTTGGGAGAGCATCTGCCTTGCACGCAGAGGGTCAAGAGTTCGAGTCTCTTTATCTCCACCAAAAAGCCAGTCTAATTTAAGATTAGACTGGCTTTTTGGTGTTGCAAGTATATCGGTGGTAATTGGACAGAAAGCTAATAATATTTATATATGAACTGTATATATTTTGTAGCTAGTGATAAATATAAAGGTAGTATTTTAAATAATACTAAATAAAAATAGTATAGAATAAATATACAAAGTATATATATCATAGTAATAATTTAATATAAAATAGCAAAACGTTACCAAGCGTATCAGTATAAGAATAATGTAGTATGAAAAAGAAAATAGAAGATTATAGAATATAAATGTGAATATATAACTATATTAATTCCACGTATATATATGTCTGTGATAAAATATTATTTGTCGCTGCGAAGGTAGTAATTAATTTAATAAATAATTAAAAATTATTTAAAAAGTAGTTGACAATAAATTGTTGTTTTGATAGAATGTAAAAGTCGTCAGTTGATGGCAAATTGATCTTTGAAAATTAAACAGAGTATAAGAATAAAACAAACCAGCAATTCTTTAGATTTTAAGAAATTGAAATCAAGAGTAACAGATTC
>NZ_JBDNRK010000001.1:0-184558 GCF_047718555.1 Clostridium sp. | reverse complement strand
ATATTACATCATATAATTCTAATAAAAAAAATATTTCCATTAATTAAGAAAATACCTATAGATTTAAGAAGAGTTATTTTTGTTATTTCAGCTTTAATGGCATTTATTTATATATATAATTTACGTTTTTTCTATACACCCATAAATATTAAACATTTTCTGAGACTTACCTTAGTTTCAATACTTATTGTATTTCCTGTACTTATTTTAGCAAATATAGTTGGGATAGCAAAAAACAAAACTAAATTGAAAGAAGAAATTAAGGTTACTGTAGTAAGTTCTTTTCTATCAAGAATTAAATATGGATTAAAATATAAGAAAAACTTATTTATACTAATTGTTATTTTTATTACTACTATAGGCTTTGGCGTATATATTGGTAAATTTCATAAATATTACCCTCTATTCATTTGCTATATTATCTATATTGTAATTGTACCATTATATATTTTAAAAACTTTTTTGAATTTTTGTAAAATAGCCCATGTGACGGACAAAATAACAAGTGGTGACCTCAATTATGAAGTTGAAATTTCAGGTAAAAGTACCATGGCAAAGCTGGCAAACAATATAAATAATATGAAGCTTGGATTTAAAAAGGCTCTTGAGCAGCAGGTTAAAAGTGAAAGACTAAAATCAGAGCTTATAACCAATGTATCCCATGATTTAAAAACTCCACTTACCTCCATAATAAATTATGTGGATTTACTAAAAGCGGAGGATGTAACGGAGCAGGAGAGAATAAATTATATAGGTATATTGGATAAAAAATCTCAAAGACTTAAGGTGCTCATAGAGGATTTGTTCGAAGCTTCAAAACTTTCCAGTGGAAATATTGAAATTAATATGGAAAAAATAGATATTACTTCTTTATTAAAGCAAGTATTAGGAGAGGCTAATCATAAAATTGAAGTTTCAAACTTAATATTTAAAATAAATATATCGAAAGAAAAAATGTATTCAAATTTGGATGGGAAGAGAACCTGGAGAGTATTCGATAATTTAATAAATAATGCATTGAAATATTCTCAGTCTAATACAAGAGTATATATAGATCTTAAGAAAGAAGATGAAAATATAATATTCACAATTAAAAATATATCTGCTTATGAACTTGATTTTAATGCTGAGGAGATATTTGAAAGATTTAAGAGAGGTGACAGTTCAAGAAGTACTGAAGGTTCTGGACTTGGACTTGCCATTGCAAAGAGCATAGTTGAACTTGAACAGGGTTCAATTGATATTAATATTGATGGAGATTTATTTAAGGTTATAGTTAAATTTAAAAGAATTAAGTAATGTAAATTATAATGGAAAGCATATATACAGCTGTATTGTAAATATTGCTAGATACGAATATAAAGAAGTCAAGCTATTATGGCAATAGAAAGGAGTGTTTTTAAGCATTCCTTTTTAGCTTATCTAAAAAGTTAAGATGTATTTATTTTGTAAAATCTAAATAAAAAATCCGCCTGATGTAAGAGGAAATGTTATAATGTTGTACATATCCATGAAAATGAGGGTGATTTAGTGAATATTCTAGTAGTAGAAGATGAAATACCTATTTCTAATGTAATATGCAAATATTTAAAGGTGGCTGGTTATGATACAGAAACAGCTTATGATGGACAAGAAGCTTTGCAAAAAATTGAAATAGATAAATTTGATTTAGTGTTATTGGATATTATGATTCCTTACTTAGATGGCTTTGATTTGATAAAATTTCTTAAACCTAAGAACATACCTGTAATCTTTTTAACAGCTAAAGATGAACTGGAAGATAAACTTAAAGGTTTTCAATTAGGGGCAGATGACTATATTACCAAACCCTTTGAGTATCAGGAATTATTGGCACGTATAAGGGCTGTATTAAACAGAAATAACAAACTTACAGATAAAATTATATACGGTGATGTGGAAATTAATTTGGATAGTCATGAAGTTATAAAGAATGGTAAACAGATAGAACTGCTGCCTAAGGAATATGAATTACTGATTTTATTTATACATAATAGGCATATAGCTTTGACAAGAGAAGTTCTTATGCAAAAGGTTTGGGGTTATGACTTTGTGGGAGAAACTCGAACTATAGATGCTCATGTGCAGCGCATAAGAAAAAAATTGGGCTGGAAAAATGAAATTAAAACAATTTTTAAAACTGGCTATAGATTGGAGTAGGATATGAGATTTTGGCAAAAAATTTTTCTTAGCGGATATATAGTATTATTCATGGCTTTCAATGCCATTGGTATCCTATGGCTCAGCAGAGATTATAGTGACATGGTAAAAAGAGAAAATTCCTTTGCACTGTTATCTCATCAATCCTTTCAGCAGTCTCTATATACTAGCCTTGTTTATTGGAAAAATCAATTGGGAAATTCACCGGATATATATAAGGTTTATCAATCAGATATTATATTAAAACTTACCCAGACAAGGGATAATTCAAGGCAGGTTATGGTTACAAATGCTAATAATGAAATAATTTTTTCTAATACCAGTGATGCAGTAAGAAATCACATAGAAGGAACTATGAATAGTCTTGATAAAGACATCTCTTATGGTATGTATAAATTGGATAAAGACAGAGTGATTATTGCTGGAAATAGCTTTAAAGTTGGAGAGGATTCCTTTAATCTGTATACCATAAATAATATTACCGAAGAATATAATTATCAAAATAAAAGAATAAATGATTATATAAAGTTTGGAACTATAATTTGCATTGTTGCTGCAGGTATATTAGGTATTATTTCATATCTTCTTACTAAACCTCTCAGAAAGCTTGAAACTATTACCAGACGTATTTCAGAGGGGGATTACTCCACAAGAGTACCTTTAGTGGGGCATGATGAAATTTCTCATTTGACTTCACAAATAAACCTTATGGCAGAAGCAATAGATAATAGGGAGAAAGAATTAAAGAAGATAGCTTATCAGAGGCAGCGATTTGTGGAGAACTTTACTCATGAATTAAGAACTCCTCTTACTTCTATTATAGCCTATGCTGATCTTATGCGTACAGTAAAACAGGAACCCTATGAAATGGATGAAGGGCTTAGTTATATATCCAGTGAAGGGAAAAGACTTTCTTCTATGTCTCATAAGCTCATGAATATGTTCCATCTTAAAAGTGGGGGACTTGAACTTAAAGACACACCATTAAATATTATATTTGAACAGATATATAATATCCTTAAATTACGGTTAAAAGAAAAAGATATTGTATTGAAACTTCATTGTGATAATATTTCTCTAAATGTAGAAAGAGAACTTTTTAAAACTCTTCTGACAAATCTACTGGATAATGCTATAAAAGCCAGTAAAGCAGGGGATGAAATCTATCTTACAGCTAAAGAACAGGATGATAAAATTATTATTAAAATTATAGATAAAGGCTTCGGCATACCTGAAAAGGAGTTATCATATATACTGGAACCTTTTTACATGGTAGATAAAGCTCGAACCCGTAAACACAATGGTGCAGGCCTTGGGTTAAGTCTTTGTCATGAAATTGCTATGTTACATCATGCTGTAATTAATATAAAAAGTAAGGAAGGCAAGGGCACCTGCGTATCAATTATTTTTACAAAAGAGGAGGAGAAGCAGTGAAACAGAACTATAAAAGAAAAATAATTTACCATAATAAAACATTATTTATAACAATAGCGCTGTTTCTCATTGTTATACTGACAGTTGTACTGAGTAAACTAATGATACCTTCTCTATTAATGACAATTAACAATAAAAATACAGGTGCAATCCATAAGATAAGCGGCTTTGAAGTTCAAACTTTATTGGAGGATACTAAAACGAAAAGTATTATAATAGTAAAAAGTGATCAGGATGCAGAAAGCATGGCAAAAAAATATGAAAAACTACTCTTTGGCAGTAGTTTTCAGGATTATGAGGTAAATATACTTCAAAAAAATAAGAATTTTTGGAGAGTAGAATTAAGAGCAAAAAATCCATCTGCACAAACTTATTACGCTGGTGGTGAATATCTAATAGCTCCAAGTGGTAAACTTCTAGGTTTTCAAATGTTAGATTTTAATACAAAATCCAGTGCGGCTTTAAATAATGAAACAGTTAAAGCAGAAGCTTCTCAGGCAGCAAAAGATATTCTTCAAAGTTTAGGCTATGAGGATGATTATACATGGCAGTTGAGAGAACGTGATATAGTAATAACCAGATTATCAGTTAAATCTCAGCCGATATATTTATCCTTTACCATGCATGAAAATAAACTTTATTTATTGAATATGAAAGGAGCTTGGATAGATTAATTAAGTAAAGGATACGCGGGAATTATTATTCAATTAAATATATTTGCAAAGATAAAAAATTCCAGATGATAAGTATTACTATCTTTACATTGATTATTTATCATAATTATCATAAATAAATTTTACAATTTCACAACAATTTCATGAAAACTTCATAAAATTGAATTGTTACTATAATACCAGTGATCATAGATTGCTGGTATTTTTTATTTAAATAAGGAGGTCGTTAAGATAATGCCAAAACTAACTAAGGTTTTATTAAGTCTAACAACAATTTCTTTTATTCTCACTTTTTCAATATCTGCCAATGGAGAATTTATAAAAGCAGATAAAGGTACAAAAAATAATACGGAGGTAAATAGTAAGGAGTTAAGTGTATATTCGTCAGGGAAATATAAAGCATCGCTGGGAAATAATATGGAGGTAGATGCAGTGGTAGACAAGCCTAATATAAATAGTGCAGCCATATTACAGGTTGAAGGTACTGCATTTGATCCAAAAAAACTATGTGATATATTTTTAGGGTCTGGTGAAGTAAAAAAAGAAAAATTAGGAGAAAATACAAGCTATTCTATTGGTAACAAAATTTTAGACGTCTATACAGTAGGTGCATTTAGCTTTCGTACACCTTTAGCTGGGTATATAAATGAGATTATAAATACTTTACCCAATGGTAATATTGATAAATTTGAAGTTCAAGATCTTAGCTTTATGACAAGAGAAAAAGCAATTGAAAAGGCACGTAAAGTTTTGATGGAGCTAAATATTACACCTTATGGCTCACCTACCGTATATGCACTGGATAATAAAACTATTAAACAAGAACAAGAGAGACTTATAAAGGAAGATGAAGGCTTTAAATATTTTTTAGATTTGAGGAAGATTAAGTTAAAAGATAATTGGAGCAGTGATGATGACAGTTATTACATGGTTTTTCATAATTCCATTAGAGGTATTTCCAGTGAGCCATTTGGTTATGCAGCTGCAAATGCAGATACTTTGGTAGAAGGAAGTGAGATAAAAATACTTATTTCTAAAAATGGTATAGAATCCTTTGTTATAGATGGTAAAATATATCAAGAAAAATCCGTTAAAGGAAGTAATTTACCTTTAATTTCAATATCTCAGGCACTTAACAGCCTTGAGAAAAAATACTCTGATGTACTACTATCAGATAAAATAGTAGTATCAAGTATTTCTTTAGTATATTCACCTGTATTAACTAATTCCAAAGAAGAAAATCGAAATATAGAATTAGTACCTACATGGCTTTTTAATATTAATGAGAAAGTAAAGAAAGGAAATGATGTAAGACAAGCTTATACTAATGTACGTATTAACGCACTAGATGGGAAAGAAATTCGTTAGCAGGAGCATGGCACTGTTATCCTATCCCTTAGAAAAGCAGAAAACCAAAATTTTGGATTTTGTGTGAATCGCTTTCACAGAGTAAAAGCAGACAATACAAAATTTATTTGTATTTGTTTGCTTTCTAAATTATTATCTGTAACATATTACGGCTTTTTATCGTCATTATTATTAAAGGGTAGATTTTATCAATTAAAACAATATGATGAGGGGATGGAGTGATGATTATGAAACGAATTTTATTAATAGGAATATTGGGGATAATAATAATATTTAGTTTTTCTGCATGTACCAGTAGTTTATCCAATATAGGTAGTGCATCAGCACAGAAATTATCTGCTAACAAAAATACAGATGACAAAACGGATAATCCCAATATAAATAATACAGGTAATATAAAATTACCCTCTGTAGAAGAAAAAAAGACAGCACCTCCACCATCAAGAGATGTTCTTAAGGCAGGAGATAAGGGAGAGGATGTAAAAGAGATTCAAAAGAGGCTTAGTAAATTTGGCTATTCTGTGGACAAAGATGGAAACTTCGGAGAACAGACAGTGTATGCTGTAATGGATTTTCAACACAGACATAATCTCATTAATGATGGAATAGTAGGGGGAGCTACATTAGAAGATTTAAAGAAGGAGCCTACACCAGATGTAATGTATGAACCTACAGCACAAGTAATATCTAATGCTAATTCAGCCAGAGTTGAAAGTATAGTAAATAAATTGAATACTCGAAGTTATACTGATTATTATGTTATGGTAAGTATATCAGAGCAAAGGGTATACATTTTTAATGGCAGCAATGGTAATTGGAAGTTAATGAACTCTTTCCCTTGTTCCTCAGGAACAGGGGGTACACCAACAGTTACAGGACATTTTTTTGTGGGAATCAAAGGACCGCAATTTGAAACACCAAATGGAATTGTATGTAAATATTATACTCAAATACAAGGTAATTATTTATTTCATAGTGTTTTGTTTGATAAAAAAGGGAATCTGATAGATGGTACACTGGGTAAATCTGCTTCTCATGGTTGTGTAAGATTAGGCCTTGAGAATGCAAAATATATTTATAATAATATTCCTATAGGATCTGGTATTTGGATAAGATAAGAAATATTTTTTAATTTAAATAATTTCAAAACTTCCAATGGTAATATGATAAAATATATTTATAAAAAGATTTAAAGAGAGGTTACTATGAATGAAAGTGATTTGATTTATAGAATAAAAGAAATTATTTTTTATATGCCAGGAGAAATGTACAAGTTTTCACCACCGGAGAATTGCTCTGATGATGAATGGCAAAATGCACCAATGGAAGAAAAGGCATTTTTACTTATAGAAGAACTATTATTAAATTTCAATAGAGAAGAAAAAATGAAGAAAAAAAAGCAAGAACATCATGAAAATACTATAGAAATTAAACTACCATTTGGACCTAGATTTTATACTCAAGCAGATGAAAGTATGTTTTTTTCTGCATTAGAATCTGTGCTATCATTTATAGAAGTAAAAGGCAGTGGAAGAGGATTATTTTTGTATTTTAAAAGTCCAATTAGTGAATATGAAAAAGATTTTTTAATTGGACTATTTAGAAGATATCAAGTACCAATATCAACTAGCATTAAAAAGTTTTTAAAACAATAAAACTTAGTGATATTACAAACTCTCACTAAGTTTTATTATTTTATTTATTAATCTGTACTATTATGGGATAAACTTCTACAGCTTCTTCACATTCAAAGCTCTCATGGAATTAAGCACTGCTATTAGCGCCACCCCCACATCTCCAAATACAGCTTCCCACATATTTGCAAAGCCTAAGGCGCCTAGAACCAGGATTACAACCTTTATGCCTAAAGCAAAAATTATATTTTGCCATACAATATACTGAGTTTTTCTTGCTACTTTTATAGCAGTTACTATCTTTGAAGGTTCATCAGTCATAATTACTACATCAGAAGCCTCAATAGCTGCATCTGAGCCAAGACCACCCATGGCAACACCTACATCGGCTCTTGCCAGCACAGGAGCGTCGTTTACTCCGTCACCTACATATAATATTTTTTCCTTTGGTGTTTTCATGCTGTATAGCATTTCAAATTTTTCTACCTTTTCATTTGGAAGAAGTTCTGAGTACACTTTGTCTATGCCTAATCTATTTCCTATTTCAGCAGCAACTGAGGAAGTATCACCAGTAAGCATAACTGTTTTCTTCATGCCTAGGTTTTTTAAAGCCTTTATTGCACTAGCTGAATCATTCTTTAATTCATCGGAAATTACAATATATCCAGCATAGACATTATCTATTGCTATATGAATTATAGTTCCTATAGCATTTACATCCTCATAGGCTATATTTTCATTTTTCATCAGCTTTGCATTACCAGCAAGAATATTTTTACCTTTTATTATTGCCTTTATGCCATAACCAGCAAGTTCACTGTATTTTAAAGTATCACGGTTAGTGCTGTTTTTATGCTTGCAAGGCTTAAAAATTGCCTTTGATATTTTATCAGTAGAAGAATTATTTGATTTTTTTAAGTTTATGGTATTTGGAATAATATTCTGACATTTAGCTCTCATCTTACAAGCGGGAATATCGTTATTATGCACTTTTTCAAGCTTACCATTTTTATCTTCATAGGCTTTTAAAATAGATTTTGCTATGGGATGATTGGAATAGCTTTCTGCAAGAGCAGCATATTTCAGTAATTCATCCTCTGTTATATTGTTTCTGCTGTTTACTTCAGTAACAGTAAATACGCCCTTTGTAAGGGTTCCTGTTTTATCAAAGACTACAGTTTTTACATTGTAAAGAGCCTCTAAATAATTGCTTCCTTTTATAAGGATACCTTTTCTTGAAGCACCCCCTATACCTCCAAAGAAACCTAAGGGTATAGAAATTACAAGGGCACAAGGGCAGGATACAACTAGAAAAACTAAAGCTCTGTATAGCCACTGAGAAAAATGTGTTCCTGGGATCACAAAAGTAGGGACTACAGCAAGTAGTACAGCTGAAAGTGTAACTATAGGAGTATAATATCTAGCAAATTTAGTTATGAAATTTTCTGTTTGAGCTTTCTTACTGCTAGCATTTTGAACCAATTCCAGTATTTTTGATACTGCGGATTCACCAAAACCTTTAGTAACTTTAACTGTCAGTACACCATTGTTATTGATAAAACCACCAAGTACTGTACTTCCTACGTTCACCTCTCTTGGAAGAGATTCGCCAGTAAGATCGGAAGTATCCACCATTGAAGCACCTTTTATTATAGTACCATCCAAAGGAACCTTTTCACCAGGTTTTATGAGAATAATATCACCTATATTTACATCTTCAGGATGTACTTTTTTAAAATCATCGTTAACCTGAAGATTGGCAAATTCAGGCTTTATATCCATAAGCTTTGTTATGGACCTTCTGGATCTGTCCACTGCCATATCCTGAAAAGTTTCTCCGATTTGATAGAAAAGCATAACTGCTATACCTTCAGGATATTGTTTAATTGCAAGAGCACCAATACTTGCAATACTCATGAGAAAATTTTCATCAAAGACTTCTCCGCGAATTATATTTTTAAAAGATTTAATTAAAACTTCAGCACCAATTAAGAGATAAGCTGCTATAGAAAAAATAATCTTTACGTTAGAACTATCTGCCAGGAAGAAAGTAACTATATAGAGTATTATCCCTACAGCCAGTGCGACAAATTTAATTTTCTTGCTGAAATTATCTTCCTCATCAGCCTCAGTATTAATATTTGTAATACTTGTATCTATTATTTTAACATCCGGTTCTATTTTCTTTACAATGCTTTTAGCTTCCTCAAGGATACGTATAATTTCATTTTCGTTCTCAATTTCCAAAGTTAACTTTTTTGATACAAAGTCTATATTTGCTGAACTTACTCCCAATATATTTTTTGATTTATTCTCTATTTTAGCTGCACAATTGGCACAGCATAAACCTTCTAATATGAGTTCTCTTTTTTTCGCATTCAATGTAAACCCTCCATCTCTATTTTAACTTGTCCCAGGACTATTTAATATAAATTGCATTCCAATAAAAGTGAAAGTGTTTCTATATAAAATTACTGCAGTTATATAAGGCTTTTATATTCACATTAAATTAGTATCATTAGCTTTATAAGATAATATATTATTTTTCTCTTATATGTGCTAATCCTTGATTGAATATTTGTTCCACATGATTATCATCTAAAGAATAATAAACTATTTTGCCGTTTCTTCTGTATTTAACTAATTTAGCCTGTCTTAGTGTTTTCAATTGATGTGATACTGAAGACTGTTTTATTCCAAGTAAATTTGATATATCGCATACACACATTTCAGATATAGATAGTACATGAAGAATTTTAACTCTAGTAGTATCACCAAATACCTTGTATAAATCGGATAAATCATAGAGTAATTCTTCATTAATCATATTTTCTCTAACTTTATTAATTATATCTTCGTGAAGCACAGTACAGTTGCATGTTTCTATAGTTTCAACTTCTTTATTAGCCAAATAAACCACTTCCTTTACAATATTATATGTGCTCATATGTTCATGTGTTCATATGTATATATATAATATATGATTAATTTCGATTTTAGTCAATAAATTTTATGGATTTTTAGTATGAAAATCTTAAATAAAGATCACTTTTAAGATGATTTGATAAACAGAGTTCTTGATTTAATTACACACCTAAAATTCTGTCATCAACTTTTGTCTTTGATAATATGGTATTGTAGTAACAGTCAAGTTGGAGTTTAACAAAAATATTCACACTACATATACTATACTAGAAAAATTAAATTTTTTCGATTTCATAGAAAGCGATAATTCTTATACTTTCTGTACAACAATAAAATGATAAAAAGGTGATGAAATTATGGAAAAAGTATATGATTCCAGAGATAGACTTTATGGTTATGTTGATGGCAATGTAATTTATGATGAATGTTATAATATTATGGGATATACTGACGGTTCTGTACTTTACGATGGATATTATAACCCTATGGCATATGTATCTGATGGATTTGTTTATACAATGGATGGCACGCCTGTTGGATATTACAACGGCTACCGTTTATACGATATGAGTGGTAATTATATAGGATATGGAAATCAAGGATTTCGTGGATTGCTTGGTACTATTTTTCTTTTATTAATTCTTAGACGTTTATTTAGACGCAGACGTATATTCTAAAGAAACATTAAAGCCTAAAGCTAGTTTTTGTACTAGCTTTAGGCTTTACCATGTATTAAGAATTACTTATCACTATAGACAATATTGTTAAGACTATTTTTTATCTTTTCCTGACTGAAAGGTTCAGACCTCCACCTCTAAGCGAAGCGAAGGTGGAATTTTCCAATCAGGTGGGGTAGACTCCCCCACCTGATTTACCGATGTTTCAGCTTGCTGAAACGAGTTCACTGCTTATCTACGAGAATATTTTAAACTAATATTCACGGCATTGTATAAAATTACAGATATAACAGCATTAGCTATAACGGCTGGAAGCACTACAGCTAGGAGAAGAGTTGTAAATGATTTTGGTAAACCTGCTACAACTGAAGCAGTTAATAGGAAAACTGTTCCACTTACTGCGGTACATACAAGGCCTATAATAGCAACCATAATTTGTTTTGGTATTCTGTCTTTCATTGCTTTAAACATTAGAAAGACTACCTGACAGGTAATAAGCTTATCAACAATGTTACCAACCTGTCCACCTGGGAAGGTACTGATAATTGCACAATATATACCTGATACAAGTCCGATTAAAATAGTTAGCTTATAATCATCAGCTAATATAATTGCTATGAACATCATGGCTAAAAGAAAATTCGGTCTCATTCCCATTACAACACCAGGTGTTATTTGATATAATACCATTCCTATGGCAAGAAGAAGAGCTATTGTCACTAGTTTTCTCACATCATTTTTTGAACTCATTTTTAATCCACTCCCTAATAATAAATTATATATAATACAAAAAACCTCGTCCTAAAATATTAGGGCGAGGTTATAATCGCGGTACCACCTAACTTATGTATAAAATACACAACTTATTTTTGAACACAAATATGTTCTAACCTTTTTAACGGTAGGCTTCCGATAACCACTACTTTCTTAACAGATTTCGATTTATTTCTCAAGGGCCCATTCATAATAATTCATGCTGCCGAATTCCAGCAATTTCGGCTCTCTTTAAGCAATCCTTAAAATTACTATCCCCTATCATTGAATATTTATAATCTTGCATTGTCTAAAATTGTACTGTAAAGAAAAATAAATGTCAACAACTTTTTATAATACAAATTTATGCG
The DNA here is from genome assembly GCF_047718555.1 of Clostridium sp. GTDB lineage: Bacteria > Bacillota > Clostridia > Clostridiales > Clostridiaceae > Clostridium_I. Next base: position 172,544 of record NZ_JBDNRK010000001.1, on the reverse strand, counting down.
GGGAATTGTACTATTAATAGTTTTTTGGATATTTGAGAAAATTAATTTCAATTGCTAATTGAATAATCTATAATTTACTAATAATATTTTAACAAAAGCTTTATTTATGAAAAATTATATATTATAATAACTAAGTACGAATGAAACTATTTATTGCGAATTTATTGTTCGTAAATATCTATATAAGGAGAATTAATATGGATAACAAAGTTAGAAGAATATTTATAGAGAAACGACAAGGCTTTAATGTAGAGGCACTTGAGATGCTGAATGACGTTAAAGAAAATCTTAATATTAGTCAATTATCTAATATCAGAATTGTAAATAGATATGATATAAGTGGAATTTCAGATGAGGAATTTGAAAAGTCAAAAAAAATAATATTTTCTGAACCTGTAACTGATAATGTGTTTGAAGAAAATATAAATATTAAAGATAATGATAGTACTTTTGCAGTAGAATATCTGCCAGGACAATATGATCAGAGAGCAGACTCAGCAGATCAGTGCATTAGAATATTATCACAAAATGAAGCTTCCAAGGTAGCAACTGCAAAATTATATATTTTAGAGGGAAAGCTTACTGAGGATGAAAGAAATAAGATAAAGAATTATTGTATTAATCCAGTAGATTCACGAGAAGCAGTAATGAAGAAACCGCAAACTTTGGAAACAGAAGTTGAACTTCCAGAAGACGTAAAAGTTTTAAAGGATTTTACAAACTTATCAGAGGAAAATTTAGAGCAATTCAGAATAAATGAAGGTCTTGCCATGAGTCTTGCAGATCTTAAGTTTTGTCAGGAATATTTTAAGAATACAGAAAAAAGAAATCCAACATATACAGAAATAAAGGTAATTGATACCTATTGGTCAGATCACTGCAGACACACTACTTTTGCTACAAAGCTAAATAATGTAGAATTTGAAAAGGGTAAATTCAATAAGCCAGTTAAAGAAGCCTTTGAAGAATACAATAATTCAAAAGCAAAATTAAAAAGAGAAGATAAAGTTACATGTCTTATGGATGTGGCACTTATGGCTATGAGAGAACTTAAAGAGGATGGAAAGCTTGAAGATCTGGACGCATCTGATGAGATCAATGCCTGCAGTATAGAAAAAGAAGTTGACATTGATGGCAGAAAAGAAAAATGGCTAATTATGTTTAAAAATGAAACTCATAATCATCCTACAGAAATAGAGCCTTTTGGTGGAGCAGCAACTTGTATAGGGGGATGTATAAGAGACCCTCTTTCAGGAAGAGTTTATGTATATCAGGCAATGAGAGTAACAGGAAGCGGAGATCCTAGAACAAAAATAGAAGATACACTTCAGGGAAAATTACCTCAAAGAAAGATAACTGTGGGAGCAGCAAAGGGTTACAGCTCATATGGCAATCAGATAGGTCTTTCTACAGGTCAGGTAACAGAAGTATATCATGAAGGTTACGTAGCAAAGAGATTAGAAGTTGGAGCAGTTATTGGAGCAGCGCCAAAGGAAAATGTAGTTAGAAAGCAGCCTAAGGCTGGTGATATAATAATATTACTTGGAGGGAGAACTGGTAGAGACGGCTGTGGTGGAGCCACAGGTTCTTCTAAAGAACATGATGAGAAATCCATACTTACCTGTGGAGCAGAAGTTCAAAAGGGAAATGCTCCTACAGAAAGAAAAATACAGAGATTATTTAGAAATCCTAAAGTAAGTAAACTTATAAAAAGATGTAATGATTTTGGTGCAGGTGGAGTTTCTGTTGCTATAGGAGAATTAAGCGATGGTCTTGATATAAATCTAAACTTAGTACCGAAAAAATATGAGGGCTTAGATGGTACTGAACTTGCCATATCAGAATCTCAGGAACGTATGGCTGTAGTTGTAGAGGAAAAAGATGCAGATAAATTTATTCAGCTTTCTCTTGCAGAAAATTTAGAAGCAGTAAAGGTAGCTGTGGTAACTGATGACAGAAGATTGAAACTTAGATGGAGAAATGACTATGTAGTTGATATAAGCAGAGACTTTTTGGACACTAATGGTGTAAGACAGGAAATAGATGTATATGTTAAAAAACCAAAGAAATCCTTGAATTATTTTGCTAAAACTGAAAAAGTAAAAGATATAAAGAAAAAATGGCTGTCAGTTTTGGAGGATTTAAATGTATGCAGTCAAAAGGGACTTGTGGAAAGATTCGACAGTACTATAGGAGCAGGCAGTGTGTTCTTGCCTTTTGCCGGTAAATATCAAATGACTCCTACAGAGGCCATGATTGCTAAGGTGCCTGTTTTAAAGGGAGAAACTAATACAGCAACAGTTATGGCTCATGGTTATAACCCTAATTTGTCAAGCTGGAGTCCTTTCCATGGAGCAGTTTATTCAGTGGTAGAAGCTGTAGCAAAGGTAGTAGCTTGTGGCGGTAAATACGATAGTATAAGACTTACACTGCAGGAATACTTTGAAAGACTTGGGACTGAGCCTGAAAGATGGGGAAAACCTCTTGCAGCGCTCCTTGGAGCATATCATGCTCAGAAGATGTTTGAAATACCTGCTATAGGCGGAAAAGATAGTATGTCAGGTACTTTTAAAGATATGGATGTACCACCTACTTTAGTTGCTTTTGCAGTAGATGTAGTAGATGCTAATAAGGTTGTATCTCAGGAATTTAAAAATTCAGGAAATACTGTAGTATTGGTTGAAGCAGTGAGAGATGAAAATGAATTACCAGATTTTAAAGTGCTTAAGAAGAATTATAAGAAAATCAGTAAATTAATTGAAAAGGGCAGAGTACTTTCTTCTTATACTGTAAAGCAGGGCGGAGTTTGCGAAGCTGTAACAAAGATGTGTCTTGGAAATAAAATAGGCTTTGCCTTTAATAAAAATGTGGATGAAGAACTTTTATTTGAACCATCTTATGGATCTATAATTCTTGAAATAGATAAAGAAGAAAATGTGAAAAAAATCATGGATGGAGTTAATTATGTAGTTCTAGGAAAAACTACTAATGAAGCGGCTATTAGCTATGAAAAATTTAATTTAGATATAGATGAATTATTAAAGCAATGGACAAAAACTCTTGAAGGGGTATTCCCAACAAAAACAGAGGTAAGCAGTAAAGATATAGAAAAAGCTGTGTTTGACAATAGAAATACGAAATCACCAACTATAAAATATGCAAGACCAAGAGTCTTTATACCAGTATTTCCTGGTACAAATTGTGAGTATGATTCAGCAAGAGCTTTTGAAAAAGCAGGAGCAGAGACTAGTGTGAAAGTATTTAAAAATTTAACTCCTGAATTTATAAAGGAATCTGTAGATTTTATAGCTAATGAAATTGATAAAGCGCAGATGATTATGCTTCCAGGAGGCTTTAGTGCTGGAGATGAGCCTGATGGTTCAGGTAAATTTATTGCTTCAGTGTTAAGAAATCCTAAAATTGCAGAGAGCATAATGAAGCTTCTTAAAGAGAGAGATGGACTTATGCTAGGTATATGTAATGGCTTCCAGGCGTTAATCAAATTAGGACTTGTACCTTTTGGAGAAATAAGAGAAATCGACGAGGAATGTCCTACTCTTACTTACAATAATATAGGAAGACATGTATCTAAAATGGTAGATACAAGAATTGTTTCTACATTATCACCATGGTTTAATCAGGTTAATTGTAATGAAGTTTATACTATACCTGTATCTCATGGAGAGGGACGATTTGTTGGAAAAGAGGATGTAATTAAAAAACTCTTTGAAAATGGTCAGGTAGCTACTCAGTATGTGGACTTTAAGGGTAACCCAACTTATGATATTGATTTTAATCCAAATGGATCTATGCAGGCTATTGAGGGTATAACAAGTCCAGATGGAAGAATACTAGGTAAAATGGGACACAGTGAGAGAATCGGAAGTAATATTGCAAAAAATATACCTGGAAACAAGGATCAGAAGATATTTGAATCTGGTGTAAAATATTTCAAATAAGACATAGATTGACAGGATGTGCGCTTGACTTTTATAATAAAATGAAATTTGAATAGCATATAATTTAAATTTCAAGCGCATATTTCAATGATTAACTGTACATTTCAAGTAAAACATATAGACAAAATTTGCTTAAAATCTATATATTACGAATAAACAATATTGAAAAGCATTAAATATACGGTATATGTACGAATGTTATTATGAATAGCCTTATAAATACATTGACTTTTTATAAGTCTAGTGGTAGTATTTATTTGCGGCTAATTAAAAAATTAAATATGCATCCATATAATCTTGATAATAGGGTTCGGGAGTTTCTACAAAAAGCCTTAAACTTTTTGGCTATGGGTAAATTTATAAATCATGAGGGTTAGGATTTCTTAACTCTCTCTGTTAAGCGCTCTATAAGTGAATTTACTCCATATTCATTTTGGAGCATTTTTAATTTTAGGCATTTAAGAATAAATAATAAGTCGAATTTTAATATGTTGATTTATTGACAAAAATAAACACATTTCAGCAATATTTCATACAAGATTAGCAATTATTGACAAATAAATCATGTAACATAAAATACAATAAATCAAATAATTGATTTATACTGATTACTAATTATAATTAATATTTTAGCATAAGACATCTTAAGGGAAATAATCGGTAAAAGATGTTTAATAATAAAGTGTGCAGAGAACCAAACAATTATATTTGTTTAGTCCAGCATAAGTAGTATAGGAGGAATTTATAAATGAAAGTTGCAATAATATTTGGAAGTAAATCAGATGTGGATAAGATGAAGGGTGCTGCTAAAGCTCTTAAGGAATTCGATATTGAATATAGAGTTCATATACTGTCAGCTCACAGAGTTCCAGAAAAATTAGCTCAGGTAATTGAAGATTTAGAAACTGAAGACTTTGATTGCATAATAGCAGGGGCAGGACTTGCAGCACATTTGCCAGGAGTAATTGCTTCACATACCACACTTCCAGTAATAGGAGTACCAATAAATGCAGCTCTTAACGGATTGGACTCACTTTTATCTATAGTTCAAATGCCAAAATCAATTCCGGTAGCTACCGTAGGAATAAATAATAGCTACAATGCAGGAATGTTAGCAGTTCAAATGTTATCTTTAAAATATCCAGAGTTAAAAGAAAAACTAATTCAATATAGAAAAGATATGAAAAGCAAATTTATAAGCGAAAATGAAGAAGGAGTGGAATTATAATGACAAAAAAAGAATTATTATACGAAGGAAAAGCAAAAAAGGTTTATGCTACTGATAAAGAGGATGAAGTTATAGTTTATTATAAAGATGATGCTACAGCTTTCAACGGAGTAAAAAAGGGACAGATAGAAGATAAGGGTGAATTAAATAACAGTATAACTTCAATGTTATTTGAACTTGTAGAAAAACATGGTGTAAAAACACATTTTATAGAGAAACTAAATGATAGAGAACAACTTTGCAAAAAAGTTGATATAGTTCCACTAGAAGTTATAGTAAGAAATGTAGCAGCAGGAAGTATGGCTAAAAGACTTGGGGTTGAAGAGGGAAGTCCATTAAAGACTACAGTATTTGAAATATGCTATAAGAATGATGATTATGATGATCCTTTAATAAATGATACTCATGCAGTTGCTTTGGGATTTTCAACTTTTGAGGAATTAAAGACTATATATGCCATGACTGATAAGGTAAATGAAATACTTAAGGAATTTTTCTTAAAACAAAATATTAAACTTATTGACTTTAAATTGGAATTTGGTAAAACTTCTAATGGAGAAATACTATTAGCAGATGAAATATCTCCAGATACTTGCAGACTTTGGGACGCAACAACTAATGAAAAACTTGATAAAGATAGATTTAGAAGAGATATGGGCAATGTAAAAGAAGCTTATGTTGAAATATTAAAGAGAATCGCAGGAAAATAAATTTTTAAGAGAGGGAGTTTACTGTGATAGATTTAGAACAAGATAAACTTAAAGAAGAATGTGGTGTTTTTGGAATTTTTTCAAATAAGAATATAGATGTATCGCATTTGACATACTATGGATTGTATGCACTTCAGCACAGAGGACAGGAAAGTGCTGGTATTGCAGTGTGCAATAATGGTAAGATTGATGTTCATAAAGGTATGGGGCTTGTAACAGATGTGTTTGATAATGATAGCTTAGACAAAATGGTTGGAAATTCTGCAATAGGTCATGTAAGATACTCTACTACTGGTGGGAGCTGTGCCAATAATGCTCAGCCTATAGTTAATGAATTTGAATTAGGTTCTATTGCTCTTGCTCACAACGGAAATCTTGTAAATACTGATATTATAAGAGAACTATTGCAGTATGGTGGAACTTCATTTGAAACTTCAATAGATACTGAAGTTGTACTGAAATTGATTGCTAAAAATGCAAAAAAAGGTATAGAAAATGCTGTAGCTGATGCAATTCAGGCTATTAAAGGTTCCTTTGCCATTGTTATTTTAACAGAGGATAAATTAATCGGAGTTAGAGATCCTAACGGTATACGACCTCTCTGCATAGGTAAATTTGATGATAATAGTTATGTAATGTGTTCAGAAACTTGTGCACTTGATGCAGTAGGTGCTGAATTTGTAAGAGATGTAAATCCCGGGGAGATTGTAATAATAGATAAAGAGGGAATCAGAAGCATAAATTTTGCAGAAAAGACTAAATGTGAAACTTGTGTTTTTGAGTATATATATTTTGCAAGACCGGATAGTGTTATAGATGGGATAAGTGTATACAACTCAAGAGAACTTGCAGGGGAAGAACTTTATAGAGAAGCTCCTGTAGAGGCTGATATAGTAATTGGTGTACCAGATTCAGGACTTGCAGCAGCTACAGGCTATGCCAAGGCTTCTGGAATACCCTATGGCATAGGACTTATAAAGAACAGATATGTGGGAAGAACCTTTATATCACCTACTCAGGAACTTAGAGAAAAAGCTGTTGCTGTAAAATTAAACCCTTTGAAGGTAAATATTGAGGGAAAAAGAGTAGTTATTATAGACGATTCCATTGTAAGGGGAACCACAAGTAAAAAATTGGTAGATATACTTAGAAAAGCAGGAGCAAAGGAAATTCATTTTAGAGTATCTTCTCCTATTATAAAATATCCATGCTATTTTGGAATAAATATAGCTTCCAGAAAAGAACTCATAGGTGGAAATAAGACTGTGGAAGAGATAAGAGAGTTTATAGGCGCAGACAGTCTTGCATATTTAAGCATAAATTCACTTTTAAAGAGTTTGGGTGAGAAAAATAATTTCTGCCTTGGATGTTTAAAAGGGGTATATCCTGTGTCAGCGCCAATGGAAGTTGACAAGGAAAGATTTGAAGTATAATTTTGAAAGGTTGTGTACTAATGGTAACTTATAAGGACGCTGGTGTAAATATTGAAGAAGGCTATGAAACTGTAAGCAAAATAAAGAACTATGCTAAAAAAACTTACACAAAGGATGTTTTAAATAATTTAGGTAGCTTTGCAGGAATGTTTGCTCTAGGGAATTATAAAAATCCTGTACTTGTTTCTGGTACAGATGGTGTTGGAACAAAGCTTGCCATAGCATTTAAGTTGAAAAAATATGATACAGTGGGTATTGACTGCGTTGCAATGTGTGTCAATGATATTTTATGTCATGGTGCAAAGCCATTATTTTTCCTTGATTATATGGCTTGTGGTAAGCTTTCAGCTGAGACTGCTTCACAAATCGTAAAGGGTGTATCTGAGGGTTGTCTTCAAGCTGAAAGTGCACTTATAGGTGGGGAAACAGCTGAAATGCCAGGATTTTATAAGGACGGAGACTATGATTTAGCAGGTTTTTCGGTAGGTATAGTTGAAAAAGATGAAATTATAGATGGAAGTAAAATTGAAGACAAAGACGTACTTATTGGAATTGCATCTTCAGGTGTTCACAGTAACGGTTTTTCACTTGTAAGAAAATTAGTACCTGATATAGAAATTGATTTTCATGGTAAAAAAATTGGAGAAGTTCTTCTTGAACCAACAAAGATATATGTAAAGCCTGTATTAAAGCTTATGGAGAAATTTGAAATAAGAGGTATGGCACATGTAACTGGTGGTGGTTTCTATGAAAATATTCCAAGAATGTTCAAGGGAGATTTTACAGCTGTAATAAATAAAAACAGCTATGAAGTTCCAGAAATATTCAAGTATTTAATGTCTCTTGGAGTAAAAGAAGAAGATATGTATAATACTTTTAATATGGGTATTGGTTTTGTATTATGCGTAAAGCAAGAAGATAAAGCTGCAGTAATAGATACATTAAAAGAATTTGGAGAAGAAGCCTTTGAAATTGGTTACGTTGAAGCAGGAGGCAAAGGTGTATGTTTAAAATAGCAGTGCTTATTTCAGGTGGAGGAACTAATCTGCAATCTATTATTGATAAAGTAAAGTCAGGATATTTGAATTGTAAAATTGAAATGGTAATCAGTGATAGTGAGAAAGCCTATGGAATAGAAAGAGCTAAAGAAAATAATATATATGCTATAGCTTTAAATAAAAAGCAGTATGGTGATAAATTATCCGATGAAATTTTAAAAGTTGTAGAGGAAAAAGGTGTAGACTTAATAGTTACAGCAGGTTTTCTATCCATCTTAAAAGGTGATTTATTAAAGAAATTTAAAAATAGGATAATAAACATTCACCCTTCTCTAATACCTTCTTTTTGCGGCAAGGGGATGTACGGGTTAAATGTACATAAAGCTGCAATAAGTTATGGGGTTAAGGCTTCTGGCTGCACCGTGCATTTCTTAGATGAAGGAACGGATACAGGGCCAATTATAATACAAAAGACTGTGCCAGTGTTTGCTGAGGATACTGCAGAAGTACTTCAGAAAAGAGTACTGGAAAAGGAGCATGAAGCTTTACCAGAGGCTATTAAACTTATAGCGGAAAATAAAGTTAAGGTTCAAGAGAGAAAAGTGTTCATAGAAAATAATTAATTTTAAGGTAAGATATAATAAATAGGGCATCTGAAAAGAACTTAGATTGAGTATATTCATACTGGTTATTTCTTTTATGATGCCTTATATTATCTGATAATTATGTACTTTAATATTCAATTGAAGTAACGGCCAAGTAAACAAAAAAAGTATTTAAAATATTTAATGGAGGTATTTAAATATATGATTAAAAGAGCATTAATCAGTGTATATAATAAGGATAAAGTACTTGATTTAGCTAAATTTCTTATTAAAAAAGATGTGGAAATAATTTCTACTGGCGGTACATACAAATATTTAAAAGAAAATGACATAGCTGTAACAGAAGTAGAGGAAGTTACAGGCTTTCCTGAGATGATGGACGGCAGAGTAAAGACGCTTCACCCTAATATCCATGGAGGTATACTTGCTATAAGGGACAATGCTCAGCATATGAAGGCTATTGAAGACAAGGGAATCAAGCCAATTGATTTAGTAGTAGTTAATCTTTATCCTTTCTTTGATAAAGTTCAGGAAGATTTAACTTTTGAAGAAAAAATTGAGTTTATAGATATCGGTGGCCCTACCATGATAAGAGCTGCTGCAAAGAATTTTCAAGATGTAGTTGTGCTTACAGATGTTAAGGATTATGAAGATGTAATAGATCAGATAGATAAAAATGGAGAAGTGGATTTTGAAAGCAAGAAAAAATTTGCCGGTAAAGTATTTAATTTAATGGCTGCCTATGATGCAGCTGTAAGTAGATTCTTATTGGGAGATGAAGTTTATCCGGAATATCTTAATATGTCTTACAAGAAATCTATGGATTTAAGATATGGTGAAAATCCTCATCAAAGTGCTGCTTACTATGTATCTACAGCTACAAATGGTGCTATGAAGGATTTTCAGCAGCTAAATGGTAAAGAACTTTCCTACAACAACATAAAAGATATGGATATAGCTTGGAAGGTAGCATGTGAATTTGAAGAACCTATGTGCTGTGCATTAAAACATAATTCACCTTGTGGTGCTGCCATAGCTGATAATATTCATGATGCCTATGTTCGTGCTTTTGAATGTGATCCTACTTCTATATTTGGTGGTATAGTTGCCGTTAATAAAAAATTAGACGCAGCAACAGCAGAAGAACTTGTGAAGATTTTCCTTGAAATAGTAATAGCCCCTGATTTCGATGAAGCTGCACTGGAAATTTTAAAGACAAAGAAAAATTTAAGAGTTATAAAGGCAGAGCACAAGCCACAGGATCATAGAGAGTATGCTAAAGTAGATGGTGGAATTTTAGTACAGAGTTCTGATGATAAGCTTATAGATGAATTGAAATATGTAACAGAGAAGAAGCCTACAGAAGAAGAATTAAAGCAGCTTTTATTTGGTATGAAAGTGGTGAAATATGTTAAGTCCAATGCCATACTAGTAGTTAAAAATGGAATGGCTAAAGGAATTGGCGGCGGACAGGTAAACAGAATATGGCCAACAATTGAGGCTCTTGATAGAGCAAAGGATGGTACCCTACTTGTATCAGATGCTTTCTTCCCATTTAATGATGTAGTAGAAGAAGCAGCTAAACACAATATAAAGGCAATAATACAGCCTGGCGGTTCTATAAGAGATCAGGATTCCATTGATGCCTGCAACAAACATGGCATAGCAATGGTGCTTACAGGAATAAGACATTTTAAACACTAAATTGAAGTGTAATAATATAAAATGAATTTTTACATTATATTAATCATTAATTAATGGTTACTTTGTAACTTTTAACAGTGAAGAATGCTTTTTCTTCGCTGTACTGGAAAATATTGCACCTCTGGGGTGTGATTTTTCCAATTAAGTATTATTTTTTATTAACGTAGAGGAAGTGAGAATTTGAAAATATTAGTTATTGGAAATGGTGGTAGAGAACATGCTATAGCATGGAAGATGGCATTAAGTCCTATTGTTGACAAGATCTATTGTGCACCAGGAAATGGCGGTACTCATCTTGAGAATAAGTGTGTCAATGTAAATTTAGATACTATAGATGAATTACTTACCTTTGCAAAAAAAGAAAATGTAGATTTAACTTTTGTGGGACCAGAAGCAAAGCTGGTGGAAGGCATTGTAGATGTATTTAAGGAAAATGGATTAAAGATATTTGGGCCATCAAAAGCTGCGGCAGAGCTTGAAGGAAGTAAGGCTTTCGCTAAAGAATTTATGAAAAAGTACGGAGTTAAAACAGCAGCTTATGAGGTTTTTGATAGAGTAGAGGAAGCTCTTAACTATACTGAAAAATGTCCTTATCCAATAGTTATTAAAGCTGATGGCCTGGCTGCAGGTAAAGGTGTAGTTATATGTGCTACAGCTGAAGAAGCGCAGAATACACTAAAGGACTTTATGGTAAATGATGTATTTAAGGGTTCCGGTAAAAAGGTAGTTATGGAAGAATTCCTTGATGGAGTAGAAGCTTCTATTCTTTCTGTTACAGATGGTAATGTTATAGTACCTTTTATATCAGCTAAGGATCATAAGCAGATTTTTGATGAAGATAAGGGTCCTAATACTGGAGGTATGGGAGCGATTGTACCAAATCCTTATTGCAATGAACGTGTACTGAAGGAATTTAATGAAACCATGTTAAAACCTACTCTTTGTGGAATAAAAGAAGAACATATGGATTATTGTGGTGTTATCTTCTTTGGCCTCATGATTACTAAAAAAGGTACATATTTACTGGAATACAATGTAAGAATGGGTGACCCTGAAACTCAGGCAGTATTGTCACTTTTAGAAAGTGATTTCACTGAAATTGTACTTGCTGCAATAGATGGAAAGCTTAAGGACGTTGAAATTAAGTGGAAAAAAGGTGGTGCTTGTTGTGTAGTACTAGCTTCTAAGGGCTATCCGGGAAGTTATGATACAGGTAAAGTTATTGATATTAAAGAAGCAGAAAATAAAGTATTTGTAGCAGGAGCTAAATACGAAGACGACTCCTTAAAAACTTCTGGAGGAAGAGTTATGTCAATTGTATCTACTGGAGACACAGTAGAAGAAGCTATTAAGAATACTTATGCAGATATAAAAAATGTAAGTTTTGATGGTATGTATTTTAGAAAAGATATAGGTACACTATATAGATAAGATAGAATATCAATTATTTGATGTGCTATCCATCTCCAATCCTCTATAGGAAGGAGATGGATAGCATATTAGGTTAAAATTGAAAAATAGTATTCAGAATAACTTCTGAATACTATTTTTTTGCTGTGTTAAAAAAATTGTCTATTATTTTTTCTGACATACGTATGTTCATATTGGCTTCTGCTATAAGGGACAGAACCATGAGTACTAATTCATTTTTACTATTATCACCGTTGTTTTTATTTTTTAATTTATTTTTGGATCTATCTAAAAGTGTATAGAAGTATTCACTAAATTTATTTTCATTTTCTCTTTTAATTTCCAAAAAAGTATCATACAAATTTTCTATAGAGATAAGTTCTTTATTATCTTTTTGCATATCTTCTAATAGCGGATTAAAAACTTTTCCTATATCAGCTAAAGAGAGGCTTTGCTTTAAATTATATATCATAGATAATAAGATTATCTGTTCCTTAGTATATTTTTTACTCTTTACAGGAGGAAAAATTTTAGCTTTAGCATAGTTATTGATCATGGTCTTAGTCATTATCTTATCTTCTTCATTTCTTTTAAGAGGATGGAGTTTATTTTCAAATAAAGTTGTCACCTGATCCATGTATAAATCAATATTTGGTATATCATCAAGAGTTAGTTCATTAAACTCAGTAAGTTCAGAAACAAGGGCATCTAAGTTTTTATCGTTATTTGCGTCCAAGTAAATCACCTCTAGTCTATTATATAGTATTTATTACTATGAAGCTAGGTTTTATAAACAGAATTCTATATTTACATTACTTATTAATTAAAGAAAATATAATAAAAAAATTAGATTTATGGAGATAATAAGATATAAAGTCTATAAAATTTGACTATATTATCTATAAAGGGTATTGAAATATAAGTATAATACAACTACAATAATAATATAATAATATATAGTATTAAAAACTATGTTATGAATATATAAATATAAAGGAGTGAGTGCTGTGTTTGCAAAGTTTAGAGAACCCGTTAGTGGATTAACACATTTATTTGGAGTAGGTATTTCTATAGTGGGGCTTATTATCTTAATTAATTATACTTTAAGGTTAAATAATTTGGCTCATATAACTGCTTTTGTTGTATTTGGTGTAAGTTTGATATTGCTTTATAGTGCAAGTTCTGTTTATCATTTAGTTTCTGCCTCACAAAAGGTAATTAAAGTACTGAGAAGAATAGATCATTCTATGATATATGTTTTGATTGCAGGCAGCTATACACCTATTTGTTTAATAGCGTTAAGAGGAAAATTAGGGCTGACTATATTGGCTATAATATGGTGCCTAGCTATATTTGGTATACTGGTTAAGAATTTTTGGTTTAACGCACCTAGATGGCTTTCAACGTTCTTTTACATATTCATGGGTTGGCTTGTAATTGTAGCAATTTTTCCTCTGGCAAAAGTACTCACTGGTATTGCTCTAACTTGGCTTGTAGTAGGTGGAATCTCCTATACTATAGGCGGTATAATATATGGTCTTCAACTTCCAAAGATGAAAAATAAATATTTTGGTTCTCATGAAATATTTCATATTTTTGTACTGATAGGAAGCTTCTGTCATTATTGGCTTGTACTTAAGTATGTAAGTATCATGTAACAAAATTTAACTTATATAAAAAAATGGTTTTGAAACAAAAACAGCTTTTCAGTATTATAGAAAAAGTGTTATAATATAATTCATAGGTGATGGAGTTCGCCTTTAAATGCTTGAATGCTGATGACTCCTACAGGTTCTTTAATATCTGTAGGAGTTTTTTGTACGTTCAGCTAATTTTAAATTTAGAAGGGAGAATTTAACTTGAAAAAATACATATATGTAGGTTGTTTTGGTTTTTTGGGAGCTATACTGAGGTTTGCCATAAAAAATATAAAATTTGAAAACTATAACGGGCAAATACCTATAAATACACTTATTATTAATGTAACTGGCAGCTTCTTTTTAGCACTTATATTTGGTGTTACTATGGAGAGATATAAGATAAAAGAGGAAGTTAAACTGGGTATTACTACTGGACTATTAGGTACTTATACTACTTTCTCTTCTCTGTGCAAAGAGGAGATTAATTTAATTGCAAAAGGAGAATACTATTCTGCTTCCATGTATATTTTCTTATCCTTGTTATTAAGTGTTATAGCTATATATGCTGCTACTACAATATCAAAATTCATTGGAAAGAAGAATGAAGAGATCACAGAGGAATATAAGGCATTATAAGATAGGAAATGGAGGTTTTTAAATGGAATATATATTAGTTGGATTAGGTGGAATTTTTGGAAGTCTATCTAGATATAAATTAGGTAAAATGGTATCTGCAAAATCTAAAAGTAGATTTCCTACAGGAACTTTTCTAATAAATATAACAGGTGCCTTTTTACTAGGATTTCTTACTGCAAAAAATCCAAATAATCAAATATATAGTTTTCTTGGTGATGGTTTTTTAGGGGCCTATACAACTTTTTCTACATTTATGTATGAGGGATTTTCGCTGTTCAATAATAATAAAAAACTCAATGCTGTATTTTATATAGCTATTTCTCTTATAATAGGGATAATAGGCTATTTTGCAGGATATAGCTTAGGGAGACTAAATATATAAAAAATATAAGAATCTGATATAATATTATATATTGAGATTAACTATTTATTATGGGGAGGACAAAAAATGAGATTCGTTACTTATGTAAAAGAAGGACAGGAAAGTATAGGAGTCTTAAAGGATGATTATATTGTAGATTTTCAGTACATATTTAAAAATATTGGAGAAGAAAATCAACCTAAAACTATGATAGAATTTATTAGATATGCAGATGGTAATAAGTTAGAGAAAATAAATGAATTTTTAAAGAGAGATAATTTGTCTAATATTGCCTTGAGCAGTGTAAAAATATCTGCGCCTATACCATATCCTGAAAGAAATGTATTTTGTCTTGGAAAAAATTATGTAGAGCATGCAAAAGAGGTTAAAATAACTAGGATAACAGGAACAGATGTGCCAGAGAATCCTATATATTTTACTAAGGTTGCCTCTCCGGCTATAGGACAAGGTGATAGTATAAAATTTTCTACAAAGGTTACGCAGCAGGTAGATTATGAAGCTGAACTTGCTATTATAATAGGAAAAGATGGTTCAAACATAAAAGAAGAAGAGGCAGAGGATTATATATTTGGCTATACTATAGTAAATGATATTTCAGCTAGAGATCTTCAAGGAAAACATACTCAGTGGTTTAAAGGAAAAAGTTTGGATACTTTCTGTCCTATGGGACCTGCTATTGTACACAAAAGTGAAATACCATTTCCTGTGGAACTAAACATAGGCTCTAAAGTAAATGATGAATTAAGACAGAATTCTAATACTAAAAAGCTTATTTTTAATATACCATATATCATAAGTGATTTGTCCAAAGGGCTAACTTTAAAAGCAGGAGACATAATAGCTACAGGCACACCTAGTGGAGTGGGTATGGGCTTTGATCCTGTAAAGGTACTTAAAGATGGAGATATAGTAGAATGTTTTATTGAGAATATAGGCAGCTTGAAAAATAAAGTGGTGGAAATTTAAAATAGAATAACTAATTAAGATACTAGTATAAAAAATTTTTACTAAATTTGCAGTTTGATTTTTATAAGCATAGAAAAATAATAAGGCTATCTCTAAAGTGCATATTAGTACATTTTAGGATAGCTTATTTTAATTATTTTCATAAGTATTCAGAGCTTCTAAAATTTCATTTCTTGGAAGATTACCTTTTATTAAATCCTCATTACTTTTGTTTAGAAGTTCCAAGTAAAATTCTTTAAGTTCATTCTCTGTAAAATCTTTGTTATCAGCATCTTTTACAAGTTCATATAGATGATCTTCGGCTTTAGAAAATGCTCCTAAAGATTTATAAAAATTAAAGAGTTTTTTCTTATCTTCTGATGTGGTCTCAAAGTTTTCAACAGCATCACCAATTTCCAGTGAGAGCTCTTTATAGCCTTCTAATTCACACTCCAGCTTTAGTGTAAATATAGCTGAAACTAAATTAAAAGCCTTTGAATATCTGAAATAGGCTTCATTATATTTTTCTTCGTTATAAAAAATATTCCCCTCTTCAAATAGAAGTGCAGCAGCAATGGCACATTGTATCCCTTGAATTTCATCATTTTTTTTCATAAGATTTAGTAAATCTTTTTCAGAAACAGAATTTACAAAACTTGAACTAAATCCAAGAAATCTTTTGAAAGCTGTATCAATTAGAGAGAAAGCTTCCAATTTTAAGGTTTTTAAATTTTTTATCTGCTTTACAAGAGAAAGGAATTCTTGGGAGATTTTAGCACTATAGTCATCTTTTATCAAGTATAACACCTCGATTTCTAAGTTTTTATTTATTGTATTATGGTCTATAATAAATATTATAATGAATATGCTTAATTTGTAAAATAAATATACTGTGAATTTTATGGAATATGTTATATCTGACTATTCGTAGCTTTGTTATACATAATAAATGTGATAATATATACTTTAGTATTATGCCAAGGTATATTCAAATAAATAACTAATCAGTATGTTAGCTTATTTCCTTATGCCTGAGTTTTATTTAAATAAATGAAATCCTGGATTGGAGAAGTGATTAAATTATGGAAAGATTGCTTATATTAGATGGCAATAGTCTTATGAACAGAGCTTTCTATGCAATACCTGCCCTTAATAATGCAGAGGGCTTAAATACAAATGCTATTTATGGTTTTATAAATATGTTATTTAAAATGAGAGAGGAATTAAAGCCTGATTACATAGTCACAACCTTTGATAAAAAAGCTCCTACTTTTAGACATAAGGAGTACAAAGATTATAAGGCTGGAAGGAAGAAAATGCCGCCAGAGCTTGCAGAACAATTTCCAGTAGTTAAGGAACTTCTAGAAAAGCTGGCTATAAACATATTTGAAATTGAGGGATTTGAAGCAGACGATTTGATAGGAACCCTGGCTTCCTTTTCAAGAGATCGTGGAATAGAAGTTTATATAGTTACAGGGGATAGAGATGCACTTCAACTGGCAGAGGATAATGTAAAGATAGTTATAAATAAAAAGGGTATGACGGAAAAGGAAATTTATGATAAGGCCAGAATGCTTCAGGACTATGGTGTTACTCCTAAGCAGTTTATAGATGTAAAAGGACTTATGGGTGACAGCTCAGACAACATTCCTGGAGTACCTGGCATTGGAGAAAAAACGGCTCTTAAGCTTATAAAAGAATATGGCAGTGTGGAAAATGTTCTTATGAACATAGAAAATATAAGTGGAAAAAAGATTAAGGAAAATCTCATGGAGTATAGGGAACAGGCAGTATTCAGTAAGAAGTTGGCAACTATAATTACCAGTGTTCCAATAGAAATAGATTTAGAGGCTATAAAATCAAAAGACAGTTTTGATGTAAAAGCTGTAAGGGAAATGTTTTTAAAGCTTGAATTCAAAAGTCTCATGAATAAAATTCCTGATTCAGAGCAGGAAGAGGATGTAATTGAAGTAAAAGTGGATTATAAAGTGGTGGATACCATAGAAGGAATTAAAAGTCTGGCCTCTTCATCAAAAGACACTATGTATCTTCTGTTTGAAAATGAGAATGAGAATGTATATTCTAAAAGTGCTATAAAGAAAATATATGTGAATCTACAGGATAAAAACTATATAATTGACTATGATCAGATTTTTAAAACTGACTCAGAGGAATTGAAACTAATTTTAAAATCGGTTTTTGAGAATGAAGAAATAGATAAAATAATTCATGATGCTAAAATATCTTATACTATACTTGATAAAATAGGCATTTCATTAAAGGGGCTGATTTTTGACACAAAAATAGCGGCTTATCTTATTGACCCCGCTAAAAGCGAATATAAATTAAATGGCTTAATAAGGGATAGCTTAAATATAGATATAAAGGATGAAGATGAGCTCCTTAGAGTAAAAGAAGTGCAATATCTAAAAGCTATATATGAAGATTTAAGTGCAAAGATTAAACTTTTAAATATGGAAGAACTATTTTACACTGTGGAAGAACCATTAATAGAAGTACTTTCTGCTATGGAAGGTAGGGGCTTTAAGGTTGACAGGGTAAAGCTTAATGAATTGGGAGAGCAATTCAGTGAAAAAATACAGCAGACTCGGGAGGAAATCTATAGTATTTCTGGAGAGGAGTTTAATATAAGCTCTCCAAAGCAGCTTGGTAAAATTTTATTTGAAAAGCTTGATTTACCTGTGGTTAAAAAGACAAAAACAGGTTATTCCACCAATGCAGAAGTACTGGAAAAGTTAAGGGATAAGCATCCTATTATAGATAAAATAACTTATTATAGACAGCTTACAAAATTGTATTCTACTTATGTGGAGGGTTTAAAAACTGTTATTGATGTGGATGATAAAATACACTCTAGCTTTAATCAAACAGTTACAACTACGGGAAGACTTTCAAGTACAGAACCTAACCTTCAGAATATACCTATAAAACATGAAATGGGAAGAGAGATAAGGAAAGTATTCATACCTGACAGTTCTGAATGTGTAATTTTGTCTGGAGATTATTCGCAAATAGAACTAAGAGTGCTTGCTCATATTGCCGATGATGAAAATCTAATAAACGCCTTTAAACATCATAGTGATATACACACTAAAACTGCATCAGAGGTATTTAATGTGCCAATTGAACAGGTGACACCACTTATGAGAAGTAATGCAAAGGCAGTTAATTTTGGTATAGTTTACGGCATAGGAGATTTTAGTCTTGCACAAGACCTTAAAATAACAAAAAGTAAAGCGAAAGAATATATAGATACCTATTTTGCAAGATATCCTAATGTAAAAAAATATCTGGAAGATATTGTTGTTAAGGCAAAGGAAGAACTATATGTTACAACTATATTAAATAGAAGAAGATATATTCCAGAAATAAAGGCAAGAAATAAAATGGTAGCTTCCTTTGGTGAAAGACTTGCCATGAATACCCCTATACAGGGAAGTGCAGCAGATATAATTAAACTTGCAATGGTAAAGGTATATGAAAGACTTAGGAAGGAAAAATTAAAGAGCACTATTATACTTCAGGTTCATGATGAACTTATTTTGAACGTATATAAGGATGAACTAGAGAAAGTAAAAAAACTGGTTAAGGATGAAATGGAAAATGCAATAGAATTAAAGGTTCCATTAGAAGTAGATATAAATATAGGGGAAACATGGTACGAAGCAAAATAATGAATTAAGAATTGAGGATGATGGGTTATGTTAAAGGTAGGACTTACAGGCGGTATTGGAAGTGGAAAGAGTACTGTGGCCAGAATGTTTAAGGAAAGATCTATTCCAGTGATAGATGCGGATGTTGTTGCAAGAGAAGTTTTAAATCTGTATCCTGAACTATTGGAGGAGATAAAAAATGAATTCGGCAGTGAGTTTTTTGATGAAGACGGAAGGCTCTTAAGAAGAAAATTAGGAGATTACGTATTTACCTCGGAAATTAAAAGAAAGAGACTAGAGGAAATTATAATGCCCTATATAAAAAAGGATATATTTAAGCATATGAAGCTATATGAGGATCTAAAAGAAAATATATGTATTCTAGATGCTCCAATTTTAATTGAAACAGGTATAAATAATGATATGGATATTAATGTTTTAGTATGGGTTGACAAGGAGACTCAAATTAAAAGAGTTATGGACAGAGATAAGATGAGTTTAGATCAGGTAATGAACAGAATAAATGCACAGATGCCCTTAGATGAAAAGAAGAAGCATGTAGATATTGTAATAGATACCAGTGTTGATATAGATTATACTGAGACTCAGGTTAAAAAATTGTTGACATCGCTAGATATATTATAGGAGGAAAGAATGAGAGGAAAAAGTTTGCTGCTTACATTTATAGTAGTAGTGATAATTATTATAGCAGCATTAAATGTAAAAACAATAGGTAGACATTATTATCCTATAAAATATTCTAAATATATATATGAATATTCTAGTAAGTATAATTTAGATCCCTATTATGTGGCAGCTATTGCAAAAACAGAAAGCAATTATAATCCAAATGCTAAATCAAATAAAAATGCCTATGGAATAATGCAAATAACTCCGGAAACAGGAACGTGGGCAGCGGAAAAAATGGGCCTCAAAGATTTTAGCACTGAAAAGCTCTATGATCCTGAATATAACATAAGAATGGGATGCTGGTACTTAAATAATCTAAAGCAAGAATTCAGTACTTGGGATTTGGTAGCAGCTGCTTATAATGGCGGCAGAGGAAACGTTAAGTCCTGGTTAAACAATATGGAACATTCAAAAGATGGAAAAAATCTTCATTATATACCATTCCCAGAGACAGACAAGTATGTAAAGAAAATAAGGGTGAATTATAACATATATAAGTGGCTGTATAGTAATGAGTAGTTTGAAAAGAAGCTTTTAAATTAATATTATCAATGAATCTTACTTGGAGGGAGTTTGTACTCCCTTCAAGTTTAGATGAATTATCCAGGGACGTGTCGCTGTTATCTTCACCTTTAAAGGTTGGAGTATTACAGCGACTAGTCATCGGATAAATAACTTAAAGATGAACTTTAATACTGAAATATAAAGTATTGAAGCTCATTTTTAAATTTCAAGTGAATTTTTCAGGATATCAATGAAGCTTACTTGTGGATAAATTAAATGGAATTATACCTTCAAGATTAAATAATTTATTATTTATAAAATGCTTCAATTAAAATATTTTTGTAATTGATTACATAGAATAATATGGTATAATTTTAGATAGGGTTGGTAAATAACTAGTTAGAACGCGGATCTATTTTTGACTTACTATTTATTTTTTTATAACTAAATAAATAATAAAGGGGAAGAATTATGAAGAAAGCAATATTTTTTGATATAGACGGAACATTAATAGACTGCTTAAAGGGTATAAATGAAATTAGTCCAAGAGTAAAAAAATGTATTAAGACATTACAGAATGAAGGAAATTATGTTTTTATTGCAACAGGTAGACCCTATGCATTTATATATAAAGAACTACTAGACTTTGGTTTTGATGGCTTTGTACTCACCAATGGAGCACAAGTAATAGTTGAAAACAAATCAATATATAAACAACAAATTAATAAAAATTTTGTAAAGAAATTAATTTATGACTTTGAAAAATTTGATGTCCAATATATATTGCAAGGAGAAGTATATTCATATATAAAGGAAAAGTATAGAGAGTTATATTCATATTATGATAGTTTCTATATACCTAGGAAATATATAAAAAGTGAATATAATATTGATGATATCGCTACCTATAAGATAGAAATGTTGTGTAAAAATAAAGAAGGGACAGACTATTGTCTATCACTGGAAAATGAAGAATATGATTATATTCATAATTCCTCACCTAACGTTTTTGAATTTTATTCTAAAAAAGACACAAAAGCATCTGGAATAATAAAAGTATTAGAGCATTTAAACATTCCAATAAATAATAGCTATGCCTTTGGAGACGGTAAAAATGATATAGAAATGCTAAAAACAGTTGGGTGTGGAATTGCTATGGGAAATGCTAGTGACCAAGTGAAAAATTATGCTAAAGAAGTAACCGATGAAGTTGAAAATGATGGAATAGCAGTAGGTATAGAAAAATTTATATTAGATAGAAATATATGAAATTGATATTGATTATAATCTTCAATTCTGTATGTAACCTAGAAAACCATTTATAAATACTGCACAATAAAAATAATTAGTCTTTTAAGTTGAAAAAATTATTTCCATAGTAGTTAATTTTATGTGCAAAGATATTGTATGCTTTATTAACTATGATCTAGTTAGGCTTTGAAAATTAATCCCATAGATAAAAAACTATTGACTAAAGTAAATCTATATAATATAATTTATACCATGGTTGTTTACAGTAGGCGGACAGACTATGTAATTAAGATAGTTGTTATTAGTAAAAATCATAGGAAATTTAATATAAGCGAGAGTGCTGGAACTGGCAGACAGGCTACTTTGAGGGGGTAGTGTCCATAGGGTGTACGGGTTCAAATCCCGTCTCTCGCACCAAAATGTATAATAAAATCATGAAATATGCATATAATAATGCTTATTCTGTGATTTTATTTTTTTGGAGGAGAAATGAGTAGTAAAAGAAGAGCCTATGGATATGTTAGATTATCTAATGATGGAGATAAAAATCAAAATTCACTACAAAATCAAAAGAGGATTCTTACAGATTATGCAGAAAACAATGGATATAATTTAATTAAAATTTTTGAGGATAATAATGTATCAGGAACGAATTTTAATAGAAAAGGAATAGAAGAATTAATAAAAGAAGTAGAAAATGGAGAGGTAGATATTGTTCTTACTAAGGATTTATCAAGAATAGGAAGAAACAAGGTTTATTCTTCAATTTTTTTAGAATATCTAAGGCGATTAAATGTCAGGGTTATATCTATAACAGAAGGTTTTGATAATTTTAATGATAATGATTACATGCTAATTAACTTTAAACAAATGTTAAATGAACAATATGTTGAAGATATCAGTAAAAAAATAAAAGCTGGTTTTAAACAAAAGCAAAAGGATGGATTAGTTATAATACCACCATTTGGATACAAGAAAGATATAAAAACAAAGGAAATAGAAATAAATCATGAATGTGCTGAAATTGTGAGAAAAATATATAATTTATATATTGATGGTAATGGAATAAAAAAAATAGCTTTGTTATTGACTTTACAGGGTATTCACACGCCATCTTGGTATCAGAAACAAATATATGGTAAAGTATATCAACCAGGGAAAAAATGGATTGGAAAAGATCTATGGAGTGATAGAACTATTTCAACAATACTTGAAAATGAAGCTTATATAGGGATTTTAAGATGTGGAGTATCAGAAAGATCCGTAATTTATAGATATAAGAAAAGATTACCAAGAGAAGAACATATTATTCACAAGGGATTTTATCCATCTATAATAACAGATGAGATATGGGGAAAAGTTCAAGATATAAAGAAAAATAAATCGAATAATAAGGATAAAAACATTCAAAACTTAAGAAGGCACAAATACGCAGGATTATTAATATGTGGAGATTGTGGAGCTAGTTTTGTAGCTAAGAATCGATCTTATAATGACAAAAAATATGTTGAGTATGTGTGCAATGCTTATCACAGATATGGAAATAATGTTTGTTCTTCTCATAGGATAAAAGAAAAAGATATAGATATTATGTTATGTAATTATTTAAAAAGTGTGAAGAATATTGTGAAGAAAAATGTTTTTGAAATAGCTGATTTTATTGAAAATTTTGATGATGAAAAAATCAATTATTCTAAGGAAATTTATAAAATACAATATGAAGTAACAAATTTTAAAAATGAAATAAAAGAGTATGCTAAACAGCTTGCGAGAAATTTAATTACAGAAGATTTGTTTAAAGAACTGACAAAAGAGAACAGTGAAAAAATTTTATTATTAGAAAAACAAATAGATAGCTTAGTAGATATTAATAAAATAAGTAAAGATGCAAAGCTATTACTAAAACATATGATAGTTTTGTTAGACAAAATTTTAGAAAAACAGGAAATTAATAATGAGGATATACAAATATTGATTAATAAAATTTCAATAAAAGACAATAAAGATGGGATGTTAGGCTTTCAAGTAAAACTGAATAATCCATTGGAAAAGAATGCAAGCTTGTTTGATATTTTTACTAAAGTAAATAGCTAATGATAAATGTATTTAGGAAGAATATACTAATATGGAACTGCATAGTTTTAGGTTGTAAAATGTATCTAGGAAATTAATTAATATGTGATATACTGTAGACAGTAATGAGAAAGCTTGCTTGAGAGGAGTGTTTTGAATGAAATGGGAAGAAGTAAGAAAAATCTATTCTGAAAAATGGATATTATTCGAAGCTTTAGAGGCACATTCTGAAGCAGGAAAAAGAGTTGTTGATGATCTTTCAGTTGTCAATGTTTTTGAAAAAGGAAATGACGCATTGAAAGAATATGCTGAAAAGCGTAAAAAGGATAAAAATAGAGAGTTATATGTTTACAGTACAAATAATAAGGAACTATCTATAGAAGAAAGAAGCTGGATTGGAGTACGAAAAAATGGTTGAACTTCAATTGAAATATGGGCTACCGTTTTGTAATGTAAAACTAAACTATAAGGGTAAGGAAGTAATACTTAACGATATTCTATTGGATACTGGCTCTGGTGGAACAGTATTTAAATTTGATTTATAATGAAGGTCAGCTATGTGAATCTTGCACATCCCTTGGTATAATGGAGGTAGTGGTGTGCATTTTTAGGATGGGGTGTGCACTTTTTAGCAGTAATTAAATAGAAGTTTATTGATTTTATACTTCAAGGAGTGGAGGTTATACATAATGGCCAATAATGGTAAATTTTTATATGTAAGAAAGGTAACAAATTTTAACTTTAGAGTATATGTTTGAATAAACTGCTCACGTGGAATGTGTGATACAGCTATATTTTAACGAGAAGCATTAAAAACAATGAGTTTGATAGTGGTTAGGATATGTTAAAGCAGACAATAAACATATGGTAGTGTTGAGTGGGAAAATATTATGTTACTTTCTTACACAAGGCATGTGTAGCCGGTATTTACATTAAAAAGCACATTAAGAAGACTTGAATTAATTCTTAAGTAAGATTAATTAGAGGAGGATACATTATGAAAATTTCAAAAAAAGATGCGTTGATATGGTTTGAATTTTTTTCAATATTGCCAGAGGATGAGGAAATTATGACAAAACAACAAGAAATCATTTACTCTACCTTTGCACAGATTGAAGCAGCAATCGATAATAGAAATGATACGTTAATGTCGGAAATTAGAGGTTTGAAAACTTTGGAGAATAGAACTTTTTTTGTGGGAAATGAAAGCAAATTTTCTAAGGGATGTCGTTCTTGTCTGATGGGAACTGGGTTGAGTGCAATTAGGAAAACAAACCAATGTAACGTAGAGTGCAAGTTCTGTTATAATTATGGGGAATTAGATAATATTCCTCCAATTGGTGAAGGTATGTGGGAGATCGGAGACACAAAATTTTATGAGAAAGATATTGATTTACTTCTTTCCATACAACAGAAGCCCACTGGCATTTCCTATGTTTATTTAGAGCCATTCATGGAAATTGAAAAATACTATTCGATTATAAAGAAATTTAGTAATGCTCAAATTTATCAACATTTATACACAAATGGTACTTTAGCTACAGAAGAGACATTAAAAGCATTAGGTGAAGCCGGTCTTGACGAGATACGTTTCAACCTGGGTGCATCTAATTGTTCAGACAAAGTTATTGAAAATATTGGAATAGCGAAAAAATATATTAAAAATGTAGGTATTGAAACTCCAATGACTCCTGAGTTTTTCGAAGCATTTTTTAAGAAAAAGCAAGCAATCTTGGAGACAAAACTCGATTTTATCAATTGTGCAGAATTACATTTAAATGAGAATAACATAGACAATTATTATGAGGAAAATATGTATATTTCTAGACATGGCTATATATCTCCGATTTGGAGCAGGGAATTAACTCTGAAATTCATGAAGATAGCCGATGAAGAAAACTGGGATTTAGCAGTTCATGATTGCTCAAACCATACAAAATTTGCCAGAGATTTGAATTTGAGTAGCAAAGAGGGTAGGTGGTTCGGATCCAGTAATTATGGCTGTGAGTTTTCCAGGATACCATACGAAGTATTTTTACCAATACTGCGTGATGACAATTTTAAATTTTTAAGTGAAGAAGAATTGCCTGACGGCTATAAAGCAGGAGAGATGATTTTTTAGAGAGTCTTGTCATTTTGTTTTTCCTTAAAAAGCTAGAAACACTCCTATGAGAGGTTAGACACTAAATGTTGTTATCAAAATAGAAGCTCTAATGCAGATAAAATTCAGAGCTTTTAATTTATTTTCAAGAAATAATAATTTGCCGCCAAGGCCTTACTAGGTTCAAGCGGCATTATTTTTATCTTCTCAAGGCGTGTTGAGGCAGTGGTTCTGCTATATCGTAAATAGAAGCTGTAAAATACTAGGTTTGAGAAATTTAGAAATATATTCCCACAGACAAGAAAGTAGGATAAGGTTGAGAATGGGAACATTATGATACTTTCCTACACATGGCATGTGGAGTGCTTGGTAGGGCTATATAAAGTTTAAAAAAATTTAAATAATGAGTTTAATGTTTGTGTTACGGTTAAAAGAAAGATTTTATTTGAATTTATGTTGTTAACCATAAATGAAATTTTTACTATGATGTTTTTGTAGTGCAATTAGCTACTTCAAATTAGTATATAATCACATAATAATCACATAATAATTTGATATCTATTCCACAATTGTTAATTATAATTTTTATAAGATGCAATGTAGGAGGAATAAAAAATGAATTTTTTTACAAATATGAAATTATCTTATAAAATCAGTTTGCTTTCAATCACTTCCTTTATTTTTCTAATAGCCATAGGCTTTGTCTCCATAGGACAAATATCAAAGCTTAATTCAAAGATTATGGAATTAAACAATTCTAGAATGGTACCAATTATAGAATTAGAAAATATAAAATCAGACATTGAGTATATTAGGCAGCAATGTAATTCAATAATGGATGCAGCTGATTCTACCTCAAGTAAAAAAATACAGGATAATATTTCTGCACGAGAAAGTTCTGTAAAATCTAAATTATCAAAATATAAGGATGATACAGATTTTAAGACTTTAATTAGTAATTATAATAAATTTATAGAAGCCAAGAATACATTTATAAAAAATCAAAGTGAACGAGGTAATGAAAGTGCATCTGTACAAGCTGACGGGAACGGTAAAATAGCTGGTCCACCAACTGACATATCAAATCTTGATAAAACTAAAACTGATTTAACAGAATCTTTTGATAAGATTATTAATACACATGCTGCAGCTGCAAGGCAAAGTTACATTAATAGTGAAAAAGATTTTAAAATAATTATAATTGAATACATAGTTATAATGATAGTATGTCTGATAATAGCAATGATTTTATCCTTAGTAATAATAAGATCTATTGTTGAACCAGTAAAAAAGGTTACGAAAAAATTAAAAGAAGTTTCAGAAAACGATGGGGATTTGACTCAAAGAATAGGTTATAAAAGCAATGACGAGATAGGTCAATTAAGTATAAATTTTGATAGGTTTATGGATAAACTTCAATCTATTATTAGAGAAGTAATTGTTTCGACTGAAACTATTTCATCTTCAAGCAAAAGATTAAATAGGTCTACGTCAGTTAGTACACAAGCCTTAAGGAAAATATCCGATACTGTTATAGAAATAGCCAGAGGAACTTCTGATGGAGCAGCTGCAGTAGAAGAAACAACTGCAAGTCTTAGTGAAGCTGCAAATTTTTCAGAGGCAACTTCAAATTCAGCGAAAAACACTGCTTATAATAGTAAAAAAGCTGAAGAAGCAGCAGAAGATAGTGCTAAGAAAATAGTTGAAATTGTTTCTTCAATTACAGATATAGCAGATTCTTCAAAGGAAGTATTAATTACTATAAACCAACTAGATGAATCTTCAAAAAGAATAGAAGATATTATTAAAATAATAACATCTATATCACAACAAACTAATCTATTAGCTTTAAATGCAGCCATAGAAGCAGCACGTGCAGGTGAAGCTGGCAAGGGCTTTAACGTAGTCGCAGATGAAATAAGAAAATTGGCTGATGAAAGTAATAATGCTGCCCAAGAAATATCTGATTTAATTAAGGAAAATCAATTAAAATCAAATTCTGCAGTTAATTCAGCGAATGAGGTGGAAGAAAAAGTATCTGCAGGAGTAAAAAAAGCTTCAGAGATTGAAGAAAGTATAAAAAATATAATTAAAAATATAGAGGGTATTTCAAATGATATGAATCAAATTGATAATGCAAATGAGGAGCAGGCAAGAGGAACTAAGGAAATAGAAAAAGCTATTGCTGCTATTGCTAATGCTACAAATGAAATGGCACAAGATACTGAGAATATTAGTGTAAGTATAGAAGATCAACTAAGCACTATGACTGAAATAGAAAGAACTACAGAAAAATTATCTGAAATGGCAAAAACATTGAATAAAATTACTTGTGGATTTACAGTTTAAGTATTATTAGATAATGATAGGGTATTAAATATAGGGTATGGTGTGCTGAAATTGTCCCAGGCTACTTGAAGGACATGTTTCGAAGACGACGGGTTAAAGTTCCGACACATTCACCAAATTTAGACTACTCATGAGAATGGGACTGTACTTAGATTTTGATAAATTAAAACTATGTAAGTGCATTGGTAATCTATTAATCTCTTTTGCAATTCTTTTTATTTTAAATTTTATTTGTGATAAATATTTAAAAATTCCTCATTTATCTGCCATATTTATTGTATTGATTTTAATTCTTGTATTTGGAAATTTAATTTATATTAATACAGGTAATAGATTTATAAAGAAAGAATGAAAAGTTAATTCGTAATCATATTCTTATAATATGCAACAGTGAGACAATATGAACTAAATAAATATAAAGGATGGATTTGTACTGTCTTTTTTATTTATTGAATTTTGTAACCTTGCTAAATTTACTATTATCAAACTAAAGTGTATAATATTTCTATAAATAATAAGAGGGAGTGATTTGTGTGAGCGTTTTATACTATTTTTATAAATTTTCACAGATAGGGGAAGAAAGCTTTAAATTATAAAGTTAAAAATCCTCTATTTGATAGTATAGATAGCAATGGAGGATATAAAAAATGAATATATCAATTAGATTAGAAAATGAAAATGATTTTAGAAATGTAGAAAATATGATCAGAGAGGCATTTTGGGATGTATATAAACCTGGTTGTGATGAACATTTAATTATCCATAAAATCAGAAAGACAAATGCATTTATCAAAGAATTGGATTTTGTTGCATGTAATGAAGAAATAATTGTTGGCAATATAATTTACTCAAATGCAAAGGTAATTAATGAAAATAACGAGGAGTTTGAAATTCTATGTATGGGCCCTCTTGGGGTACTGCCTCCTTATCAAGGTAAGGGAATTGGAACTTTACTTATGAAACATTCTATTAAAGTTGCAAAAACATTAGGTTATAATGCAATTGTTATTTTTGGTAATTCAAACTATTATCATCGCTTTGGTTTTGAAAATGCTAGGAAGTATAATATTCAAACATCTTGGGGAGCTAATTTCGAAGAGTTCATGGTACTAGAATTATATGAAGGTTCACTGGAAGGAATCTCAGGTAAGTATTACGAAAATTCTGTTTTTGAAATAGATAAGGAAGAATTAAATGTTTTCGAAAAACAGTTTCTATATAAGGAAAAGCATATTACTGATACTCAATTGTAGTAGATATCAATAAATTATTAAATAGCTAATTTACATGCTTATAGAAAAGATAGTGGTAACTGAAACGGAAGAAGTAAGTAAATATAATATGCCAAAGCTGGATATTGAGATTAACTGGAATGCGCCGTTTATTATTTAATAGTCATGAAATTATGATATATTTTGGAACAAAATAGTAATTATTACAGTTCGATGATTATTTATGATATAATTTAAAAAAGTAAACCAAATTATAAATTAATTTAATGAGCAATTGTAAGTAAAGACGAAGTAGCTATAAAGTTAGTTAATGTGATTTTGAATATTGGAGGCTGATCTTATGGAAAATCAAGTATTAGAGGTCATTAGTAAACGACGAAGTATTCGTAAATATAAAAAAGGGCAGATTTCAGAAGAAAAACTTTCTCTAATCATTGAAGCTGGGCGTTTTGCTCCAAGTGGTGGAAATAACCAAACAAATCATTTTATTGTAATACAGAATCGAGAAACGCTGCAAGAACTAAAATTGATGGTAGAAAAAGAATTTGCAAAAATGGAGATTAAAGAAGATACCTATAAGAGTTTAAAGAATTCAATTTTAGCATCGAAAAAAGGTGGTTACGATTTTACATACAATGCTCCTACATTTATTGTGGTTGCAAATCAAAAAGAATATAGTAACGCTATGGCAGATTGTTCAGTTGCTTTGGAAAACATGATGCTGGCAGCAACGTCTTTGGATATAGGCTCTTGTTGGATAAATCAACTTCGCTGGTTAGATGATAATAAGTCTATTCATGCATACATGATGAAATTGGGTCTAACTGAGAATGAAACGATTTGTGGGGGACTTGCACTAGGATATTCTCAAATGTCAGATATGGTACCTCTTAAGAGAACAGGAAATACCGTTACTTATATTAAGTAATAATATAAATGAATTAATACTAACCTAAAAATATAGAGGAGAATTATTATGAAATATTACGTTGTAGATGCCTTTACTGATGAGATATTTAAGGGGAATCCTGCAGGTGTATGTGTATTAAATAAGTGGATAGACGATGGTATGATGCAAAAAATTGCTTCGGAAAACAATTTATCGGAAACAGCTTTTGTGGTTGAAAATAAAGATAAATATGAATTGAGATGGTTCACTCCAAAAGCAGAAATAGATTTATGTGGACATGCTACCTTGGGAACTGCTTATGTTATTTCTAATTACGTTGATGTTGGAGTACAAAAAATGCTATTTGATACTGCTAGTGGAATACTTGAGGTTAAACGTAAAGGTGATTTATATGAAATGAATCTTCCTTTAAGAAAACCAGAAAAGATTGAGTTAATTGAAGAAGTTTCAGAAATTATTGGTTTAAAACCAGTTGAATTATATTTATCCAGGGATTTATTTGTTGTATTACAAACAGAAGAACAAGTAAAAAGCTTAACTCCAAACTTTTCTAAAATGGTGAAATTAGATAGAGGCTTAGGAGTTATTGTTACAGCTAGAGGAATTGATGTAGACTTTGTATCTAGATGCTTTTATCCAAAACTTGGTGTAAATGAAGACCCTGTAACAGGTTCAGCTCACAGCAATCTAATACCATATTGGTCAGAAAGACTTAATAAAAACATAATGGTAGCTAAACAATTATCAAAACGAGGAGGCACGTTGTATTGTGGAGTAGCCGGAGATAGGGTTAAGATAAGTGGAAAAGCTAAGTTATATATGATGGGTGAGATTATAGTAAGTAATTCTTAATTGTATTTTAAAGCGTAATAAATATTATTTATATTTGTCATATTTATTGGAGGATAAAGATATGGGAAAAGGTGTAATAATTGCATGTGATTTTAGCAGTAAGCAAGAAATGATAGACTTTCTTTCTAAATTTAATGAAGATAAACTATTTGTAAAGATTGGAATGGAATTATTTTATGCAGAAGGTCCTGAAATTGTAAGACAAATTAAAAAAATGGGACATAAGATATTTTTAGATCTTAAGTTGCACGACATTCCTAATACGGTAATGAAGTCAATGAATGTACTTTCTAATCTTGATATTGATATGTGTAATGTTCATGCTGCAGGAACTATTTCAATGATGGAAGCAGCAATAAAAGGATTAACTCGTAAAGATGGAAGTAGGCCGCTTCTTATTGCTGTCACACAGTTAACTTCCACAAGTGAAGAGAGTATGAGAGAAGAGATTTTAATTGATAAACGAATTGATGAAGTGGTAATGCAATATGCAAAAAATGCAAAAATGTCAAGACTGGATGGAGTTGTGTGTTCTCCAATTGAAGCAGGTAAAGTGCATAATATATATGGAGAAGAATTCTTAACTATAACTCCTGGTGTTCGTTTTTCAGATAGTGAAATAGGAGATCAAGTTAGAGTAACAACACCTGCGAAAGCAAAAGAATTAGGCTCGGATTATATTGTTGTTGGGAGACCTATTACTACTTCAGATAATCCTGTTGAAGCATACAGAAGATGTATAAAAGAATTTATTGGATAACCATTAAGAATGTTACAGATACTCAAGTTAGTTCAGATTCTTCTTAATGGTTGTAATAGTAAATTATTGAGCATTTGGAATGTATTGAAAATTTAGTTATTTCTGTTGTAAAAGTACAACTTAAAAATAAAGATGCGTCTTTTCATGCGACATCATTTTTTGAATTTAACAATGGTAAAATTAAACTGTTAAATGAATATTGGGGAGATGACGGAAAAGCACCACAGTGGAGAATCGATAAACAAATAGGTGAAAAAATTAGCTATAATTAAGGTGTTTCATAATGTTCTATTATGCAGTAATAGTTAGGCATTAATGTGTATAAAGCTAGATAAATAGCTGCTAATGGATATATAAGGAAAGTGAAAAAAAGGATGAACTATTCATATAAAAAGGGGTTGTGTTTAGTGGAAGTAGATATCCTAACAAAATTAAATGCCATTTCTGTAATTAAAGAAAATAAAACTAATGTTGATTACTTTATTTTTGATGAATTTGAAGTTCATTTAAATAAGATACCTCCCAATTCTAAGCAAGAGTGGCATTTACATAAAATAATAGAAGAAATATTAGTAATAACTAAAGGACAAGTGGACATTAGATGGAAAGAAAATGATGACATTATGCATGAAACATTAGTTAAGGATTCATTAGTAAAAGTTAAAAAATCTATACATACTATTGAAAATACTTCAAACGAGTGGGCAGAATTTATAGTTTTTAGAATGGTTCCTGTTTTCGGTAAAATAGAAATCAAGGACAGAGGAACTTAAAAATCCACGCATAAAATGGAAAAAACCATTGCAAGCACCCCAAAACAATAATATCCTTTTTAGTGACGAAACTGAAAAGGAGAATGCAAGGAGATGCTTACAATGGAACAGATATATCTTATCAAAAATATGAGAAAATTTGAAGGGAAAAGCTTAAGAAAAATTGCAGAAATAACTGGACATGATTTTGCTACTGTCAAAAAATATACTGAAAAAGACAATTTTAATATCAAAATTGCTAAAAGAAATTATAGAAAAAGTAAATTGTCTCCCTATAAAGAGATAGTTGCCGGATGGCTTAAAGATGATCTTAAATCACCATATAAACAGAGACATACAGCTAAAAGAGTATATGACAGACTAAATGAAATATATCCTGACGAATTTGATGTCAGTGAAAGATCTGTAAGAAAATTTGTAGCAAAACTTCGAAAAGAATTAGGAATAGTTTCAGAAGGATTTCTACCACTTAGACACCCTCCGGGAGAAGCACAGGCAGACTTCGGAGAAGCAAGATTTATAGAAAATGGAACGACTTACGATGGCTTTTATTTTAACCTATCATACCCACATAGTAATGCAGGCTATACACAGTTGTTTAAAAGTTCAAACCAGGAATGCCTGCTTGAAGGAATGAAATCAATCTTTGAACATGTAGGTGGTGTCCCTATCACTATTTGGTTTGATAATATGTCAACAGCCGTAAAAAAAATTAAGGACTATGGTAAGCGCGATTTAACTGATGGATTCTTAAGGTTTATGCTGCACTATGGTTTTAAAAGTAATTTCTGTAATCCAAACAGTGGTAATGAAAAAGGTTCAGTGGAAAACAAAGTGGGTTATCACCGCAGGAATCTTTTTGTTCCAGTTCCGGAATTTAATGACTTAAGAGAATATAACAAAGAACTTCTAAAAAGATGTGATGAAGACATGAACAGGATGCACTACAAAGGTTATGGGATAATAAAAAATTTATTTGAAGAAGACAAAAAAGAATTCTTTAAACTCCCTAAAGTACCTTTTGAAGTATATCTGCATGAGTTTGCAAAAGCTGATAATTACGGTAAAGTAAAATTCCAAGGCAAAACATATTCAACATCTCCCAATCTTGCAAAAAGACAGGTTACAATTAAAGGCGGAGCCTATGAGGTACAAATACTGGATGATGAATGCAATAACATAGTAACACATAAGAGACTTTATGGATGTGAACAGGAGTCTATGAATTGGATTCCATACCTTAATCTTATGGCAAAAAGACCTAATGCATTAAAATATACGGAATTCTTTAATATACTTCCTCCGGTACTTAAAGAATATCTTGACAGATTAGAATACGAATCTAAAAAACAAGCTTTGCAGTTATTTTCAAAAATGACAGAAGATACGAATTTGAATGAAGCTATTGTAGCCTTTGAAGAAGGTATAAAATATCCTGCAAAAGATCCTGACAGCATATGGACAACATACTGCAGATTAAATTCCAAAGCCTTACCGGCTAAAGAAATAAATCTTTCTTTAAATGTTCCGAAGCTTAAAAAATATATACCTGATATAAATGTTTATGATAAATTTATAAATTCCGGAGGATTACGCTAATGAACTCAGATGAACTTGTAAAACACTATTGCAAGGAACTTAGATTTGGAAAAAATATTTATGAAAACTACAGTAACATTGAAGCTTCTGATTTTGGAGATTTTCTTGCACAGTTGTTAAAGATGGAAATAGATCATAGAGAAATTACCCGCAAAAACAGGAATCTTAGAACCGCAGGTTTTGATGTAATAAAAACATTTAAAGATTATGATTTTAAGGATATTCAGATTCCATCTGCTGTAGCCATAGAAGATTTAAAGTCTGGAAAGTTTATAGATAAACTTGAAAATTTAATTTGCTATGGTCCTGTAGGTACCGGAAAATCTCATCTGGCTACTGCGATAGGCGTAGCCGCTTGTTCAATGGGAAAAAAAGTTAAGTTTTTCCGAACAGCATCACTGGTTAATCAATTAAACGAGGCTAAAGCTAAGGGTGAACTAAAAAAATTTATGAAACAGATAGAAAAAGCTGATCTTTTAATATGTGATGAATGGGGCTATGTTCCCTTTGAAAATGATGGTTCACAGCTGCTTTTTCAGGTTATTTCAGAGTGTTATGAAAAAAGAAGTATAATAATAACAACAAACCTTGAATTCAGTAAATGGAATGGCATTTTTTACGATGAGAAACTTACCAGTGCAATAATTGACAGACTTGTACATCACAGTCATATGCTTGTTTTTAACGGACCAAGCTATAGACTAACACACTCAACCATGAATTCCCAGTAATGGGGATGGGGTGCTTGAAAAATTAAGTTCCGGAACGCTTGAAATTTTACTTGCCAAAAACATTTCTTATCCTCACTTATATTAATTTTTTCTCCTTTTAAAGAAATTTCCCTAATGGCTTTATCAACTTTTTCTAAAGTTAATTGTGTTTTATATTTTGCATATTCCTTTCTATCTTTTATTTTCTCCATTAATGTCAAATTCAACATCAGTATATTCTTCTGAAAATTTTCTCATATATTTAAGATTTCTTTCCGAAAAACCCTTTAAATTTGGAAAATCAGATTTTGTAAAAATATTATAAACAATAATTTTAAATAAAACAAAAGGAAGCTAAAATTAAAACTTCCTTAAATACGTAGTAATGCATTGTTATCAATGCCATACTATCTTAAATTTTACGTTATTATTCTTCATAGATTATGTCATCTGCTTGGTGCACGGTAAGATTAAGGTTCAGCCTCCGAGGGACTGAAGGTTGCTACTAATTAACCATTACTATTTTGGCCTCTTTGCTCAAGATGCAATTTTGCCCTTTGTATTGCTTTGTGAAGTTTTTCTTCAAATAATTCTTTTGGAGGCATTTGAGTTAAGTATTGTGCTACGTGAATACCACTATTATC
This sequence comes from Clostridium sp., assembly GCF_047718555.1. Classification (GTDB taxonomy): domain Bacteria; phylum Bacillota; class Clostridia; order Clostridiales; family Clostridiaceae; genus Clostridium_I. Next base: position 136,772 of record NZ_JBDNRK010000001.1, on the reverse strand, counting down.
TAATTCTAATAGTTCAATAGTTTCACTGGATTTCTCAGCACATAATATTAAAGCAAGAGGACTTTCTTCCCCTTCCATCTTCTCATATTTATTTAACCATCTTAAATAAAGTTCAACTTGACCTTTATGCTCTGGTTTAAATTCTTCAAGCTTAAGCTCTATTACTACAAGTCGTTTCATCCTTCTATGATAGAATAGAAGATCTATATAATAATCCCTGTTATCTACTGTAATTCTCTTCTGTCTGCCTAAAAATGCAAAATCAATTCCCATCTCTAAGATAAACTTTTCAAGTTCCGCCAATATGGCATTCTCTAAATCCTTCTCGCTATATGTATCTTGAAGACCTAAGAAGTCAAGTACATAGGGATCTTTAAAGAATAAATCTGGAGTCATTTTATTTTCTTCTCTAAGCAGCTTCAAATCATTGATAATAGTAAGTTCAGGCTTCTTTGAAATAGCTGTTCGTTCATACATCCTAGAACTCATACGTTCTCTTAAGGTTCTTACACTCCATCTTTCTTTAGAACACATAGTTGCATAGAATTCTCTTTTTAACTCATCTTCAATCGAAATAAGTTCTTTAATATGTGACCATGTTAATTGTTGCGACAGTGTAGCGACAATCTCTTTTTCTGTAAAAGCTTCATAAAACTGAATCATTCTAAAAAGATTACTTCTGCTATATCCCTTTCCATAATTATTACTTAATTCTATGCTTAAGTTATTTATTATCTGTTTTCCATAATCTGCTCTTTCTGCTTTAATAATGTTCTCTTTCACCGTTCTACCTATATTCCAATATAGTAATACAAGTTCTGAATTTACAGAGTGATATACTTTTTCTTTAGTTGTTTCAATTAAGGTAGAAATATTATGATAAAGCGAGGCTAATTCCTCAGCATTATTTATAATTTCATTAGACACATAAACACCTTCCTTAATTTTTATGCTCAAAAGGTTAATTATAAAATTTACTTTTTATAATTATCATTTTAAGTTTTTATATTTATTATACCATCTTAGCCTGCATATTCATCATCTTTTCTTAATAATATTCTACTTTATGGTATCAGTCCCCCTAGGAGATGACTGGAAGTCAGATCCTTGCTACAATTTGTTAATGACCCCCGGGGGTTTTTGCGAACATAGTGAGCTTGCTACCTAGTGCTTTATTATTTACAAATTCATCTCATTAAGCATATCCCTAAGCTTCTTTAATTCCTCTACTGTTAATCCCCATCTTTTCATATTCCGGAGCAATCTCTAATATCATATTTAGCTTCTTTTCCATTCCAATTTATTAGATTTTATTCTTTCTTCCAACTCTTTGGTGACTCTGAAAGGTCACATATAGTTTCCTTGATTTCATATTTAATATCTGCCATTAATAATGCTACTTCTTAATAAGATTCTTATAGTCTTAGTTCATAAAAAAATTGTCATTTTCCTCATAGCGATTAGCAGCAACATCTTTAAACTTCTGTTCATATAAATATTTAAATAGAAATTTGTCATTAGCTTTTGCAGCATTCACTATCTATCATCTTTAGCAAAATCTACTCTCATTTGATCTAGAACTTTATCCTGCTCTGTAAATACATAAATACTGTACCAAAACACTCATTAATTTTTTCAGTAATTACTGACAATAGATCTTTTTTCTTTTTTTCTCCAACACCGCCTTTTATATATTGGCAATGTAATTATCTTCTGAAATATTCTATTATAATTGCAATCTTTTAAGCTAAATTATGAGGATGCAATGATTCATATTTAGCAATTTCATTGGTTGCCTTACTACTATCAATATCTGGATCATCTACTACTTTCTTTGCAATCTTATAACACATTTTATATGTAGTGTAATTCTTTAATACCTCTAGAGTAAAATGTTCTTCTATAGCCTGTCTCATAGAAGAAATGTGAAAAGTTCTAAAAGTCCCATCACTTTGCTTTTATCCAAACATTTGTAGTACCTCTTCCTTTGGAGTTGCAGTAAAAGCAAAAAATGATAGATTGCTGGACTTACCATGAGATAAAAATTCTTCTACTAACTCATCTTCAAAATCAGAAGTGTTCTCTTCTGCTTAACTTTCCATCTGTATATATTCTTCTAAAACTTCCTCTGTATTACCTAGTGCTTTCTTTAATTTTTTAGCAGATTCACCAGTCTGACTTGAATGTGCTTCATCTACAATAATTGCAAAGTTATTTCCTATAATCTATCCTTCATTATAGATTATAATAAATTCTTGAAGTATAGTGATAATAATCCTTTTACCTGCATTATAGCATCTATTAAATCAACAGTATGCTTTTTAGCATCAATACATTCCACAACTTCAATAACATGATCAAATTAATAAATTGTATCCTGCAGCTGGCTATCCCAACCAATTCTATATTTACTATTTTTTCAATAGTTTAAGAATTTTTCAAGTTAAAGAATATAATTTTTTCTATTATTTCTGGACATTATTGGTCTCTTATTCTTTAAAATGTATATTAATAATTCATTTTTACTGTACTATTTTAATAAAATTATATATCTCCTAAAGAAATAGAGAGCCATTTTATATGCTCTCTATTTCTCTTAATGGCATTTTTATTACTTTATTATCTATTCTTTCAGTCTTTAGTTTTCCTTTATCTAAACCCAATAATATTTCGACTTCTTCACTGGGTAAAGTTAATCCAACTTTAGACAACTCTTTAATTATACTAGCTTCATCCAAAATATCATTATCTAATAAAATATCTATAGATCTTCTTAACACTGTAGGCTTACTCATTATTAGAGTATCATCCAAAGGTTCACGTTTTCTCCACCCAAGTTTACTAATCTTCTTATTAATCGTTTGATAAGAGCTATTAGTAAGTACACCTACGTGATTTGCTCTTACAATCATAGCAGAAATTGAAGTCCTCCATTTTTTCTTTAGTTGTTTATAATAATCTAAATTTGTTGGATATATACTTACATCCTTAATAAATGCATTCTTAGGTAAAAGAAAAGCGGATGCAAATGTATGTGCCTCACTTTCCATATTCCTAGTTTCTTCCCTAGTTAGATCTTCTATATCTAAAAATCCATCATGCATTATTATATGACCTAGCTCATGTGCTGCACTAAACTGCCTTCTTGTAGCTGAATGTTTATCATTTCCTAGTACAACAATAAAATGCTTTTTCTTATTTATGTTTTGCTGCTGACTATATCCATCAATATTATCACTATTAGTATCCATTGAAGTAACTATTATACCATTCTTTTCAAGTAAGTAAATCATATCTGTAATAGGCTCTTCACCTATACCCCAATATTCTCTAAGTTGTATAGCCATCTCTTCTATTGTTAGATCTTCTTTAAACTCAGGTAAGTTCAATTCAGGGAATTCTATATATTCATCTAAAAAGTTAAAAATCTTTCCTATTAACTTGGTTTTTTCCTTCTGAATACTTTCCTCTTTTTTTGTCAATTTACTTAATGACCTAAAGTAAGTATTCCCCAATTCTACATCAACTCTGTCTTTTTCATAAAAATATTCACGTGGGAATTTAAGATTATCTATAATTTTCATTAATGTTTCAAATTGCGGAAAAGCTTGTTTATTCTCAAATTGAGAGATAGCTTGTTTGGATACACCTACACTGTCTGCTAAGTCCTTTATAGTTTCTCCTCTATATTTTCTAGCAGATTTAAGTCTTACTCCATTGAATCCGTTATTTATATCTTTATTTAAGTCTTTAACTGCATCTTTTTTATCATTTAACATTTTTGCATGCTAACCTCCTGAATGCAACTAATTTTTTTTACCTATATTTTTATCCATATTTTCTTTTTTCTTCTCATCAACAATTTTCTGTTTGTTATCATCTTTACGTTTGTTTTTCCTTATTTTCAATTGAATTTGTGGTTTTACATCAGAATCATTACCATTAGTATCACTAATTTCTTCAATGTTAGCAGAAATATACTCATTCCAATTATAGGCCTTAATAATATCTAAATCATATGTTGCTATATTACCGGATATAGTAGTCACAGCATTTTTATCTTCTTTAAAAAGTATATTTACACATCCTTTTACCTCTTCCTTTATACTATTTATCATTCTTTGAAAGTCTTCATATACATATTCATCAGGTTCACTCTTTAAATCTGGGAAAAGTGACATTTGTTCTGACTTTTCTTCCTTTTGAAAACAATAATTTGAAGAATTTAAAACTCTGACATAATGATATTTACTATTACTATCCTTTTTTATATCAAAAAATCTATCTTCTTTTAACAAAACATATAAAATTTTAGTATCTGTATTATATATTACTACAAATTCCCATAATGCCCCTCTTGAGATAACATGGCACTTAAATGGTTCATCTAGAAATGAGTTTTGTATATTATTAAATATGAAATTCCATCTATCGTGAAATCTACCATTTCTAGTTGGAAAATTTCTTTCCTTAGCAGCTTGCTCATACTGACCTCTAGAATCATTAATAGATTTAATTATTAACTTAATATATTTACCCGATAAAACTTTTTCTGGAATAGGCTCTTGAAACATTTTAACCACCCCTCAATTAAAAATCAATATAGTAATCATACCATATTCTCATAATTAGTCAAGTAATCATACCTAGTTTTTTTAATTATTAAATCACATTGCAAAGTATTCACTTCACAATTCGTCACCGTATTTCACCAGTTAGCTGCACTCTCTAATGACAATTATAATCTCCATTATATATTTCTATCATTAAAACTTGTATTACATTAATCTCAATAACACTATAAACTCCTGCAATTATTTTAATCTTGATTTTATTTCATTAATACTTAATTCTTAAAATTACCATCAAGCTGAAACTTAAAATCAGATCTTTGCTATAAAAAATAAAGGGACACTTCTCAATACGGAAGTGTCCAAATGATACTCTTATAGTTTAACTAATAGCATGCTCATTATAGTTTTATTTATTGCTTTTAAAATTATTTTTTCTATACTACCTATATTCTTAACTTTATTCTTCATATTATAACCACCTTTTATAGAAAAATTTTCACAATTTTTATCAAAAAATTTTTCTAGTAGAGCTATAACAAGTATGAGTAATACCTTCACTAAAGGTCCTAGGCTACCAAAAGGTACCATACTAATTAGTGAACCTATAAAAATACCACTTTTTTAACTATATCATTAGTTATTTATAATTTCAATACAATAAAAAAGTAGTATTATTAACTTTTTTACAATAGCTTCTTTAGCTAATTAGGGAAATATATTATATATTCCATTAACCTTTTTAGCATTTCATAATTAACTTATTTAAATCTTTTTACATTCAAAAACTTATTATTAAATCCCTCTAATTTAGACCCTTTAGAGAACAATCCACCATATTTTTGTCTAAATACCTCTTCTATTTTAATTAATCCCATTTGAATAGTTCCACTATACATATTATATTATTTTCAACATTAAATTACAATAAAGTATAAAAAACATCCAAGGTAATTAACCTTGGATTAAAAAGGACGGTTATTTCAGCTTCCTTTATACTATCTATTCAATAAAGTGCCTAAATACTCTTTTGCTAATCCTCTCTGTATCTTCTCATGAAAAAGCTGATTGTTATAATTTCTAAGACATCCATAACAACTTGTTTCTTCTCCACATTCACAATTACTAACTTTATCATAAGCACTTTTCAATACTTCCTTAATATTAGTTGATATTTTCTTTACGTGACCTGCTCCTCCAGCAACTTCATCAAATAATATTATTGAAGGGTACATGTAATTATTGTTATTATAATATAAACATCCATTTATATCACTTCTTACTATATCAAAAGTCTCACATGCTCCCTCTATTATTGAATATAGTAAAGTTATCCATAAATTTTCACTTAACTCTCCTATTGGTGGTAAGGTTATTTGCAAAACATCAGTTGTAAATTCATGACCCAGATCAGTCATATAAAAATTTGTACTTGCACAGGTTGAACCAAATTTATTTTTATGCGTAAACTTAGTTTTTTTATCTTGAGGTTCTGCTGTTGCATATCCACATAACTTACATACTCTAAATCCTAAATTTCCTATTCCCTTATTTACTAAAACAAATCTTCCCATAGGTGAATATCTATATAAAACCTTATATTCATTTAAGTCTATAGTATCTGTTATAACTTCTCTTTCCTGATATTTATCTAACTTTTCAAAATCATCAAAGGTTATATTTGTTGCATAAAATTTACTTGGTCTATTTTCTCCTGGCGTCTTTGGTGCCTCTAGACATGTTGAAAAACCAAATTGTGGTTTTATAAAAAATCTTCTTTGTAGTTCATTTCCACACTCACAAATAGAATTAATATATCTTTCAGTATTACCTAAATCACTTTGTACCGTATAAATTTTTTTGCATTTAGTGCATATGGCATACTCATAAGTTGGCCACCCTTTATTAGTAGCTATATTTATAGAATATGATGTCCATAACTTACCATTAGCCACCAAAGAGCTTCCTGGTGCGAACTCAGTAATTGCAACTTTTAAATCTCTTGATAAATCGACATTTTTTGCATCAGCACTATCATTTAAAATATCCAGGCTTACAACATCTACTGGAAATCCGTACTTTGGTAATATATTTCTATCTGATAAATAATTAATATTTGATTTTTTCTTATATGTGTTCATTATTCTGTTTATGTAATCTGTATTCTGACCTTTTTCAAATTTTTCTTGCTTTATTGTGTCTAACTCTTTTAAATTATTTCTATATTCAATTTCAATTTTTGTAAAACTACCATCCTCACCACACAACTCATCAATAAAACTCCAATCATCTAGTCCAAGTTTTTTATGCAAAGAATTTGGTACAATTTTCTTAAGAGAACTAATTAAATCTTTAGGGTGACTTTCTAATAATTCTTTAACTTTTTTAGTAGCATACATATCTTCACTTAATATAAAGAAATCCTCAGTATTTCTAAACAGCTCTGGATTACATCTAAAGAAATATGCAAATATAACTGAATTAATATGTCTTTTTATTATCTTTTCATTTTTTATTTCAATATATGGTGCTTGAATGGAGCCATGTATAATTTTGGTGGGATTATTATAATAATTCAAATCATGACTCCTCCTCCTAGCAAAGGTTAATACAAATGCTGTAGATGCACCCCGTCTTCCTGCTCTACCCGCACGTTGAATGTAATTGGCTGTTTCTGGTGGAACATTTCTCATAAATATTGCTTCTAACTGTCCTACATCAACTCCCATTTCAAAAGTTGTTGAGCAGCTTAACACATTAACTTTTCCACTTTCAAATTTTTTTTGTAGTTCGCTTGCAGCTGTACTTGTTAGTTGTGCTGTATGCTCTTTAGCAACCATAGGAATTATTCTTTTATCTGAATATAGATCTCTATAATAATCATATTTAGATGTTTGTCTATTGTTTAATTCTATCAATTCACCATCACATCTAAATTCTGGGCATATATTTTTTATATTATTTGAAGTTACTTTACCACACTTATTGCATATATATAGATTATCTTCAGAAGATGCAAGAGATATATTCCACATTTTATAATTCAATCTTTTTACAATCCCAAATTTATCTATATTAGCTATTTCTACATATAATCTACTTATTAGATGTTTTTCAAATAAGTTTAATATATTTTTTAATATTTCTTTTGATTGATTCCTAGCCTCTTCTTGAGATACACCATTTTTAATTAAAACTTTTTTAATAAAATTACTTCTTTTATTTTCAGTATTCTCACTTGGTAATGCACCTAAAATAGAAACATTCTTTCCATTTTCAGCTCCTTCTGTTCTAAAATATACATTTCTATTCCTTGGTGCAAAAATTTCATCTAATGGAGATATACTACTTGGATAAGATATACAACTAGAAAATCTAAATGAATCTAAAATTATATTTATCAATGTTTCTAGTTCTTCAGCATTTATATTTAACGGCTTATATTCTTTAGATTTATTCAAACCTATTTTAACAGGAGCTATTTTTATAAGCCCTAATCCTTCAAGACCTGTATTTCTTTCTATAGCAATCAATTCTTTAATTATACATCCGTAAGCAATTCTTTTTTTGTCTTCTAATGAGAAAGTTTCATCGAATACTCCAGCATCTACAGCTAACTTAACCATTCTTGTAGCTAACCCATCAACTCTAATATCATCATCACAAATTAACTTTAATTCTTCTAACGACCTTAATAAAATCTTTCTCCAAAGCAACTGATTATATCTATTATCCATATATGCCCCGAAAAACGCTGCTTCTTGCCTGTTATCTGAAAAAACTAATAATTTCTTCTCTTCTTTACACCTATTACTTGCTAAAGTACTAGACACCTCGTCAAATGAATCTTCATCTATAAACCAGTCATCTTCAACATTTTCACTACTATCATCAACAAATTCAATTTTGGTTTGCATTGTCGATGATGGCACCATCTCATATAAACTTCTAGCTAAGACATTCGTTGCTGGATCATATGATGTTAAGAACCTTTTTACTATATTAGGTGATACTCCACCACATGCCATACAGGAATTTAACGAATGTGATTTTTTTAAAATTCTCTTAACCTTTATATATTTTTTATTATCATTTACATTGCAGCAGCTAAATCCTGAATCTTTTCCCGCCTTCTCTAATTTTCCACATACAGAACATAAAATCCAATCTTCTGCTTTAGAATTATCAGCATCGAATATTATTCCTTCATCTTCATCTATGGAATCAATATCTTCCTGACTATTATCTATCATAAAATAAACAATTGTTTTACTACTATCTTCAAAGTCGGTTGTATAATGTTTTAGATAGCCTAACTTATCTATAGTTCCTACTATATATTCTTGTCCACATTTTTGACAGTTAGCTAATTCAAACACTGTAACTTCTGAATTATTTGCAACTTTAATTTTTTCTCTTCTTTCCAAATATACTTCTTTATTTGGATAAAATGAAGCATACATTCCTTCTAAAGCTCTCACAAATAAATGATATCTAGCAGGTAGTAGTGCTTTAGAATTTTCATCCTTTTTTGCTTTTGAAGATATATCCACTAAGCTAATTAATGCATCCTCTTTCTTCTTATAATCTACTGTATCTTTTTTAAATACTATATCAACAACTTTATCTATCGATTCTGTCCCCTGTCCTAGTTCTTTCTGTAATATTAATAAATTTTCATCATCTTTTAGTATTTCATATAGCACCCTATAAATATCATCAGTATCATAGTTTATTTTATATTCATTTTTTAACTCACCAAGTGTTTTCTTTCCTTCCATAAATAAATAATAATCATCCTTTAGATTATTATAAAAATTATGGTTCCTATACACAGAAGGATTTACTCTTGACGCTATATTTACTCTTGATGATTCTACTATATCCTCTGGATAAAACTTTTCACTAAATAGGTCTGATGCAAATTGAGCTACCTTGGGATAGTCTTCCTTCCCACCTCCTAATGTAGCACTAGTTGCAATACATTGAATTTTACCTTCTTCGCTTCCATTAATTCTCTCCTTAAATCTTTTTAATAACAGAGAAACTTCAGCTCCGTTAGCCCCCTTATAGCTATGTGCTTCATCTAAAACTATGAATTTCCACTCATCACTGTATTCTCCATCAAAAAAATCATTGTCTTTCGGCCTTAAAAGTAAATACTCTAGCATTGCATAATTGGTTAATAAAAAATGTGGTGGATTTTTTCTCATTTGTTCCCTTGAAATTAATTCATTTGATATTGGATCTTCGCCATTATTTTGTGCTCTATAATCTTGAAGAGCTTTTGCTGTACTCTCACTGGTCTCTCCAGTGTACCTTCCAAAAGTTATGTCTGGATAATCCTTAAGCAAACTTCTTAATCTTTTAACTTGATCATTTGCTAAAGCATTCATTGGGTATAAAAGTAATGCTCTTACTCCTGAATTTAATGTTCCATTCTCTTTTTGCTTCATCAAATAATTAACTATAGGTATTAAAAAGCACTCTGTTTTTCCACTACCAGTTCCTGTAGCTACAATTAAATTCTTACTATCATTTACAATTTTTCTTATAGCAACCTCTTGATGTTTATACAAACTTCTATCATTATCTAAAGATTTATTAATCTCTTTAAATTCAATACTTAAAATCCCCTCATCTATTAATTCTTTAATAGATTTTCCCGTTTGAAATGGTGGTGTTATTTCAATGAAAGGACCTTTAATAAATTTATTTTCCTTTTTTATTTTACTAATTGCTTTTTCTCTAATAACATTATCCTTTACCGTTAATATAGACTTTAAATATTCCGTATATTTGCTATTTATATACTTTGTCGTCTTAACTGGATTCATTGACATTCTTATTCCCCCAATCCTGTAACATATAATTCCACTAAAACTAAATCTCTAATAAATAAATCTTTCAAATTTTCTCTAAATTTATTATATAACTTAGTAATAGCTACTTTCTCATTTTTACTAATTTTATTTTGTAACTTATCAAAACTATCCAATGACATTATTAATACAACTACACCTAAATAATAGGCTAATGTATTGAAACTTTTTTCGTTATTATCTCTTCTTTTTAAAAATGCATAGTATAATTTTTGAAAATTTGTATTCGTAATTTCTTTTTTTATAAAAGTGTTTAAAATATTCATGTATTCTTTTATATCCTCATGTATTTTATTTCTAACCTCCATACCATTTTTATTACTCCAATTATAAAGAAGTTCAACATAACTTTTATTAAATAATTTTATTCCATCATCCTCAAAGTAATCCAGTAAATTAATAGAATCTAATTTATTTAGCTTCCTTTTATCTGACATATCTATGCTGTTAAATAATTTTTCATATTCATTTTTAGATCCTATTAACTTTGGTGACATATTTAATGTTCTTCCTTGGCATTTACCTTTGAGGTATTTATTTAGACATCCTCTATTGTTTAATAGTTTACATGTTTTACATTGTTCTCCTAGTATAAGTATCTCCTTATCATTATGAATACTAACCCAGTCAATAATATTGTTAGTTAATATATTTTTAGAGACTCTTCCACTCCTAATTTCTATCATAAAACTTCTTTCTCTATCTAAATTCCATAATATAGTTCTTTTCTCTGCTGGTACTATATATTCTTTATTAACTTTAAAAATATGTTTATTTATATAATCTAAAAATCTCTTTACGCAATATTCATCAATATCTATTAAATCTTCTATTACCTTAAATATATTGTATTTATTACAAAATTTCACCATAAGTAAAGCTATTGTATATTGTGCTACTTTCCTATCTTTTTCTTCACAATTTTTAATAAAATAATTTCTATTTTTATAAATAGTGTATATGGATTTAAGTATATCGATATTATAATCCTCTGTAATCTTCAAAGTTCTAATTTTATAAAATACCTCTTTCACATATTTAGTATCAAAGCAATATGCAAAATAGAAAATCCCATCACTTAAATTATTAATTTCAAAACTATTTATAATATTTTTAAAATTATTTTTGTACTTATATACACTGTTCTCTAAAATTTTTATAGGCTTATAGGTTTCATCTTCTTTAAAAAATAAATTTTCATTATTAGCATTATCCTCAACTTCAAATAAATAAACCCCATCATCTGGTATTAAAAACTCATTGCTATTTATTATTAAATTGTAAGTATTATTTTCTATCCTAAAATTTCCCTTAGTTAAAGGTATACTAATAGCTTTTTCCCAAGGTTTTGATATATTATACAATTTCATTTCCATAGTTTCTTTATCTATATTTCCATCTTGTTCCCAACTAATTGATACAATTCCAGATTCATTGTTCACATACCTTATATTTTTTACTGTTATTCTATCCTTTATTATCAAAGGTATAAAACTGCATAATAGAAAATTATACTTATTGTAAACTTCCATTTTAATAAAATACCTATTAGCATCATTTAACTTAATACTATCCAAGAACCGATTCAAAGATACTCCATTTATTTTATCTCTTCTCAAATTAATTGTACTTTCCTGATACACTATATCTTTATAATCTAACAAATAAAGTTTAATAGTGTATTCATCATTTATATCATCATTTATTTTTAGTACCATATTATAATTGATATTTGTTAATTCTTTAACAAATAAAATATTAGGATCCTTTTTCCATTGTATCTTCTGCTCTCCTTCTTTTATTAAAGACCATTGAAGATTTCTTATTTTCTTTTTCACTGGAAAAGTAATAACTTTCCTAGATTGCATAATATCAATAGTACCTATTAAATATTCAGAGTAAGTTAATGATTCTATTGAAATATTTTTTATGCTGCTATCCCATACTTCTTCTTGTATACAATCAGTAAAGTTAAATGTCACATTGTCGGGACATTTAATTTTAAAACTGTTCTTTACATATCCTTTTTTATCCTTAGGCCATTTATCTAAATTATTTTCGCTTATGCTTATCTTTGGAAGATATCTTAATGTGAAAACTCTTTTTATATTCCTCCCTTCTAATACTCTTACCTCATATTCTCCATAAATCATGTTATTAAATATTTCTATATAATTTAAATCAATTGTTACTCTATCTTTGATTATTATATAATCTAATGATTTTATACTTTTAACTACATTAATATTTTCTTTTAAGTTTATTATAATTAAAGAATATGTATCTATTATTATATTTTTAAAAAAATCACTCTCATATTCTAGTGATATCTTAGGTAATATATTAGAATACATAGGAATTTCATCTCTTCTATAGCTTTCATTAAAAAGCAAGTTTCCCTCCTGTAACTCTATTGCATTAACTTTTTTGTATTCAATTATGATTTCTTCTTTTGAAGACAACAATCGTATAAAATCACAATTACATAATAGTATAATATTAACACATCTAAAATCACACCAATATTTATTAGGTAAATTACAGTAAGTTATTTCTAGATCAGTTTCTACAACCCTATACTCTTCTCTTAAAATACAAGTTACACTCTTAGTTAATATCTTGTTTCCCTTAACAGCATTATCATATTCATCAAATATAATATAAGGTTGTCCTTCATTTACCCCATCATATACCCACTCACCTAAAATCTCACCATCATAAGTCAAATTTATCTTATATGTATTAGATGGTTTTAAAGCTATATTCTGCTCTTCTGAAATGCACTCTCTATTTTGATAATATAATGATCCTGTAATGTTTATAACCTCTCCATTGTCATACTTTATATTCCATTCAATACAATTATTATAGTGTTTATCAATATGCTGAACTGGTAAATATAAATATACTCCTAATGAAATCCCATCAAACCTGATTTTAGGCGACAATATTCTATTACTATTTCGTTTTTTTTGTTTGTCTATTTTCTTTTCATCCCTCCATTTATAATACTGAGTTATTATTCTTTCATCAAAATAATTATATTTAGTTAATGTTTCGTCTAAAGTTAATCTATTATCTTCAACAACTGTAACTAAATCTTTTAAATTATGCAAGAAAGTTATAGCCCTATCTTCATTAAATGTTATAAATCTATAAACTGTTGTATCTACTTTATATCTAATAAAATATTTAATATTATCGATCAAGGCTTCAGTTGTTACAGTAGTATTATCATAATTATTTAATATAATATCAAATATTCCTGCTAAACTTTTGTTTGGTATTCCTGAATGACATATAATAGGTGTAATATATTTATATCCACCGTCATTAAACGCCTTCAAATTATATTTATTAATTACCTTTTGAACACTCCATGCCAATATAGTCTTACTTTGTTGAGACAATTCAGGTAATTGTAAGATTTCCTTAACCTTGTCCCAATAATTCCCTTCATATTCATACATAGCAATATACACCAATACATTTGCAAAAACTAATGGACTATTCTCAACTACTAATTTTAAATTATCTCCCTTATTTGCATATTCTAAAATATCTATAACTTTGGCAAGTATTTCTTCATGTTCACCTTTAGTAAGACTTATGTCACTTATTAATTCACAGTTTCCTATTTTATTTTCTAAAAGCTTATTTATTTGAAGCAAGTTTAAATTATGAAACACTTTACCCCCACCTTATTTTAATCTTCCAACTTCTTTATTATTGGCATATAGATACATAACAATTTATAGCTATTTTCTAACTATATTTAATCTTATATATTTTTCTGGTTCTTCAGCCACTCTATCCGAAATTATCTCATCGACATCAGCATTCCCACACATAAGCTCAGCCTGACTCATTACTACTTCCAAAGCATATTTTGCATGTTCTGGTGGATAATCATATTTTTTCAATAGCCTCTTTATTATCCTTCTCATACCTGCTTGGGCGCTTTTTCTTACACTCCAATCTATAGTAATGTTATTTCTTATAGCTGTTGTTAATTCATGAGCTATTTTCTTTAGAGTTTTATCATCCATAAATTCTTTAATTATATCTTCTGCAGTTAAGGCATCATAGAAGGCTATTTCATCATCATTAAGACCTAAATCTCTTTCTTTAGCTTTCATATCCTTTATTTCATTTGCCATTCTTATAAGTTCCTCTATAACTTCTGCATTAGTTATAGCTTGATTTTTATATTTATTTAGGGCTTTTTGAAGTTTTTCAGAGAACTTTTCAGACTTTACAAGGTTCTTCTTTTCCATTACCTTTAAATTTCCTTCAAGAAGTTTTTTAAGCATTTCAACTGCTAAATTTTTATGCTTCATGGTTTTTACTTCTTCCAAGAATTCTTCTGAAAGTATTGAAACCTCTGGTCTTCTAATTCCTAAAGTATCAAATACATCTATAACATCTTCAAATATAATTGATATTTCCAGCATTTGATTTACTCTAGCCTCAATTTCCTTTTTAGATTTTTTTACTACACCCTTTGAATCAAGCTTTGCAAGACTTGCCTTTACTGCTTTGAAATAGCTAACTTCTAGCGCAACATTTTTTCCCTCATCACTAGCTGCACTTAAAGAATGTGCTTTAGCAAGCTCTGTAGCAATTTGCTTAAATTCCTTTTGTTCTTTTTCTTCCATTCCCAGAACTAAATTCATACCACTAGTTATAGCTCTTATTCTTGCTGCTTGAGATTTACCCATGTAATCTGAATAATCCAGTCCATAAACAATATCTCGAAGTATTTCAAGTTTTTCAAGCATTACAGCTACTGCCGCCGAAGTATCAATACTGTATTTTGTTCGCCACTATCTGTATATTGTTTTAATGCCTTTTTTAAACTTTCAAGAATACCTGAGTGCTTATAATTAGCACCATAGCCTTCATTTAAAGATCAAATTCACAATTACTAGTTATTCTTTACTGTTATCTTTATTTATACCATTGCTCCGGCACTAAGTTATCTTCATTCCACCAATCTTCTATAATTGATTTTTGAAAATTTTCATTTTTTAATTCTGCATGATCAACAATTATAACTTGAAGCTTTCCACCTAAATCAGATACTCTCTTACTAATAAAGTCATACAAGTCATTCACCATGTTCCAGTCTGTATTTTTTTCATCTAATTCTGATGGAAAATACACTTGGGATGGTTGATCAAAAAACATAAAATTAGGCACAGGTCTATTTAACGTAATAAAATACTCATGTAATGCAAAATACGTTATTAAATGAATTCCAACCCAATTGGAACCACTACCTAATTGTTTCAAAGGAACTGGACGTTCAGCCTTATCTACAACTACGGTAACTTTATTCATATCTAACCGATATGGATTCTTACAATGTTCTAAATTTAATTCTTTTGCCCACTTGCTCATGTCCACAGAAATACGTGATAATGCAGATTGTTTCCGCTCCTCCAATGATTCCTTGTCCAAAAGTGTATCTATTTCCTTCAACCTATTTTCAATTTTTCTTATTAAATATTCTTTATCCGCAGAATCATCTTCATTTTCTACACTTTCCAACCATAAACTAACCCTACCAACAATTTTTGCTTGTCTTGAGTTTAAATCTTTTAGTGAAATGGCTTCTTGATTTTGATTATAGATACCGTCAATTTCTAACTTTAAACGCTGAATATCTTCTCTTAATTTTTGTCTTTCCAACTCTAAATTGTCTATATATTTTCTTAGCTTTGGTTTTTCACGAGTAACATTTTCGATATTTTCATCGAGGTTTTTAATAGCAGTTTTAATCATTTCAACATCTGGGAGTGAATTTTCCAACTTATTTGAACACAGCGGACAGTGCTCTGGCCTAAAATCAAGTTTTTCAAACAAGCCAATAGAACTTAATCTAACTTTCTGATGTTCAACTTCATCCGCATAACCACTTGACTCACCAGCAAAATTTTTGGCATTATTAATGTCTTCATTGAGTTCCTCTAATTCATCCTGAGCCTTACTTAATTCGGATTGTAAATAACTCAATCTATCCATTCCCTCCGTCTCAACATCAACAGGTTTCCATTCATTTATGTTTTTCAATATAGCATATAATGAATTATAGCTGTTGTAATCCACTTTTATATCATTGGGCAATAAGCCTACATATTGAGCTTCAGAAATTAATGAGGTAGCTCGTTGCATACCTCCACCTTGAAGCATTCTTATTTCTTCAAGATTACGCTTTTCAATAGTTAATTTACGCTTTAAAATACTTCTTTCATTTTCTAATGCTAAAGACTCTTCATTAACTATGCCTAAAAAATAAGGCATGGTATCTTTTATTGCTTGTGTTATAAAATCTTCTGACTGTTTATGGAACAAAAAATTTTTTGCTGCTATTTCATCTTGGTTCTGAAAGCAGTAATAAAGCGCATGCCTGATATTAGCAGATAGTGATAATCTGCTTTGTCCATTTGGTGGAACATTAATATTTTCTAAAATACCTAATCTTCGAGATAAAGTTTCCTCTAATCCAGCTACATTTTCATTAGAAACAAAATCACATTTTTCTGGCACTTCAATACTTTTTCCAACTTCGATATAGCAAAATCCAGTAGATTGTTGTCCATGAGCAGGATTTTTTCGGGCAACAAAAACTCTTTCATCGTTAAATTGAAGCAGTAATCCATACCATGCTACATTTTCTCGAATCACGCCATCAGCAATATTACATGAATCCCCACCAAGACAATAATCAATTATATCTCCTACTGCTGATTTTCCTGATTTAGATTTTCCTGAAATTATATTTACTTCCCCTAGCTTAAATGGCAAATGACGTACCTTGCCATTAAATCCATATAATACAAGTTCTCTTATTTGCATCATGGTCTTACCCCCAAACTTATAAATATTGTTTCTACTTTTCCTGTTGTTGCAAACCATTTAGCAACATGTTCACCTTTGGTAATGCATTCTTTAACTTCAGTATTAGTATACTTAGTCTTGCTTAACGGTCTAAGAGTTTGAGATATTACTAATTCTGCATTGTTAGTTAACTTTATCATACCGCTTTGTAACAAAAACTCTATCGCCTCATTTGTTATTGGTACCATGTTTTTTGATCGTTCTGAAAACCCAATAAAAATTTCAGGATTTCGCTGTAGCCACACCAATAGTTGTGTACGACTTGATATTATCAATCTTGTCTTTTTATGAAGTATCAGCGGAAATACAAGATATATGAGTGGAAATGGAAGCGGTCTTTTTGATACCTCATTGTAAACTTTGATTGTATTATATAATATTCTTCCACAAAATGCTGGATTAAGTAAATATGCAACCTCTTTTGCTCTATCTTTCCAAGCTTTCACCCACAGCCACCTCACTTTTTAATAAGTCCTTCAGTCTCTCATAGAAGTCAACATGCCAGCCTACTTTTAATTGATTGGACAATATATGATAAGTTCCTCTCATTACAAATGCTTCACTACAGCGCTCCCTAATCCGTATATCTTTTTCTTCAATTTTTCCAAATAATTTTTTACCAGTTTTCACTTTTAAATCTTCTGTGACTTTATTACCATATTCACTTAAATCATCTTGCATTGCATAAAACAAATGTTTCCATTCATCAATTAGCCTTTTCTCATAATCATCCAGTTCATTTACAAATAATAAATCATCTCTAACCCAATTTGCTCGTTGCTTAAATGCTCGATAATAATCTCTTATTGCCATACACATCCTATTGTTACTGAAACAGATTAATTTTAATTGTTCATAAAATGTTCTATCACATTGAGACAAACTGGCTAATTCTAAATCACCAAATTCTTCTATATCAATAGGCAAATTATTGGGAGCATATTCTAAACCCATTGAGACAATATGAGAACGGACTTGGCTTTGCGACACAAATATTGGTTCGACAGAACATAGGGCCTCTATTGATTTTTTATACCACCAACCTTCTAGGCGTTCACATATGCGATCTTCATATTGAGGTAAGCTACTATACCTAATGGCTTTTCGTATATCAGATTCAATATCAATTATATTACTACTTTTATCAATTACAAAAACGCAATCAAGTAATTGTTGTACTAACGTTTCAGAAATATTGTTAAATGCTTTATAATAACTAATATGAGCTTTATTTGTTGATTCTAACGTAACTTTTTTAAGTAAACCATATGCTATTTGGGGATTTCTTGTTTTATTATCATCCTTTAAATAATAAGCAGCAGAACTTACTGGTGCTGTAGCTGTAGTAATAATAATAAACTTCGTTTTGGGAAGCAAACTTGCATCTTTTGCTATAAGATCAATCCATACCTTAAGCGTTCTCCAGATGTCTGTACTTGCATTGCTTAAATCACCATATGCTTTAACATGATGTTTTAACTGAATCATTATCTCAGGTGTATCATTATTACTGAAAGCAATATCGTCAAATTTCTCAATACTTATTTTAGATTGCTCATCGTAGCTATTTAACAGAAAATATAGTGCATATCTTACTTGATAAAGATATCCTATCATTTGCTCAGATGCCTGATGATCACTCATACTAATACCTCCCTCTATTAAAATATTCACTAATATAAAAAGAGAAAACTATTCCTCTAAATTACATATTAAGTCTTTAATATTTTTATTATGCAATTAAGTCTTTTTTATATATAGTTTTCTTTAGCCTTTTTTACATAGTTCAAAAATTAATTTCTTATTATAAACATAATTCATATTACTTACATTGAAACTTGTAACTTATTTTTATCTCTTCATTAATATATTAAAACAACCTATTATTTACTCCCAAACCCTCTTCAACACAACTCCCTCCTCAAATCCCCCTCTTTCCTCTCTCTTATCCAATCTCTTATTAATCAAATCTTCCTCACTATACCCCAAATTCTTAGCCAATCCAAAAAGTACTTCCATCACATCTGCAAGCTCTTCTAGATTTTTGTCCGCTATAAATTCATTAACTTCTTCTTGAAGCTTTTTCTCCAATAGCTCTGCCTGTTCTTCCTTTGAGGCTACTCTTGTTTGAAACTTTTTTCGTGAAGCTTCTATTATCTGTGGTATTTTATCTCTAACTAATTTATTGTAATTTTTCATACTTTTTCTCCAATCTTTCCTTATAAAATTTTCTTGTTCTAAAATCTATTACATCTTTAAAATGCTTTAAGAATACTTTATTATTTACATAGGGTTTCAAGTATTCTGTTAAACAATAATACTCGTTATCCTTATAGAAAAATTCTTTAGCTGTATTCAAAAAGGCATTCTGAGGATTTTCTGCTTTTTTTAGATAATCCTTTTTAATCCAGTTTCTAAAATTCTTACCTGATTTATCTCTCAATAGATCTATGGCATTTGATCCTTTTTCATAGAAACTCTTAAAACTACTATAAATATCTTCATCATTTAACTTTAGTTTCATTTCTCCATTATTATAAAAAGCCAATAGCAGCGGCATTTTATAGGTTTTACTCATGGCTGTTTCCTCCATAGCATTTATAAAATAAAAAGCCTTTGTGTCAATAAGTTTATTTTCATCTTCATTGAGTTCACCTAAAGAGTCCAGAAATTGTATGTAATTATTGAATATGTTCAAATCCCCTTTATTCCTTATATTGTTGTATACATAATCATCAATATAAGTAAACATCTCCAGTCTTGAGGGCCTGTGCTTTAAATCTTCTTTTATTCTGTAATATTCTTCTTTAACTAGATCATTTATATTCTCATTTGCTTTTGCCTGTCTTTTAAATATATCTATAATATCAAGCTGAAAATCAACTATGCAGTCATCAGGATACTCTTCTTCCTCTGGAACTTCTCCCTTTTTAATTCTATTAATAACACTTTTAGGATCTCCAGTTAAGAAAAATGGTATCAAATTTGCCTTTTTATAATTTCCTATAAAATCCAGTACATTTAAGTATTTTTTATCTTTGTATTTTCTAAGTCCTCTTCCTAGCTGCTGCAAGAATACTGTAGGTGATTGTGTGGGTCTTAAAAACATTACTAAATCCACCTGGGGTACATCTAAGCCTTCATTAAACATATCCACTGAAAATATAACTTTTATTTTCCCATCCTTAAGTTTTTCCACTGCTTCTTTTCTGTCAAGGCAGTATTCTCCTGCTTCTCCACTATAAACTGCACAAGAACTTACTCCATTTTTATTAAAATACTCTGCCATAGCTTCTGCATGCTTTCTTGAGGAACAAAAACCCAATGCCCTTACAGACTTATATTTATTATAATGCCTTAAAATCAATTCTCTTCTTTTATTAATCATCAAGGCTTCTTCTAATTGCTTTTCATTGTATTTACCATTTTTATATTCTATGTTTTCATATTGTGTATCATCATAAATACCATAGTATCTAAAAGGAACAAGCCATCCCTTATTTATAGCCTGTTTAAGTCTAACCTCATAGACTACATTATCTTCACATATAGCAAATACATCTTCATTATCCATTCTTTCTGGTGTAGCAGTAAGTCCTAAAAGAAATTTAGGATTAAAATAATTTATAATGTTTTGATAGTTTCCAGCTGTTGCATGATGAAATTCATCAATTACTATATAGTCAAAATAATCCCGAGGAAAAGTTTCATTATTTAAGTACTTGAATTGCCCTAAGGTCTGCACTGTCGCAAATACCACATCACAATTTGTATCCCTTTTATCTCCACTAAAGTATCCAGTACTTATATTTCCTCTTACTCTTTTAAAAGAAGCTTCAGCTTGAGTAAGTATTTCTTCTCTATGAGCCACAAATAACACTCTTTTAAAATTTTCAGAATCAAAAGCTGCTAAATAAGTTTTTCCTATACCAGTGGCAGCTACAACTATTCCTCTATCAAATCCTTCTATTCTAGAATTGTTCAGTTCATATAGTGCTTCAATTTGTGCTCCCTTTGGTGATATTATTGGTAAAACTTTATTTTCTTCTTGCTTTTCTATAAGTTCTTCCTGTTTTTCTACATCCACTAATAATTTTGGTCTTTTCCATTCATTAGAGTATTTACTCATTCTTTCTTCATCTATAATATCTGCATGATTTAAAAACAAATCTTCAAACACAGCTTTATAGTGATTGAAATCATCAATATTATCCTCTTTAGAAATTCTGTAATTCCACTCTATTCCACTGGTTAGTGCAGACCTAGAAATATTAGATGATCCTACAAATAACTCTCCATCATCTTCATATTCAAACATATATGCCTTTGGGTGAAAGGATCTACTCTCAATATTATAAAATCTCAAATCCACTTTATCTCCAAATATGCTCTTTAACAAATATAGAGCCTGAGGTTGCGTTATGTTGAGATATTTACCAGTAAGTATTCTTATAGGTACATTTCTATCTGCCAAAGCTTTTAAATCTTTCTCCAAAAGCCTTACCCCTGACTCCATAAGAAATGCCACTATTATATCTACTCTTTTTGCTTTATTTAAAGCTGCCTTTAAACTGTTTAACAGATAATCTTTATCTCCCGTTATGCAATTAGTTTTGTTGTTTTCTATTTCTTTGATAGCTAGATTGTCCACAGCTATTTCATTTAATTGCTCATTTTTACTTTTCACATTTTCTCACCTGCCAATACATTATAATTACTAGAATTATTTTAACAGATAGATTTAATTACTTATTTATAACCAGATTATTACATATTCCTAACATTCTATAAATTTATCTATATTATAATAAATGCTTAGGAGTATCAGAAATTGAATTTGATACTTTTAATTTTTCAGTTTTTCTTATTCGATCAGCAAATTCTTCGATTTTATTTGTTAGCCATAAGAATGCTGTAGTACCTTCTGAGTAATCTGCTTCTGCATACATATTAATTCTTCCATCCATTCTCATTTTCTCTACTTGACGTAGAGCTTTTCTATCTGCCTTTGGGTAAACCGCAAAAGTAGCTCCTCCATTCTTATTTACTACTGAAAAAGCCGGAATATCACTAGGACCGTCTGCAATATAAATCATATTTTTAAAATGTACTCTTCTTAATTCTTCAGAAATTTTTGTATTAACTTCTACTCCATTTCGTTGACGAACTCCTTTGTTAATTTCAAAAAGAGCTCTAGTCTTTGATGTATTATCAATTGTATAACCTATTTCACTAATAACATGTTTACCGTCAGAATCAATATCCTCAATAAATTCACATCCCCAAATAGCTTCAACAAATGGATTCACCGAAGATCCCTTTATAACTTCTGTCATTCCAGTGCTGATTATGTAATGTTCTACTTTGATATCATAATCCTTATATCTTGCATTTTCTGAGATTAATTTTTGTGTCTTTTGGAATATATCTGGTATCCCATCATAAAAACAAAGTTCTTTCCCATATTCACGCAAAGCGGCATTATTTAACTCTTTAAATTTACCTTCACGTGTATAACGAATAAATTGATTTAAATAAATAGTATCTGGATTGACTTGAACTCCTTGTTCATCCATATACTTTTGGGGAAGTGCATTTACCTCTTTCCAAAATCCCCCTGAATCAACGCCATATTTCCTGAAAATTGGATCTTGCATATACCCATTAACCAATGTTTTATCAAAATCCCAAATCACAGCAATAATATTAGCCATTATATTCTTCCCTCCCTATATATATTTTTTTGCATAATCTCAAATATATAAATTGAAAACTTATTTATAGAATTTATCACTTTTTTGTTATCATATCTTAACAACTCTACAGCTACTCACATTATATTTACATCTCCACTCTCTATAAAAATAGGTTAATATTTTTCATCTGCCTTATACTTAAATAAAAAATCATTAATTACCTACATCCCAAACATTCTCTTTATCTTCCCCATAAATCCACCTTCACTTTTCTCTCCCTGAAATTCCTCTTTTGCTGCAGCCACCATATCTTCTACCTTATAATCATTTTTATATTCTCTATTGCTGTTTATTTTTGCTTTTAGTAAATCTTCTATAATTACATTATTATTTTCACTATAAGTAACCTTAAGAATATCTCTAGCTCTAGTCATTCCCACATAGAGAAGCTTCTTGGATTCATCAATACTATCTAACAATCTATTATTGATGCCGCAGATATACACATATTTAAAATCTAAACCTTTCACGCTGTGAATAGTTGAAATATTCACTTTTCCCATATCCATTCTAAACTTTGATTTGGTATTCCCACTTTTACTCATAATAAAATAAGGTATACCTTTATTAGAAAAAGTACTTTCCAATATATCTATGTAATTTGTACCTTTATGACTTTTATGTACATAAGCTACGCAAATATCAGAATAATCAACTCCTGATTGTTTCAGTCTTAAAATTTCATCTGTTATTTTAGAGATCTCATCCTGAAAATTATTACAATTTATAAGTTCTGGATAATCTCCCCGCCTTAGACTTGTATCCGGCTTAATAGTAAAATTATTGTCCTCTTCATCCACCTTTTCCTGAACCATTCCCTCAGTTAGAAAAGTATAGGCGAAATCCAATATTTCCTTTGTATTTCTATAGTTTTCACGCATTATGGTGGTTCTTCCTGCTGCTTTTATCCCTACAGATTTGAGAGTATATTTTCTATTATAAAGATTCTGTGCTCCATCTGAAGCAAGCATTAAGTGACTGTGTTCAGGATTTCTAAGTGTTTTTACTATAAATTTCAGCCATTCTTTTTCTAGATCTTGTCCCTCATCTATAAAAATAGCATCATATTTATTTATATTAGCAAGCATAGCCTCTGATATTTTGGCTATATTTTCATTTATATCTTTATCCTTATATACTCCACTCTTTAGTCCTAAAGATTTAAATACTTCATTTATCCATCCATGAAAATGACTAATTTCAATATTTTCTATCTTGTTTTCTATAATGGAATTTCTTAAAAAACTTGCAAGAGTTTTATTATAGCAAAGTACTAATATGTTCCAGTCTTTATGAATATCCGCTAAATACCTTGCCCTGCATATTAATATAACTGTCTTTCCACTGCCGGCTACCCCTCTAATCACCCTATGACCATAGCCTAAACTTTTAGCATAGGTTTCTTGATTCAGATTCATTACTTTGAAAATAGCCTCATTGTCCATAGACAACTTTACTTCCTTAAATAAATTTCCTCTTATTCTATCCATTATGTCTTCGGGTATTCTATTAAAATTAAATTTAGCCGGTATCATATCCTGAAGTTTCTGCTTAAGCTTTTCTCCATAAAAGTTTTCTTCAAATTCTTTTAAATCTTCTTGGTATATTACAGCCTTTTCATCTATAGTGTTAGCAAATGGGCTGGCTAAAAAACTTTTTCTGCTTATCTTTGTAAAAACTACTCCGTATCCAAAAGTGAATGATAAATTATTTTTATAAGCTCCAGTCTGCAATAGAGCTTTATCTTTTTTTAATTCATTTACTATATTTAATATGTATTCTCTTGCTTGTCTTAATGGATTTGCTTTCGTACCTAATGTACTTAATGTATATGTATTGGAATTTGCACTTTCAATGGAATTTAATGACCAATCCTTTACTTCCAGCACCACAATTCCTAAATCCGGACCTAAAACTATAAAATCAGGGTATCTTTCATTAACTCTTATGTCATACCACACTATATAATCTTCTGGAAGATTATTTTGTAATATCTTAAATACTCTCTTTTCTCCTGCAGTAGCAGTTTCCAAGCTGCTTATACTTTCTGGAATAATTTTTGCCATAGTATCACTTCCTCATCCCGTATAATGAATATTCTTTTGTTTTATATATTCCACTACATAAAACTTAGTTTATTTCTCCTTATTAATATTATTACGTAAACTCAATACCAATAGCATACTTTACCTTTATTTAATAATATAAATTATATACTATGATAAAAAAAATAATACTAAAGGTAAGCAATCCCCAATCAATTATAAGTGCCCAAATTGATAAAGCTTTTTTTCTATCATTTTTAGTTAGATCAATAATTGCTAAAACTGTTGAAGTTATTAAGCAGGTAATAATTGTAACTCCAATAACTGAAGAAAATTCTGTATTATTCATATTACCTATTCCAGATAATATTGCAAATACTAAAAAAAATATAGATAAAACGAAAGATGCAACACTAATTGAAGAGTACTTTAATGTTTTTTTATAATTAATTTCTTGTTTCATATTAGATTCTCCTCGTCTTTTTAATATAATTATTTAGCATTTAATGAATAGTCTAAAATAAGCTTAGTTTCAAAATTATTTTTTTCTGCCTTATCATAAGTTAACATTACTGATTTTTTACTAGATTCCCATCTTATAACATAAGTTATATCTTTATCTTTGGATTCATTAAATTTATCTTTTGGTGTTAAAAATACATTTTGAAAAGTAGGTTGCCCATGATATTGTATTAACTTATCCCTTATAGTTTTAAATTCATCAGTTAAATTATCCTCATAGTCAAATTCAGATAAAGTTCCTATTAATTGATTATTATTATCAAAGTTATATATCGTTTTAGCCTTAAAGTTAAAAATACTATCAGGATATTTATAAATACCATTAGCTTTTTTATCTTCAAAAATATTATCTTTATTTTTTATAATACTTTTATTAGTTCCATATCCCACAAATAAAGGACCCATAATCTTTATTTCATCTTTTAACATGCCAAATTGTGGATAGGAATTAGCATGTTCTTTTTTTAATTTTTCTAACAATGCACTACTGTAATTATAGAATCCATATGCAAGTACTTTTTCTTCTTCCGTTTTAGGTTCAGTTAATGTTTCAATACTAACTTCGGTTATATCTTTTGTATTAGATTTATTATTATCTAAATCTGTGTTTTTCACTAAAGATACTACAGTCTCATTGCTATTTACACTTAAATTAGATATTCCAATTTTAACACCAATACCAAGTAAAAAAAATGATACTAATAATATAATCATATTTACAATATTAAAAGCTTTCTTTAATTTCATCACTCTGATTAATGCTATAATTAGAGTGATTACAATACCAATAAATCCTGCAAAATAAAATATCATAGTAATATACTCACTTCCTTTCACTAAATATAAAATTTATAAATTATTTTTAAGATTATCAAAAACACCAAAATTTAATTTATACTGCATATGTGGATACCAGGCATAAGTTATCATTCTAGCTATGATTCTTTTAAATTCAATTTCAGTATGTCCTGAGCTAACTTCATCTAAAATCCCCATAAGCCAGTACATTTTATAGCTTGCAACAACTTTATTTTCATCCAGTAATCTTGAAAAAATTCTTGAATCTATTTCTTTATTACTAGGAATAACTGTTTCTATATCTTTATTCAATATTAAATCTTTTACGTCTATCATGATTTAACTAAGTTCACTTCCTTAGTAAGATTTTGTTAACTGCATAACCCACCTCACCACATATTTCTCTATATCCCTATTATAATGTAAAATTCACATTATTTTAACATTTTTTTTGATATTTATAATTAAAATTTTCTATAACTATACAATAATATTTATATTTCTATAATTTATAAGTTAATTAGTTAAATTTAAATACATTTTTTATTTGTACTTAAATATTTTTATAAATATTTCAATATAAAATTAGATAAATAAATAATTAGTCTAAAACACAATAATAAAGTCATATTAACAGTTATAGTAAATATTTTGATATAAAGCAAAATATGATAAAATATGATAGAAAAGCACATATGCAATGTATAAAAAACGGGGGACAGGTTAATGAGATATATGTTGAAAAAGGCTGCTGAAAAACCATTTCTGTATAGTATAAATAATATAGTCACATTAGTTAACAAGGATTTTCTAAATCTTACTGGCTTTTCTGAACATGAGTTCATAGGAAAATCACTTATGGAAGTAAGTTATATGTTGAAAATTGATTCTCAAGTTTATCTTGAAAATATTGAAAGTGAATACAGCTGTTATATGTTCACTAAGGAAAATGAGGCAAGAGAGGTTACTATATCTTGCAAAAGATTAAAATCACAAAATGAAAAAAAATATTTTATTAAAGAAAAGCCAAACATTAGTGTTAAAGAAAGGTTTGATTTTATTGAACAGCTTTATACAGACAGAAAAACTGGTGTTGCAATCAGAAGTGTTCCTGATTTAATTCTTCTGAAAGTAAATCAGAATTATATGGATTTTCTTGAGGAACCTTTTAATAAAATAGAAAACATAATTGGGAAAAAGCAAGAAAAAATAATAAACGAATATAAAAGCAGCACTGCAGAAGGATTATATAATACTGTTATTAGTACTGGCAAGCCATATTATGTGAAGGAATTTCAATACAATTCTTGTAAAAGAGAAACAACATATTGGGATTTATCAATAGTGCCTATATATGTGCAAGGAAAAATTAAATATCTAATTGAAACTATCTTAAATGTAACAGAAAAAGTTTTAAGTAGAAAGTCTATTGAAAAACAAGCGGATGTTATTAAGCAGCAAGAGGAAAAATTGAAAGTAATCACTGAAAACATGTCTGATGCTTTAGTAGTTTTCGATAAAGATAGCAAATTTACTGAGTTTAACAAGTTTATAAGAAACACTTTTTTCTTTAAAATTTCCGCATTGAAAAATATAGAGGACGGATTTGAAAAATTTAAATGTTATGATGAAGATGGAAACCTGATTTTAAAAGAAAATTCAATTACTGAAAGGGTATTCCAAGGGGAAAAGATTTCAGAATATAAAATGACTGTAAAAGTTAATAATACTTTAATGTACATTGTGGTAAGCGGTGCTCCAATTTATAACAGCAAAGGTGATTTTATTGAAGGAATATTAATTGCACGAGATGTTACTAACGAAGTAAAATCTGAAGAAACTTTGTTGATAAAAACCAAATTGGATTTATTGGACAATATAATAAGAAATATTGATATTGGTGTTGCACAGTATTCATATCCAGAATTTAAAATTATCGATATGAACAATAAGGCTTATAATGATTTAAAGCAGATTAACCCGGAAGCAGGATCATTATCATCCCTTAAAGGGAAAAATTACTGTGACATGTATAAAATTAACGAAAAAGTTAAGGCCACTGAAATTATTGAAAATTTAATAGAGAAGAAAAATGGCTCCTATTTTAGTTATAGAAAATTTATTATGGCAGGAAAAGAAAAATTTGTGAAGTTAATTCACCAACCTCTGTTTGGATTAAATAATCAAATTGTAGAAATGACTGTTATCGCAATAGATATTACGGATGAAGTAAAGGCTAAAAATAAAATGAAAGAAGCCCTTAAAATGCAGGAAGAAATATTTACTAATGTATCACACGAACTTAAGACTCCTTTGAATGTAATTTTTAGTACAAACCAATTAATGGAATTTTACTTAAAGAATAATCTATTTGAGGCTAATATAGAAAAGGTAGCTAGAAGTATTAATAGCATTAAACAAAATTGTTACAGGTTTACAAAACTAATTAATAATATAGTAGATCTATCCAAAATAGAAACTGGATTTTTCAAATTAGATTTATCTAATGAAAATATAGTAGAGATTACTGAAGATATCGTACAATCAGTAGCAGAATATGTTAAGAGTAAGGGACTATACATTGTTTTTGATACAGATATAGAAGAAAAAATTATTG
This sequence comes from Clostridium sp., assembly GCF_047718555.1. Classification (GTDB taxonomy): domain Bacteria; phylum Bacillota; class Clostridia; order Clostridiales; family Clostridiaceae; genus Clostridium_I. The sequence goes on along the minus strand of NZ_JBDNRK010000001.1, from coordinate 107,678 downwards.
CCTGTGACCCAGAAAAGATTGAGAGAATTATTCTTAACCTTATATCTAATGCAATTAAGTTTTCAAATCCAGAGGGTAAAATATTTGTAAACATACTTGATAAAGCTGATACTGTTGAAATATCAGTAAAAGATACTGGTATCGGAATTGACAAGAAATACTTGAATAATATTTTTGGAAGATTTCAACAGGTTGACAAGTCCCTTACTCGCAATGCTGAAGGATGCGGCATTGGATTATCTCTAGTAAAATCAATTGTTGAAATGCATGGCGGTAAAATAACTGTTGATAGCAAGGTTGGTGTAGGCAGTGTATTTAAGATCGAACTTCCTGCAAGAACTGCAGAAAATGTGAAAGTTATTAAGCAAACCAAGATTATGAACAATAAAATTGATATGATAAACGTTGAATTTTCTGATATCTATTCAATATAGACAGATCTCTAAGCATCAGGTGGAGTTTTTGTTTATGGCCTCTGATGCTTACTAACAGATTTCTAAGTATCGGTTTGTGACACTTAGAAATCGTTGTCCTTTAGGGTAAATCTTTTTTTATATTTGCAAAATATATAGCTCATAGTTTTCCTCCAATAATTTCTAGTTTTTAAAAATATTATTAAATTTTTCATTGACCAATCCTTAAAAATTGGTAATATTTTTTATGATATTTTAACAATGTATAATTAATTGTTAATTTTTAATTTTTTAGTTTGACACACCTATCTATGTATTCTATAATTTAATTACCTACCGGAAAAATAGTAAAAATAAGGAAGCGAAGTTTAGCATGGTAAATATCATTAAAACTGCAATTATAACTATAGTAATATCATTTATTTCTGGGTTATTGTTAGATTATTATAAAAATGTAGCTCCTAGAATAATCTGCAATGTTGGAAAGGGTACATCCCTAGAAGTGAATGGGAAAAAAATCTTTGCATACATTATTAATGTTATTAATGTATCAAATAAAACAATTCATGATTTAACTCTGAACATACAAAGTCCGCATAGTAATTTAAAGGTTACAGATGCAAAAATAACAAAGGGTTTAAAATTTGATTCTTCAATAGAGGATAACATTTTGGATATTTCTATACCCTTTTTAAGTAAGAATGATAAATTTTCGGTTACAGTATATGTAGAAAATCAATATACAGTTAACAATAACAATAAGCCTGTTGTTGTAATAAGATCCCCTGAAAATTTTAAAAGGATAGATTCTGCTAGACAAAATGGAATCCTTGCAATATTATTTAATATACCAAAAAGTATAAAGCAGGGAATCTCAAAAACAATTGAAAACCCTGAAGAAAAAACTCCTAATAAAAAAGATGACTTTACAACAGTGATAGATAAATCATCTTGTTCTGATAGATCAGATAGAGGAAATAAAGAAATACTTTATAGAAATAATAAGCTTAGTAACAGCAAAAAGACAATGATAGTTATATTACCAGTTATTTTAGTTGTACTGATTGGTTTTTTTGGAATATCTTATTTTAAAGGAATGACTAACAATACACCAGCTTCCACTGTAAACACTGCAATTCCTGGCCAGTCCACGGATGCAGCAGGATCATCGGCAAAGACAACTGTAAATAAAAGTGCAGCAGAATCAGATGGATATAAAGGTACAAATGCAGCAGCTGCAAACTCAACCAGAAGTACAGGTACAAATGCAGCAATAAGAGGAACAACTGGAAATAAATCTGCAAATGCAGCAACTAGATCATCCGCTGAAAATCAGGGTGCAAATGCAGCATATGGAGCATCATCTGAAAATAAAGGCACAAATACATCAACTGAAACATCATCTGGGAATACAAATACAAATACATCAACTAGATCCTCAGCTGAAAATACAGTTACAAATACAGCAACTGGAACATCATCTGAAAGTAAAGGTTCAAATACATCATCTGGAGCGTCATCTGGAGCATCATCTGAAAATAAAAATGCTAATTCAGCAGCTAAAACATCAACTGGAAATACAGCTAACTAAGGTATTAATATATTTTCAAACATATTTTCTAATAAATCTAGGTATATAGCTATATATAAAAATATAATTATTTAATTAGATCTTATTCACTATACATTAGCTAATCTGAAAAGTACTTCTAAAGAATAAGAGCTTAAAATTCTCTATCTATAAGAATTTTAAGCTCTTATTTGCTAAGTAATAATTATTAATTATTCAAAAAAATCTCCTTTGCAACTGAAACAGCATTTAGTACTCTTGGAAAACCAACATAGGGAATACACTGTATAAACACTTCTATAATTTCTTTCTCTGATATTCCTACATTTAGTGCTCCTCTAATGTGAACCTTCAGCTGATTTTCACAGCCACCCAAAGTAATTAATGAAGACAAAGTAACAAGTTCTCTTTGCTTTAAGTCAAAGGTTGGTCTAGTATAAATATCTCCAAAAGCAAATTCAATGATATATTTTCCAAGGTCTGGAGCGATATCTTTAAGAGACTCTATTACTTCCGTTCCTCCTTTTCCATCAACCTCTTTGAGCTTATTTACTCCTTTTTCATATCTATTTTCCATAATTGAATTCCTCCTATTTTTTTGATAATATTATCATATATGCTGGAGTTAACTCCATGTCAAGAGGTGATTATATTGAATTATTACATTGGGTAGTTTTCTAAAAAAGTTGGTCTAAGTATTGATACATTGAGGTATTATGAAAAGCTTGGACTCATCTATCCTGAAAGAGATAGTATCAACAAGAGAATATATTCTGAAAAGGATATAACCTGGATCAGTTTTATAATTCGTTTAAAAGAAACAAATATGCCCATTAAACAAATACAGTATTATTCTAAGCTGCGTTATCAAGGAGACAGCACAGTGAAAAAACGTTTGGAGCTTTTAGAAGAGCAAATGGATAGATTAAATATTGAGAAAAGAAAAATAGAAGAAAATATAATACATTTAGGCAAAAAAATTAATACTTATAAGAAAATGATTGATAAACAAAATGATTAGTATCTCTCCATATTAGATTTTATGATTTTTTATGAAATCTAATATGGAGAAATAATTGGCTTAAAATAAATAGATCCTATATACTTTTTACATAATCCAAATCTTCAATCATTGCTGCTGAATTCTTATTCCTCTAACATCACCGTTATCATCTTTATCCAGTGAAAATTTAAATTTTGCATTATTGTCTATGTAATTTGGATCGTTTTTATCTGTTACCTTGTATGTATTAGTTTTGGTATATTCTATAAAATTATTTGACTTTAAGGTCTTAACTAATATAGGTATGTTATTTCCATTTGCAACTCCTGCAGCAGCCCATATAGAAGCTCCATTTAGCACTACGTTATCATACACTGAAAATTGCATTTTTTTAGTAATAAATGAACTGTTTTTTACTCCTTCACTTATGTACCAATTAGAGAAAGACCTTGCAATATGTGGGCTTAATAAAGCTGCTCCTATAATACATATAATACAAATTATTTTAAATTTTTTTATGATAATACATCTCCCTATTTTAATAGCTTCTATATTACTTTCTTTCATTTAAGGAGGAAACCCTATAAAAGCTCTGATTTTATAAGGTTTCCTCACAATTAAATGAATTAAATTTTTTACTATTTTTCTTCAACTATTACTGTAGCATTATATAAAATAACTCTCTTACCATTCAAGTCAAACTTAACTTTGTTTCCTGCTTCAGTATCTTCAATATCCATTTTTCCCTCATAGGTTTTTAAAACTGTGCCATCCTTTGCATATACTGTTACCTTTCTGTTTAGTCCACCTGTCCATTCTGATTGAGTATCCTTAATTGACCTTTTTGTTGATTCAGTACATCCTGTTAAAATAAACGCAAATACCAGCATTGTTGAAAATGTTAATATAATAAGTTTCTTTTTCATTTATAGATTTCTCCTTAGATATATTTATAATATTAGCTTAATAGTACTTAAAAATATCTAAGAATACAATATATAATTCGAATTATTTAATTGATGCTTCATATATTTCTTTAATTGACTTTGATAACATTCCATTAAATTCTTCCTCAGTTTGCTGAGCAGTTAATCCCTGGGATAAAGCCCTTGAGAAACTGGCGATTAATCCATGATTAGCTGCCAATTTTTTATTTGCTTCAGCCTGACCGTAACCACCAGACAAAGCTACAACTCTCACAACATGGGAATCCTCCATGAGATCACTATAGAAATTATCCTCTGTTGGTATTGAAAGTTTAAGCATAACCTTTATCTCCTTATCAAGGCTTGTTAACTGTTCCAAAATTTCAAGTTTTAAAAGTCTCTCTGATTCTTTCTTATCAGTACTGTAAATATCAACCTCTGGTTCAATAATTGGAACTAAACCAAACTTAGCAATTTGTTTAGCAATTTCGAATTGCTGCTCTACCACTTTTTTAATTCCATTAGGATTGGCTTCTTTAATAACTGAGCGCATTTTTGTTCCAAAAATGTTTTTTTCTACAGCCTGCTTTAAAAGTTGGTTCAAATCAGTTATTGGTTTCATGAGCTGAACACCATCTTCAATTTCAGTAAGTCCTTTATCCACCTTTAAAAAGGGTACAATATTCTTTTGCTCCCAAAGATAGTCAGCAGTATATTGACCATCAATGGTGCGATACATTGTATTTTCAAATAAGATAGCACCCAAAATATACTGTGAAGTAAATGCAGGACTCTTTATAATTCGTGTTCTCATTTCGTGTACTAAATCAAACATTTCTTCATCATTAGAATAACTGCTTTCTGCAATACCATACTGTAGTAATGCCTTTGGAGTACTGCCGCCGCTTTGATCCAGTGCGGCAATAAATCCCTTACCTGTGTGCATTTGATTCAATTGATTTTCATTCATTTTATTCCCTCCCTTTTTCGTTTCAGATTGGATAATTACATTCTATACTATTTTATTATATTACAAATTAGATATTTAATATTTTTTTCACTTCACTTACATCTTTTATAATACCATCCACATCTTTTCTGCAATTTTTACTGTATTCAAGGACTAAATGAGCACTTGGAGTGTACTTTTTATAAATTTCAAAAAAATTATCTATACTTAGCTTTCCGTCTCTGATTCGATTATGATTATCTTCTACACCATCATTATTATGGAGATGATATGCCACAATCTTATCTTTTAATTCACTTATAACGTGATTTAAATTCCAGTTGTTTGCAAAGGCATGACCAATATCAATTAATATTTTATTATCAATAGCTTTTGCCATTTCAATAAATTGTTCTTCATCAAAGAGCATATTATTATGTGAAAGCACACCAGCATTTTCTACAACAATATCTATTCCATAGGCTTTAGATAATTCATTTAATTCCAGTAAGTTTTCTGCTGAATTGCTTATCATTTCTGTTCTGTTTTCAGGCTTTACTCTACAGTTATTGTGATGGTAAACAATATATTTACTTTTTAACTGCTTTGAAATTTCAAGAGTATTTATGAAATATTCCTTTGAGGTTTCATATTCCATAGAGCCTTTTTCCTTGGAGTGTTCTGTGTGATAATAGGGTCCATGTAATGAGCTATTATAATTTTTAAACTTATCCAAGTTTTTGTCAATTGTATCTATAAATTGTCTGTCCTGCCACTCTGGGAAAAGTTCTATACCTATATTCTTATCATTGATTCTATCAAGCAATGGGAAAATATCTTCTAGTTCACTAGGCGTATATAAATTTGTACTAATATAAATATTCATAATCACAACTCCTTTGGATATCCAATTGACATAGTAGTATTTCTATCAAATAAATGTATTTTCGTAAAATCTGGTGCAAAATACACTATATTATTAGCCTTCAAATCATTTTCATCAGACATGGCAATAATTTCATTACCTTCCACCTCAAAATATATGCCAAATCTATTACCATAGTCCTCAATATATTTTACAAATCCCTTAAAGGCATTTTCCATTGGTACTTTACTTAATTTAATATGTTCAGGTCTTATTCCAAAAGATAATTTTGTACATCCACTATCAGCTAATTTATTTACCCACATTTCTGGTAAAATTAAGTTTTGCCTGCCTACAGTCATTGTACCCTTTGAATAATCTGCATCAAAAATATTAGTTGATGGGGAACCTATAAATTTTGCTGTAAACACGTTAGCTGGTTTATTATATACATTATGTGGAGTATCAATCATTTGTATAGTGCCTTCATTCATTAACGCTACTCTGTCACCTATGGTCATCGCTTCTACCTGATCATGGGTTACATAAACAAAAGTTTGATGATACATTTCATGAATCTTAACTAATTCTTTTCTAGCATGACCTCTAAGCTGTGCATCAAGATTGGAAAGTGGTTCATCTAACAGGAAAAAATCACTTCGCTTTACTATTGCACGGGCAAGAGCAACTCTTTGACGCTGACCACCTGATAAATCCTTAGGTTTTCGATTTTCTAAACCATTTAGTTGAAGCATATCTAATGCTGATTTTAATCTTTTTTCAATTTCTTCCTTTGGTACTTTATGTACCTTCAATCCATAGGTTATATTATCTGCCACTGTCATATGGGGAAAAAGAGCGTAGTTTTGGAATACCATGGCTATATTTCTATCGCCGCTTTGTACATCATTAACGCAGCTTCCATTCATGTACAATTTTCCAGAAGTTATATCTTCCAAACCTGCAATAATTCTAAGTGTTGTAGATTTACCACATCCTGATGGACCTAGTAGTATTAATCTTTCCCCTTCTTTTATTGTCAAGTTTAAATTATTTACTACTTTAGTTTTACCATAGGACTTACATATATTTTCAAAAATGATTTCTTTCATAACTGTCCTCCTATCCCTTTATTCCTGATGATGCAAAAGTATTAATAATGTACTTCTGGAATATAATATATAGTACCAAGGGTATTATCATAGTTACTACAGACACAGCCATGGCAATAGTAAAGTCTGTTCCCCCTTCTGAGCTAATAAATAATTGAAGTGCTAAGGGAAGTGTGAAATTTTCCTTTGACTTTAAAATTAGCACTGGCCAAACATATTCATTCCATGAGTTAATAAAAAACATAATTCCTGTAGAAATAATAGCTGGTTTTACAAGTGGCACTACAATATCCTTCATAATTTTTAAGTGATTAACCTTCTCTAATTTAGCTACCTCAATTAAGGAACGAGGAATAGTTCTCATAGACTGTCTGATTAGGAAAATACCTGTGGCATCACTTAGTTGTGGTAAAATAACACCTAATAGATTATCGTTAAAACCTAATTTCGAAATGGTTAGATAGTTTGGTATCATTGTTACCGTAAATGGTATAAATATAGTACTGATTAGAATAAAATATATAATATTTTTGTACTTGAAATCAAAATACACAAAGGCATAAGCTGCAAATACAGCTGTTATAGTTTTAAATAATGTAACGCAGCCAGCAATAAAAAAGGTATTACCTGTAATCTGTAAAAAAGGCAATCTGGTGAATACTTCTATATAATTATTTATAGTTGGCTTAACTGGTATAATTGCAAGTACATTGCTGTATGCTTCATTGAATGATTTAAAGGAACTTGAAATTGCAAATACTATTGGGAAAAGAGATACAAATACAAATAGTATTAAGATAATGTGCCACTTAAATTCTGACGTAAATTTAATTTTCATAGTATACTCTCCTCTCTACATACTTAAATTCCAAAATAAGCAGTGCCACAAATAGCACCATTGTTACAATAGCAAAAGCAGACGCATTACCTGTTCTATATAAAACAAAAGCCTCTTGATATGCATTGTAAATTGCATTGGAACTTGCATTATTGGGTCCACCTTGTGTGACAACTTTAATTGGTGTAAATACATATTGCAATCCTTGTACAATTGTCATAACAAACACATAAACTCCTGTTGCACTACTCATAGGAAGTACAATATCTAGAAATATCTTATGCATTGGTACCTTATCCAGCTTTGCAGCTTCAATCACCTCACTGGATATTCCTGAAACTCCTGCAAGTACAACAATGAAGTTATAACCAAATATCTTCCAGGTAGTTATTAAACTTAGCACTACAATAACAAGGCCATCTGTTTTACTCCATATAGGAAGTGTTAAGCCAAACAGCTTTGCAATAACTGCTGCCGGACCAGAAATAGGATTTAGAATCCACAAATATAAAATTGAGCCTACTACTAAGGAAATAACACTAGGTAAAAAAATTACACTTTTGTAAAAGCCCTTACCCCTTTTTATTACATCGGAAAGAATAAAGGATAGTATATAGGGTGCTGCACAATTCAATATTAATAAAATAATTATGTAAAATACCGTATTACTCATTACTTTATAGGTAAGCGGGTCTTTAAACAAATCTATATAATTACCAAAGCCTACAAATGTCTTTGTTGGCTTAATCATATTCCAAGAAAAAAAGCTTAAATAAATTGTTCTAATAAGTGGCCAAAACATAAATACTGCAAAGGCTAATAATGATGGTAAAATAAATATATAAGCAATCATTTTTTCACGGCTGCTATAATTTATTCTCATTCCTTTATTCTTCATTTTAATCCTCCTTAAAATATGTAAAAGACAGAGGAAACCTCTGACTTTTATCAATTTATTGCTAACTATTTTTTAATTTGTAACTATTTCTTTAATAGTGCATTGATTTTATCTTGTGCAGATTTCAAACCATCTCTAGCAGATACACTACCACCTAAGATTTTATCTCTTGTATCCAATAATATTTGTTCTGCTTGAAGTCCAGCATCACCAGGAAATGATGTCCATGGTACAACTCCATCCATTTGTGTAGTTGCTGCCTCCATCATTTTGTTTTGCTCCAAGAAACTCTTTAAACCATTTTCTGCTGTTGCTACATCTTTTCTTGGTGGAACATATCCAGTACCCTTTGTCCACTCAGCCATAGATTCTACACTGTATAAGTACTTTTCAAACTCCCAAGCAGCCTTTTGTTCTTTATCTGTTTTTGCAGTTATAGCTAGGAAACAACCACCTGCTGGCAACCTCTTTTGTTTACCTGCCCATGCAGGAGAGTTAATTGCTGCTACATTAAAGGTTGCACCTTTTTGCACATTTGCTCTTTGAGCAATTGTTGTATACAGCATACCTACGTTACCATCAATAAAAGATTTAACACCTTCGTTCCAAGATATATGAAGTGCTGATTTTGTTTTTACAACCATATCGGCATAAGCTTCATAAGCCTTAATACCTTCTTCAGAAGCAAAGCTTGCTTTACCATCTGTAATCATTCTGGCACCATTACTCTCTAATAATGCTTGAGTTGCCCAGTTATCCGCAGGTTCCTGCATGTAGAAACCGTATTTACCTGTTTTTTCTTTAATTGTGTTTGAAAAAGCTACTACATCTTCCCAGGTCTTTGGTCCATTTTCATCTAAGCCTGCTTGTTTTAAAATATCTTTATTTATGTAAAGAACTGGTGTACTAAGGGAATATGGAATACCTACTTGACTGTTTTTACTGTTCTTCGCAAGATTTAATACGTTTGGAAGAAAATTATCCTTTAAAAAATTCTTATCCTCTGGGTAATATTTATCTATAACTTTTTGTGGCTCTGTATAACTAAAATTATTTGAGAAATAGTCCAGAAATGCCCAGCCAACTTGCACTAATGCTGGAGATTTTCCAGTAGCAGCTTCTGCTTGAAAATTTTGCAATAAACCTTTATACATATCTGGGTTATATTTAGCAACTACTTCAACATCCTTACTTTGTGCATTAAAATCTTTTACTAGTTTATCTACACTTTGCCCTCCTTGGGTTTCAGCATTAACATGCCAGTATTCAATCTTTACTTTTTCACCTGGTTTTGTGCTAGATGCTGCATTTCCACACCCACTAAGTGTTACTGCAATAAGCGTTACTAGCGAAACAACTTTTAAAATACCTTTTTTCATTTTGCATTCCCCCTATTAAATCTCATTATTTTTTTAATATATTATAAAAACTCCTTGCTGCTAATAATAAAACAACAAAAATTGGAGATTCAAAAAACTACAGATCACCCTCTTTCTTTTAACTCTGTTTGTAATTAATACACTTTACAATCATGTTTTGTTTTAGAGGATGATTAACGGTTTTCTCAAATCTCCACCACTAATCATTCAAACTTATTAAATTAATCCTATGTTAAATTTCACTTTTTATATCAATATCCCACAAGTCACTTTTACTGCATGATATGCCATCTGCATCAGATTTTAACATATCTAACATTTGCTTTTTATTACTTATCAGACCACCTAAAACTATAGGTTTATCTATTTCATTTTTTATAATTTTAACAATAGGATATACAAAAGCTGGCATTACTTCCACTACATCAGGATCATTTTCTCTTATACTTTCTATAGAATTCTTTAATGAGCTGGAATCAATAAGAAATATTCTCTGAATTGTAGTCAAGCCTTTCTTTTTAGCAGCTCTTAGCATAGTACTTTTAGTTGAAACAATTCCAGCAGGATTTATGTATTCTTTAATAAAATTTATGGCTTCTTTGTCATTAGATAGCCCCTTTATTAAATCTGTATGCAATAATATAGGTTTTTTCTTATTATACATCTTAAAATCCTGTCCCATTAACTCATTTAATTTCCCATTCATTAATATTATAGCTGAAACTTTAGAATCTACAGCAAGTTGTAAAGTTTCATGATGAGCTGCAGCAATTAAGGGATTAACTCTTAATTTCTCTTTTATATTCAAATTTACTCCACCTTTGGACTGAGACTTTATATTTTAATTATAATGTGACTATGTTAATTCTACATTACACTCATCTTAAATTTAAGTTAATTGTATAACACCTCAGAAATTATTCCAATTTATGGAGCAATTTCTGAGGTGTTAGTATAACTATTTATATAATACATTATTCAACTTTTTATTCATTTTTCTATATTTATATATTCCTAAAACTATAGGTATAATACTTAACACACCACAAATTATCCCAAGAATATATGTAAAAGCATCATCAAATAACTTTATCAGTGAAATAGCTATAATTATTAGACTGATGCCCGTTCTTATATATGCCAGTAAAGTTCTTTCATTTGCTAATGCTGTCCTGTCGGCGGCTAAGAAATCCCTCAATATCATTTCATTTTTATCGAAATTATAAACTGTACCTTCATTTTTATCATCTATTTTACTCATAATTTCCCCAATTTCTAAAATCAGATACGATTACTAATACTAATAATCTTTTTCTTTATAAAAATCAGGATTTTTCACCTCAGCTTTTTTTATTATATTTTTATTTTATCACAGAAAAAAACTTCATTACAATCTATATATTTTTTCAAAATATAATGTGAAAACTATGATATAATTAAGTACATATACTTTTGCTGTGTAAATTTTCTAATTCATATCAATTGCTGGAAAGTAGGTTTTTTTATGAAGATACTTTTGGTTTCAGATATTGAGTCTAAATATATTTGGGATTTTTTCTGTAAAGATACCTTTAAAGATATAGAGCTTATTATATCCTGTGGTGATTTAAAAGCAGATTATCTAAGCTATTTGGCTACTATGATTCATGTACCTGTGCTTTATGTTCACGGTAATCATGACCATTATTATATTGAAAAGCCACCGGAAGGCTGCACCTGTATAGATGACAAGCTTATTGTATATAAAGGTATAAGAATTTTAGGCCTTGGCGGCAGCATGAAGTATAAGAGCGGTCCATTTCTATACACAGAAAGCCAGATGAGTAAACGGATACAAAAGCTTAAGCTTAAACTCTTTCTAAAAAAAGGCTTTGATATCCTTGTATCCCATGCTCCTGCAAGCGGTATCAACGATGATAACGATTTATGTCATGAAGGCTATGTTAATTTTAATAATCTTTTAGACAAGTATTCTCCAAAATACTTCTTCCATGGTCATGTGCATATGAATTATGGTAAAAAGCCTAGAACAACAATATACAATAATACCACAATTATTAATGCTTATGATTATTACATTTTAGAATATAAATAAGGCATCTTGAAAGAAATATCAAATTCACTGATTATTTCTTTCAAGACGCCTGAATATTTGAATTCTTAAATCTCTCATTAAAAAGAAAAACAATCGAGATAATCATCCATTATTATCAACATTAACACAATTTATTTATCCACATATTCCTCTGCTTCAACATTATCCACAAACCAATTCATATTGAGAATTTCATAAGGAGTAGCCTGCTGATCTTCATCAATTCTCAGTTTCCCACTGTTATCACAAATTGGTCCTGTAAATGGATTAAATTCATTTGATACAATCATTTTTTTCATGGCTTCAATAAGCTTTTGCACTGATATTGGAACATATTTCTTAGAATAATATATATCCACAACCCCTTCTGACATACCATACCAAAAATTAATTAGTTTAGAATTGGCATTAAACATATCCACAATGGTCTTAAAGCTGTCATTCAATATATTATTTAAAATTTTTTCATAGTATACTCCCCAATTCCAAATAGGTGCCGCAAGATATTTATCCGGTTCTTTACTTCCCTTGTCAAAACTGCAGAGCATGGAGTATACCCCAAATCTTTCAGTTTCAGCTCTTGCCACCTTAAGATTTCTATTAGAAATAACATCGCAGTTCTTATTGAGAAGCGTTGTTTCAACGTTGGTAAACTTATCATGACTATTCCATTCTCTAGTCCATGCAACCTTTACTTCAGCATAGGGGTTTACCAGCTTAGCTCCTAGTGCAAAGGAATTAATTGCAGAAATCACCTCTGAAGTAGGACTTGTTGCAGAATATCCTATTATATTTGTCTTTGTCATAGCCCCTGCTATCATGCCAGTTAAAAATCTTGCTTCATAAACTCTCCCAAAATAACAACTCATATGCTTATAAGGTGTATCATCCGAGCAGTTAAAAAACTTAATATCCGGATATTCCATAGCACATTTCAAAGTGGCATTCCTAAATATAGGACTAGTAGTAAAAATAACATTATTCCCCTCTTCCGCAAGGGATTTTATATATTCATAATCAAAGGCATTCTCAGGTACTTCTTGAATATACTTTGTGGTAATCTGATCAGAAAGTATATTTTCTACATATTTCCTGCCAAGCTCATGCCCGTAAGTCCAGCCTGAGGTTTTAATGCTTCTGGCATAGACAAAAGCCACCTTTAATTTTTTAGGTAAACTTATAAAGCTGGATATGCCCGATAGTCTTTTAGCTGAATCCTTTTGAGAATTTGTCTGAATTTCTATACTCTTATCTTTAAAATGAGTCAATTCCTTCATAAGCTGCTTTAGCCTATTAGAAACTTTTCCATCACTTAGAGAATCATTTATGCCATATAGGGAAATATACTCCAAGAAAGCATCCCCTGTAGTTATGGGAAGCTTATCCCCGCCCATCTTAAGATATATATCCCTAAAGGTGTCATATTTAAATTTTTTAAAATGTTCGTATTTATCCTCTTCCAGGTAAAGCTTTGGATTATATGCATCCAGCATATTTGAAAGCTTATTAAAACTATGTTTTTTCGTAAACCATATGGAATTGATCCTTGTTTTATTATAAAAATCCAGGAATTCATAATATATAGTATTGGTTAAATCATCTTTATTTTTCTTTGGTACAAGCCTTATTACCTCTGCCCTGATAGAAAATGCCTTTAAAAATTTTAGTACGCTTACCCTTTTATTTCCCTCAATTACATAGAAATAATTAAGGTATTCGTATACCTTTATTGGCTGATTTATGCCTTCCTCCAAGTGACTTTCATATAAAGCTATCCACTTATTCCTAAATTCCGATTCATTTTCAATTATTGGCATGAAGCCTTTTGAGAAAGCAGTACTTCTAGAACGGGAGTAGGTTCCAACTATTTTTTTTAAAGGAATTTCAAGAATGCCTAAATTCACATTGGCAACGATTTCTTCACTTTTTAATATTTCATCAAGGCATGGCATTGGGCTTTGTAATTCTTTTTTGCCTCTCTTTACTGCCTCTCTATATTCTTCCTGCGCATTTAATTCCATATTCTCACACCTCCCATATAATCCATGGCAAAAATATATATTAATTATTTTATTGTATGATTAAATCAAAAGCTGTAAACTAATTTCCACTATACTATTTATGGTATCTAAAATGTGAAATTTTCATAGTGTATAATGTATTTTTTGTGAAATACTCATTACATAAAATTATAATCTAAAGGCAAGAAATTATATATAGATTTATAAATTTTTCTGAGAATATTTAGCTGCTTCTTCTATGCCGATAAGGAATTTAAATTCATAATAGTTTATATATTTTCTTACCTAAAATTCACCATTATTCTTCATTTCCTTTATAATTCCGTCTACATGTATATCTACTGTATTTAAAAATGGAATATTTAAATCCCCATCTTTTAATATTATTGGTATTTCAGTACAGCCTAAAATCACTCCATCAATGAACTCCTCTTTTATCATTCTGGTGATTATATTTAGAAAGCCTTCTCTGGTCCTTTTATTGATGATTCCATTTTCCAACTCAGTGAATATTCTTTGCTGAATATATTCCCTTTCAGCCTTTCTTGGCACTGTAATATCTATTGCACTTTTCAGGAAACTATCCTTGTAAAAAGGTTCTTCCATAGTAGTAATTGTTCCTAAAAGTCCTAAATTCTTAAGTTTTAATGCTTTAGCTCTTTCACGGGTTTCTTCCACAATACTCAATACAGGCATTGGTGCAAATTTCTTTACCTTCTGAAAAACTATATGAGGTGTATTTGAAGATATTACTCCAATATTAGCCCCTGCTATATATAAATTGTTAAGTGACTCTACCAACATATCTACAAGCTTATACCATTGCCTTGCAGCTATAAAATTCAAAACTTCCTGCATATCTATACTGTCTATAATTATTTTAGGATAACTTCCATCTGATTTTAACTTTTTATATTTATATATTAAACTTTTATAATAATCAACTGTGGATTCCGGTCCAATTCCACCAACAATTCCAATTTTCATCTTTTTCACCGTCCTAATTCTCACTATAACCTAGACATCCTGAAAAATATTATTTTATATATTTATATTTTATGTGAGAACTGAACACTAAGTACTTAAATTATGGCTTCAATTTAAAAGTAATTCATGAAAATTTTTATAACAAAATGTACTTGTATCCGTATTACAATAATTGATTACTAGAATAAATCATCTAATTTTTGAACGCTAAAAAACCCCTTAAAGAAATAATCTTTAAGGGGTAAAATATCTACTAATTAAAGAACAGTGATATTTTCAGCTTGAGGTCCTTTTGGTCCTTCAACTACATCATAAGCAACTTTTTGACCTTCTTCAAGTGACTTATAACCTTCTGCTTTTATTTGTGAAAAGTGTGCAAAAACATCTTTTCCGTCTTCTCCTGTAATAAAACCAAATCCTTTTTGTGCATTAAACCATTTTACTGTACCATTCATTCGATGTGTACCTCCGAAATTTTATTTTCTTAAACTCTTTGTAATAATACACCAACAAAATTTCGATATCAACATACTATAATTCTATAATACTAATTGAAACTATTTGTGTTACATTAATTACGATTCATTTAAGCTTTACTTCATTATAACATCATATATTTTACATGTCAAGTAAAAATATAAACTTTTTTACATAAATAAATTTACCAGCTCTTCTTCAGATAAAGCTGCAATTCCATCACTACTAGAAAGTTCATCTCCAAGCAAACTGTCTATAAGTTTCTTTTTTTCCTGCTGTAATGTTATAATCTTTTCCTCTATAGTTCCTTTAGCCACAAGCTTTATTACTTCCACCACATTTTTCTGTCCAATTCTATGGGCTCTATCTGTAGCCTGCTCTTCCACTGCTGGATTCCACCATGGATCAAAATGGATTACCACATCTGCGGAAGTAAGATTTAGCCCTGTGCCTCCTGCTTTTAAACTTATAAGAAAAACAGAATTTTTACCTTTATTAAATTCCTCTACAATCTTCATTCTGTTTTGTGAGGATATGGAGCCATCTAAGTAGCTATAATCTATTCCCTCCATATTTATTCTTTTACCTATATTCTTAAGCACAGAAGTAAACTGGGAAAACACCAGTATTCTATGTCCTTCTTCTAAGCTTTGAGTTAAAAGCTCTATTAGTGCTTCTATTTTAGCACTGCCTCCTATATAATCTTCCATTGCTATAGAGGGATCAAGACATAACTGTCTCAGTTTTGTAATATATGCAAGAATCTCTATTTTACTGTTTTTGAATTCATCTTCCTCTACCTTCTTTTTAATAAGCTCCACTGCATGCTTTGCATAGGTTCCATATACCTTTTTCTGTTTATCCTCAAAATTAACCATCATAGTTTTTTCTATTTTATCTGGCAATTCTTTTATCACATCTTTTTTTCTTCTCCTTAGAATAAAAGGATTTATAAGTCTGTTAAGATCTTCAATAACCTCTGGTTCTTCCTTAAGTTTTTTATAATACCTTACACTAAATCTCTTTTCATCATATAGATATCCAGGCATTACAAAATCAAATATAGACCATAATTCCATAACAGAATTTTCTATAGGTGTTCCTGATAAAGCAAATCTTGTTTTTGCATTTATCTTTTTTACAGTTAAAGCATTTTGAGAATGAGGATTTTTTATATATTGAGCTTCATCCAAAAAGCAGTAATCAAATTCCACCTTTTTATAATTTTCCAGGTCCCTTTTCAAAAGGTTATATGTAGTTATAACAGCATCATATTTATCTATATTTTTGATTAACTCCTCTCTCTCCTTTTTATTACCGTTAACTGCTGCTGCCTTCATATTGGGAGCAAATTTTTCAAATTCATTGGTCCAGTTGTATACCAGGGAAGTAGGCACTACAATTAAAGATTTACTTCCTTTATTCGACAATAAAAAAGCAATGGCCTGAAAGGTTTTTCCAAGTCCCATTTCATCTCCCAGTATGCCTCCAAAGCCCAGATAATCTAAGGTTTTAAACCAATTATATCCTACACGTTGATATT
This sequence comes from Clostridium sp., assembly GCF_047718555.1. Classification (GTDB taxonomy): domain Bacteria; phylum Bacillota; class Clostridia; order Clostridiales; family Clostridiaceae; genus Clostridium_I. The sequence goes on along the minus strand of NZ_JBDNRK010000001.1, from coordinate 90,602 downwards.
CTCTTAAGCTTCCCATTAAATTCTTTGGTTCTTTAAAAGCAAGACTTTCAATTTTCTTTAGCTTATTTCTCACCTTTTTAAGTTCTGGCTTACCCTTAATATATCTAATTTTATTTTCTTCCATATATTTATCTAAATAAATACTCTTATTTTTAGGTATTTCAATATGATTATCCTTTATATTTTTATTTGAAACTACATCTAAAAGCTTTAAAAATTTTTTAAGCTCTAATTCCTCTAAATCAAGATATTCTCCACTCTTAAGCTTATAATATTTAAGATTATCTCTAAAAGCTCTCAGTATTGAAGCAGTTTCTGATGCTGGTATATCACTTAATTTAAAATCCATTTCAAAATAATCATATTTTCCAGTTCTAATATCTCCACTGATGTTTTTAGTGTTAATAGATTTAATACCCTTAAAATTTTCAGAATAGAATACCTCTCCTATTTTCTGGAGCCTTTCTACTTCACTTTTGAAAAATTTAAATATGTAGTCCTCTCCCCATATAAGATAGAATTTATTATTTACTTCCTCAAAGCCCATACTCCTAAGTAGTCCCATAATTTCCGCTTCTTTTTTTGAATCTCTATATATGACTTTTTCTGTACAATCCTCAAATATATTAAATTCAAAGGCCCCATATTTAACTTTCAAAGTAAGTGAAATATCCTTACCATCTTTATCAAAATAAAATTTAGGTTCACATTTTTCCTTTACTATTTTATCTCTTATGGACTGGGATAAACTAATTTCCTCTGACAAAAAATTCAAATTTGGAATCAAATTTCTAAGTATTGCATTTTCTTTTGAACCAGAAAGTCTCACCGCCTTAGCCTCATTAAACACAGTAAGATAAGAACTTATTTTACTGCAGTATTCAAAGCTTGGCAGATATATAGATGTTCCATAAAAAAACACATTATCTCTACTTCCCAGTACAACGGGCATGCCCCCTGGCAATTTAAGTACATAATCTTCCTTTACCATCTTCAAATCAAAGCTTATAGGCGGAGGACTTTCTAATATTTCAGTTTCAAAGCATCTATACAGAAAGCCTTCATTTAGATATACTCTATGTTTTTTTACTGCCTGAAAGAATTCCCTTACTAAATAATCTGGTATATGTATGTATTTACCATCTATATTTGATTTTCTCATTTTACTGGAACGTCCAATTGCTCCATTTATACTTATAAGCATCTGGATGAAGTCAATTAACCCTTTATCCTTTGTGCTGAATTTATTTTCTGACATACTGAGGGTAAAGTTTTTCCCATAGTTTATGGGTATATTATTATAAATAGCTAATAAAAATTGACTTATATCCTTTAACACATAAAGATTATTTGAACTCATAGAAGTAATCCCTATTTTAAATTCTGCAGAAATGCTATGATTCCATTGATCTCTATTGATATAAATTTCTATTTTTATTTCTTTTTTGCCCTTTTCATTGCCTAAAAGTATATCTAAAGTATCCACACTGCTATTAGCTTTAAATAATTTTTCAGTTTTTGGTTCATTTAAAAGAGGATGCTTTATCAGTTCATCCACCGCTTTATAAAAAGTAGCTACTAAGTGTTTACAGCAATAATTGTTCCTGTGTTCATTATTTTCATAATCTTTGCAGCTGCAATAAGTTGATATAATATTTTTATTTACAGCATCCATCTCAATATGCGTTTTATATTCACTAAAAAGATTTTCTGAAATTACATTACCTTTTATATGAATGTATTCTTCTTCGCTATTAATCTCTATGGAGGAAATCAAATCATTATCTATGATTCTTAACCCCTTAGAGTGATTTTTTCCACTAATCTGTTCATTAAATGTTTGTAGTAATAAATTTCTATCCATTGTATCACCTTAGTAATTTATTTGCTGATTCTATCGGCTATGCAAGAAGCTGCGTAGGAATAAGGCTTAATCTGATATTTATATCCCGTTCCTGTAATCCACCCAGTAATCTCGCTGATCAATTCAAATGTTTTACCATTTTTATTAGTTCCAATATCCACATGAATTTCTATATCTTCCTTTATATTAGCTTTCTCAAAGCTTTTAGACAGTTTTGAGGCAAGCTCTAAGCTAAGTGCAGTTTCATAATATATCTTTTGTCTAACATTAGTTATTTTAGGAACATACTTTATTTCATAAAAGAAAATACCGCCTCGGCCAATCCTATGAACTGCCACAACTACCACTACTTTAGTCAAACTTCTATTCTGAGAATCTGTTCCAACAGTGATTTTGTATTTATAATTCTTGTCGCTTAATATGAAACCTTTTATGCAATTTACCATTTCATTAACAGAAACATTACCAAAGGTCTTGCTATACATTACTGTATACCCCCTAAAACATATTTTTTAGAAATTTCTCCATATTAATTTTTGCAACAAATTATTAAATAATCTTTTAATAAATATACTATGAATTATTGGTATATTTGTTTCATTCACTTATAACTAGATACTCTAAGCATATTCTAATAGATAACTATCAGTATCTTTCACTTACTATTTGTTTTCATACGCCTTATTTCTATTTTTTATCTATAATATTTATTATACTTTTTTAAATATTTACTGCCTATAGTCTAAATTATACCATTAATTTAATGGATACTAATAAAAATTAACTGAAAAATCAGCTATCTCAAAAGGAATAAATATTTATTAAATTTGAGAACTGCCTCACTTAATTATTAAAAATCAGGCTTTTTACATATTCTTAATAATATAATATGTAAAAAGCTGTGTCACAATGCATATATACATTGTGACACAGCCCCTATAATACTATTTTACAGCCTTTCTGTACTCCATAGGTGCACAGCCCTTTAAATCTTTAAATACCCGATTAAAGCTTTTAACACTATTAAAACCTGACTTGTATGCCACTTCTATAATAGAGTCCTCTCTATCCATTAAATACCATTCAGCTTTGGTTATTCTAAAATTATTGAGATAATCTAAAAAAGTCATACCAGCATTCTCTTTAAAAAATCTTGTGAAGTAATATTTACTGAAGCCTGATACTTTTGCAATTTGATCTAGATCAATATGATTTTCATAATTTTTCTCCACATACTGAAATACTCTGTCAAGTTTTTGCAATTTCTCTCTTTGTCGGCTTTCCTCTTCTAATGAATACTCAATTTTAGGCATATATCTAAGTAATATACCTGCCAAATCATATAATCGTGCCTTTAAGATAAGCTTATAACCTTCTTTAGCTTCACTGTTTTCATCAATAAGTTCCCTTATTTGTTTTTCCATTAAAGCATGAATTTCACTTTCCTTTGTAAAGTACTGAGATTTAATAAACATTAATTTTATAGCCCTTGTGTCCTTTGTCCCAGAAAGAAAATTGTCATATATAGACATTCTAAATTGTATAACCGCTCTTTTACTAAATTCCATTTGCTTGAAGAAATAATGTACTTCTCCTGAACCTATAATAAGTATATCTCCAACTTTAAGTTTATATATATGGCTGCCTACCCCAACTTTAATGCTGCCTTCTACAATATATATAATTTCAATATCTTCATGCCAATGATGGGGCGTACTCATATACCCATCATTGAAAAACAATCTAAAAGGAAAATCCGGTTCTAATACAGTCTTTTCAAGGCTTCCCTGCATATGTCTCTGTCCCCCTAAAAAATTCATTAATTTAACAAAAACATTACAGTTTTATTCTAATTCTTTTTTTGGCAGATTCATAGATGCTGCATATCATTTTTTGAGTTTTTATTGCAATTAAGCTACACTAATTTCTTAAGATACTCTATTCCCAAGGATAACCCTTCTTTTACCTTTTCTTCACTGCCCTCATAAAGTGGATCTTCGTGTTCAATACTTATAACATCATCGTAACCTATTTCTCTTAATTCATTTATAAAACTTTTCCAATCAATCTGTCCAAGACCTGGCATTCTATATCTCCAGTAGCCAGAATCCTCAAAGCTGAGATTTAGCTGCTTATTATACATCCCATATGCTTTTAATCTGTCTTCAAACACTTCAGCATCCTTTGCATGAGTATGGAATATTCTATCTTTGAATTCTTTAATGGGACTTATATAATCCATAAGCATTGAATGCAGATGAGACGGATCATAATTTAAACCGAAGTTCTCATTTGGAACTCTCTTGAAAATTTCTCTCCAAAGTTCAGGTGAATAAGATATGGTTCCTGGTATTCCTTTAATTTGCCAGCCAGGCATTGCGCAGTTTTCAATTATTACCTTTATTCCCCTATCCTCAGCGTACTTAACTAAATCACTAAACACTACCTGAAACTCATCAAGGTTCTCCTCTATAGTCTTATCTATATTCCTTCCAATAAAAGTTCCCACTGCTGGAACTTCAAGCAGCACTGCAGCATCAACACATTTTTTGAAATGATTATTTATCTTAGTTCTTTTATTTATGTCATGATCTAAATTGTTATCATAGTAAGCTAGTGAAGAGATTGTCAGCGCATATTCTTTAAAATATTCCTTGATTTCCTCAGCTTCCTTTTCAGTAAAATTATCTACGTCTATGTCGCAGCTTGAATAGTCTCTACTGTTAGATGCCGGCCAGCTGGCAACTTCCAGTGACTTAAATCCCTGTTCACTTGCCCATTTTGCTTTCTCCTTAAGTGGTATACTTCCAAGACTTACCGTTAATAAACCTATATACATATTAAAACACTTCCCCTATTAATTTTTTTAAATTTTCATAACCTATCTTTAAACTTTCAAGAGAATCTCTAGTAAAATACTCCTGCTCAACTACAAGTCATTTTATCCTTTGTTTATCTGATTCCTTTATTTATTTTTAATTATTCAGGTAAATTGGTTCTCCCCTTTTAGCTGATTCGTATATTGCTTCCAGTATTTGAGTAACTACCAATGCCTGTTCTGGTTTTACTACAGGCTCTTTATTTTCTAAAATACATTGAACCCACTGCCTTGCCTCCAGTTCCGCAGGATCTTCTGAATCACCATCATAGAATGCAACTCCCCCTGCATTTAGATCAACCTTTGTTTCATACAATCTGCTGAACTTCTCTCCATTTATTCTAAGACCATCTGCCATATCTGCTCCGCCTTCTGTTCCACAAAGAGATGTTTGAGCCTCTCCAACATCCAGGCTGTTTATTGCCCAACTGGATTCTAGAACTATAGTTGCTCCATTTTCCATAGTTATGAATCCAAAGGCTGAATCCTCTACGGTAAATTTATCAGGATCCCAGGGACCCCATGCATTTGCTGCATTCTCTTTATTTCCAAGCTTATGATATATATTACCCACTACATATTTAGGTTTATAGTTATCCATCATCCATAAGGTTAAATCAAGGGCATGAGTTCCTATATCTATCAATGGGCCTCCACCCTGTTCAAATTCATTGAGAAACACCCCCCAAGTTGGAACTGCCCTCCTTCTTATGGCATGTGCCTTTGCATAATATATTTCTCCTAATTCCCCATTTTCACAAACCCCATGAAGGTATTTTGAATCTCCTCTAAAACGATTTTGATAGCCTATAGTAAGCTTCTTACCTGTATACTTTGCAGCCTCAAGCATCTTTTTTGCCTCTTCTGTAGTTTTTGCCATTGGCTTCTCGCACATTACATGCTTTCCAGCCTCCAGTGCATCCACAGTTATAAAACTATGAGATCTGTTAGGTGTACATACATGAATAACATCAATACTTTTATCCTTTAACAGTTCCTTATAATCTTCATAAACTTTAGCACCTTCTGTACCAAACTCTTTTGCTGCTTTTTCCGCTTTTTCTTTTTTAATATCACAAAACGCCACCATTTCAGCCTGTGATATCTTTGCTAGACTTGGCATATGCTTACCATTTGCAATGCCTCCACAGCCTATAATTCCAATTTTTAGTTTTTGTTCCTTACTTATATTCCCCATAGTATTTCCTGACTTTTAATTCCACTAAGTTTAAAACTAAAAATCAGTTTTTCACTTCCTTTCCCTATTTGATGTATCTAAAAAATAAATAACTAGTCAATCGTATACTATCTTTAACTTGCCATTTATTTTCATATGCTAATACATGAATAAATCCTATAAAAATCAAAAGCTTTAAAACTTTAATTTATCATTAACGTTTACATATATAATTATATAATAGAAATTTTTTAATTACTCCTCATGAATTGCTCACTTATTCTCAAATATTGTTATTTTCAACTATCTAAAAACGAATAAAAGCGGCATTGCAAAAACTTCAATGCCGCTTAAAATTATTAATTTTCAGCTTTTCACTGTAATTACTGCTGTATATGGCTTGTAAATGAAATTAGAAGAAATTTTTATTCTGCCTTTTTAATATAAATTTCTGTTTCACTTCCCACTACAAACTCCGCTGTTCCTTCAACTATTTTAAATTCAATCGCCTTACCATTTGCCAAGATCTCTATAGGTTTAATATTATTTATTTTAAACTTAAATCTATGATAATTATCTCTATAGGCTCTATAAGCTTTATTTATTCTAATTGTCATGCCGTTTAAGTCATCACTGCGTTTTATTAAAAACTCATATAGATTGTAAACTCCCTTTCTATATTCAAAGCTTTCTCCATCATCCTGGTAATGTACATACTTAATTTCCGTATCATTAGCTGCTGGATATATATCTAAAGTAAGTTCTTCTATTTTCTTTTCTCCTATATAATTCTGTACAGGATAATTAGGTATAATTGTTCCCTGTTTTATATATATAGGGCATAAATCTAAAGGAGCTTCCTTAACAATATATTTCCCACCTTGAAAAACTTCCTTTGTCCAGTAATCCACCCAATTATTTCCCTTTGGTAAATATACCATTCTGGCTGTCTTTCCCTGCTCTACAACTGGAGCTACAAGAATATTTTCACCACACAGGAATTCATCATTTATTTCATAAGTATTTTCATCTTCCTGGTAATGAAGCATTAAGGGCCTAATTACAGGAAGTCCGCTGCTTTTTTGCTTCCATAGGGTATCATAAATATAAGGAATCAATTTATATCTAAGTTTAATATATTTTCTATTAATATCCTCTGTTTGCTTATCAAAAGCCCAAGGTTCCTGATCTCTTGTCATAATAGAGGAATGATTTCTAAATAATGGAGTAAAGCATCCCACCTGTACCCATCTTGATAGAAGCTCTGCAGTACAATCAAATCCAAATCCGCCTACATCTGTACCACAAAAAGTTATTCCACTTAGTCCTAGATTCATAAGCATTGGAAGAGACATACGCAAATGCTCCCAAAGGCTTTGATTATCTCCAGTCCACACTGTAGAATATTTTTGTGTGCCTGCATAGCATGCCCTGGTTATTACAAAAGGTCTTTTATTAGTATATTTCTTGATTCCCTCATAGGTTGCCTTTGACATATAATGTCCAAAAACATTGTGCATTTCTCTATGATCTGTAATAATTCCATCATTATTAAACACTACATCATCCGGAAGTGGTCCATTAAAGCTTGCGGGTTCATTCATATCATTCCATATACCAGAAACTCCACAATCCATCATGATCTTTTGATTTTCCGCCCACCAATTTCTCACTTTTTCATTTGGAAAATCAGGATAAAGAGCATCTCCTGGCCATACTTTATTTACATAGGGAATACTATCCTTATCTGTAGCAAAATACTCATTTTTAATGCCTTCATCATAAATTTCATAGCCTTTATCTTTTTTAACACCAGGATCTATAATTGTTACAACTTTAAATCCATTCTGCTTTAATTCAGATAAGGTTTCCTTAGGATTTGGAAATTTATTCTTATCCCAGGTAAATACTCTATATCCATCCATATAATCAATATCTAAATATAGTGCATCACAGGGAATATCTCTGTTTCTAAACTCTTTTGCAATTTCCATAAGCCTTTGCTCTGGTACATAAGCCCATCTGCACTGCTGATATCCAAGTGTCCACAGCTGAGGCAGTGGTGTTCTTCCCGTCAAATCAGTATATCTATTTAATACTTCTTTCGTTGAGGGACCATATATAAAATAATAATCTAAATTTCCATCTACAGCTCCAAAATAGTAATAGTTGCTATTTTCTTTTCCAATATCAAAATGAGACTCAAAAGTATTGTCAAAGAAAATACCAAAAGCTTGTTTTTCTTTTAAGCCAATAAAAAATGGAATTGATTTATATAATGCTTCAAAGCTTTCCACATGTGGCTTAGGATCATCTGTATTCCACATCTTATAGTGATATCCTTTTTTATTCAAATGCCCTGTTTTTTCCCCAAAGCCGTAAAAATACATATCATCTTCCATCTTTTTAAGTACTTGTACCTTTAATTTATTATCACCATCTTTAAGTTCATGGCCTTCTTCTGCTGCTACAGCCCATCCGCCATCAACACCTCTTCTTACAAAAGGTTTTCTCTCTCCTCTATAATCCTCACAAAGTATATTCCAGTTATGATCATAAATATCCACCTTGAAATCATCAAATATGTTTACGTTTAACTTATCTGTAGCAATAGTTATTTTGTCTTTTTTACTATCTACTGAGAAATTGCATTGCTGAACTTTTAGATCTTCTACTGCTTTAGATAATCTCTGTTCTCTCTTTAGTGGAGAAAAGAAATTTATTACAGAAGCTGAAATTATCTCCACAATAACATTTTGGTTTTCAAACTCAATATGAATCTTATTGTCTACTTTTTCAAATCCTATTATTTTACCAAACATTTTCTCACCCCAATTTAGCAGCTATAGACTATTAATCAATGAATTTTACTTAGTTATAGCTTATACTCATATGAAACTTACATATATAATTTTATACTATTAATATTTTAATTACTACCTAGGAATTGCTCACTTATTCTCAAATATTGCTGTTTTAATTTTTTATTTTGTATACAATACTATTTTGTATTTAACCCTTTAACACGTTTTATACTCTATACCTGCTTTTAATGATAAAATTATACATCTTAGTCCAAAGAAAAAAAGCACACAATTTCATGCATTTTTACTTTGCAATAATTGTGTACTTTCATTATATAATTTATAGAGGGTTAACTATATAATTTACAGGCGTTTCAGTTTCTATGACCAAATTCTTATATATATTCCTTATTGTTGGATTACTACTTTGTGATTCTCATTTACCGGTACTTTCACATAAAGAATTTTGGCATTGTTATCAAAATAGTAGCCACTTTCTTTATTATTCAGTTCATCTAAGCTTCCCACTTTTTCATATTTATTGTTAGCTGCCTGTACTTTTTTTGGCTCCACTGACTTATTAAGTTTCAGCGTATATGACTGAATGTCAGATTTATAGTTTTGAGTTTTTTTGTTCTGCTCAAACTCAATATGATTACCTTTCTTCTCAATATTGAAATCAGTCACATTAAATTGACCTCTCGTATAATTTTCAGAACTTCCATCATCTTGATAGTAGCTGTAAGATGCTTTATTATCAAGGTACGTGTCCAGTGTCAAATTCGTCAGCGGTTTTTCGCCAGCATACTGTTGAACTTCTCTACGTGGAATAATGGAGCCTTTTTTCACGTAAATTGGAAGAGTTCCAAGATCAGCTTGCTTTGTAATAGTTTGTCCACCTTCATACTCTTCACCAGTCCAGTAATCTACCCATTTTACTCCAGCTGGTAAGTACACGCTACGGGAAGTTGCTCCCTGAGTCACCACCGGTGCAATCATAAGAGAATCACCAAACATAAATTGGTCTTCATTATTATATGTGTTAGGATCATTCTGGAATTGGAACACAAGGGGCTGCTGAATCAGATTTCCGGTATCATGTGCTTGCTTGAAGGCATTTTGTAGATAAGGCATCAGCTCATATCTCATATTAATATAGTTACGACTAATATCCTCCACTTGCTTACCAAATTGCCAAGGTTCTTGTCTATTAATGTTTTCCTTCACCGAAGGGCTATCACCATCATTATTGTAATGATCGCGAGCGAACGGTAGGAACGCACCAGCCTCAATCCAGCGTGCAAACAATTCTGGAGTACATATTTCACCCAATTGTTTATTTTTCGTAAAGCCGCCGATGTCATTTCCTACAAACGGTGCGCCAGATAGTCCAATATTAGAGTTCATCGCTATTGACATTTTGAGATGCGCCCAAGTGCTGTGATTATCGCCGGTCCAAGTTGCGGCATAACGCTGTGTTCCTGTAAACCCTGAACGTGATAATACAAAAGGACGGACATTAGGTTTCAGAAGTTTAAATGCATTGTAAGACGCTTGCTCCTCAAGATGCGGATAGATGTTGTGAATCTCTTCATGGGTATGTTTTACGCCGTTGTCATCTACAAAGACAGCATCCAATGGCAGTGTCCAGTGGTCTTCTGGTATAAAATTAACTGGTTCGTTAACATCGTTCCAAATACCATCTACACCGGTATCAAACATAGGTTTATACTGCATTGACCACCAATCACGAGTTGATGTTTTCAAGAAGTTAGGGTAAACGGATGATGGCGGAGCAGCCGGATCCCAAGGCCAAAGTTTACCAAGAAAAGTACTGCCGTCGGGATTTTTAACCCACAGATCTTCCTTGGTGCCAGAATCATAAACATTGTAACCTGGTAAGGCCCTAATAGCCGGATCAAATATATTAACTTGTTTGAAATTCAAACTTTTTAACGTTTCACTCAACTTTTTAGGGTCAGGAACGTTAGATCCCCATGTAAAAGCTTTAGATTGGTCCATATATCCGATATCAAAAACTATCGCATCTGCTGGAATTTTCTTTTCGCGGTATGTTTTAGCTACTTCTTCCTCGTCATTCTGATTATATGACCAACTTGATTGTTGTAATCCCAAAGCCCATTCTGGGGGAAGATTGATCTTTCCTGTTAAATCTGTATAGCGATTAACCACGTCTTTAACCTGTGGCCCATTAAAGAAATAGTAGGTTAGTTTTCCACCATCGGCATAGAAATAATAATAATCATCACTGTCTTTCGCCATGTTATAATAAGAACGATAAGTATTATCAAATAAAATACCATAGGCTTTATTGTTTTTCAAGCCAATAAAGAATGGAACATCTTGGTACATATATTCCGACTCATATGGAAATGGATCCTGATGCCACAATGCTTCCATCTTCCCACGTTTATTTAATCCGTCTGATTTCTCACCTAAACCATAAAAGTTTTCGTTTTTATCAGTTTTCTTGAATACATAAGGCTTGCCATTTTCATATCCTACCCCTTGATCTCCATCCTCATTTATTATGTTACCGTCTTTATCCAAATATTTGATTCCAAATGGACTTTTCTTAATATCTACTGTTAAACTATAAGTTTTAATAGTGATATTATTATCGTCTTCTTTTACTTTGAATTTCGGAGCAGGCCAATCCGTTTTAGCAATTCCCACAGAGGTATATTCTTTATCGCCTTTGTTTAAAATAGATACCTTGGACATATCAGATGTAAGCATACGTATATAAGCTTCCTGTTGTCCCAAATTAAGCTTTACACCATTATCTAACTTCTCAACACTTTGCACCGACATAGGTTTTTGTAGATTGTTTTTGTCAAGAGGTCTATCAGGTGTCGGATGAAATGCATCCACCGGAAAAACATCATCTGCAAAAGTCGGCTGAGCAAAATAAGCAGGTGAAAAGACTATTGAAAGTGCAAATACAATCATAAGTAATCTTTTTGATAAATATTTTCCTTTAATCTTCATAGTTTCACTCCTATTAATTATAATAATTTTTGTCTTATATCATATCTAGTTATATACTTAAATAAAAATAGAGCTAGCAAACTTATAAATAGCATACAGGGGTACAGCCAATAAAACCCACACTAAGGCATTTAATCCCAAAAATAAATATTTTAAGAACGTAAATAGAAGTCTTATAAATATCTGATCTACAAGTAATTTGCAATTCTAAAAATATTACTAAAAATAAAGTACCAAAACAATTCTAATATAAAATTTACGATACTTATTTTTTTATATTATGGCTTAATATTATATGAAACATGTTTCATAACATGCAACATGTTTCATCATATACAATATGTTGCATATGAATAATATAATATACTTACTTTTACATTATTAGCTTAACGTGGGTTTTTTAGAAAATGTGACAACATTGGCGACACCCTATAAAGAAAACCCCTTAAAATATTTTTTCCTTTTATTGACACACGAACATAAATTTTTCATGGTGATTTTTTGCATTTGTTCTATCCTCCTTTCATTCTACATTCCCTTATATTTATGCTATCATCCATTTTTATTACATCACATATATACGTATATTTTTTTATTTTTTTAAGGTAATAGAATTAATTTATTATTTGTTGTCTATATAATTTAATTTGCTTTGCTAGTTAAATCATTAGAAATTTTTACAAATAAAAAACCTCTAGCATAATATGTTAAACTATCATTGAAAATCACCATTCAATCAATTCAATGGAAGAAAAAACATATACACTAGAGATTTATAATATTGATTTTATCCTAATAACAGATAATGTAGACTGTAATTAAAATCACTACTCTTTTCTAACCTTTTTCTGCTCCATCTATAGCTCCAGCAATAATATATTTTTGTAAGAACAAAAACAGAATAACTATTGGTATAATAACAACTAACACTGATGGGAAAACTAATTCCCATGGGTTACCATATTGTCCTGCCAGATTTTTAGCATAATATAAAGATAAAGTCAATGTTTTCTTTTCTGAGTTTCCAAGTACTAAAAATGGAAGAAGATAATCATTCCATATCCACACCGCATTTAATATAATTACAGTTATAGTGGTAGGTCTTACTAAAGGAAATATAATTTTAAAAAATATCTGAAATATATTAGCTCCATCAATTATTGCAGCTTCTTCTAAAGATACAGGTACACTTTTTAAAAAGCCGTGATAGAGAAATACAGAAAGACTTAATCCAAAACCGCCATACATTATGATTAAACCACCCATATTTTTTAAATGCAAGGCATCCATGAAGCTAATTAAGGGATACATTAATGACTGAAAAGGTATTAGCATTGCTGCTGTAAAAACTAAAAATAAAATATTGCTTAATTTGGATTTACTTCTAACCATTATCCATGCAGTAAATGATGATACAATTACCAATAGAGCTACTGATACTACTGTAATTAGTATTGTGTAACCCAAGCTACTCAACAAATGAATTTGTTCAAATGCGTTTGTTATATAAGTAAAACTCCAGCTTTTAGGTAAGGACAGAGGTGAATTTACAATTTGAGACTGACCTTTAAATGAATTAACGAATAAAAACATCAATGGGAAAAGTGTGTATATAGCTGCTAAAACTAGAACTATATAGATTATATAATTCTTAATTTTTCTTTTTCCTTCCATTGTTTTTATAAATTTCATTAAGCTTCAACCTCCTTCTTTTTCATTACAGATACTTGTATTAGACCAACTACAGCAACTAATATAAAGAATACAACAGCTTGTGCCTGGGCAAACCCGTAATTTGGTGGATTAGTATCCTTAGTGGTCTGTAAAATCTGAAGTGCCAGCATTCTTGTACCAAAATCACCATTTGTTAAGGCCAAATTTTGATCTAATAATCTAAAACAATTTGAAAGTGTTAGGAAAAATACGATTGTAAAAGACGGCATAAGCATTGGTATTGTAATGTTTCTGAATCTTTGAGATGGACTCGCTCCATCAATACTTGCAGCTTCATATAAATCTTTAGGTATATTATTTAGTCCATTTACGTAAATCATCATCATATATCCAGCCATTTGCCATGTAACCATTATTACTAATGCAAACATTGCCTTTGTAGGATTTTGTGTCATATTGGTTAGAAATGGTATATGAATAATACTATTTTCACCAAAGAAAATTTTTGAGTAAACAATTTGGAAAATAAACTGCCATATAAATCCTAATGCTAAACCGCCTAATAAGTTTGGCATATAAAAAATTGCTCTGAATATACCTGCACCCTTTCGTATTTTAACTAACAATGTGGAAAGGATTAACGAAAATATATTTATAACAATTACTGCAATAACAGTAAACTGGATTGTATATAAAAATGCCCCTCTAAATTTATCAGATTGAAATATCTTCACATAATTGTCAAATCCAACTAAAGCTTGCCACCAGTGTTCACCGCCAACAAAATATGTTCCACGCCAACTGGTAAAGGAATATATGACACCTACAGCAAAAGGTATTAGAATAACAATTGCAAATAGTGCAATAGCCGGCAATAAAAATATCTTAGACCACTTCTTATAGAATTGTTCCATTTTATACTCCCCTTTCAAAATAATTTTTTAATATTACAATATCTTAATTAGACTTCAATTCCTTCCACTTCTGTATAGAATAATCTGCTACTTTTGCATAATCTGCTTCAGTCCAGTTTTGCTTTGTGAAATATTGTTCCTGTAGTATTTTCCCATAAGCCTCCTGCCCCCATGAATTTGGTGCTCCATTAAATGGATTAGACAATATATTTCCTGCTCGTTTATAAGTAATTAAATCGTTACTCAATGGATTTTCTAATTTAGTATCACTTGTAGCATTAAAGGGTACAAAGGCAAATTCATCTGTAATAAATTTCTTACCCGTTTCAGAAGTATTAAGCCATACTAAAAAATCCTCTGCCTTTTTCTGCTCATCCTTGCTTACTTTATTATTAATCACATAGTAATTTGGAACAAATTCTGGTATTGATTCATTAAATTTTTCAGCAGTTAATCCTTTTACTTTAATATCGTCGTCTGTGAATGGCAGCTTCATTGGAAGCATAGTTAAAGAAGATGTAATATCTGTATTTACTTTTTTAATGTTGTTATATACCCAGTTGCCTTGTTTAATAAATAACGCCTTACCATCAGCAAAAGTCTGTACTGCCTGATCATATCCTGTAGTTGTTGAATTAATGAAATCTGCACCTCTTGTTAATGCACCTTTTGGTCCTGCCAGATAACTTGTTTCAAAATTTAGTACCTGAACAGATTTTTCTAATGGGATTTTTAATTGCTGAACCTGGCTATCTGTGGCATTTTGTGCTGCGGATAAGCTATTAAATACTGTATTTAATGGATAATTACCAAAGTGATCTCCATAAGTCCATTTTTCTGCTCCTGCTACTGAAAATACACCGTTTAATTTTGAAGTAAGTTCTGTTTTATTTTTTGTCAATTGATACGTATGTCCACTTAGTACTACAGAACCTGTTTTATTTTCTTTAATATAATCGTTTACAGCAATGACCATATTTTTAAATTCTTCATAAGTAGCTGTTTTAAAATCTGCAATAAATTGTGTTGTATCAGTCAATCCAAACAAATCTGCTATCATTTTTTTGTTAACAATTAATCCATAGCCTTCAACATCATAGGGAATACCATAGTTTTCACCCTCTTTAGTTTGTAATCTCATTGCTTCTGGTATGCTATCAGCTAATTTCTTTAATTCTGGAGTTGCTGCATCCTTAAGATCCATGGCATAACCACTGTCTTTCCATTCCTGTACACTTCCTGCACCTACAGAGAAAATTGATGGCTTTTCACCTGAATTCATTGCAGATCTTAAAGTGTCTGTTGCCTCTGTAGTACCCAATGAAAAGACTTTAACCTTAACACCTTTTTCTTTTTCATATATTTGAGCAAGTTTTTGGAATGCATCGGCATTTTCACTTTTACCATTAAAAATGTAGATATCATAACTATGATTTGACGATTTTGTTGAACTACTACAACCTATTAAGCCACCTATTAGTACTAATACAATTATAAATATTACTCCCAGCTTTACCTTTTTTAACATTTTAAACATCCCCTTAAAAAATATTATATGAAACATGTTTCATATCTAGTAAAATATATTTGCTATTTAGCAAAATAGCAATTTTTAAGATTTCATAATTAGATTTATTTAACTTAAGGATTCAAATTTATGTATAGGTTTACATAGTGTATTCACATTGCCTATAGAATATAATTTATATTTGTATTTATAAATAAATTTTATTTATTCTTATTAAAATTTATTTATTGAATAAATCTAAGTACAAGTAATTTTTAACCTGCACGCGCTTTACTGTATATGTTTACATTTCATTGTAAAATAAAACTTATGGAACATGTTTCATATAATTATACTAATATATTTTATACATATTGTCAATATAAAAAATTAAAATATTAGCTAAATTTTAAAACATATACCATAATACAAATTATTGCTACAACTTTTACAGATTAAAAACTTGTTTCTCCCTCCCTTAAATACACATCAATTTCAGTGTAGGGTTCAATTATATTGTCTTTTTCTATTAATGATATTATATTCTCTACTGACTTATTAGCTATTAATTGTACTTGCTGCACTACAGTAGTTATATTCAAAATATTGCTGTTAGTAGTGTATGTGCCATCATAAGCTACCACACAAAGATCCTTTGGAATTTGTTTACCAAGCTTTATAGCTGCTTTTAAAAATGCTGCCGCTGGCATATCTGCCGCAAAAATTCCATCTGTGTCTGGTCTTTCTATTAATACTTTTTTTGCCAGATTTAAATAGCCTTCAAAATCAAAGTCGTTCCACTTTATTTCAATGGCCTTTGATTTTATATTATGAACTTTTAACATGTTTTCTAATGCAATGTGACATTGATATGATAATACCTTTGTGGTTTTATCGTCACATATATGAATTACATTCTTGCAGCCACTATCAATAAACTTTTTTGCAGCTAACTTACCTCCTAATTTATGGTTAGATGTAACCACTGGAATTTTTGAGTTAACAACATAATCCAGCATAACAAGTGGCTTATTAAAATTCTTATATTCTTTTAATTGAAGATTACTGACACCAGATATTACTCCATCTACTATATTAGATTTCAATGTTTCCATATAATCTCTTTCCTTATTAATATCAGCGTCTGTGGTACACAACATAAGTTTATACCCTCTATTATATAGTTCTTTTTCTATATAGCTAGCCAATGTAGAAAAAAAAGGATGTACAATATTGGGAATCAACATGGCAATACTTCCAGCTTTTTGACGAAACATACCACGGGCTAATTCATTAGGTATATAATTTAACTCTTCAATAGCCTTTTCAATTTTATTTCTTGTTTCTGGTGCCACATACCCACTATTATTAATTACCCTAGACACAGTACAAGCTGCTACCTTTGCCTTTTTTGCTACATCTCTTATACCTGCCATAATTATCCTCCATCTCATGTAAGAAATACTTTCCTTTAAGTTATTATATATCAATCATTTGAATAAATCACTTATAAATTTTGTAAATTCTTGTTTCATAGGGTCTTAATACAAAACTTGTACTTTTATTTGATAAGCAGCCGCTTCTTTCCACCAAACTCTTTTCATTTTTATATTCCTCACTCTTCATCCTTTATTAGATTTAATTTTTACTATCAATAAAAACAGTTTTTGCAAATAACTATTATATAAGTAAAAAAATAAGCATTAATCTTATTTAAACAATGTAGTATGCAATAAGATCTATACTTATTTTAATATTTATGCATATGAAAATAAACAGACTTAATATACTGACTATTTATTTATTTGAATGTACCTTAAATGCTTATAAATATTATATGTTTTATAAAATCTGAAGAACCAATACTTCATAAGGTCTCAATGACACCTCATTATTTGACATATGAAATGAATCATAATTTGATATTAATACTTTATTTACACTATAGTTTAAATTAACTTTAATATTTTCACCATAAAAATTAGCTAATACTAAAAGTTTCCTATTTTCATATTCTCTTATATAGGCAAAAATATTTTTATCATTTTCCATGAATTCTATATATTTTCCATATACAATTATATCTGAGTAATCACTATTTCTACGTAAATCAATTAAATTCTTATAATAATTTAAAATTGAATCTTCAGATTCCAGATTATTTTTTACATTTATTTCTTCATAATTATTATTAACCTTAAGCCAAGGCTCTACTTCAGTAAATCCAGAATCTTTACTGTCATCCCACTGCATAGGAGATCTTCCATTATCTCTGCTTCTTCTGTGTACAGCCTCTAAAGCTTCTTCTTTAGATAGGCCATCATTTATAGCACTATTATATTGGTCAATAGATGAAATATCATTATAATCTTCAATGGATTCATATTTAACATTAGTCATTCCTATTTCTTCACCCTGATAGATAAATGGTATACCTTTTAATAAAAAATAAATTGTAGCCAGCATCTTTGCACTAGCTTGGCCTATATCTGATTCCTTAATAAATTTATTTAAAGACCTAGGTTGATCATGATTTTCCAAAAACAGTGCGCCAAATCCCAAATCATTATATACTTCCTGACTTCTAAAAAGGGCATCTTTAAATTCTTGTAGAGTCCATTTTTTAGGTGTGTACCACTTTCCATCTTCAGCTACATCTAAATCAGAATGTCCAAATTCAAATAATAAATCAAAAAAACCATTAGCCCCGCTGTAGTCTTTTAATTTTTCTCTCGGTATACCAGGCGCTTCTGCCACTGTCACAATATCATATTTAGAAAATGTATTTTTCTTTAATTCAGATAAAAAATCCTCTATTCCCTTTTGATTTAGAGATCCTCCATTAATATTAATTAATTCTTCATTACTTGTAGATTCTAAATCCTTAAAGGTATTGTCCTTTTTTATATAAGTTATAGCATCTACTCTAAAGCCACCTAAGCCTTTATCCAACCAATAGTTTACCATATCATATAATTTTTTTCTTACTTCTTCATTTTCCCAATTTAAATCTGGTTGTTTTTTTGAAAATACATGTAAATAATACTGTTTAGTATTATCGTCATATTCCCAGGCAGATCCACCAAATATAGACTTCCAATTGTTTGGCGCACTACCATCTGGTTTTGGATCTTTCCATATATAAAAATCTCTTTTAGGATTATCTTTGCTACTCTTTGACTCTATAAACCAATCATGTTCATCAGAAGTGTGATTTATAACTAAGTCCATCATTATTTTAATGCCTCGTTTATTACCTTCCTCTATCAAACTATCCATATCTTCCATGGAACCAAATTGTTTGTCTATATCATAGTAATCACTGATATCATAGCCATTGTCATCCATAGGGCTCTTATATACAGGACTTAACCATATTATATTTATACCTAAATCTTTTAAATAATCAAGTTTCTCAATAATACCTCTTATGTCACCTATTCCATCATTATTGGAATCATAAAAACTTTTAGGGTATACTTGATAAATTACACTTTTATCCCACCATCTCTTTTTTAACATGTTTACCTCCTAAATATTATAAAGATTAATTTGCGCGTCCTAATTCTTGTTCTATCATAATTCTTTTCTCACCCTCATCCACTGCAATTCCATCTTTTTTTTTATTTAATAAAGTAAAAGCTGCAAAAATAGTGAATATAAGAACTAAACATCCCATAAATATATAAGTTTCTCTAAATCCAACTTTATCGTACATTTTCCCAACAACTGGTGATAAAATTGTTGTACCAATTTGAGTAGCAAATTGAAAACCAACCAAATAGAGTACAGAAGATAAACGAGTATCGAAATTATCTGCTAAATATTTAAATATTGATACTAATAATGCAGCATATTCAAAGGAATGAACTAATTTAATAAATGAAATACTATAGGGATCACTGACAATTCCTGAACCAACCATACGACAGGTCATTATTATTCCCGCTAAAATTAGTCCTCTCTTAGCTCCTATTTTATTTACAACAAATGGAGCTAAAAACATCATGCCAGCTTCTAAGAAAACCTGAAGTGAATTCAAATCTCCAAATACTTGGTTTCCCAAAGCTTTTGTTGGAAACAATGAAGCATAATATATTGGGAATTGTTGATCATATACCATATATACGCACACAGCTCCTATCATGTAAATCATAAAAAGCCAAAAGTCTTTTAATTTCAAAAGCTGTTTAACATCATTAAAGCTTACTGATTCAGCACGTTTAGCTTCTACACTACTTACATCAACTTTCATAAAAACAACAAGAATAAGTAATATTATAGCAGAAACCGTTGCCATCCAGAAGTTTATATTAGGACTAATATTGAATACTCTACCGGATACAAATGCAGCACTTGCTGATCCAATTGAACCCCACATACGTGCACGTCCAAATTCAAAATCATATTTTCTGCCAGCCTTTTCAATATAGGACTCAACACTGGCACAACCAGCTATAAAAGTTAATCCTAAATAAAAGCCTCCAACTATAGCACCAAGTATGAAGTTCATTTTTAAAAGCGGCCCATATACGTAAATGTAGAATGGTCCAGCTAATGCAAGTAATATAGTAATAAAATATAAAACATATTTTTTTAGACCAATACGATCAGAAATGTATCCGTATACAGGTTGAAAGATCATAGCAAAGATAGCGTTTACAGAAAATATAATACCTGTTTGTGCTCCACTTAAATTCATTTTTTCCCCAAGCCAAATAGCAAAGAATGAAAAACAGGATGCATAGGCAAAGAAAAATAAGAGAAAATATAAGCTGAGATTCCAATATATCATTCTTTTTTTCATAAAGATTCCTCTTTTCAAATTATATTATAACTAAAAATTTTTATTGCCCATCCATTATCTTTAAATTTGAGTTAGTACTATATTTCATCAAGTAATCCATAAATTTATTACTATCTATTATATATTAAGAATTCATTAATGAATACTTGCTCGGTGAAAATTAACTATATTCGCTGTAATATAGATGCTTTTAAGATAGGCCTAATGTATTAAACTTCTGCCAATTCTTTAAACTCTTTAGTTTCCACATCAAAATAACCTATTGTAAATTTATGAGTTTTAAGATTAGCTTTTAAAGTAGTCTTAAATTCATCTTTTTCCCAAGTTATTTCTATAACTTCTTCCTCATTTATATCAGATATGAAGTAATCACCATTAAAAGCTGGATAAGAATTTCTGAATTCCATAAGCTTTAGTAACCTCTTCATAACAGGTCTTTTCATGTTTTCTTCAACTTCTTCTTTGCTGTAGTAATGACGATTTATATTTCTTCCAACCTTTGTTTCTTCAAGTAATTTTATATCATTTTCTCCGGCCATAAGTCCTACATAGTACACCTGAGGTATTCCTGGAGCAAAGAACTGAATAGCTCTTGCTAAAGTATAAGCATCATCATTGTTTCCAAGTGCTGAATAATAGGTACAGTTAATTTGATATATATCAAGGTTGTTATAAGCAGTTGTATTATAGATTTTCTTCACATTTGCTCCCTTAGTAAATAGTGCTTCTCTTGTCATTTCAACTTCCTCATCAGTCAATAAATCCTTTACATCCACTACCCCAATACCATCATGAGTATCTAATGTAGTAAACTGCTTTTTAGGAGACATTTTAAGCCATTTTATAAGATTTTTATTTACACCACTGTATAGAGCATGCAGCATAATCATAGGAAGTGCAAAATCATATATCCAGTGGCCCTTCTCTGCTATTTTCATTTGAATTGAATAGTGCTCATGTATTTCTGGCAATATATCTACATTTAATGGTTCTAATATTGATTTTACTTCATCAAGCAGCTCCCAAGTATCAGGTTCTATAAAGAAACAGTTGGTTCCAACTTTTTTAGTAGCATAGGCAAAAGCATCCAGTCTGATTAATGAAGCATTTCTCTTTGCCATATTTGTAAGAGTATCCTTTATAAATTTCTTTGTAACCTCTGATTTTATATTTAAATCCACTTGTTCACTATCAAAGGTACACCATATTTTTTCAGTAGTTCCGTCTTCAAAATGAACATCAATGTATGGTGCTCTAGGTTTTCTCTTATATATAAGGTCTACATCTTCCTCGGAAGGTTCACCCTTAGGCCAAAAATCCTTATATCTAATGAAGAAATCTGCATAAGGTGAGCTGTCTTTATTTTTTTGAAAATCCTTAAAATATTCAGAACTTCTAGATATGTGATTTATCATGAAATCATACATCAAATAAAAATTTTCACTTAATTTTTCAATATCATTCCAATCTCCAAAGGCTGAGTCAACTTTTTCGTAGTTCATTGGTGCAAACCCTCTGTCTGCTGAGGATGGAAAAAACGGTAATATGTGAACTCCCCCCACTGCATTTTTAAAATAAGTTGTCAAAACGTTTTCTAATTCCTTTAAATTTTTACCTAGGCTATCTGCATAAGTAATAAGCATAATTTTATTTTTAATTGTCATTATTATTTTCCCCTTTCATATATAAAACTAAATTAATTTTTTATCCGATGACTACCATCCGTAATACTCCCATCTTCTATGAAAGTGGGAGATAACGGCTGCTACGTCCCTGGATAACGATTTACCCTAAAGGACAACGATTTCTAAGTATCGAAAATACCGATACTAAGAACTCTGTTAGTAAGTTTCAGGTGAAGAAAAAAACTCCACCTGAAACAAAGAACTCTGTTTATAATAATATCCTTTTTCTTTATAAAAATAATTTCTAAAAATTTATATACTATGTTTTTAATACACATTTACTATTTTAGGTTTGATTTTACTACTTATGAAACATGTTTCATAAGTAGTAAAAATATATTGCTATTTACAAAATAGCATTTATTAGTTTTGTATATGTTTACATATCTATAATATAATACACTCTATATAAGTTGTCAATAAAAATCCTATAATTTATGAATCTATAAATACTTCTTGCACATATTAATAGATAAATAAAAGCTTTAGTAAAAATATAAATATATAATTTATAACATTATATTTGCATTAGACTATGATTTTGCTATCTCAAGCAATTATCCTTTACCTTAACTCTTAGATTAGTGCATATTGGTAATTTTTTAAACAGACTAGATGTATTTTCATCATTGGTTAAGTTGTAGGAACTATACCCCTTATGCACAAAAAATAAGACAAGAAACATATTATACATATACTGTGTAACTCATCTTATTTTTTCAAATTTTTTTCTAATTAGGCCTTTATAAGATCCATTCTAATCTACATCTGATAGGGCTCCACTGATTTTAGTTCCCCCTAAATCAATTCCTATAACATATTCTTTTGACATTGATTATTCACTCCATCTGATGCTTACTGAAAATTTATTTTAATAAATAAACTCTAGCCTCATAAGGCTTTAATTTAATATCAGCATCAATGCCATTATTATTTTCATAATTACCAATTAATAATTCATAAGAATTATATTTAATATTTTCAGGTAATCTAAAAATAGTTTCCCTATTAGTAAAATTACAAATTGTCAATAAAGTTTCATTTTCTCCTTTTCTAAGATATGCAAAAATATCGGAATCATCTTTTAGTATTAATTCATATCTTCCATTTGTTATAATATCGTAATCTTTCCTTAATTGAATTAGTTTACGATAATAATTGAAAACAGAATTTTCATCATCAATTTGTTTTTGAGCATTGATATCAACATAATTGGGATTAACTTTTATCCATGGTTCTGAATGAGAAAATCCTGCATTTTCTGAATTATCCCACTGCATTGGAGTTCTGGCATTATCTCTACCTTTTGCATGAATTACACTTAAAGCATAAGATGGATCTTTCCCCTTAAGGTCAACAAGTTCGTGATAACGGTTAAGTATTTCAATATCCTTGTAATCCTCTATAGAATCAAAATGAACATTAGTCATTGCCAGTTCTTCACCTTGATAGACATATGGAGTACCTTTCATCATATGAAGTAAAGTTCCAAGCATTTTTGCTGATTCTATGCGGTATTTACCATCATCACCAAAACGTGAAACGGCCCTAGCCTGATCGTGGTTATTCCAGTACAAACTATTCCAGCCTTCATCCGCTAATCTTTCCTGCCATTTTGAAAGGACCTTTTTCAAATCAGACAATTTAGGTCTCATTGTATTCCATTTTCTATTTTCATCATAATCTACATGCATATGTTCAAATTGAAAAACCATATTAAGTTCATTTCTATTTGCCGAAGAATATTTGATGGCGTCCTCAGTAGTAGTATTTGGAGTTTCTCCTACAGTAATCAAATCATATTTGGATAAAACTTTTTCATTCATTTCATGTAAAAATTCATGAACTCTTGGACCATTTGCAGCACCTTCGTAGTAAGAGGCAAAGGAATTATCTCTAATTTCAGTACCATCCTTAAATTCCTGTCTTTTAGATATCAGGTTGATTACATCCATTCTAAATCCATCAATACCCTTGTCAAGCCAAAAACGCATGACATCATAGACTTCATTTCTAACCTCCTCATTTTCCCAATTTAAATCTGGTTGTGCTTTGGCAAATAAATGCAGATAGTATTTTCCTACACTGTCCTTATATTCCCAGGTAGATCCTCCAAAAGATGATCCCCAATTGTTAGGCTCATGGCCATCTTTGCCTTCTTTCCAGATATAGTAGTCACGATACTTGTTTTTTTCTTCCTTACAGCTCTCTTTAAACCACTTGTGCTGGTCTGAAGTATGGTTAACAACCAGATCCATTATAATACGTACGCCAAGTTCATGTGCCTTACCTAATAATTCTTCAAAATCTTCTATAGTGCCATAACGTTTTTGAATTGCTCTGTAATCAGAAATGTCATATCCGTTATCAACATTTGGAGATTCATATATTGGATTTAACCAGATAACATCAGCCCCTAATCTTTTTATATAAGGCAGCTTTTCAATAATACCTCTTATGTCTCCTACACCATCATTATTACTGTCTTTAAAACTCTGTGGGTAAACTTGATAAACAACACTTTTTTTCCACCAAGGTTCGCTCAAAATAAACGCCTCCTAATATTTTTTATAATAAAAACTATTCATCATCTTCACTTACTTCAACTGAATAATCATTGACATATATAACTTGATCTTTTCCCTCTTTAATTAAATACTTTATCTGGTCAGCAGTCAGTAAATCTTCTTCTGGCTGAAGCACAATGGATAAAGCCAGTGGTAAATTCATTCCAGATATAATATGTGTGTTTGGTCTTTCTTTAAAACTAAAGAATTTCTGATTTACACTTCCGCCTACCATATCAGTGAGAATAACTAATTCATCCTCTTCACTAACATTCTCCATTATCTCCTTTATCTGATCATCAATTGGCTTATTGTCACCATAAGCAGATAGAGGGAATAAATTATCTCTCTCTCCACCTATGAATTTCAGTGTTTTAACCATTCCATCTGCCAGTTTATCATGGGATGCTACAATAATTTTTCTCATAATCTTTCCTCCTGAATCCTCTTATTGCTTAAATAAGAAATAAAATAGCTTTTTAGGAAAATCTATTGATATTTCTTTAAATATTTTATTAAATATACCCAAATCAAAAACAACTAAGTCAGTATAAGATTTTTGTCCATATCCATAGCCAATGATTTGTCCATATTTTCCTTCATTCATTTTATTTATTAATACATTCTGTAAATCTTCTTGTATTTGTTTGATTTCTTCTGCTGAGGAGTCTCCATTTTCATAGAAAATATAAATATAATCAGCGCCAACGGACTTCATAAAATCATAATTATCCTTTTTATTGCTAAAGTACTCATTACATAAATTTATATGTGAAGTGGCCCCTCTTACAATATCTCCCCTGTTTTTCTTTTGTTTATTTATCTTAATCTCATTATAGGGTGTAAATATTTCACCACTGTAATCAGGCATTCCCCATTTCTTTCTTGTTATAGTCTCTGATATACGACTATACAAATCATGTAAGGTAATAAATTTTCTAGTATTAAAAAAGTCACTATTTTTATCTTTTTCAATAATAATATTACCCACATAACAATTCATATATAATTCCCCAAGTGATCTGTAAATCATCATCATGGCAATTGCTTCAGTTTCACCTCTGGACATTTTTAAAAATCTTTCACAAAATACATGTATATTGAATTGGTGCTTTTTTTTATCTATATCTAAAGAAGTTATTATTTCATAATCATTTATATTGACATCTTGTAACGCCAATGAATTATCTTCTTGATATGGAAAATCAACTGGTACTTCCCATTTGTCCTGGAGCTTTATTGGCATATTTTCTTTAAAACATTTCTTTAAATAGTTTCTGTTTATATCCCCTAATCCATCAAGTATTAATTGATTTTTTCCTTTATTTGTTTTAACTGTAATATAAATATTACCAAATAATTTATTTAATTTTTTACTGATAAATCGAACATTTTTTTTGTAAATTTCCTTATCAGAACTACTTAGATTCTGACAATGCTTTTCAAACCATTGCCAGAATTCTATGGTTTCATTTAAAAAGCTTTCCATAATAAACTCTCATTTCTAAAGTTATTTTCTAAAATTATGCTGATAATATGTGTAGTAAAGAACACAGCATTGAGAAAACAATTACAATTATAATTATTCTAGTGGTAGTCATCTTCTTCCAATCAAGCATTTTATATACAATAATTGTCAATACTGCTGGAAGTAGTGCAGGCATAATTTTGTCTAAAACATCTTTTTGTATAGATAAACTTACCTGACCAACTTTATAAACATAAGCAACATTCATTTTAATAACACTTGGGATAAGTGAACCTACAACAGCCAAACCAAGAATAGATGCCGCTTCTGTAAGAATATTCAGTTTATCACCAAAGGAGGTAATAAGCTTAAGACCAGATTTATAACCAACATCAAATAATTTTAAACGTACAAACAAAAATGCAATGTTAAGTATTAACCACATAATGGCACCTGTTGGATTTCCCTGAAGAGCCATATATCCTGAAATTGATCCCATAATAGTTGGAAGCAATACCCAAATCAATGTATCCCCAATACCTGCAAGAGGTCCCATTAAACTGGTTTTAAAGGATTGAATTGTATCAACACCTTCTATACCATCTTTTTCTTCCATAGCCACAACAGCACCTAAAATAATGTTTGCCATCCAAGTTGTAGTATTAAAATATTTAAAGTGATTATTTAAAGCAGCAACATAGTCATCATCATCCTTGTATATCTTTCTTAATACTGGAAATAATGCATATACAAAAGCTGGTCCCTGCTGGGTTTCATAGTTAAAGTTATTACAAGCCATACCCATATATCTTATTGCTGTACTGCGTAAATCTTTTGGTGTTACTACATATTTTTCATTTATTTCTTCACTCATCGTAATCATCTCCTTGTACTGCAGTATTATTTACTGGAGCTGTAGCAGCTTTAGTAAACATGTTATAAGCAAATCCAAATCCTATAATTGCCACTCCAAGTATAGGCATCTTAAGGAATGCTGATAATGCAAAACCAATCAATATATACATCAAATATTTTTTTACTGGCATATAATGTAAAAGAATTGCAATACCCACAACAGGTAATATTCCTCCGGCAATGGATAAACCATTAGTTACCCAGCTAGGTACACTGTTAAGTATAAAGCTTACTGCCTGAGATCCAAAGATAACACAGATAGCAGTTGGAATAGCTGTAGACAATCCAAATAGAACAGGTCCTAAATAAAGTATATTTTTCATTTTCCCAAATTGTCTGTTGTTAGCATAAGCTTGAGCCTTGTGAACAATAAAATTGTTAACAAGCTTAACAATTATATCCAATTGTATACCTAACATTCCAACAGGTAATCCTATTGCCAAACCTGCTTTAATACCTTGTCCTGTTTTTATTGCTATATATGCCCCCACAATTGTTGCCAATCCATAGTTAGGTACAGAAGACCCACCCAAGGAAGCAACTCCCAAGGCCATCAACTGGAAAGTTCCTGCAACAATCATAGCCGTTTTCATATCACCCATAATTAAACCTACTATAAATCCTACTATAACCGGAAAGTAGGTAATAACAACAAATCCGTTCTGATCTATAGTCATAAAAAATGCAAGCAAAATTATGAGAATCATTTGAATAATTGCAATAGTCATCTTTATCTCCTCATTTCATCATTTATTTTTAGCACTTAGTACATCAACAAAATTTTGTTCTGTATCTGTTGGAACATATTGAAGATTAACCGGAACACCTTTGTCAATTATATATTGTAAATCCTCTTTTTCCTTTTCTGTAATAGCCACGAATTTAGATATTTTTTCTTTCTCCTCTAAGAAAAACATGATGCCAACGTTTACTTTAGGCAGTTCAACTCCTGCATCTATTAACTTTCTTAGTGTTTCTGGTTCCTTTACTACGATAAATACTCTCTGAGTATCATAGTTATGATTATTGAAATTATTAATAGCCTTGTTAGTATCAATAATAGACATACTTACTCCCGCTGGTTTTGAAAGTCTCATGCTGGCTTTCATTCCCTCATCTTTACTTACATCATCATCAATAACCATAAGTCTTGTTGCCTTAGTTGCACTTGCCCACTGTGTAACTACCAAACCATGTATAAGCCTTTGATCGATTCTTGCTAATTGAATACTCATAATAATTACCTCCAAAATTTTATTTAAGAAAAAGATAAAAAGTGAACCATAATATTATTAAAACTTGTTAATAATATTATAATTTTATTTTTTTTGTATTAGGCATATCCTGTATATAGATGTCAATTCCTTTTGATTTTATATATTCAATATCCTCTAAATCGTTATCATCCACATAAACATTAGATGCTAGTAGTTTTTTCCCATTGGTGTTATACATATTTCCAACACTAATTTCTACAATAGGGATTTCACTATCTACAAGCTGTCTTGCAATTTTGGGAGTTCTGCAAACAATAAAAACCTTTTCATTATTTATATTATCTAATGTTTTCTTTATATCTTTTACATAACAGAAGATAACACTTGCTCCTGATGATCGTGTTGTCATTTTCATTAACTCCATCATCATTTTATTTTTCATAACCTCATCATCTGGAACTATAATAATGTTGGCACGTAAATAAGCTCTCCAAATAATTGCAATCTGTCCATGAACTAATCGATTATCAATTCTAGTTAACTGAATTTTATTTTTCACCTTTATCATTTCCTCTCACTTTATATATAAGCAAAGATCATGCCAAGTAGTGTAAACGTTCTTAGCACAATTTTTATATATACTTTTTAACGGCATTCTAGCTATTACCTATTTCGATTCTATTCTTCATAATATCATAAATAAATCCTATTTCAGAAAAAGGAATTTCAATGTTATAGTACTGTTCTATGACACTAAAAGCATTTTTAACTGTTTTTATAAAGTGTACATGATACTGTACAAAATTATCAAGCTCCGGATAATTCAAATTAGGATTTTTAATGATTACTCTTTCCATCATACAACTAATATGAATATATAGACTGATTTTTAAAAAGGAATCCATTTTTACTCCAAAACTGCGTTCAATTTTTACAACTGCATCTTCTACCTGATTAATTGTTTGACGAGGATTTAATATGGTGAGATAATCTACAATATTTTCCAAAGTAAACATCTTAACCATATCTTTATTTATATTATCTAAAATTCTATCATTAAAAATATCAGGAAATGCTTTCTTTAATAAAGAATCGCTTGCCTTTCTATTGATAAAAGTTTCAAAGGAAAGAAATGGTACATCTTTAACACCTGGATCTTCTGTTCCAATTATCATTTCTACACTGTAATCCTGCAGCAGACTTTGATTAACTCCTTTATTTTTTAGATCATAATAGTCTATAGTAAAAATAGGAATTTTATTTTCTGTATTTTCATCAATTAATTTTTTAATCATCTTTGCAGCACCTAACCTAGTTGTACATGTTGTCACAATAGCTTTTTTCTTTGATTTTTTCTGAATAACGCGGGAGTTTATATGTATTTTTTTAACTGAATGATCAGCAATAGATTCTATACTTTCATCATTCAATATTCGTTGACCTACATCTAAAGCTATAGCAGTTGATACATTATTAATTATAGCTATATTTCCTGAATAATGACCACTTAATTTTGTGTATATCTTTTCTAAGGAACCCATATCCACAAGAATAACCAAATCATTTTCTATATCTATTGTTTGACAATATTTTATAATTTCATCGTTTATATCATCAATAGTGGCTGTAAGCGGCATATCAAAGGACTCATACACATAACTTCCAAGCAAACGATTACTTGTACTAGCAATACTTGCCGCTGTTGAATAACCATGAGCAATTATAATGGCATTAATGTTTCTTTTCTTCAATGTTCTCTGCTGAGAATAGACAAACATAAACAGATATAATATAAAGATTTTTTTATTGGGAATACTAACTTCTCGCTCCAACTCATCTAAAATAACTTTTGCTATTTTAAATTCTTTGTGATAACGACTGCCAAGTTCATCAATTGCTTCGGTTAATTCTTTATTTAATACTAAGGATTCCATATTCTCATAAATATAAAGCACCAGATTTGTTAATATACCTACATGACTATTGTATTCATTCAATCCAAAATTCAAATAAGCATAAGATAAAATATTACGGATTGTTTTTTGCATAGATTCAAAAAATATATTCTGCTTATGCATATTTAAATCAAACATAACATGATTTATACAGCTATTAAATATACGACATATTTTAACATAAAATGTATCCTCATCTATTTCATTTTTCTTAAGAGCCATAATTCTACTGACAATAATCTGATTATAACGTTGAAGTCTTAATTTCTCACCTGTTCTTTGATTTACTTCTTTAGAATTAATATGAGAGATTTCTAAATCATTTACATTAAATGTATTTTCTTCATTAATCTCAGAAGATTTAAAAAGATTTTCAGGTAAGTGATTTATTTGAATAAAAATAGTTTCCCCCATATTTATCTTTTCTTCTGTAAGAGCTTTTGCACAGCTTAATTTAATTATATTTGATAGCTTTCCCACATTTCCTTTTTCAATATTATTTAGTAAAAGATTAATCACATTATTTTTTATAATCATGTTTTTCTTAATTAAGCTTGCTTCTTTTTTATAAAAGTTATATATAAGATCAAGTCTTTCATTTTGTGGTCTTTCTTTATAACTTGGTATCTTGATAATAAGGGGTATTCTTCTTAAAAAAGTATCTAGAAAATGTGATTCAGGATTTTCTGTAGTTGCAAACATCAATCTGACGTTTGATTTCCTATATTTGTCTGTTTCACCCATTCTTCTAAAATAACCTTTATCCATGAACAAAAATAGTTTTTCCTGGCCTTCAGAAGGTAATCTGTGAATTTCATCTAGGAAAAGATAGCCATTATCAGCAAGCTCAATCAAACCTTTTTTTTCTTGATCTGCACCTGTATAGGCTCCTTTTGCATGTCCAAATAAGATTGATGATAATAGTTCCGGATTATTGGCATATTCTGCACAGTTAAGTTCTACAAAATCTCCAGTACAATATTCACTTTTTAAAGCATATTCATAAGTCAATCTTGCAAATAAACTTTTTCCAACACCTGATTCTCCTACAAATAATGAGTTAAGACCTTTGGGTGGATAAATAACTGATGATTTACATTGGTCAATAATTGTTTTCAGGCTTCCCTCACTTCCAACCAATTGGCTAAATGGATTAATGTTTTTGTTTTCAGTATTTTTATTTTCAATACCCTGCTTTAAATATTGGTTAATCATTAAATAGGAATCTTTATCCTTTTCATAAACACTTCTGGAGAGAAAATATACCGGGCGAGTATTAACCTTAATTGCATTTCCTTCATTAACAAATTCATTGAGAAAATGACTTGCCAAATTTCTTTGTATATTTAATTCCTCAGCTATATCCTTAGCACTGACTCCTAAATCCTTATTGGGATCAATTTTCAATGACAGTTCTTTAAATTTTATATTTATTTTTTCTCTGTTTGTTGCCATCTTCATTACCCCTTTAAAATATAATATATTTCCATATTTAATATGTTCTTTAGTAAATACCCATTAAAATCTTAAGTAGCTTAGCTTAATTATTACAGTAAACGTATAAGTTAGATATAATAATCATATGAATGGAAAAGAAAAATGTCAAGTAAAGGTATAGGTAAATTAGATTGGATCTCAAAGTATATTATTAATTGTAATAATTTATAATAAGATTTTTCTATATACAAAACATGCACTAGAACCTCTTTAAAAAGTTCTAGTGCATATTAATATGTTTTAATAGATAAAATTTAATATTTTACAAGCTTATTTTTATAACACCTTTTTCTTTAGCTTTTACATAGCCAGTTTTAAAAGTAAAAGCTTTATTATCTGCTTCTAAAAAAATTATTGGAACAACTATAGACGGAATTTTTTTCTTTACCTCTTCAATATCTACTTTTAGAATTAAATCTCCTGCCTTAACAACTGCCCCTTCTTTGGTATAAAGGTTAAAACCTTCCCCCTTTAATGCAACAGTATTTAATCCAAAATGAATTAAGATTTCAAGCCCTGAATTACTCTTTATGGATATGCCATGTTTTGTTGGAAATATAGAAGTGACCATACCATCTACTGGTGAAAATACATTTCCATCTTCAGGTTCTATGGCAAATCCTTCTCCCATCTTCCTTTTAGAAAAAACATCATCATTTACATCATCTAAATTTATAATCTTTCCTGAAATTGGTACTAGAAATTCATTATTAACCACAGTTTTAGTAATATTCACATTCTTGTCCTTTTTTTCAATTCCTGATTTTTCATTAAACGAATTAAACATATTTATTCCTCCTTAAAAGATAAAATTAATATTGTAAACCTTTACATAAAAGATAAATAATTTACTTTTCATTATCTTTTTTCTATTATAACAAATCTTCTAATTCTTTTAAACTAATTTGATAATATTACAAAACTTTAGTACCTAAATTCCAGTAAAAATTTTGTTTTTACTGGAATTATATTTAATCCATTTATCCAATGACTACCATCCGTAATACTCCCAGCTTCTATGAAAGTGAGAGATAAGGTCTGCTAAGTCCTTGGATAACGACTTCTAAAGTATTGGTATCTCTTAAAACCGATAGCAAAATATGCACTGGAACCTCTT
The DNA here is from genome assembly GCF_047718555.1 of Clostridium sp. Lineage (GTDB taxonomy): Bacteria > Bacillota > Clostridia > Clostridiales > Clostridiaceae > Clostridium_I. The sequence goes on along the minus strand of NZ_JBDNRK010000001.1, from coordinate 57,544 downwards.
TAAAAAGTTCTAGTGCATATTAATATTCTTTAATAAATACAAATTTATCATTTTATAAATTTATTTCTATAACACCTTTTTCTTTATTTCATCAACATTTACTTGCTTATACGAACAACTGCTTTTACAATGTTTGACTTATCTTGAATGCTCTTATCCATGGCATTTTGAATATCATTAAAATCAAATACATCTGTTACAATGCCTTTTAGATTAACTTTACCACTTGCTACTGCTTCAATCGCCATAGGGTAAATATGCCGATAACGAAATACTGTTTTAAATGTTAACTCCTTATCAAGTGCTAAACTGATAGGTAAATTCATCATACCTGTTTTACTATATCCTACCAACACAATTGTAGCACCTTTCTTAGCAATTTGTATTGCCTGGTGTGTAGTAATTTCTGTTCCGGCTGTTTCTACTACAAGATCACAACCTCTTTTTTCAGTTAATTCTTCCAATACCTTCACTGCATCTTGCTCAGCTCCATTAATAACACCATCAGCACCTAATTCTATAGCTTTATCCAAACGTTTTTGCATAATATCAACCACGTAAACTTTAGATACACCTTCTGCTTTTAATGCCATCAGCGAAACAAGTCCTATACATCCAGCTCCCATTACTACTGCAGTTTGTCCTGCATGTGCACCTCCCTGATTAGCTGCATGAAAGCCAACAGCTAGAGGTTCAATTAATGCTCCTTCTAGTGTGCTAACATTTTCTGGTAATTTAAAACAAAGCTCTGCTTCGTGGGCAACATATTCCTGGAATACACCATCTACTGGAGGTGTTGCAAAAAAAACTACATCTGGGCATAAATTATACCTACCAGTTTTACAAAATTCACAGTATCCACAGGTTTTTCCTGGCTCCAGTGCAACACGATCACCCACTTTTAAATTAATAACATTATTACCAACTTTTACTACAATTCCGCCTGGCTCATGTCCAAGTACAAATGGTGGTTCTACTACATAATCTCCAATTCTGCCAGTTTCATAATAGTGCATATCACTTCCACAAATACCAACGTACTCTAATTTTACCAGCACTTCATTTTCTTCAGGATTGGGAATCTTTCGTTCCACAAATCCCATTTTTCCAATACCATTCATTACTGCAACCTTCATTGTATCTTTCATAAAATATACCTCCAAATTTTTCTTATATATTTCTGAAGTAAGTATAATTTTTAAAAGAATTAAGGTACAATTAATACCTTTACACTTTCAATGCTTTTTTGCATTTCTAGAGCTTCCTCCATCTTATCTAGTTCAAACTTATTAGTAATTATTGGTTTCACATTAATCTTCCCACTAGTTATTAAATTTAAAGCAGACAAATGAGTATCCGGATTTATTAAAGAACCTTTTATTATTAGTTCTTTTTTAAATATTTCAAATGGACTTATTTCCACTTTTACATCGGGACTACTTACTCCAAACAAAAGTATTTTAGTTCCTTTTTTTGCAATATGAAATGCACTTTCTATTACATATTTGTTTCCTGTGCATTCAATAATTACATCTGGACCTTCTCCAAGATATTTATTTAAATTATTTTTAAAATCTTCTTCCATTGGATTTAATATATAGTCAGCTCCTAGTTCTAAAGACGTATCTCTTCTCTTTTCTATTGGTTCACTTACTCCAACTATACTTGCTCCTGATATTTTTGCTAATTGAAGCATAATTAACCCTATAGCTCCAGCTCCTAATACTAATACTTTATCTCCAGGCTTTATTTCAATGTTATTTATTCCATGTAAACAACAAGCTGTTGGCTCTACCATAGCTGCTTCCTCAAAGCTTATATTATTAAATACATAGGCTTGCTCTTTAGGAACTACACAATATTCACTAAAACCTCCATCTATATTTACACCTAGAGCTGTTAAATTCTCACATAATTGCTTCTTGCCATTTCTACAATAATCACATTCACCACAATATATATTGGGATCAATAACTACTTTATTGCCTATTTTTATATCTTCAACCTTACTACCTACTTTAACAACTTCTCCTGAATACTCATGACCTAATATTATAGGTGGTGTTACTGGCGCTGAGCCTTCTTCACCATTAAAAATATGAATATCTGTACCACAAACTCCGCAAGCCTTGACTTTAACTAGTATTTCATTTTCCGTCATTTCCCTACATTCTCTATCTTCTACTTTTATATTATTTTTACCATAAAATACTGCAGCTTTCATACTCATATTCCTCCAAATTTTTAAAAGTTATTTATTTTTAAATATATTTACTGACATTTAATATCTTAAATTTAAAACTTTAAAACAACGATTAATAATCTCCTTAGCTTTGCCTAATACCTTATAAACACCACCTATATATTAATTCTACTAGTTTATTTGTATAACATCTTTATCCTTAGCCTTCACCTGTCTAGTTTCGAAAGTAAACGTTCTCTCATTTAATTCCAAAAAAATTACTGGAACAACTATAGAAGGAACCCTTTTCTTTACCTCCTCAATATTTACTTCTAAAAGTAAATCTCCTGCTTTAACAACTGCTCCCTCTTCAGTACAAAGATTAAAACCTTCACCTTTTAATTCAACAGTATCTAATCCAAAATGAATTAAAATTTCAATACCAGAATTACTTTTAATTGAGATAGCATGTTTTGTTGGGAATATAGAAGTAATGCTTCCATCTACTGGTGAAAACACTTCCCCATTTTCAGGTTCTATAGCAAACCCATCTCCCATCATCCTCTGAGAAAAAACTTCATCACTTACATCATCTAAATTTATAATCTTTCCTGAAACCGGAACTAAGAATTCATTATTAACTACAGTTTTAGTAACGTTTACACTTTTATCCTCTTTTTTAATTCCCAATTTTTCTTTAAATAAATTAAACATATTCATTTCCTCCACACATAAATTTATCTTTTAAATCCTTTAATAACTGCATTTATTAACTTTTAACATCTTATAACAATTATAATGTACAATTTATATTTAATATTTTAAACCTTTTCACAATTTCAAAAAACACGTAACAAATAAAATAACATATTTCCTTACGGTGACGTATATCATTGCCATAATTTTTATAAAATCTTTACTTGAAAATAAATTTTGTTTATATTTTTAATAGCTACTCTTTATTCTCCTTAATTCTTTGCAGATATTTATTAAGTAGAATCTCAAATAATATTATAACATTTCCATAAAATAAATTAGGTAATTTATTACGATCATCCATCGCATGCATATCATGTATTTTAAAATTAATATCAGATAGCTTTCCTATAGTACTTTCAATATTTCCAATAAATGAAATCATTTTAATATGATTTTTTTTTGCGTACTCAGAAACATCTACTAAGTATTTTGTTTCTCCTGATTTAGAAACATTTATGAACAATTTGGCTTTTAGTGTATTCACAGCATAAAGTTCATGACAGTCTGAAATAATGCAATTAAATCCCATAATAAGTAATTTTCTAGTAATATATTCTGCAATAAATAATGAAAGTCCAAAACCATAAGTGTATATAACTTCATTTTTATTTTCTATTAGCATATTTATAAATTTATCAATACTATCATCATCAATTGACAATATTTCATCTACATTAACACCATAATAGTCGTTAAAAACTTTTCTATCATAATAACTACTTTTATTTCTTAATTTAAAATGTAAATTATAATACATATCCAAAAAACCTGAATACCCTAATTTTTTAGATAAATTCATAATAGTTGTAGTACTGGTATAATGCTCTTTTGCAATTCCCCTTACGCCAATTTCCTTTACATTATCTATATTATTTATAATGTAAATAAGTATTTTTTCTTCAATCTTACTTAAATGATACTTATCAATTATCTTTGAAATATCTAATTCAAACATAAATCCACCTCAAATACAATATTATTGAATAACTTTACTTGTTACGATAATATTTAATTATATACCAACAATATAAAATATAAAGTTATAGATCAATAATTTAATAATTGTATAATAAGGTTATCATTAATATCTTATTAAATACTATCTATCTGCTACAACTTTAAAATCATAACAGATAGATAGCATATTTATAATATAATTTATATACAAAATATTATTTTAATTCAGGCCAATATTCTTTGTTCACTTCAATTAATTCATCCAATATCTTCTTAGCTACTGCTGCACTAGGTACAGTTTTAGAAAGGGTTATTGCCTGCCATAATTTTTGATAGGATTTTTCTATCCAAGCTTCTACCACCAATTTTTCTACTGAAACCTGCTGTTCCATTAATCCCTTTTGGAATTGAGGTATTTTACCTATTGTAAGTGGTTCTGGACCATTACTTCCTACAAGGCAAGGTATTTCTACCATAGCTGTAGGATCAAAGTTTTCTATAGCTCCATTGTTTGGAACAATCAATAACATTCTTTCCTGTGTATTGAAAGCTATAGCTGTAGCAAGGTCAACTATGAATGATGCATGTTCTTCTATATGAAGTTCACAATCTTCTGTAGATTTATTGGCAATAACTTTTCTGCATTCACCAAATACAAATTTTTCTCTACCATCCATTACTTCATTTGCTCTTGTATATTCCTTATTTGAATGTTTAACAGCATAATCTTGGAATAGGTAGTATTTTAGATAAGTATTAGGTAATGTTTCTGGATCCACAGCATACACATCTTTAGCTTTAGCAAAAGTATCAGCCCAACTTGCCTCAACATGTTGAGTGTCTCCTTTGTCAACTACATATCCATATTTGGAAACATGTTCTTTTAATTTAGGCATTAAATCATTTCCAGCTTTGTCACGAACATCTGTCCACCAACCAAAATGATTAAGTCCAAAATATCTAATATTCATGTCTTTTCTTGAATTTAATCCAGCTATTTCAGCCATACGTGCTTCTATACCTATTGGCATATCACATATATTTAAAATCTTTGAATTAGGTCTAAGTCTTCTAGTGGCTTCTGCAACTATTGCTGCAGGATTAGAGTAATTCAACATCCATGCATTAGGTGAATATTTTTCCATATAGTCAAGTATTTCAATAACTCCACCAATGGATCTCATACCATAAGCTATTCCTCCTGGTCCACAAGTTTCCTGACCTAATACATCATATTTCAGAGGAATTTTTTCATCTAGTTCACGCATTGCGTATTTACCTACTCTTATGTGAGCCATTACAAAATCTATATCTGTAAAGGCTTCTTCTGGATCTGTTGTTGCATGAAACTCTATATCAGGTGCTTTCTCTTTTAATATAATTTCACATGCTCCAGCAACTATAGCCTGTCTTTCTGCATCATTATCATAAAATTTTAACTTTCTTATAGGAAATCTTTCTAAATTGTCTAGTAACATTAATACTATTCCAGGAGTAAATGTACTTCCACCACCAGCTATAGTTATTGAAAATTTCTTCATAATAATATTCCCTCTTTCAATTTTTTATTTATATAAATTTTTAATATAAAAATTTAAGCAAGTTTAATTATTGGCAAGATATTTATCAACTTCATTTCTTATACCGTTTACTTTAGGTCCATATACAACTTGAACATTATTACCATTCTCAATTACTCCAGATGCTCCTGTAGTTTTTAATGTAGCTTCATCTAATTTATCTAAATCTGTAATTTTTACTCTTAATCGGGTAAAACAGTTGTCAACGGTTTCGATATTATCTTTACCTCCCAAGGCTTCCACAATTGTACATGCCAAACCAATTTCTTCATTTCCATTAATTTGTTTTCCATCCTTAGACTTCTTATCTTTATAATCCTTTTTAGTAAATAATTTAACTTCATTATCTTCTCTACCAGGAGTTTTAAGCTTTAATTTTTCAATTAAAGTTTTAAAAACAAGGTAATATGTCCCTAATTGAACTAATCCCACTCCTATATATATAGGCCATCTAGTTCTGGAAATTCCCGCTGGTAGATTATATACAATAAAATTTATAATTCCATCACATCCAAAAGTTCTAACTCCAAATAGTACTGCAATTGCTTCAAATACACCATCCATTACAGAATGAACTAACCATAAAAGTGGTGATACAAATAAGAATGTAAATTCCAAAGGCTCCGTAATACCAACTAAAACGGATGTTGCTACTGCTGGTATTAAAACAGCTTTTAATGTATTTCTATTTTCTGGTTTAGCTGTTTTATAAAACGCTAATGCTGCTCCTGCTAAACCAAACATTTTAACCATACCAAACTGTAAATATTTTGCTGATGGATCAAAAACTTTTATTGATGGATCTGTTAATTGTGCTAAAAAAATATTATAAGCTCCTAAATATGTTTTCCCATTAACCGTTAATGCTCCACCAATATCAGAATAAAGGAATGGTGTATATATCAAATGATGTAATCCAGTTGGAATTAAAAATCTATTTAAGAATCCGTATAAAGCTATGCCAAAAAAACCTGATGAGTTTATTAAAGTTGTTAAAGCTTTAATGCCTAAAGCAACAATCGGCCAAACATAACTTAGTACTATTGCCAATATTAGCAGGATCGGAATTAATATCATAAATACTAATTTAGTATTGCCATATATAGCAATGGCTTCTGGAAACTCTTTGTTACAAAATTTATTATGGACAAATGCTATTGTTACCCCTAGAATCATTCCTAGGAAAACTCCCATATCTATTACCTGAAAACCTAATAAAACTGTTTGTCCAGTACCAGCTAAATCAGAAGCAACTTTATATTTTATTAGCCTTCCTGTTAAATTAAGCCATGCATTGTTAGCTCCTAGGAAAAATAAAAATGAGAATACTGCTATAAGTGCAGCTTCTGCTTTCTTTTCTTTAGCCATTCCCATAGCTATTCCTACACAGAAAATGAGACTTAAATTTGTTAGGAAAGTCCAAAGTCCACCACCAACGAATCCACCTACATTGATCAATGGACTTCCTTTTCCTACAATACTTGGGTTACTTATAATACCAACAATAGCTAGTAGTATACCAACAATAGGTAAGAATAATATTGGAGCAACTATGGATCTTGCAAAAATTTGCATTCCATTTACTATTTTGTCTTTCATACATTGGTTCCCCCTTATTAACATTTTAATAAATTTCAGTTAATTACTTCTTATTAAAATGTTTACATTTTTAATATTAACAAATATACTAATCTAGTTAAATACATTTCATACATAAAGAAACATATTAAGTTAAACGATAACATGTTTTTTTATTCTTATCTTTCATGAGTACTCCCTCCTTGTTTTAGCTTACTGATAGAATTTATTATCTATTAAATTAAATAGTTATGTAAACATATGTATGTATTCGTTTACTGAAATTGTTTACATTTATAATTTAACAGATCCATTATTATAATTAAATAGTTTTGGGGCATTAAAAAACCTGTTAATCTCATTCATAACAGGTTTTTTAACAATGCATAAATATGTTCTATATTTTAATGAAAGCTATCTTGAAAGTATCTATGATATCTCATATAGCCTTTCATCAAATCTCCTTGGCATTGCCAATGCTTCATCTATATCATCATCGGTTATTTTATTGTCTCTTATTCCTATAACTATTGTACGGAATTCATTAAACACAATAGAAAATATTTATTTACTTTCAATTACAGCCAATGCCACTGCACCCATTACCCCTGCATCTGTTCCAAGTCCAGCTGGTACAATCTTGCAGGATTCAGCCATGGCCTTAAAGCATCTTGTATTCACCACTTCTTTAACTTTGTCAAATACAATATCTCCACCCTTTGAAACTCCTCCACCAATGACAACCATTTCAGGATCAAAGGTAACAATAAGGTTTGCCACACATATCCCTAAATAATTAAGACTTTTGTCCAGTATTTCAGAAGCAACCTTGTCTCCTTTTTTTGCCTCTAAGAAAACTTCATAGGAGGTTACATCATCATAATTCTTTAAGGAAGTAGGTTCTTCTCCTAAAACTGCCTCCTTTCCTCTTTTACCGATGGCAGTTCCTGATGCCAGTGCCTCTGCACAGCCATAATTACCACAATTACATCTAGGCCCATCCTTTTCCAAAGTCATATGCCCAATTTCAAGGGCATTGCTGGTATTGCCTCTGTAAATCTGTCCATTGAGAACAGCACCACCGCCAATTCCAGTACTTACTGTAACAAAGACCATATTTTTAGTACCTTGTCCCGCCCCGAATATAAATTCTCCAACAGCTGCAGCGTTTCCATCATTATCTAAATAAGTAGAAACTCCGAACTTATCCTTTATAGGGTCCACTAATTTGAAATTTTTAAAGGGTAGATTTGGTGTTGTTATTATTATTCCATTTTCAGCATCCAGCGGTCCTGGTGAACCAATTCCAATAGCTTTAATATCCTCTGCACTTTTATTCCCATCCTTTAAAACCTTGTCAATAACCTTGATTACTCTTTCCAGTACTGCAGCTTCACCTTCAAAAGCATTAGTTGGAATGGTATATTGACTTAATACGTTTCCATCCACATCTGACAAAGCTCCACTAATTTTAGTTCCTCCTAAATCAATTCCTATAACATATTCTTTTGCCATCCATCATTCCTCCATCTACAGATAAGTATTTTAAATATTACGTAATTCAATATATGGTATATATAATAATTTAGCTTAACTATATTTCAACAGCTTTTATAAAATTATATTTTTAAATATATCATATAATAATGATAACTCGTATTGACTCAATTTAATATGATATCGTTTTTCTATTTCTTCAAAGATATCCTTTGAAACATCATAAAATTCTTTCTCTTTATCTGTACATTCAATTTTATTCTCATTTTCATGGTATTCCGATGTCATTAATCGTTCAATCATAAAAGCAATATGCATATATAGATTAAGTTTAATATAGCCAACTAAATGCATATCATAATACTGTTCATATCTATAAATAACATTTTCCACCTCATTAATCACAATATTTGGATTTAAAAAAGTCAGCCTACTGGCAATACCTTCCATAGAAAAGAATTTTATAAATTCTCTTTTCAAATCTTCAAATTTCTGTTCGTTTATTTCAGATTTTAATGCTTCCCATAGGCACCTTTCACCTTTTCCATCTAAAATATCATAGACATTTACCCAGGGTATAGTTGTAATATTAGGTAAATTTGAGGTTGTAATTATTAGTTTTGTATGTTTGAAATTATCTTTATTGTTTTCTTCAATTAAATTTTTTAAATTCTTATAATCCATTGTAATAATATCCATGGTTTCATAATTAATGAATCTATCAATAATTTCTTTTATTTTATCGGAAATTCCAAGCCCAGACATACAGGAAATAATAATATTATCTCCCTGTGCAATCCCTTCAAAATATTGAACACCTATTGTATAAATACTCTTTGCCTGTTCCGCTATGTATTTAAAAGATACATTCTGAAGCATTTTCATGCCAACATCCAAAGCAATTGCAGTTGTCACATTGTTCATGATAAGTAAATCGCCCGACAAATGATTTTTAATAGAAGAATACATTTGATTTAAAGAGCCCATATCCACTAACAAAATAACACCTTTGCTAGTATTCACTTTTTCAAGGTAAGCATTAACTTTTTCAATAGTTTCTGCCAAAGAGATCTCCATAGGCATATCAATAGATTCAAATATAAATGTACCACAGTTTTGATTTGCCACACACTGAATACTACTTGCCGTGGCATTGCCATGGGCTACAATCAAACCTTGAAGTTCAATAGTTTCCACAATATATTCTTGAAAAAAAAGAGTATTAATAATTTCCAAGCATTTACATGTCCCAGTTATTATTGTGCCAAGTGCCTCTTCTAGTTTCATAGCAACATAGTTAGCTTTTGGAGACACAAGTTTTAAGAAATTTATGATTTTACGGAAATCAACTTTAAGTATCATGTCATCTTGAAACATTAAAAGTACACAATACATAGGCTTAAACGCATCCTTTGAGCAATGAATTCCATAACGTTCCATAATTATTTGGCACTTTTCCAGATAGCTTTCTCTGAGAAATAAATTCTGTTCCAAAAATAATAGATCCAAATACTTTTTAACAGAACGGGTTAACTTTTTAAAGGCAATTACAAGTTCTAATTTAGCCGTTTCCATACTTTCATAAGAAATCTGAGAAATTTCTTGAAAAAACACAAGAAATTTTTCTTTTATATTTAAAATATCATCATCTTCAACTTGAGGTAATTCCTTACTATACAATATTTTAAGAGGGCTTAGCTTTCTGCTGGCTGCACTACTAAACTGTATGTTTGAAATATCAGGCATACCCTCTAGAGTAATACTCAAAAATGGCTGGTTTATTTGCTTTGTAAAAGCATTAGCACAACTAATTTGAATAATATTTTGAAGAGTTCCAATATTCCCCTTAGGTTTTGAAAAACATAATGCCTCTATAACATGTGTATCCACTACGATATTCTTTTGTATTTTTTTTGCCTCTTTATAATAGAACAAATTAAGCATCTGTAATCTCTCTACAAAGGGACGGTTGATGATACTCTCAATGTGAATATGAACAGCAATTCTACGTCTAAAGGTTTCCAATAATACCTCTTCAGTACGCTCTGTGGTAGCAAAAATAAATCGTACATCAGATTTTTTCCATTCATTGTCTCCCAATTGACGGTATTTCCCTGTGTCCATAAATAAAAATAGCTTTTCCTGGTTGGCATAAGATAATCTGTGAATTTCATCCAAAAACAGATATCCACCATCAGCCTCATTTAAAAGCCCTTCCTTGTCGCTGTTTGCCCCAGTAAAACTTCCTTTTTTGTAACCAAGCAATGTAGCAGACAGAAGCTCTGGATTATTTGCATAATCTGCGCAGTTTAATACTACAAAGGGTGCTTTGAATTGAATTACTTTTTGTTCCAAAGCATATTGATAAATCAACTTGGCAAGAAAACTTTTTCCAACACCACTTTCACCTGTAATAAGTATAGGTAATCCGTTGGGAGGATAATTAACTGCGGCCTTGCACTGTTCAACAACATTTTTCTGACTACCATGACAACCGATTAGAGCACTAAATGCATTCATTTCCTGTTGTCCTTCAATTTTTGTAATATTATCTTTACAATTGCCTTCAAGATTTGTATTATCTAATGTTATATCTTCATTTTCAATCCCATAGGCATTGGTAATACTCCAATATACAGGTCTTGAATTTGTTTTTTGCACCAAATTTTGCTCAAGTAAACGATTAAGATAATGGCTAACTACTTGACGGCTTAAATGCAATGCTTCTGATAATTCCACTGCGCTAATCTGCACCTTTTCCTCACACATCTTTTTCATCATATCATAAACTTTATCTTTTGCCTGCATCTCGGTATTCCCCTTCCATATATAATTATTTTACAATAAATATTTTCATTTGCCTATGGAATAAAAGGCACTTTTTTAGACAAGCAGATTTCTAAGTATCAATATTTTCGATACTTAGAAATCGTTATCCAAATAAATTCGTGCCTTATCCTTTAATTACTTATTTTTGCTATTTAACATTTCTAACAATAAACGCCTCATAAGGTCTTAAAGGCGTGTTCACCCGTATTTCCTGATAATTACTGATAACTTTCTCCCACTTTTCATAAAAATAAGGTTTAAGATCATCTATAGCCGTCTCTTCCTCTGAAAAATTAGCTGCAATAAGCCATTTTTCACCTTTAAATTCTCTTTCATATACGTATAGATTAGGATGTTCAGGAAGATAAAGCTTAAAACTACCCTCTGTAAGGATTTCCTCTTCATGACGCAGCTTAATCAGCTTTTGATAGTAGTAAAAAATAGAATTTTTATCTTCAAGTGCTTCCGCTACGTTAATTTCAGAATAACGTGGATTTACCTTAATCCAAGGTTTACCTGTTGTAAACCCTGCATTTTCAGAGTTATTCCATTGCACTGGAGTTCTGGCATTATCACGGCTTTTTTTCCATACTGCAGCCATAAAATCTTCTTCTGAAATAGATTTATTTTTCTGTACTAATTCTCTATATGCATTATGGATTTCTACATCATCATATTCTTCAAGCTTATAATGAGCATTTACCATGCCGATTTCTTCTCCTTGATAAATATACGGTGTTCCCTGCATACCATGAAGTATAGTGGCAAAGGCTTTTGCACATTCTTTACGATAATTTGTATCATTTCCCCAGCGTGAAATAATTCTAGGCTGATCATGATTTTCAAAATAAAGAGCATTCCATCCATGATCAAGTAGTTTTACTTGCCAATTAGATAAAACACGTTTTAAATCTTTAAAATCCAAATCTTTTACAGCCCATTTTCTATTTGGAGAATTTGGAATTCTATCAAGATTCATATGTTCAAAGGTAATAATCATATTTAATTCTTTTCTTTCTGGATCTACAAATAATCTGGCAATCTCTGAGTCAGATCCAGGTGCTTCTCCAACAGTCATACAGTCATATTTTGATAATACTTCTCTGTTCATTTCCTGCAGATATTCATGAAGTCTTGGCCCGTTAGCATGCATAAAGCCTGTAATATACTTTTGTCCTGGTTTATCTGGATAATCAGGAAAATCTGTATATTTAGATATGGAGGCAATTACATCCATACGCCATCCGTCTACCCCTTTATCCATCCAAAATTTCATTAAATCATAAACTTCCTTACGAACTTTTGGATTTTCCCAATTTAAATCCGGTTGCTTCTTTGTATAATAATGGAGATAATATTGATTTCTTTCCTTTGAATATTCCCATGCTGAACCACAGAAGCTGGAGCCCCAATTATTTGGTTCACTGCCATCTTCCTTAGGATCAAGCCAGAAATAATAATCGCTATATGGATTATCCTTTGATTTTTTACTCTCTTCAAACCAATAATGTTCGTCAGAAGTATGGTTTGCAACTAAATCCATTACTATTTTAATACCTCTATTATGCGCTTCCTCAATCAATTTTTCCATATCAGCATTAGTTCCAAATTTTTCATACATTTTTCTGTAGTCGCTGATATCATAACCGTTATCATCTTGAGGAGACTCATAAACAGGGCTGATCCATAGAACATCAATTCCCAGATTCTTTAAATAATCTAATTTTTCTATTATACCATTTAAGTCACCGTATCCATCCCCATTTGAATCTTTAAAACTTCTCGGATATATTTGATAAACAACTGCTTTTTTCCACCAATTACTCATATTAATTCTCCCTATTTTAAAATTAAATTATGCAATACCTAGTGCAGAGATTAAAATTCCTAATACGATAACGCCGATTAATAAAATATTTATGCTTACTTTCTTCTTTTGAAGTAGATAGAAGCATAGAAGCGTTATTCCTAAAGGTATAATACCTATAAATATTTGATCAAGCATTCCCTGCAGATTAAGTACGGACGCACCGCCCATTTTCAATTGAATAGTAGTCTTAAATGTTACCATCTGACTAGTCATACCACCTACCATGATTAAACCTACTATACTTGCAGCCTTAGTCAGTATATTGATTAATCCGCTGGAATACAGTTTTTCTATATATTTTGATCCTAGGCTGTAACCTAAAAATGTTGCATAATATTTTACAGCTATAGATGGAATATTAAATAGAAGTAAAAATACAATTGGTGCAAGAATGTTCCCAGACTGCCCCATACTAACAGCAACTCCGGCAGCAATAACTCTTATAACTCCCCAGAAAATAGAATCTCCAATACCCGCCATTGGTCCCATTAGACTTGATTTTACTGCATTAATAGATGTAGTATCAAAATCTTCACGCATACTGTTCTCTTTTTCCATGGAAGCTGTAATTCCCATTATAAATGTAGACACAGGAATAGTTGTATTAAAGTATGACATATTACGTAATAATGCCTCTTTTTTATCCTTTGGATCTTTATAAAATTTATTGATAAAAGGCATCAATGAATAACAGAAACCTGAAGCTCCTTGTTTTGCAGGACTTACAGAAGAATACAAGGTAAAGGATCTCCAAAAAGTCTTCCTAAGCAATTTTCTTTCTTCTACTGGAATATCTTTAATTAAATTATTACTCATCGAAAAAATCCTCCTCTTCACTATCAGTTACCTGAACATTTTGACTAACGCCAGCTTTAGCTAATTGACTTATGTTATAATCATTGGATGCAATAACGATTGCAAGTATTATGCCTAGAGCTGCAAGGGCAACAAGAGGTAATTTAAAATATGCAACCACTACAAAACCCAGAAAATAAAATACAGCTATCTTATTATTCCATAGAAGTTTTAATAACATTGCCATACCAACTGCAGGTAGTAAGTTTCCACAGATTGTCAAGCCATTTAATATAAAATGTGGTATTGCATTTAACAAAGCTTTAACTGCATCAGAACCTACAAGTATACCAAAGAATGCAACTAATGAATATAGAAACCAGTTAACAGTCCAAAGTCCATAGTGTAAAACTGTCATTTTTCCATCTTCACCTTTTGCTGCAAGTTTATCGAAAACTGGAGCAAAGAAGCCAACTAAAAAAATATATAAAAGATTCTTAACTTGAAGACCTAAAATACCAATTGGTATAGCTAATGTCAAGGCAATTTCAGATCCTCCTCCCAGCATAATTGCAAAAGCTACGCCTACCGCAGTAGCAATACCCGGCTCAGCTGCCGATGCACCTCCGATATTAACTACTCCCATAAACACTGCTTCAAGTGCTGCTCCTATTAGAACACCTGTGTGCAAATCTCCAAGCATCAGTCCCACTAAAGGACCTATAACAATAGGTCTGTTAAGCATAGTGAAACCTGCCAGTTCAGCACCCCCCACACATACAAAAACAGCAAGTGCTACTAAAATCGCCTGTACTATCATTTTTTATTCCCCCTTCTTATCAATATTATAATTTCATCTTTTGAATAATTTCCTTCATTGGTTTTCTTTCATCTGAAGGAACCACTTGAAGACTTGTATTAGGCTCAATTTCTATAAGCTTTTTTAAGGAATCGATTTCATTCTTTGTAAGCATAACCGTTGGACTTATTGTTGTCTTTTCAGATGCATCAATTCCATCAAATCTTCCCACATTACCTATATTCATATATTCTATACCTTCAGTATTCTCACGAATTTTCAAAGCATCTTTAATATTTCTTGTTAACACTAAAATCCTCATTTTTGTTGCTTTAGGATTATTAAGTACTCCAATAGCCTCATCAACAGATTTTACCAATAATTTAATATTAGCTGGTACTGCCATTTTTAATGTCATCTTCTGCATTTCATCCTTTGCAGCTGCATCATTTGCCACAACAATACCCTTAACTCCAAGGTCCTTTGACCATGCCATTGCAATTTGTCCATGAATTAATCTATCATCTACTCTTAATGCTACTATCATTTTTCATACCTCCATTTATTTAATCTTCTAAAAAATCTTCGTCACTTTTATCGTTTACATTGATTTCCACTAAATTCATCTGATTTCGGCTTTCTTCAATAATCTCATTTAGTCTCTCTTTAGTTACTGCTTTTGTTTCCATTATTACTGTTAATATAACAGGAAGATTAAAACCAGAAACAATAAATACATCTAATCTTGATGCATATGCTACAATTTTTTGATTAACGCTGCCACCTAAAATATCAGTAAAAACAAATACCTCTTCTTCCGGCTTAATGCTCTGGAAAAATTTTTCGATACTCTCAGTTACATCCTCACCCCCATCTACATAAGCATTAATGCATGTAATATCTGCCATTCTACCTACTAAAAGTTCAATCGTACTTTTAGTACCACTAGCTAAAGTTCCATGAGTTGCAATTAATATCTTTTTCACTTTTCTGTACTCCTTTCCATTTATATTAATTTTAATAATTTTTAACTTACACTTTAATATAGAGCAAATCTCGTGCCAAAATTTTTAGACATTAAAAATTCCTCTAAATATGGCGACTTCTGTTGTACTATTATGTATTTTGTATATTAAATTTAGACACTTTAAAAAGTAAAAACTATATCTGTCTAAAAAATTATTCTTAAAGAAAATTTTTTGGACACTATTGCATGTGTGTCTAATCATCTAATAAATTTGTGTTACAATGTAAACATAGTAATTTATTATTTTTCAATATATTTAATATCTTCATGATTTTTTTAATCAAAACATAGAAAAAACCTCTGAAATCACTATAGAGTGAATCAGAAGGCTTTAATGAAAATGAAAATTCAAATTTTAAAAATTTTTCATTATAAATAGAAAAAATTAGTTATTAATTTCTAAAACAACAATATCGAACAAAATCGTAATTTTAAAGCAGTACTTTTTCTAAAGTATGCTGCAATTTAGCTTACATATTTATTTATCTAACAAATATACTCTAGCTTCATAAGTCCTCAATTCAAAAGACTCTATGCTGCTGCTTTCATCTATATCATAATTTCCTATAACTAATTCTTTAGAACTATATTGTAATTCTCCTGGCATATTAAATACGGGATTTTTTTCTGTAAAATTGCATATTACCAAAAGCTTTCTATCTTCTAAAGTCCTTGTATAGGCATATATTTCCTCATTATCTTCAAAAATTAAATCGTAAGTACCATAGACTACGATATCATTTTTCTTACGTATATCAATTAGCTTTTTGTAATAATTAAAAATAGAATCTGAATCCCTTAATTGATTTTCCACATTAATTTCTTCATAATTTGGATTTACTTTTATCCATGGAGCTCCTGTGGTGAAACCTGCACTTTCACTGCTATTCCACTGCATAGGTGTACGAGCATTGTCTCTGCTTCTGGCATAAATCCCCTGCATCATTTCCTCTGGATTTTTTCCCTTGATATTTACAAATTCATTGTAGGCATTTATAGTTTCAATGTCCTTATACTCTTCTATAGAATCAAAGGCTACATTAGTCATACCGATTTCTTCTCCCTGATAGATATAGGGAGTTCCCTGCATCATATGAAGACAGGTTCCAAGCATCTTAGCTGACTGTTTCCAGTACTTTTTATCATCTCCAAAACGAGAAACTACTCTAGCTTGATCATGATTATTCCAATATAAGCTATTCCATCCCCCATTTTCTAGTCCTTTTTGCCATTTTGTCATGACTCTTTTTAAATCAACTAATTTAACTGGTAAATTACTCCATTTACCCTCTGGTCTATCTCCTAATCTCATATGTTCAAATTGAAATACCATACTTAGCTCACGTCTATCTTCTCCCACATATTCCATGGCCTTTTTAGGAGTTACATCTGGTGTTTCACCTACAGTAATTATGTCATATTTTGACAGTACTTTTTCATTCATTTCCTTCAAAAATTCATGAACTCTTGGCCCATTAAGAGAAAGAGGTCTGAAATTTCCATATAGACTTCCTTCTTTCTTCTCACCATCTGGGAATTTCTGATCTTTTGATATAAAGTTTATAACATCCATTCTAAATCCATCAATACCTTTATCAAGCCACCATTTCATCATATCATATACTTCATTACGAACCTTTTCATTTTCCCAGTTTAAATCAGGCTGCTTTTTAGAGAATAAGTGAAGATAATACATATCTGTGCTTTCATCATATTTCCAAGCTGAACCACTAAAACAAGAGCCCCAATTATTTGGAAGCTGTCCATTTACTCCTTTTTTCCATATATAGTAGTCTCTATATTCATTATCTACAGACTTTCTACTTTCCATAAACCAGGTATGTTCATCAGATGTATGATTTACTACCAAATCCATCATGATTTTTAAACCCTTTTCATGAACTTTCTCAAGTAAATTGTCAAAATCCTCCATAGTTCCAAACTCAGTCATAATATCTCTATAGTCACTGATATCATATCCATTATCGTCATTTGGAGATTTATAAATAGGACATAGCCAAATAACGTCTATTCCAAGTTCCTTTAAGTAATCTAATTTCTCAATAATTCCTCCTAGGTCACCAATTCCATCTCCATTGCTATCTTTAAAACTTCTTGGATATATTTGATATACAATGCTTTCTTTCCACCATACTCTCTTCATATTAAATTACACTCCCCATATATGCTTAATTTATATAAAATTATCCCCTTAATACCTTTTGCTTTTTATCCTATAACTAGCCCATGAATGATATTCATTGATATTCCTATATTGTATAGATCTGTAAATAAATTTCTCAAAAAAACTTCTTAGATTTCTAATAGTATAGCAACTATCAATTCATCTAAGAAATCTTTCTATATTACATAATTTACATATACTAACTATAAACAGAGTTCTTAGTATCAGTATTTATAATACTTAGAAATCGTTATCTAGGGACATAGCCACTCTTTACTCCCACTTGAAGAAGTTGGAGTATTAGAGTGGATAGTCATCGGATAAATTATTACAGCAATTTATTTCAGAATAAATCATATTGCAATATTTAAATTACTATTTACTCTCAATTACAGCCAATGCCACTGCACCCATTACCCCTGCATCTGTTCCAAGTCCAGCTGGTACAATCTTGCAGGATTCAGCCATGGCCTTAAAGCATCTTGTATTCACCACTTCTTTAACTTTGTCAAATACAATATCTCCACCCTTTGAAACTCCTCCACCAATGACAACCATTTCAGGATCAAAGGTAACAATAAGGTTTGCCACACATATCCCTAAATAATTAAGACTTTTGTCCAGTATTTCAGAAGCAACCTTGTCTCCTTTTTTTGCCTCTAAGAAAACTTCATAGGAGGTTACATCATCATAATTCTTTAAGGAAGTAGGTTCTTCTCCTAAAACTGCCTCCTTTCCTCTTTTACCGATGGCAGTTCCTGATGCCAGTGCCTCTGCACAGCCATAATTACCACAATTACATCTAGGCCCATCCTTTTCCAAAGTCATATGCCCAATTTCAAGGGCATTGCTGGTATTGCCTCTGTAAATCTGTCCATTGAGAACAGCACCACCGCCAATTCCAGTACTTACTGTAACAAAGACCATATTTTTTGTACCTTGTCCTGCTCCAAATACGAATTCTCCAACAGCTGCAACGTTTCCATCATTATCTAAATAAGTAGAAACTCCAAACTTATCCTTTATAGGATCTACTAATTTGAAATTTTTAAAAGGCAGATTTGGCGTTGTTATTATTATTCCATTTTTGGCATCTAACGGTCCAGGTGAACCAATTCCAATGGCTTTAATGTCTTCAGCAGTTTTATTTCCATCATTTAAGACTTTGTCAATAACCTTGATTACTCTTTCCAGTACTGCAGTCTCTCCTTCAAAAGCATTAGTTGGAAGGGTATATTGACTTAATACGTTTCCATCCACGTCTGATAATGCTCCACTAATTTTAGTTCCCCCTAAATCAATTCCTATAACATGTTTTTTACTCATATAATATTCACTCCATATACACAATATTTTTTAATTATCTTCAATAAAATAACTTTTTATTTTATTGAAAACATTTTAATTCTATATAAATTACTATACATTATAATTTTAAAAATTTAAAATAGAATTAACTAAATTTAATAAAATTTAGTTAATTCTCAAAATAAAATACAAATCCTATTTAATTATTTATAATATGTTACAAATAATTATAAACAAATCTTACTTAATGGAATTTATATTCCACTTGTATAAGTTTAGATGGATTATCCTGGAGGGTTCCATTTTTATCTAATGGAAAAAATCACATCCCTGAGGTGAAAAAATTGGTACTTTTGTATACTCTTGCTTCATAAGGTCTTAATTTAATACTATCTAAATTATCATCCTCTACCTGATAATTGCTTATTAACAATTGAACTTCCTTATCTCCAATTTTCTCTGGAGACTTAAATTCTACTTTTTCTCCATAAAAATTCAATATAACTAACAATTTTTCGCCATTATAGATTCTAGTATATGCAAATATATTCTCGTTTTCTTTATCTATGAGTTCTAAGTCACCATACACTATTATTTCATTTTCTTTTCGAAGTTTGATTAACTTCTGATAATAGTAGAACAC
The DNA here is from genome assembly GCF_047718555.1 of Clostridium sp. Lineage (GTDB taxonomy): Bacteria > Bacillota > Clostridia > Clostridiales > Clostridiaceae > Clostridium_I. Next base: position 37,535 of record NZ_JBDNRK010000001.1, on the reverse strand, counting down.
TGAATTTTTATCTTCTAATGCCTGCTCTACATTTATTTCTTTGTAATTTGGATTTACAGCAATCCAAGGAGTTCCCTTCGTAAATCCTGCATTTTCAGAAGAATTCCATTGCATAGGAGTTCTGGCATTATCTCTGCCCTTTGCATATATTGCTTTCATCAATACGTTTTTATCTATTCCCTGTTCCGATTTTTCCTTAAACATATTGATAATTTCGATGTCTCTATAATCTTCTATGTTTTTAAATTCTACATTTGTCATCCCTATTTCTTCACCCTGATATACATAGGGAGTTCCCTGCCATGTATGGAGAAATGTAGCCAGCATTTTAGCAGATTCCACTCTATACTCTTTATCATTACCAAAACGGGATACCATTCTTGGCTGATCGTGATTATTTAAGAATAGTGAATTCCAACCTTTATCTTTTAAACCCGTATACCATTTATACATTATATCTTTAAAGGTTGTTAGTTTCCAAGGAACTATATCCCATTTTCCTCCCTTGCCTGAATCTATATCCATCATTTCAAACTGAAATACCATATTTAATTCATTTCTATCATTATCAACATAAAGTTTACCTATTTCAGGGGTAACTCCAGGAGTTTCACCTACGGTCATAATGTCATACTTACTTAATACCTCTTTATTCATTTCTTGTAAATATTCATGCACTCTAGGTCCATTACCGGTAAAAGGAAAACCATCTCCATATAGAGCTCCTTCTGCCTTCTCGCCATCTGGCAAACCTGGCACCTTTGAAATCAGATTTATAACATCCATTCTGAAGCCATCTATACCTTGATCTAACCAGAATTTCATCATATCATAAACTTCATTACGGACTTTTTTATTTTCCCAGTTTAAGTCTGGCTGCTTTGTGGAGAATAAGTGAAGATAATATTGTTCTGTGGTTTCATCATATTTCCAGGCGGATCCACTAAAAAATGACCCCCAGTTATTTGGTGGATTGCCCTCCTTGCCATCTCTCCATATATAATAATCTCTATATTCATTGTCTTTAGATTTTCTACTCTCTGCAAACCAATTATGTTCATCTGAGGTGTGATTTACTACTAGGTCCATTATTACTTTAAGGTCCCTTGAATGCATTTCTGTAAGTAATTCATCAAAATCTTCTTTTGTGCCAAATTCATTCATTATATTTCTATAATCACTTATATCATATCCATTATCATCATTTGGTGATTTATAGATAGGACATAACCATATAATATTAATACCTAAATTCTTTAGATAATCCAGCTTTTCAATAATACCTCTTAAATCTCCTATTCCATCTCCATTGGAATCCTTAAAGCTCCTTGGATATATTTGATAAACTACGCCCTCTTTCCACCATGTTTTATTCATTTTATTATTTCCCCCTCTTAATATAATTTCTATCTTCTAATGCCTTCTCTACATTTATGATTGCAATTTATCTTTTCCCTTTAAATATATTGATTTATAAAACATATTGAAGATTTCAATATCCTTCTACTCCCTTGTATTTTTAAACTCTGTTATTTTACAGCTCCTGTAGTGATACCGTCTCTGATCCATCTTTGTGCAAATATATACACTATAAGTAGTGGTAATAATGCCAATAGATATGAAGCAAATGCCAAGTTATAGTTAGTAGCAAATTGTGATTTAAATACGTATTGAACTAAAGGTAATGTTGCCATACTAGGCTTACTTAAAAGTATAAGCGGCATTAAGAAGTCATTCCATGTCCATAAGCAAGTGGTTATGGCAACGGTGGCATTTATAGGCTTTAACAATGGAAATATAACATATCTAAATATCTGAAAGGTAGTGGCTCCATCTATTATTGCAGCTTCTTCAAGAGCTGCAGGTATAGATTTAATATAGCCTGTATAGAGAAAAATATTAAAAGGTAATCCAAATACAGCATATATGAGTATAATACCGATTATATTATCCATATGAAGACTACTTGCCTGCTTAACAAGTGGAAGCATTATTATTGGGAATGGCACAAACATAGCACTTACGAAGTAATAATAGATACCACTAAAAAATTTCTTATTTCTATTTCTGGCTATGGCATATGCAACTAGAGAATTAGAAAGTATTGTTAAAATCAATACACAAACTGTTATTATAAGACTATTTTTAAATGCTCCAAAGAAATTTGTCATTTCAATAGCCTTTGAAAAATTCTCAAAGTGAAACTTTTCAGGAAATGATAAAGGGTTTGGAATCATCTGTTCAGGTGATTTTATGGCTATTAGAACTGTAATACATAATGGTAGTATTATAGTTATAAAGGCAACAACTGTTAATATTATAGTTGAAATCCAATTTGTATCTTTTCTCCTCATAATACTTTCTCCTCTCTTTTTTCAAGCACTCTAAGCTGAAACAATGATATGGCTACAATTACAATAAAATAAATAACGGCGTTAGCGGACTGATAAGCAAAGCTTCCCTGGTTAAAGCCACCATTATATATTACATAAGATATAGATTGAGTAGCACCACCAGGACCTCCCCCTGTCATTGCAACTACTTGATCAAATACCATAAGAAAATTCTTCATACACAAAACCATATTTATAGTAAAAAATGGAGCTATGAGAGGGAAGATTATATCCTTAAATCTATGCCAGTTATTGGCTCCATCAATTTCAGCAGCTTCATATACTTCATTATCGATAGTTTGAAGTCCAGATATATATATTATTGTATTGAATGCAATAGCTTGCCAAGCAGCAACAAATACAATTCCGAGCCATGCAAGATTTTCATCGCCTAATATGTTTTTACTAAGAGCTGCCATGTGTAAGGATTGTCCTATATTGGGTATTATGTGTGCAAATATAAAATTGAATATAAATGCCACTATTAAGGCTCCTAATATATTTGGTATAAAATATACTGCCTTCAAAGTATTTTTAAACTTAATCTTTGAATTTAATCCTACTGCTATTAAAAGGCTTAATATATTTACTATGATAGTAGTTAAAATTGCAAACTTAAAAGTGAAAGCATACGCATTAAAAACATTACTATCATGAAATACTGAAATGTAATTCTTAAGCCCTACAAAACTCCAGCTTCCAAATCCCTTATAATTAGTAAAACTATAGAATATACCTTTTAAAAGTGCCATTGTATGAAATATAAAAAATAATACAACTGCTGGTATAGTCATCATATAAAAAGCTTTTTTACTTTTCATTTTTTCACCTTCCTATTATTAAAATTTACATATAATTATTTTTACAGTAGTATATTTAAAAAATTATAATAGTCTATAAGTTGATTTTGTACTATTTTTATCCGATGACTACCATCCGTAATACTCCCATCTTCTATCAAAGTGGGAGATAACGGCTGCTACGTCCCTGGATAACGATTTACCCTAAAGGACAACGATTTCTAAGTATCGAAAATACCGATACTAAGAACTCTGTTAGTAAGTTTTAGATGGAGAAAAAAACTCCATCTGAAACAAAGAACTCTGTTTATCTATTATTAGCTTTGTCATATTCTGTATCTAGTTTTTTTAGAAATTGTGTTTTATTCTTTTGACCATACAGGCCTTGGACTAAACTTGCTCCATCAAAAGCTAATGGGTAATAATGGTCAGGAAATCCTACAATTTTTCCATCAGTGAGGCTCTTTTGGATATCTGCAACACTTGAATCCTGCTGTTCTACACCTTTAACAGCTGAAAAGGCAAACTGATCTTTTATATATCTGCTGACATTTTCCTTTTCAACCATGTATGCTATAAACTTTTTTGCTTCAGCCTGATGTGGAGACTGCTTGGATATAGCAAATGCTACATCAACACCTGAGGTTACATTATTTTTATTTTGGTCATTACTAGCAGGGAATGGAAACATTCCTAAATTAATTTTTGGATTTCCTTTTTTAATCTCACTAATAGCCCAGTTTCCCTGTATATACATAAAAGCTTTTCCCTGTGCAAAATCTGAATTACCATCATCATAAGATACACCTAAAATATCGTCCTCACCATTGCTTCCTATTTGAAGCATTTTATCTACTATATCACCATGAGTAGCTGTAAATGTAGTTTTCCCTTCTTCTCTATCTTTCAAGAAATTATTTGGTTGTAAATTACTAGCCAAAGTATTCCATATATTCATTCCTGTCCACGAATCTTTTAATGTTAAATAAAATGGTGTTCCTCCACTAGCCTTAATCTTTTTACATACCTCCATAAGCTCATACCAAGTTTTCGGTATTTTTAACCCAAGCTTTGCAAACAAATCTTTATTATATATAACACCACTTGCATTTGTAGCATAAGGTATAGCATAAACTTTATTATCAGGCTTTTCTTCTAATTGTTTTAACATATCTAGATAGGATTTATCTATTTGTTTTGTAAAACTTTCATTAGTTAAGTCAGAAAGCATATCTGCATCTGCAAGTTGACCATAATTAACAGCATCTCCACCTAAACCCATCACATCAGGTACATCATTTTTTGTAAGCCTTGTCTTTAAAACTGTTGCTGGATCTGCAGGAGAAGAGAGTGTAACATTAATATTAGGATTTTGTTTATTAAAATCATTAATCATTGATTGAAGAATATTTTTATTCTCTGGTTTAGTTGAAAATACTTCTAATTGTACCTTTCCATTATATTCAGAACTTGTACCACACCCTGCTAATAATGTTGAGCTCATTATCAGAGTAATACCTATAGTTAGTATCAATCTCAATTTCTTATTCATTTTTACCCCCCCATATTTAGGCATATTCAAAATAAGTAACTAGTCAGTATGATAGTTTATTTTCACATGTCTTATGTAAATAATAAATTTTCTTTAAATAGAAGATTTATTATTCTAATTTTGTAAATTACACTTCAGTTTAATAAATGATGAGTAAATTTATACATTCTAAATTATATTAATCGTTTACGTAAAACATACAATTTATTATACCTAGTTGATATTAAATTATATATATTTCAAAGTATTAATTTTTATTGTCATGCTCTATTGCATGATTAAATACAATATTAAATATATTTTATAAAATATATTTAATCGTTTACGTATAAAATCAAATTTACTACATGCTTTTTACAGTGTCTCTTTCAACTATTTTAAAAGGCATAGTTATGCTTTTAACATCAACATTTGAGCCTATTTTCTCAATGATCATTTTCACAGATTTTTGCCCCATTTCATATAAAGGTTGTGCTAATGTGGTTAGAGCTGGATAGCACATCTCTGCCGCTTGTGTATTATCATAACCTATGATAGAAATATCATCTGGTACTTTTAATCCTCTTTTATGGGCTACTGCAAGAGCTCCCACTGCAATATCATCACAGGCAGCAAAAATTGCTGTAAATTTTTCCTTCTCCTTCAGAAGTTCTTCCATACTTGTAATGCCATCCTTGAAGCTAAAACCATTGTGCTTTATAAGGTTTTCCCTTACTTCAAGCTTATTATCCTTTAAAGCCTTAATAAATCCTTCTAAACGTGGAAGTCCAGCTATAGGATCTGATTCTTCGCCTCCCAGCATAGCTATTTTTTTATGGCCATTCTTAATTAAGTATTCTACAGCTGCATAGGAAGCTTTATAGTCATCTACTTTAATGTATGGCACAGAATAACCATTGTATAATGTGGAAATAAGCACAACTGGAATATTAACTCCTATTATTTTTTCTATTAAACTCTTTTCAGGAGGCAAGCTACAGACAATTATTCCATCCATCTGTCTTTCTATCATTACTTTTATATATTCCTCAGTTCTTTTACCATTATCTCCTGCATTGCATATTACTACGCTGTAACCATTAATATGTGCAACATCTTCTATTCCGCTTAAAATTTCTATATAAAAATTAGTACTTACTTTAGGAAGCAATACGCCAATAGTATGAGTGCTTTTCATCTTTAAATTTCTAGCAATATCATTTCTTTGATAACCGATTTCATCAATCACCTGCATAACTTTTTTTCGAGTTTCTTCAGAATAACCTTCCAAATCGTTTAATATTCTGGAAACTGTAGCTACAGATACATTTGATTTTTTGGCTACATCTTTGATTGTTGGTTTGTTAATCATCTGTTTCACCCCCCTTAAGTAAACGTTTAACATAGTTTTATAATACTCCTTTTTTTTATTAATGTCTATACTTATTACATATTTATTTAAATCTATCAATAAAAACTAAAAGTTATACAAAATAAAGAAAAAATTTAATATCAGTAAAATATACCTATATAATTCATCTAAACTCAGTAAAAGTACAAGCCCAAACTAAATTTAGATGAATTAATAAACTTATTGCTTTTCATAATGTCTTATATCTTTTTTAATATAATTCCACTTTTTTCTGAAATAATTAAATCTATCTTTCCATCCACAGTTTCATACTTGCCTCCACTTAGGATATCTAATACGCCTTCGCCCTCTACATTTAAACTTAATGTTTCCGCTCTGTTTCCCTTATTTATATATATATCTAGAACTTCTTCTTCATAATCTCTTCTGAATCCATAAATATTTTCATTTGTGTATATAGTGTAAAATTCTCCTAGAGTTAAAGATAGATTATCCTTTCTTATTTGAATAAGCTTTTTATAATACTGTAGTAATTCCTTATCCTGTTTTTCTTCATCCCAAAGCATACCTCTTCTGCAATCAGGATCTTGTCCACCAGTCATGCCAACTTCATCCCCATAATAAATCATAGGAGCCCCAGGCAAGGTGAACTGCATGAAGACTGCAAGTTTTAATTTTGATTTATCACCTTTTGCTTTATTAATAAACCTAGGTGTGTCATGACTATCAATTAGATTCCAAAGCACATTATAGGCTGGCAGCTTATATAATTCTCTTAAAAATCCCATACTGTATTCAAATTCCTCAGGAGAAAATTTATCTTCAATTATAAAATCAGAGACTGCCTTTTGTAATTCATAATTCATAACAGAATCAAACTGATCTCCTTGAAGCCAGGAACTGGAATCATACCAAACCTCACCTATAATAAGTGCATCCTTTTTTACTGCTTTTACTGCATTTCTAAATTCTCTCCAAAAACTATGATCAATTTCATCTGCTACATCCAGTCTCCAACCATCTATATCTGCTTCCTTTATCCAATAGGTTGCAATACTTATGAGATAATCTTTAACCTGTGGATTTTTTGTCATAAGCTTTGGCATTAATCCTACATATCCAAAGGTTGCATAATCAGGATCTTCTCGTACTTCTACAGGAAATCTTTTTATATCAAACCAATCTTTATATTCGGATTTCTCGCCCTTTTTCAATATGTCCTTGAAGGCATAAAACTCCACTCCACAATGATTAAAAACAGCATCTAAAATAATTCTTATTCCCTTTTCATGTGCCTTACTAACAAGTTTTTTTAAAGTTTCCATAGTTCCAAACTGAGGATCAACTTTGAAATAATCAAAAGTATTATATTTATGATTGGAACCAGCTTGAAAAATAGGTGTGAGATATATAGTGTTTATACCTAATTCCTGAAGATAATCTAATTTATTTATAATTCCCTCTAAATCTCCACCAAGCATACTTTCTCTATCTACTTTACTGTACCAATCTTGAATATTTCTAGGATCATTTGACTTATCACCATTATTGAATCTTTCGGGAAATATTTGATATACGATGGCTTTTCTAGCCCATTCCGGCACAATAAAAATATCCTTTTCTGCTCTAGCAGGCTTTACAAATGTACTGTTATCCCCTTCTGGCTTTTCATTAAAAAATTTATAATTGCTATAGTATAATTTTTCACCCTTGTCTATTAATTCAAATAGATAAAAAAAACTGAGCATATCTACATCAATAATAGTCTCATAATAATCAAACATACCATCCTTGGCAATTTTTTTCATAGGTTTATAATATCTCTTTTTAACTTCATTAAATTTATATTTGTCCATGTAAATTAAATTTACTTTTTCTACGTCATCCTGTTTTGTTCTCAGCTTAACCAAGAACTTGTTCTTGGTTAGTGCATAGCAGTAATCCGAATCAATCTTGTGGTATATTGCTTCTCTTAACATAAAATTTCCCCCAAATATAGAAATTTATTTTTAGTGTTTAATTAAAAATTATGTTTATAAAGAAATCTTATCTCCTTCCTTTATAATATAATCCTTATCCTTTACTAATAAATCTATTTCTTTACCTTCATTAGTTATAACTATATTTTCATTGGTAATATTTATATTTAATAAGGAATCCCTAAAGGTAATTTTAAAAGAAAATGCTTTCCACTGCTGAGGTATAAATGGATTTACAGTAAGTTTTCCATTGATTACTTTCACGCCCCCAAAGCCTTCAACTATTGACAGCCAGGTTCCAGCCATACTTGTTATATGACATCCATCCTCAGTATCATTATTATAATTATCAAGATCTAATCTTGAAGTTCTGAGGTACAGCTCATAAGCTTTGTCCTTTTTACCAAGCTTTGACGCAAGAATTGCATGAATACATGGAGATAATGAAGATTCATGTACAGTTCTTGGTTCATAAAAGTCAAAATTTCTCTCTATAGTGGCTAAATCGTATTTATGTTGTAAGAAATACAAGCCTTGAAGTACATCGGCCTGCTTTATAAAGCAGGATCTGAGAATTCTATCCCAGGACCACTTTTGATTTAAAGGCAAATTTTCCTTATCTAAATCCTTTACTAATATTTGTTCTTTGTCCATGTATCCTTCTTGCTGCAGAAATACTCCAAGCTTTTCTTCAACCGAATAGTACATATTCTTAATTATATCCTGCCATTTTTCAATTTCCTCTTGTTCTATTCCCAATTTAGTGACTAATTCTGCATATCTATTAGGTTTATTATTTTTCAAATAATCAATGACTTCTATTGTGTACTCCATAGTCCAGCTTGCAATTCTATTGGTATACCAATTATTATTCACATTGTTTTCATATTCATTAGGGCCGGTAACCCCTAACATTACATATTTATTTTTAGCTTCTGAAAAATTAACTCTTTCTTCCCAGAATCTTGATATTTCTACCAGTACATCTAAACCATACTCACTTAAATAAGCTTTATCTCCAGTATAATTTACATAATTATATATGGCATAGGCAATTGCTCCATTTCTGTGTATTTCCTCAAAGGTTATTTCCCATTCATTATGGCATTCTTCACCATTCATTGTTACCATAGGATATAGTGCTCCTTTTTTATATCCAAGATTTCTTGCATTTTCCTTAGCTTTATCTAATTGTTTATATCTATAGATCAACAGATTTTTAGCAATTCTTTCATCCGCTGTAGCCAGATAAAATGGTATACAATAGGCTTCTGTATCCCAATAAGTACTTCCTCCATATTTTTCTCCTGTAAAGCCCTTTGGTCCAATATTTAATCTATCATCTGCACCAGTATAGGTCTGATTTAATTGAAAAATATTAAATCTTATTGCCTGCTGTGCAGCTATATCCCCTTCTATGATAATATCACTTTGCTTCCATTTTTCTTCCCAGGCAGCAGCTTGTTCATTAATTAATTTATCAAAGCCTTTATCATATGCCTTTTCTAAAAGTTCTTTTCCAACAGCAGTTAACTCTTCTACTTTAAAGTCTCTTGAGGTAACATTGGATACATATTTTATAATAGTTATTTCTTCATCTTTCTTTACATTTAATGCAGCTACGTTACCTACAAATTTTTCTTTTTCAACTGTCTCTGCTTCATATTTCAATTTAACATTATCTTTGAAAATATCATATTTCATGGAAGAACAAAGATAAAAATCAAGTTTTTTTGTCTTTATAGTAAGTGCTGCCTCTCCTGATACAGCTTTCTTTGATACTTCATCCCAAAATTTCTCATCATAATTTGAATCTTTATTCTCAATATCTCCATCTAAATAAGGAGAAATACTTATTGTTCCACTGAAATTAACGGGAGTAATAGTATAGCTTATAGCACCAATTTCCTTATTCACAATACTTACAAATCTTTTGCTCTCAACCTTTACTTCTTTACCATTTTGAGGTCTAGCAGTGAAACTTCTATAAAGATATCCTTCTTTCATATTTAAAATTCTTTTGAAATCTCTTACTTCACATTTTGAAATATCCAGTATATCACCATCAATTTTGATTTCCATACCAATCCAGTTAGTGGAATTTAAAACCTTTGCAAAATATTCTGGATATCCATTTTTCCACCATCCAACTCTCGTTTTATCTGGATAATATATTCCTGCCATATAACTTCCCTGAAGAGATTTCCCGCTGTAGCTCTCTTCAAAATTTCCCCTTTGTCCCATATATCCATTACCTATACTGAATATACTTTCAGCTATTTCATTTGATTCTCTATTAAAACCTTCTTCTATAATATTCCATGGCTCTACTTTAAAAAACCTTTCCAATTACAATTCCCCCCAACGCAATAGCTCAATTTTTAATTATATTTATAGAGATAAAACAGATTAGTTATTATTTTTATTTGATATTTCTTACAGTAAATTTAATTTTTCAATAGTCATTTGTTTTAGTGACTTAATTACAAAATTTGCCTTATTCAATATTTTAGCATCTCCAATGCCAATAGAATACATACCAGCATTAATTGCAGCCTCTATACCTGCCTGTGCATCTTCAAAGACCACGCAATTTTTAGGTTCTATATTTACTTCTCTCGCTCCTAATAAAAAAACCTCTGGATCTGGTTTAGCCTTGCTAACCTTATTTCCATCAATTACTGCATCAAAATACTTTATTAATTTAAGATTGTTTAATATAGTCATGGAATTTTTACTTACTGAACCTAAGGCTGTTTTAATTCCACTGTCTCTTACAATTTCTAAAAATTCTTTGGCACCTGGAAGTATTTCATCTTCTTTCATCTTTGAAATATACTCTATATACCAGTTATTTTTCTTTTCTGCCAATTTTAATTTTTCTTCTTCGGTAAAATTCTTATTTCCAATTTCCAAGAGTATTTCTAAGGATTTCATTCTGCTTACACCTTTTAATCTTTCGTTTTGTTCTTCTGTAAATTCAAAACCCAATTTATCTGCTAGTCGCCTCCAAGCCAAATAATGGTATTTAGCTGTATCAACAATAACCCCATCCAAATCAAATATGCAAGCTTTTATTTTACTCATTTTTATCCCCCTTATTTAAGACATCTTCAAAATATCATCCACTTGCTATTAACTTTCACATGCCTAAATTTCTAATTTCCAATTAAATATTATCGCAATTATACTCAAAGTATTTTTATGCCCCTTTAATATGGAATATGCTCTTTCTGAAGGCATATCAAAACCCTGATAAAAAGTTATGCCCCTAAAGAAAACCTTTACATATAGAGGAATACTGTTAAAGCCGGCTACTGCAATACCTTTTATATTGTTTTCCTTTAGATATCTTGATTTTATATAAACTTAATTTACATGTCAACCTAAAGATAATAGTATTACAACATAAATTAATTTATAATGTAATACTTATTATCTTTTATTCATAAAATAATAATAACATTATGTAATTACATCACAAAGCATATATAACAAAAATATTATAAACATAAATAATAAAAAAATATATTGACAGCTACAAATTTTGTAAGTATAATCAAAATAGTGCAAACGATTACAATCAGTTCAATAATATACATTACTATGTCATAAAAACTCATTTAAGAAAAATTACTTTAAAATAGATAAATATATCTTAAATATAATAATAGGAATATATTTGTATCTATAAATATTCCATAATAATTAAGTTTAGGTAAACGATTTCGTATAAGCATTACGTAAACGATTTCGTTCTAATAAATAAATATAAAAAAATAGCAGGGGGAATTTTTATGAATAAAATCAAAAAATTATTGGCTCTTACTTGTGCATTAACTCTAACGGCTGGATTATTTGCTGCTTGTGGAAGTGATAGCAGCAGTAGTTCTTCTGGCGGCAAAAATGTAACCGTTGATATTTTCCAATTTAAGGTTGAGGCTAAGGATGCCCTTGACAAAGCTGCAAAAGCTTATACCGATAAACATAAGAATGTTACTATTAACATTCAAACCGTTGGCGGCGGTCAAGATTATTCTGCTGCATTAAAATCAAAATTTGCCTCAGGTCAAGAGCCAGCAATTTACAATATTGGTGGACCACAAGAACTATCTGATTGGAAGGGCAAGCTTGAAGATCTATCAAGTCAGCCTTGGGTTTCACAAGCCTATGACGGAACTCTAGATTCAGCAAAAGTTGATGGTAAAGTCTATGGTATGCCCTTTGACTTAGAAGGTTATGGTTTTATCTATAACAAGAACATATTCAAAAAAGCAGGTATTGACCCTGATACAATAAAAACTTTTACCGATTTACAAAAAGCTGTAGATACCCTTAATTCAAAGAAAAGTTCCCTTGGAATTCAATCTGTATTTGCATTACCAGGTAAGGAAACTTGGGTAACTGGTATGCATACTTCCAATGTGGCTCTTGGAAACGAATTTAAAGATGCTGTTGCAGCTTTCAATGCTAAAACTGTTGATTTTAAATACGGTGATGGTTTTAAAAAGCTTTTAGACATACAAATACAAAATGGATATAAACCTGATGGAACAAATAAATCCATAAACAGTGTAGATTACTCAACAGAAGTTGAACAGTTATTCTCTCTAGGTAAAGTTGCAATAATTCAACAAGGTAACTGGATAAGTGGAACAGTTGCAGGTATTGATGAAGATCTTGCTAAAAATATAGGTATACTACCAATGACAATAGATGGTACTAAAGATGGTACAATCCCTGTAGGCGTACCTGAATATTGGGCTGTTAACAGTAATAAAGATGCTGATACTAAAAAAGATGCTGAGGATTTCTTAAATTGGTTATATACTTCTGATGAAGGTAAAAAAATGATTATACAGGACTTCAAATTTATTCCTCCATTCAAAGGTTATGATGCAAGTGATTTACAACCTACAGATCCATTAGCAAAAGATATATTGAAATATTCAAAAGCTGGAAATACCACCCCATGGGTATTCTCTGGTTATCCAACTGGTTGGTATGATAAACTTCTAGCTGCAGATATACAAAAATATATTGCCGGTGATTTAACCTGGGATAAAGTAATATCAAATGCAAAAAGCAGTTGGGCTGATATAAGAAAATAAGCAGATGAAATTCATTATGTAAAAAAATCATCTATTAAAAATATAGCAGATTATTAAAATAAATTAACAGATAAATACCTAAATAACTTCATAATTTATACTAATACGAAAATTTTTATTTAATTATTGTTGTATAGGTATTTATCTTATTTAGATTCTTCTACAAATTTAAATCAAAAATTAAAATATCAATTTTGGTTATATGGAATTTTATATTATTGCTTTTAGGTTAAAACATCTATGTTTTGTTAAATTTATATTACTCATTGGAGGTGTAAATATATGAAAAAAAGAAATTTGTCATTTTGGTATTTTGTTGGCCCTATTCTCTTTGCTTATATCGTAATCCAGCTTATACCATTATTAGTCGGAATATACTATTCCTTTACAAATTGGAACGGTATTAATTCCAGTGTTAAACTTATAGGTTTGAAAAATTATATATCTGTATTTAAAGATCCAGGTTTCGGCCATGCCTTCCTATTTACAGCAAAATTCACAATATTAGCACTTATCATATTAAATGTAATAGCTTTTGGACTGGCTCTTTTAGTAACAAGAGAATCAAAAATTTCTAATATGCTGAGAACTATATTTTTTATGCCAAACCTAATTGGTGGTCTTATACTTGGTTTTATATGGCAGTTTATATTTACTCAGGTTTTTGCCAGTATAGGTAAGCTTTTAGGAATACAATGGCTTCAAGGTTGGCTGTCTGACGGCAAAACTGGTTTATACGGATTGGTTATATTAACTGCATGGCAGATGTCAGGTTATCTCATGATTATATATGTTGCATCACTGCAAAATATCCCACCAGAACTAGTAGAAGCAGCTCAAATTGACGGTGCAAATGCATGGCAGAGAATTAAGAATATAATAATTCCTTTAGTAAGACCAGCCTTTACTGTAAGTATATTTTTAACCTTGTCAAATTCTTTCAAGCTTTATGATCAAAATTTATCATTAACAGCAGGTGGTCCTTCCAATTCAACTGAAATGCTTGCAATGAACATATATAACACTGCATTCTCTTTGAATCAAATGGGCTTAGCACAAGCCAAAGCAGTTATTTTTCTTTTAATAGTTGGAGCAATATCATTAATCCAGGTATATTTCTCCAAGAAAGGTGAGGTGGAAGCATAATGGAAAATGTTAAAAAAAAGAGTGCTCTAAAATTTATCGGAATATTCTTCAGTTGTTTACTGGCTTTATTATTTCTATCTCCTTTTTATATAATAATAGTAAACTCCTTTAAAACAAAAAGAGAATTATTTCAAAGTGTATTATCACTTCCAAGTACATTTACCATAAGTAACTATAAACAAGCTTTCAGTCAATTAGATTTTCTTAACTCTATATTTCATTCATTATTGATAACAATTGTAAGTGTTTTACTAATTATAGTATTTGCATCTATGGCAGCCTGGATGCTGGAGAGAACTAAGAGTAAACTAAGCAATGTCATATTTATGATGTTTATAGCATCTATGATTATACCTTTCCAGGCAGTAATGCTTCCATTAATAAGATTATCTGGTAAATTACACTTATTGAATATGGGCGGCATAATGTTTATGTATCTTGGCTTTGGTGCATCTTTATCCATATTCTTATACCATGGGTTTTTAAAGAGCATTCCAAAAGAGCTGGATGAAGCTGCTACTATAGATGGTTGTAACAAATTTCAAGTTTTCTGGTATATTATATTTCCACTATTGAAACCAATTTCCATTACAGTTGCAATACTCAATACTGTATGGATATGGAATGACTATCTGCTTCCTTCTCTTGTTATAAACAAACCCGACACCCTTACAATACCACTTAAGACATTCTTCTTCTTTGGTCAATATACAAAGCAGTGGAATCTGGCTCTAGCAGCTTTAGTTTTAGTAATAATACCAGTAATAGTTTTCTATTTCGTTGCACAAAAACATATCATCAAATCCGTAGCTTCCGGAAGTATAAAATAAATTGTTCTATTATATATTCTATACTTTTTAGTGCAAATACAAGTATTTAATATATAATATGCTAAAAAACAGCAGTTTCTTACTGCTGTTTTTAACTTTAAATAAAATTATTTTTAAAATTAAGCTTTAGACAATTTTAATTTACTACTTGCTTTTAGTTATATTAAATAAACTCAGCCAACATAGCCTTTAAAAATACTTTTTTCTTTTCTAAGTCTTTTATTTGCTTAGTTGTCTCTTCATTTTTTATTTTAATCCACTCTTTATCGTTTAGCTTTTCCTTCATATTAACAGGAAATTCAGAATTCAATTTATTAATATCTTGTATAACTTTTTCTATATTATTCCTGGTTTCTACTATTTTATTGCTAATATTATCTAATACATTTTCATCCTCTAAGTGTAAATCTTCTTCAATATTTTCTGTGTTTTCATTTAAACCTCTTAATTCCTTTATATCCCCATCTTTATAGGCTGTATTAACCTTTGCCCATAGAGTCTTATTATCCTCAGATAAATCTAAGTTTATATCTGGATGAAGTTTCTTTACAAGATTTCTATATAATAATTTAAACTCTCTAGCTTCTTCCTCTGATAAAGTGGGGCTATTTAAATATAATTTAGCTTCATTAATTTCTTCATTCATCTTATCAATTTGCTTTTTCCAATTTTTCAATTCTATTTCAATTCTATTTTTAACTTCTTCATCAGTAATAGTTTCTCCACTCATAAGAGCTGCCTGTCGCATTTTTATTTCATGTCTCATAGCTCTCATTTGAATTTTTAAAGCAAAGCAGTCATATTCAACAATCCCTACTTTAAATTTATACTCAGATTGAAGTCTTGGAATTTCAGTAACAGTTACATATTCTCTTTCTTCGATCAATCTACCCAACTCATCTTTTAAAAGATTATACTTGCTTAGCAATTCCTTAACTTTAGGATGAAGCTCAATTCCATCATATTTCATAATTTATACCCCCCATACATATTTTATATACCCTTTACTATGAATTATATCAAGACTAATAGCAGTAGCTTCAATAACCCCCTATTATAATAAAATGAAGGACTAATTAATGATAACATCATAGTTTGCACTATTTAGAGAATATAATTTTATTGTTTGAATTCAGCTTCAATTCACTCTAACTCTACTAATACACCCTGAGTACATCACTAATTACTAGAAGTCTTAATTAAATAATATTATAGTTTCCTTAGATTATACACTAAACTTTTATAAGAATCTATAGTAAAAAGATTTTTTTTACAGCTTTTTTTTGAATTTTTAAAAAATTAAAAGTACTTCCTATATATATTTGTCTTATATGTTTATTTGAAACCCATAATTAACCTTATTATAAAATTTTTACAATCCATATTGTTAAACTATTAAATAAAATTTAATTTTGTGATTAAAATAATATAATAATTTATCTTTTTTTTATATTTTAATAATTGCATTTTTGAAGCAAAATTGCAATATGTAATTTTATACAATAAAAAAATAACAAATCAAAGATGCAAAATTATACCAGCATACTAACTTGTTATTTTTTGAATATACTTTAACTCAATGGAATTGAAAAATAAAATATACTTCCACCAGATTTTATAGTTTTACAATATATTTCTCCAAGATGTTTTTCCACTATGTACTTACAAGTAGAAAGACCAAGTCCAGAACCCGGTATTCTATAGTTCCTTGATTTATCTCCTCTGTAAAATTTATTGAAAATATATGAAATGTCCTCCTGCATTATTCCAATACCATTATCCTCTATGTATATAAATAAATATCTATTTTTTATTTCTGCTTTAAATTTTATTTTTAAATTTTCCTTAGAATATTTTATTGAATTGCTGATCAGATTGAAAATCACTTGATTAATTCTTACTTCATCTATACTTACTATCCCCTCTGGGATATACTTGTCCCAACAAAATTCAGCATTGACTCTTAAGAGTTCCATATTTATTTCACCTATTAACTTTTCTAAAAATGGCTTAATAGATACTTCTTTTTTGTTTATAGACAATACCTCTAGATTTTCCTTTGAATGTTCAAGTAAATCATCAATAAGTTTGTTTAAGGTATCTACCTTTCTGAGAATAGTATCTGTGTAGTCATATCTGTCCTCTTCCTTTTCAGCCATACCATCTCTTATAGCCTCCACATATATTCTAATAGCCGACAGTGGAGTTTTTAGATCATGAGATATGGCTGCTATAATTTCCTTTTGGGATTTTTTAAGTTTTTCTTCTCTCTCCCTATGACTTTTAATTTCATCTCTCATAAGTTCGAAGGCATAGGAAAGTTCTCCTATTTCTGTATCACTATTAAAGGTTATGTAATTATCAAATCTTCCTTTTATTATATCTTTTGAACTGTTAGTTATTTTCAGGATAGGCTTTAGAACATATTTAACAACATATATTTTAAATATGATAAACATGACTATTGAAAAAATTATTAAGATAAGCTGCGGATATATAATTTCCATTTTTCTTTGGTATGTAGTTTTTTCCTGTAGATCTTTAATATTTATGAAAGCGATAAAAAAGCCTTTATTTTCATTATCAATAACTATAGGAAAACTACTTTTTATAAATCCCTTATATTCTAAGGATGTACTTCTGTCAAATTGGAGAAAACTCTGAAGATTAACCTGTCCATGAATTCCTAAAGCATAAGAAGAATATAAAACTTTACCTCTGCTGTCTATTACTGCATATGGATATTTCCAAGGCTCAAAACTGTAAGTTCCCACTTTGAATTTTTCATTTATCTCATTGAGTTTATCTGCACAAAGTAATCTTGTTTTATTATAGTAGAGAGTTTCATCTTCATCTCTGTAAAATGCAAAGGTTGAAACTATCCCTAAGAATTCTACTGAAATTAAAGCTAAAATAAAAACAGTTAATAAAGTTACCAGCTTCCTCTTATTTTTTAACTTTCCATAATCTTCTTTAGCTTTCATATCTAATTTATTTTGATTCAAGCTTATAACCTACTCCCCAAACAGTTTTTATATAACCTATTCCCCGTACTCCCAGCTTTTCTCTTAACCTATTTATATAAACTACCACAGAATTGATTTCACCATATTCATTAAAGCCCCAAATTTTTTCATATATCTGTTCTTTAGAAAAAACTTGATTGGGATTACTGCATAAAAATTTCAGTATTTCAAACTCCTTTGAGGTTAAATTTAAAACTTCTCCTTTAACTACAGCGGAGTAGGCGGATATATTAATTTCAAGTTCACCTATTCTAATGACATTTTTTTCTTCTTTCTTAGTTTCCGGCAGATAATTTACATATCGCCTAATATGAGCTTTAACCCTTGCTATCAATTCCATTGCACTAAAAGGTTTAGTTATATAGTCATCTGCTCCAAGTCCCAAACTCAAAACCTTGTCCAAATCACCATTTTTAGCAGAAAGCATAATTACGGGAACCTGTGATTCTGATCTTATTATTCTACATACCTCCATACCATCAAGTTTTGGAAGCATTATATCAAGAAGTACCAGTTGAGGCTTAAATCTTTCAAACTTATTTAAAGCTTCCCTTCCATCATGAGCCTCGGAAATTTCAAAGCCTTCATTACTCAAATATTTTCCTACCATCTTTGATAGATCAACTTCGTCTTCTACTATTAAAATTTTTTCGTTTGCCAAAGCTCTACCCCCACTGCATTTCTTAAGAATTATTTTATATAAACTTCTATACTCTTTGCTCCTAGGATAACCATAAAAAGCAAACACTTCTTTACTACTGATATTAAAGTATACCTATCAGATAAATCCCATATTTTCATAATATTATAAGCTAATTAAATTATACTCTAATTCCATATAGTAATCCATACTTGAAAGCTTGGTTCTGCTTTTACCAGCCCTTTTCTCTTAAGAAATCAACGATTTCTCTTTCTCTTTCCTGATGACTTTCTTTATCATATCCCGGTAATTTCATCTCCCCATCTATTCTGCCATCCTTTATATAAAGAAGTCTATTTGCTCTCACTGCTGCCTTTAAATCATGGGTTACCATTACAATAGATTGTCCTTCCACACTTAATTCTGTTAAAATATTGAGAACCTCTTGCCCTTGAGTAGAATTCAAGGCTCCTGTGGGTTCATCTGCAAATATTACATTTGGTTTGTTAATAAGGGCCCTGCAAATGGCAATTCTCTGCTTCTGTCCACCAGAAAGCTGTGATGGATATTTTGACCTGTGCTCACTCATAGAAAATCTACTTAAAAGTTCATTAATAGTTTCTGTTAATTCTTTTTTATCCCTTTTCATTTTATAGGTTGGTGCTGCTATATTTTCATAGGCATTTAGATCTGGTATAAGATTTATTCCCTGAAAAACAAAGGAAATCTTTTCTCTTCTCAGCTTTTCCATTTCCCTCTTATTTATCTTTGACAATTCAGTATCCAGAAGTATCGCTTCCCCCGTACTACCCTTATCCATACCACTTAAAAGATACATAAGAGTAGATTTACCAGAACCCGAACTGCCCATTATTACAGTAAAATCCCCTTTGTATATTTTTAAGTCAAGATTTTTTATTACATTATAATTTTCTCCCTCTGAAACAAAGGTTTTACATAGACCTTTAGCCTCAATAATTACTTCTTTCATAATATTTCCCCCTGTAGTTATTATTTTTAGTTTTTTGCAGAATTCTTAGTCTTCATTAAGCTCTTGAACTTTAAATTTTCTGATAGACAGTGAAGATAATATAGTACTTATAAAATATATTCCCATGGAAAATAATAGACTTATCAATAAACGATGTACTTCTACATTATCAGGATAATTATATATACCAAACATACTGAATATCAGGTTCATGGTTATTGGAAATGTTATGCTGAAGACTGGTATACATACTATAGCCGCCAATACTCCTAAAATCATCACATACATTCCATTTGTTATCATTAAATCCCTGCTGCTGTATCCAATAGCCTTATATATACAGTAATCTCTTTTATTATTTAAATTCATAAGCGTAATAATGGAGAATACGTTTATAGCACCTATCAATATAAGCATGCACATAAATGGTATCTGCGCTGCTCTTTGTGGTTCCATTACGCCTTGAAGCACATTTTTGAAATAATCTTTACTTTCATATACATCAATAGCTTTACCAAACTTATCTACAGCCTGCTCTTTAAAAGCTCCATAATCACTTTCCGCTTTTAAATTAAAGCTTATATTTGTACTTTCATAGTCCTTATCTGCAGACTCCACAGTTTTTTCTAAAACTCTGGCATTCATGCCCAGTCTCATCATAGTTTGATAGGAACCCACTATTAATAGACTCTTCTTCTGTCCCTTTATATAAATATCAATATAATCACCTATAGCTTTATGGGTTTTTTCTAATAATTTTTTACTGACAGCTATTTCATTATCATACTTAGGATTTCTTCCTTCTATAACAGCTTCTCTTATATCCTTATCATATTGTTCATATACACTTAAAACCATTGAACCTTCTTCATCTATTTCTTCTTTTGAAACCTCTGCTGAAGAGTAGTCCAGGCTTTCTTTAACTAAATTTTTAATATACTCACTATTTTTCATCCAAGTATAAATGTCCTTTTCCTTATCCTTGTCAGTTATGGTAATTCTGTACTTAGCATCATCCAATCCAAACCAAAAGCTGCTTTTTTCACTCAATACAGAGAGATCATTATAATTAGTTATTGAATAAGCTACCACATAGGAACAAATAAATAGTATTAAAAAAAGAATTGCAGAAAACTTTTTGTAGTTCAAAATCTTTCTGAAGCCTTGGCTGATTGGTGAGAAATTATTTTCTATGAAGCTGAGTGAAATACCTTTTTTATTGTTAACAGGCATTCCAATGCTTAGTGCTTCAACTGGAGAAATCCTTTTAGTTTTTCTAATGACTCCATAAATGCTGATGAGCATTAGTACTGCCACTAAGGCGATAGTTAAAGCCGCAGGCATGATATAGCTTACTTTAACATCCACTCCATACACTTTAAAGCCGGTGTTTAAAATATATTTCATCATAAAAATTGACAATAAGGAACCTGTAGCAGCTGAGGCTATGATTACAGTGCTGTATGCCTTAAGATATATATTTACTATAGTAGAAGAACTATAACCTAATGCCTTATATACCCCTATGGTTTTATATTCCTTTATGATGCTGTCAAAAATGGAAGCTCTTATTACTACAGCTGATACTAACAATATTATAAATGCAAAAGCTGCCACAAAAGCACCCATAATCTGCTGTCCTATCTCAGCACTTATTTTTGCCGTATCCAAATCTGTAATTGATGCCGACAACTGTTTATCACTGTTATTTTTATAATTTTTGATGATTTCTTTTGCAGAAGCCTGGACATTACTATAAACCGTCACCATTTTTTTATCAGCGCCTGCTATATCTTGTAATTGTTTATCATTTACATAATATCTATAAATACCCATACCTATGGAAACACTGTAGGGATCTGAATATATTCCTTTAATCTTCATTTTTATATCACCCTTTGGATTTTCAACGGTAATATAATCCCCAGTGGAAAGCTTATAGGTTTCTGCAATAATTGAACTTATAAAACATTCTCCTTGTTCTAAATTGCCTCCGCCTTTTATAAATTTAGGAGAGCCAAAGTCACCTTCCTTGTAGTTAAGAAAATAATTAACAGCAGCTCCCATATATTTATTATTTACTTTTATTTTTCCGCTGGCCATGACAATATTATCTATTATATTAACCTCTGAAACTCTGCTGTCCTTTTGAAAGACCTTTTTAGCCTCTAAAACATCCTTATCCATGGTTTCATTTTTATCTACTGTCATGAATAGTAAGGGGGCTTTGGTTCCCACTATGAGCTTATTCATTGGTTCACTTACACTTGTTATGATCCCTATGGCTGAAGCCAACATAAAGGAACTAATCATAACTACCAAACCAATTAAAAGCATCTGAATTTTTCTCTTTTTGATTTTACTTATCCACATTAATCTCACCTCACAGTTAATACATTACCTTATAAAGATTAAAGGTAAATATTCAAAAAATAAAAATTTGATAAAAATTTATTTTTATCAAAAATAAAATTTACAATACTCTAACTGAGTTAAACTTTAATAAAACACTTAATTTAAATCCAATTAAGCAGTAATTTTAAGGAAATTCAAAATACTTTGCTAAATAAAAGTATGTATTGAAATACTAAATTTCAATGCAGATATAGACAAAATAGTGATGCACTAAATTATAACTTTATGATAGAATATTACTACAAGTACAGATAAACGCTAAAGTTTATAATTTTAATACTAATCCATAAATGTTTATTATATAAAATTTTTCTTAACAAAACTTTTATATATAAGAGAGGAAGGTGTAAATTAAAAATGAGAAATTTTTTAGATAGACTTCGCTACTATTTTAGAGATTGCTACGGTATTGATAAACTTTCCACCTGCATTCTTGTTTTATCTGTAATCTTAAGCTTTATAAGCTTTAACAGATATGTAGAACTTGTGGCCTTTGCTTTACTGGTGTACGTTATCTTTAGAACTATTTCACGAAATAAATATAAACGCTATCAGGAACTGGCTGCCTTTAATAGTTTTATCTTTAAAATGCAGCAGAAATTTTATTCAATTAAAGCTTCCTTCAATCAGCGTAAAGATTATAAAGTACTTAAATGTCCAAATTGTTCTCAAAAATTAAGATTACCTAGAAACAAAGGAAAAGTAACTATTACCTGCAGCAAATGCGGAACTAAGTTTAAGGCTAAATCATAATAACAATTGTATTATATATTTTATAGTTATTTGGTAAATAATTATAAATATTGAGGAAGTGATACTGTTGAACTTAGATAAAAACACTATAGAAAATATAAAAAATTTTCTTTTAAATAATTTAGAACCTTATGCAATCTATTTGTTTGGTTCTAGTGCAAAGGGCATATTTAGAGAAGATAGTGATATAGATATAGCATTTTTAAGCAATAAAAATACTACTGACTATGAATTATTTATGCTTGCTCAGGAATTAGCTGATATAGTGAAAAGAGATGTGGATTTAATAAACTTAGAAAATGCCTCAACTGTATTTAAGGTTCAAATAATTTATAATGGTGAAAAAATATATTGTTCTGATGATACCAGAGTAGCTTATTTTGAAATGTATGCTTTTAAGGATTATGCTACCCTAAACGAAGAAAGGGAAGTGATTTTAAAAAGTATAAAAAAGAGAGGTTATATATATGAGCAATGACGTAATACTTAATAAAATAGCTGTAATAGAAAGATGTATAAAAAGAATAAATGAAGAATATGACAGCAACCCTGAAAGCCTAAAAAATTATACTAAACAGGATTCTATAATTTTAAATATTCAAAGAGCCTGTGAAGCCTCTATAGACATGGCAATGCATATTGTTTCAGATAAAAAACTGGGGATTCCTCAAAACAGCAGAGATGCCTTTGAAGTACTTTATAGCAACAGATTCATTGATAAAAATATGCTTAAAAACTTAAAGGCAATGGTTGGTTTTAGAAATATAGCAGTTCATGATTATCAAACTGTAAATCTAGACATAGTAAAGGGAATAATTGAAAATCATTTAAAGGATTTAAAGAATTTTGCTGAACTAGTATCAAATAAAATACTATAGATAACTTTTAAAGTCTGTAAGCTTAATAGTTTACAGACTTTATTTTAATACTTTCTAAAGTTTTATTTTCCTAAATAATACTGAAATAAGCACTGTAGGATTTCCTATATCTATTGAAAACAAAGAATCCAAAGTTTTACCAAATAATTCTCTTAACTTTCCTGATAAAAACAGGTGTATATAAATCTGCTGTAAATGTAGACTAACGTAAACTATTGCTATTTCTAGTATTTAAGAAATGTAATAATAAATTTAGTTCCTTCATTAACTTTACTCTGAGCTTCAATAATACCACTATGTGCCTCTATTATTGACTTTGAAAGAGCCAATCCTATTCCCACAGACTCACTGTTATTTGAGGTTCTTGCCTTATAAAATCTCTTAAATATATTTGGTAAATCTTCTTCACTTATGCCTTCCCCATTATCTTCAATAGTAATTCTTCTATATACAGGATTTTCATTAAGGGAAATATTTATTTTACCATCTTGTTTACTATGTTCTATTGAATTTTTTATAATATTTATTAGAGCCTCTTGAAGCCATTCACTATCATGCTCAAATATCACCTGTGTATTTTGTTTAAAATTTATTTTCACATTAGCTTCTGATGCTTTACCTTCCAATGCTTCCACAGAGTCCTCTATGGTTTCATTTAGACTTTGATTTTCTTTATCAAATTCTATAGCCTTGGCATCAAGTCTTGCCAGCTTCAATATACTTTTTATAAGCCAATTCATTCTGTAAAGTTGATTTTTACTATTTACTAAAAATGTGTTACTTTGTTCTTTAGATAGCTTCTTAGTCAATAGAATATCATTATATACAATCATAGAAGAAAGTGGTGTTTTCAATTGATGGGATATATCGGATAATAAATCCACTAAAAATTGTTTCTCTTTTCTAAGATCATCTAAGTTATTTCTTATTACACCTCTCATAGAATTAAAAGAAACAGCAAGCTTTGATAAATCTCCTTCCCTATCCTCACTGATTGATATGTCATATTCTCCATCTAATACTCTTTTGGCTCCAAAGGTAAGTTTTCTTATGTACTTGTAAAAATATGCATACTGTAAGTAATTAAGTATAAAAAGTATAACTGCCATAATAATAAATATAGTAATAATAGTGCAGGTATTCTTTACAACAGCTTTATTTATATATGGAAAGAGCTGATTTTCCAATGTAGTTGTTAAACCATATTGTTTTAATATTTCCTTTCCCTTTTCTCCTTCTTCATTGGTTACCTCTTTTGTAATAAGAGGTGCTATTTCACTTTCCAGCTGTGGACTTTTTTCTGATATCCTTACAGCAATAGCTCCTAGGCTCTTTATGTAGTCTTTCTTTAAATTGTCATGATATAATTTTAAAGTAAAAATAGTTGTTATCATAAATAATATATTCAAGGACAAAAGAATTGCTGAACTTATTTTAAGCTCAGGATTACTAAAATATCTCTTCATAGTTATCTACTGCTCCTTAACAACAGTTTTATTCCACAGATACCCCATACCTCTTTGAGTGATTATGTAATCTGGAGTCTTAATATTATCTTCTATCTTTTCTCTTATTCTCTTAATATAAACAGAAAGAGTATTTTCATCAAAAAATGCCTCTTCACCTTCAATTAATTCCTGTAATATTTCTTTTCTTTTTATTATAATTTGGGGTTTATTCATAAATATCAATAAAAGCTTATACTCCTGTGCTGTAAGAATAATTTCTTTTCCACACTTTCTTATGGAAGCTATAGAAGTATCCACAATTATATCCCCACTTTTCAAGTTACTACTAATAGATGCATTTTTATAATTTCTCCTTATCAAAGCTTTAATCCTTGACAAAAACTCCTTTACGCCAAAGGGCTTCGTTATATAGTCATCTCCACCTATTTCAAGACCAAGCACTATATTAACCTCCTCATCAAGAGCCGTTAAGAACAGTACTGGGACATCACTTTTTTCCCTTATATATTTACATAAATCATATCCATTTCCGTCAGGCAGATTAATATCCAGAATAATCAAATGAAATTGTTCTTTTGCAAATATCTCCTTGGCTCCTTCTACTGTGGAGGTTCTAGAAACCTCATAGCCAGCATCCTTTAATGTAAATTCTATTCCAATAGCAAGAGGTTCATCATCTTCTACTAACAATAATTTATGCATGTCTTACCCCCGTTAGTTTTATATTGTGTAAGCTAAGTTTAAAGAATATAGCTAATAACTATATTCTTTAAACTTAAAGTAACTCACTTACTCATCCAAATTAACCACTGTGCTTAATTTAGTCCACATCATAAATACTTTTTTACATCCTTTAAAAGGTAGAGAGTTACAGCGGCTAGTCATCGGATAACAATATTCCTTATCTTTACCTTAATTATATTATATCCAACATTTTTATAAACTTCATTATCTATTTAAGACAATCACATAAAATTACTCATTGTCTCATAATATTTTATTTAATCCTCAACTTGCTATTTTCTTATATATGTTTTAAATTCAACTCATTTTTATATGGTAAATTAAATAAATTAGAAAAATTTCAATTATAATAATAGATATGAAAACTATAAGACATTTAATGAACTTTGACATAACATTGCCCCTACACTATTGAAAATTTTAAGACCAACCATCAATAATCTTCTCTCACGGCTTCAATGAGATTTTCTCTATTAATTCTAGCTAGCGGCGCCAGTACAGAAAGATATCCTATTAAAAGTGAAAACACCGCTGCTATAATCATTGCCTGCCATGGAACTGGCCATACCATATCTTTTATTCCTCTCATTCCATTGTAAATCATATAGGATAATCCGCAAGCTATTATTGATCCATATATGGTTCCAACAATACCATATAAAAGTCCTTCTATGACAATCATCTTTTTAAGGGACTTTTGAGTCAGACCTATGGCTTTTAAAGAAGCAAATTCCTTTCTCCTCAGTATTATATTTGTTGTTAAAGTATTAATTATGTTTACACTTCCAATAAGGGATACAACTATAATAAATCCATACACCAGTATTTGGATCATAAGTATTGCAGATTTTGAATTTCTATTATAGTCTAAATAGTTAATTAAAGTTAAAGAAGGCTCTGACTTTATAATATTCTCAAGCTGTAGCTTTGCACTTTCCTCATCCTTTATATTTTTAAGAGATATATTTAAACTTGTTGGATTAATCTCTTTTATTCCATTAAGTCTCTCTGCCACCTCTTCAGTAGTTATAAGCTTAGGTCCTGACTGAATTCCATTAAAGTCAAAAGGATCTTCACTTAAAATTGCCATTATCCTTAACTTTTTTGTTTCTCCCGGCTTCTCTTCATTCTTTACCCTTAGATCAGATGCCCTACCATTATTTGTTACTATATTACTAGTTTCTCCTACATACTGCAGTTCTATCTCGTCTCCTACTTTTAAATTTGCAACAGGACCCACATAGGTCTTATTAGTTTTATCATTCATAAATTCATTTTTGTTTATTAGTATAACTCCATTTTCATTGTTTATCTTATCCATATCTATGCTGCCTGACTGAATATATTTTTTTGATACCTCCAGTGCAGCAGCATCATATATATTAACAACTGCATTCATAACGACCTTTTCTTTTCCATCAATATTTCTAGCTGTTCCATATATTTTTCCACCCTCTGTAACTCTATCTTTATCCATAGGGCTGACAAAATTATATGAATTATATCCTTTAAATACCTTATCTACAGAATTTAACTTTTTAATATTATCTATTACATTATTATTTATTCCTGAATCTGCAGAACTATTCTGAACTAAAAAGTGTATATTTTTTGATTCATTTAAAGTCTGTGATATATTTAAAGTCATATCCATAAAAGACTTGAAGGTAATAAAGAGAACTACACTTATAACTATGGAAAAAACAGTTACCCTATATCTTTTTCTATTTCTCTTAATATTTTTAGCTGCAAGCATTCCCTCAAACTTAAATAGTCTTCTTATAATAAAGCTCCTTCTCTTCTTTATTCCTTCTTTTATTATAGAAGTTCTGCTGTTTATAGCTACTAAGGGAGAAATTCTTCCTGCAAAGAAAGCTGGTATTAGGGCAGAAACATAGACAGATACAAGTCCCACAAGAATACTTATCATAATAACAATAGGCGATATGGTAAGCTTCATAAGTACTACTGTTTCTCCTCCTATAATTTTAAAAATAAACCCTATGGAGGATATAGCAACAATTCCAAGCAAAATTCCAAGAGGTATACCTATAATAGATAAAATAGTCGCCTCTCTCAGCACAATTTTTCTTATTTGCTTTGGTGTCATTCCAATTGCCCTTAATAAACCAAATTGTTTAATTCTTTCCACGACGCTTATCTGAAAGGAATTATATATAACTGCAATAGTTGCAATAACTACAATACCTATTATCACTGCTACTGCCTTATACATTTGTGACAATCCAGATTTCCCGTCACCACCCCCCTGCATATCAATAAGAAAAGAATTCCTGGTTACAGAAGGAATTTCAACTTTCTGTCCCTTATCATTAATTTTAAATATTTTTTTGTCTGTTAAAGCTGAGAATTCCTTTACTGCATTCCTTAAATTTGTCTTTGGACTTATTTCTGCAAGGAGTACAGCCTTTGTTCTATCAATGTTATCACTCATCATAAATACTCTTCCATTTTTTCCACTTTGTGTATCAATACTATCCTGTAGAATACCTGAAAGAACATATTCTCTATTGGCAAGCTTTATATTATCTCCAACTTTAATATTACTTCCAAGATAGGGAAGTACCCAATTTTCAAGAGCAACCTCATCTTTTGCCTTTGGAAACCTTCCCTCTTTTATCTTTACAGGTAAAAGCTCTAAAGCCTTATCATAAACAATTATAGGAGATAATTTTAAGCCTTTTCCCATATCTATCGGTTCATCCTGCTGATACATTCCACTCCTTGAAACTTTCGGGTTGTTTGTAATCTTTGAAATTATGTCTTCCTCAGGAGCTGAAAAAGATACATGCCAGGAACCATATCTGTTTTTTATATCTTCGATTTGAGCCTGTTGCATACCCACAATAAAAAAACCTATAGTTGATATTAATGCAATAGATAGAATTATCCCAATAATAGTCAGCAAGGTTCTTTTTTTATTTGCTTTGAGATATCTGCCTGTAAGCTGCTTATAATTATTTAACATATCTTTTCTCCCTCCCTTCTAATTATTTTTAAGATATTTATCAGAAACTATTTTTCCATCTTCAATAGTAATTACTCTATCAGCTAAAGGTGCTATATTTATGTCATGGGTAATAAGTATCAGTGTCTGATTATATTTTTTAGCTGTAAACTTCAATAACTCAATTACTTCCCTTGAACTCTTACTATCAAGATTTCCCGTAGGTTCATCTGCAAAAACTATAGAAGGCTTATTTAATAGTGCTCTTCCTATGGATACTCTCTGCTGCTGCCCCCCTGATAATTCTGAAGGAAGATGATTTTTTCTATCCTTAAGTCCCAGTATATCAATAATTTCTCCTAGATATTTCTTATCAACTTTGTCATTGTCCATTAGTGCTGGGAGAGCTATGTTTTCCTCCACATCCAAAACAGGTATTAAATTAAAAAATTGAAATACAAAGCCTATTTTTCTCCTTCTGAATATGGCTAAACGCTCTTCTTTATACTCATAAATACTCTCTCCATCAATAATAACCTTTCCAGAAGTTGGTCTATCAAGTCCCCCTAACATGTGTAAAAGTGTACTCTTACCAGAACCAGAAGCACCTACTATTACTACAAATTCTCCTTTATTTACAGTTAAATTTACATCTTTAAGTGCTTCTACTTTGTTATCTCCCTTTCCATAGGTTTTATTTAGATTTTCAACCTTTAAAATTTCCATTTATCCATCCCCTTTTTTCTTCCATATTATTTAGCAAATAATAAATCTTTATAGCTGTCTTAATTATTGAATATTAATGTCAATTTAATTTATAGATAATAATTTACTTGATACTTTATTAACTGCTATTAATCGCTATATCTAAATTATATATATCTAATATACCTAATTCCATGTCTGCAAGCTTACAAGTTGAATATGTTATCTTACAAATTTGTAATAAAAATTTAACTCACAAAAGCACCAGTATCTCTACTGGTGCTTTTTCCATATAAATATTAAATATCTGAAGGGGGTAATCTTCATGACTTTATAATATCAATGCTATGTTACAGTTTCTTTTCCATATTGTAACTAATATTTATACTAAATAATAATATTTTATGAATAGAATTATAATCTAAATTAATTCAATATGAATATAAAAATAACTTCCTATGCAATTACACAGAAAGTTATTTTTATATGTACCACAGCTAACTTATATCTCAGAAAGCTTTTTCAAATGTCTTTCACTGATTTCATTTACCTTCTGTACACGTTTTTCATATTTTTCAATTCCAGAAAAGAATTCAGTTTTCATCCATACATCTACAATATCAAGAGCTATTGCAGAACCTATTATTTTTCCGCCAATACATAATACATTACTATCAGTATGTTGACGTGCTAATTTTGCACAGAAAGGATCTTGGCAAACCACAGCAGTTACTCCATATATTCTGTTTGCAATTAATGCACTGCCATAACCAACTCCATCTACAAATATTCCGCGATCAACTTCTCCTTTTCCAAC
Organism: Clostridium sp.; assembly: GCF_047718555.1. Classification (GTDB taxonomy): domain Bacteria; phylum Bacillota; class Clostridia; order Clostridiales; family Clostridiaceae; genus Clostridium_I. Next base: position 6,967 of record NZ_JBDNRK010000001.1, on the reverse strand, counting down.
AGCTAAAGCTGCAGGATAAACAAAATCCGGTAAATCACAGGAATCCTTACTATGTGTTCCAAAATCTATTACCTCATGTCCCTGACTTTCTAAAATTGCCTTTATTTCTTCTTTTAACTCAAACCCAGCATGATCGTTTGCCATTGCAATTTTCATCTCTATGTACCTCCATTGATTATATTTTTAAATTTTAATTTTTACGTGTTTTATATAATTTAGTTAATGAATATTTCACTTATAGTAATATTATATCACCTAAAATTTAGCTATACAATATTAAGACCTTTGAACTTACAACTGACTATCTCTCTATATACTCAACTATTAAGGCCCTATTAACAATACAATAGTTATTATACAATAATTATTATTGATAATTTTACAGTAATATGTTAATATAGTACAAAGCAATAAAATTACTAAGTATAAAATATTGCAACTATGAAAAACTAAAATTATTAAAATCTTTTAGAACATTATTATGAAAATATTAATGCACAAATGAATTAAATTAGGTGGTGGTAATAATGAAACCTGTAACTATGTTTGTAACTAGCTGGTGTCCATATTGTAAACAAGCACTTTCTTTTATGGACAGCTTAAAAAGAGAAAATCCAAAATATCAGGATATTGAAATTAAAATAATTGATGAAGAACTTCATCCAGAAATATCTAAGCAATATGACTATTATTACGTTCCTACATACTATGTTGGAAATTTTAAAGTTCATGAAGGTGTCCCTACTAAGGAGATTGTGAAGCAGGTATTCGACAGAGCTTGTGCTTCTAATGAGAAGACCTCAATTCTATAGTTAATATTAACTGCTTGTATTCACTATAGAAGATATTGTTCTTAAATAGTCTAGAATTAATTTAAACGGAAGAATAGAAAAAATGAGTCTAACCTTTGGATAGACTCATTTTTTCTATTCTTCTAACACTGATGTACAATGAGGACATCTGGTTGCTTTAATAGGTATATTTGTAAAACAATGAGGACATTTCTTTTCTGTTTCAATCTTTTCCTCTTTCTTTTTAAATCTATCAAGCTGTTTTATTACAATAAAAATTGAAAATGCAATTATTAAAAATTGTATTATATTATTCAAAAATACTCCATAATTTATAGTAGGTGCTCCTGCTTTCACAGCATCAGACAAGGAACCATACTGATTTCCACTTAAATTAATGTATAACTCACTAAAATTAACTCTTCCTAAAATAAGTCCAAGAGGTGGCATAATAATATCATTTACCAAGGAATTAACTATCTTCCCAAAGGCCCCACCTATTATTACAGCTACAGCTAGATCAATTACATTGCCCTTTAATGCAAATTTTTTAAAATCCTTCCACATACCAACACTTCCTTTGTTTGATTTTTAGACACTATTCTACTATATATGTTACAATAAATCATATTTATTATCAATGAATCTTACTCAGTGGGATTTTGTATTCCCACTGAGTTTAAATGATAAACCGACCTTATTAAAAGTTATAATATAATCTATTTAAACTGATTTTTTCCCTTACAGAAAAAGAGACTGCTTTTAACACATATTAATGCATTAAAAGCAGCCTCTTGAAATACTATAACAAAATATGTTATTTTAAAAACTTTTAAAAATATCCTTTTTAGCGCCGCAGACTGGACATTTTTCAACATTATCACCAATTTCTGTATAACCACAAATTGGACATACGTAAATTTTTTCAGATCCTATATCTGTTTGTGCCTTAGCTTTATCCTGTGCATCTTTAAATAATTCAGCATGAATTTTTTCTGCTTCTAATGCAAAATGGAAAGATCTTTGGGCATCTTTTTCATCTTGAAATTTTGCAGTTTCAAGATATACAGGATACATTTGATCAACTTCATGAAGTTCTCCATTTATTGCTCCCTGGAGATTTTCAACTATGTTTGTATTACCAAATACAGCTCCAGCGGCAACAGAACTGTCCCCTACCTGCTCTTTAAGTACAGTAAAATGATTTTTAGCATGAACAAATTCTGCGTAAGCTACTCCTCTAAAAAGTCTTCCTATGTTAGAATATCCATCTTTTTCTGCCTGATCACCCCATATAAGATATCTCATATGAGCCATACTTTCTCCACCGTAAGCAGAACGTAAAAAATCAGCAGTCATTGCATTGTTTAATGCCATAATAAAACACACCCTCTCATTATTTAGACATAAACAGAGTTCTTTGTTTCAGGTGGAATTTTTTTTCTCCAGCTGAAACTTAGAAATCGTTATCCAGGGACATAGCAGCCGTTATCTCCCGCTTTGATAGAAGATGGGAGTATTACGGATGGTAGTCATCGGATAAAAAATAAATAATAAGTCAAAAATTCTGATAATCCTTTAAATCATATAATAATAATTTCGATATAGCTAATATATGTTTATCTCCTACATCTACGATATCATATAAAATAAAAGACATACTGACCAATTATTTTTTGAATATGTCCTATCTCTATAATATTATTAAACTTAAGCTTTAATAATATACCTAATTATACCATAATAACACTTAAAGTTTCCAGTTTTAATCATTAAATTAATGTTAATTAATAATAGTTATCTTATATTTTTACACTTTTATAATACATTAAGTAAAATTTCCATTAGACTTTAACAAAAAACGTTGTATAATATATTATGTAAACTAAAAACGGAATTTAAATTGCTCCCTAGGAGGTATGTTAATGCATAAACTTAAGAATAAATATTTACTAATACCTATGGCCACAGCAGCCATATCATTGGTATTGCTTATTATTTTTAACTTTACTAGTGGAAATGTTAAAGATACATCTTACCTAGATTTTGAAAAAGATGTAGCAAGTCATAAGGTTTTAAAGGTATCTCTCACTAATTCGCCTGAAATAGATGTAAAATTAAAAGATGGAACTATATATAAAACAGATAATCCCAGAACAGATACTTTCAAAGCCGATTTATTAAATAAAGGTGTGGAAGTTTCAGAACAATCTTTTTCATACAATAGAGATATAGCTCCTACAGCCTTATTGTCACTTTCTATAGTTACCATAATTGTCATGCTTATAAAATCAAGTAATGTTACTTCTAAAAGTTTATTTTCTGTAGATGCTCTTTCCACCGATGTAGTAGAAGATATAGGTTTTAATTTTAAGAATGTAGCCGGCAATGAAGAAGCTAAAGAAAGTGTAAAAGATATTGTGGATTTTTTAAAAAGTCCAGAAAAATATAATTCCTACGGTGCAAGAATGCCAAAAGGTGTAATACTATATGGAGAACCTGGTACCGGTAAAACGCTTCTTGCTAAAGCCGTAGCTGGAGAAGCTGGAGTCCCTTTTTATGCTATGTCAGGTTCAGATTTTATTCAGGTATATGTAGGGGTTGGTGCCAGCAGAGTAAGACAGCTGTTTAAAAAGGCAAGGTCTCATGGTAAGGCTGTAATATTTATAGATGAAATTGATGCTATAGGTAAAAAGAGAGAATCCGGTAAAAATGGTGGTTCTGATGAAAGAGATCAAACCCTCAATGCCCTGTTAACGGAAATGTCAGGATTCAATGAAAAAGAAGGTATAATAGTTATGGCCGCTACCAACAGGCTAGATATGCTGGATTCGGCTCTATTAAGGCCTGGAAGATTCGATAGACATATAGAAATAGTATTACCAGATTTAAATGCCAGAAAGGAAATATTAAAACTTCATTTAAAAAATAAACCTATAGGTAAAATTGACATAGATGATTTAGCTCGTAAAACCTCTTATTTTTCTGGTGCTAAATTGGAGAATCTTGTTAATGAAGCTGCTATTCTTGCCTGTAAAGCAAATAGCAAATTTATAGAAAATGTACATTTTGATAAAGCCTATTCTATTGTAATAGCTGGCTATGAAAAAATTAATCGCTCCAATATTAGTGAAAAAGATAGATCAATAACTGCTTTCCACGAGGCCGGACATGCTTTAGTATCATTAAAAATGCTTCCAAAAGAAAAGGTTTCTAAGGTTACCATAATACCAAGCACTAAGGGAGCTGGCGGATATACTTTAAGCATACCAGAAGACAAGCTTTATCAAAATAAAGATTATATAATGAAAAAAATTATGGTACTTCTTGCAGGTAGAACTGCTGAAGATATAATTTTCGGTAAGGATTTTATAACAACAGGCGCATACAGTGATTTTAGAGAAAGTACAAGATTGGTAACAAATATGGTAACACAGTATGGTATGGGACAAACTCTCGGACTTTTGAATCTATCCGAATTGTCAAATATCAACTATAATCCAAGCAATGACATAGTTAAAGAATGTAAAAATATTATCAATTCTCTATATGAGGAAACTAAAAATGTTTTACTTTCAAATAAAGATATCTTAGACAAGCTGGCATCAGAACTTTTAGATAAAGAAACTCTCAACGAAGTTGATTTACTTAATATAGTAAAGTAATAAATTCACATCAGGAATGTAGTTTAAGGGTGATTAAAAACTACACTCCTGAGGTAATAACAAATCTTTCATAGAGTGAACTTCCACCAAGCTATCTCAAGGGTATAGTTACCAAATTTTACACCCCTGAGGTAGATCTTTTTGGAAACATGAACCAGGATATTATTATTCCTGCTATAAGTCCACCAACATGAGCGGATATGTCTATATTTGGTATTGTAAAAGATATAAATAAATTTATAGCAATAACAAAAATGATATTTTTGAGAAGTCCCGTACCTATTCTATGCTTTAATTTATGTCCTATAACCAGAACTCCTCCTAATACTCCAAATATTGCTCCAGATGCACCTACTGATACTCCGCTGCTAAATACATAGCTAAATAAGGATGCTATTATTCCAGATACTATATATATACTTATGTATTTTTTCTTCCCATAGACGCTTTCTGCTAACCCTCCTATACTATAGAGTGCATACATATTTGAAACTATGTGTAAGATTCCACTATGTAAAAACATGCAGGTAAATAGTCTGTAATATTGTCCATTATTTATTAACAAATTATCTTTAGCACCCAAAAATTCCAGAACGTTTACATCTATGTCAAATATATTTCTTGACAGAAGGGCAGAAATTATGTAAATCACCACATTGATAACTATTATACCGTAGGTTACCAGTGATTTTTTATAGTTATTTTTGTTATTTTTGAAAAAATTTAATATATTTATAATCTCCATAATTTCACTGGCAATTTCATTTGAGCTGTATAAAATTTCATTACTTGAAGAATTAATAATTAAGATATTACCAGAATTTTTACTGAGTATCTCTGGAATATCTATGTTATTTTTTACAACAAGAACCTTTACTATATTAACATAATCATTTTCTGTTTTTATGCTGCTATTTATAGCATTATCTATATTGTTTAGATCCTTCGTACAAAAAAATACAAATAATTTTTTAGGAACAGTTTGTGTTCTTATAGCTCCCCAAAATTCTTCTTTACCACTGCCACTGTTTATTTCCGTAATTCTATAATCGTAATAATTACATAACTGCTGAATTATGCTTTTTATATACTTATCCATAGCACTCTCCTCTAGCTATTGCATATAATAATTAAACCGCAAAAGTTTGTAAGTTAATTTTCACTATACAATTTATAGTGATTTCAATGTGAAATTTTCAGTATATATCTTTTATTAAATATGCTTTTGTCAGATAATCTTATGAGGAATATTTAAATTATACTATACTTTCTACAACTAAATTTAGACTTTTTACTAAATCAATTTCATAAAACTGCACAGGTTTTTTCGTATTTATATCATATAATACTCTAATAATTGGTTTATCAGGAAATCCTGGATTTTGTTTTATCACATATCCTTCTATGCCATTAGATAGTTTTACACAGCATCCCAGTGGATATACAGAAAATGTATTTTTAAAGCCCTTTACAATTTTATCATCAAATAAGCTTCCACTTCCAGCTAAAATAAGTTCATAGGCATCATTAGGAGCAAATTTTTTTCTATAACATCTATCAGTCATAATAGAATCATAAACATCACATATACAGGCAATTTTACTAAGTTTAGATATTTGGTAACCCTTTAACCCATAAGGATACCCTGTACCATCAACCCTTTCATGATGTTCTGTAATGACTTTAATTACATTACTTGAAATTTTAAAATTCCTTTCTAAAATTTCCTTGCCATAGATAGGATGTTTTTTTATTTCATCATACTCTTCACCAGTTAAAGAACCCGTCTTATTTATTATTGATATGGGAACTCTTGTCTTTCCGATGTCATGAAGTATAGCTCCCATGCCAAGCTCCTTTAATTCATTTTCATTAAGATTCATTTTTTCCCCTAAAAATGTTGACATTATACCAGTGTCTATGCTATGTGCATAAGTATAGTTATCATAGGTTTGAATGTTATATAAATATTTATTAACATCACCCATTTCTATTATATAGTCAATTAAATCTTCAATTATTTTTAAAGAATCTATTGACTCTTTTTTATTAGTATTTCCAGATATATTCTTTATTATTTTAGACATGTTTTTCATAGTTAAACTTTTTAGTTCCAATAATTGTTTATCTTCTTCTTCCACATCATCTAATCTATTGTCCTCAACATATATGTATATAATTCCTACTTCTTTTAACTTTTCTATATATAATGCATTTAATTTTACACCTGCTCTTAAAAGTATATTTCCCTCGCTAGTATATATATTTCTACCAAGAATATCATTTTCTTTAACTCTATCCATAAATTCTAATCTCATAAAGCACCTCATATTATACTAAAAAGTTCCTATATAAACAGAATTCTTGGCATCAGGTGGAGTTTTTATTGCATCTGATGCTTAGAAGTCGTTATCCATGGACGTAGCCACTCTTTACTCCCACTTGAAGAAAAGCAAAGAACCAAAATCTTAGATTTTGTGTGAATCGCTTTCGCTGTGTGCGATGGGAGTA